>JAZNML010000046.1:0-31809 GCA_045579565.1 Ruminiclostridium sp.
CGAATTACAGGTTATCGGCGCTACTACCTTCAACGAATACAGAAAGCATATCGAAAAGGACAGTGCACTTGAACGCCGCTTCCAGCCTGTAACTGTCCTTGAACCCTCTGTTGACGAGACTGTTGAGCTTCTCAAAGGCATCAAGGATTACTACGAAAACCACCACAAAATCAAGATTTCCGAAGGTCTTATCCGCCCTTGCGTTACCCTTTCGGAAAGATATATCACAGACCGCTTCCTGCCTGATAAGGCAATTGACCTCTTAGACGAGGCATCAGCCTGTGCAAGTATCAGAAGTGTCGAGCTTACTGATTTCGAGCGTCTCACAAAGGAAAATAAGACTCTTGAAGCAAAAGAGTCCGAGCTTATGAACGAGACGGAAATCGACTACGAAAAGCTGGCTCAGATAAAGACTGAAAGGGCTAAGAATGATGAAAAGTTAAAGGCTATCCAGCCTCTTGCTGAAAATGTTGAGCTTACCGCTTCGGATTTATCTACCGTAATCGAAATGTGGACAGGAATACCCGCAAAGAAGATTATGGAGACTGAATTCAAGAAGATTGCAAAGCTCGAAGATGTGCTCAAAGAAAAGATTATCGGTCAGGACGAAGCCTGCGAAACAGTTGCCGCAGCGGTAAAGCGTACAAGAGTTCAGCTTTCCGTTAAGCGCAGACCTGCCTCCTTTATCTTCGTCGGCCCTACCGGTGTAGGTAAAACCCAGCTTGTAAAGGTACTTGCCGAGGAGCTTTTCAGCGGTGTTGAACCCCTTATCAGACTGGATATGTCCGAATATATGGAAAAGCACAGCGTTTCCAAAATTATCGGTTCACCTCCCGGATATGTGGGCTTTGATGATGCCGGACAGCTTACTGAAAAGGTACGCCGCAGACCATACTCGGTTATCCTTTTTGACGAAATCGAAAAGGCTCATCCTGATGTAATGAACATTCTTTTACAGATTCTCGACGAGGGTAAGGTAAACGACTCCCACGGCAGAAGCGTAAACTTTGAAAACACAATTATCTGCATGACCTCAAATGCAGGTTCATCTGATAATTCCACAGGTCTCGGCTTCGGTAAAACCGCAGGCGATATTTCCAAGGAAAAGGCCATGAAGGCACTGAGAGAATTCCTCCGCCCCGAATTTATCGGCAGAGTTGACGAAATCGTAGTGTTCTCGCCTCTCTCCGTGGAAAGCTATGCGGATATTGCAAAGCTCATGCTTGAAGATATGACACTTGCCCTTGAAGAAAACGGCATAAAGCTTACCATTTCTGACGAAGCTTATAAGTGGATAGCTGAAAAGGCTCACGGCGGAAAGTACGGTGGCAGAGATATCCGTAAGGTTATCAGAAAGCAGATTGAAGATAAGGTTGCAAGTCTTATTATTGAAGCAGATACACCTCTCAAAAAAATAACCATTAAGGTGAATAAGGCTAACGAGCTGGTAATAAAATGAACAGAACTGCAATTATAACAGGCGGCACAGGTGCTATCGGAAAAGCACTTGTTGCCGAATTCTCAAAGGATTACGATGTGGTTTTCACCTACAACAGCAATGTAGCAGAAGCTGAACGCCTGTCCGAAAAATACGGCGCAACAGCTGTAAAATGCGACATCAGTAAACCCGAGGAAATCAAGAAAATTTCCCCCTATGTAAAGAACTGCGCCCTGCTCGTAAACAATGCGGGTATCTCTCAGATAAAGCTTTTTACCGATATTACAGATGAGGACTGGGCACAGATGATAGGCGTAAACCTCTCGGGAGTATTCTACCTTACCCGTGAGGTTGTTCCCGCTATGGTGCACAACAAGTCCGGCTCTATCATCAATATTTCATCTGTATGGGGCGTTTACGGTGCATCCTGCGAGGTGCATTACTCAGCCGCCAAGGCAGGTGTAATCGGACTTACAAAGGCACTTTCAAAGGAGCTGGGACCATCTGATATACGGGTAAACTGTATTGCTCCCGGCGTTATTGAAAGCAGAATGAATGCTCACCTGAGCGAAGAAGAAATGGCGGAGCTTACCGACTCAACGCCCTTATGCAGAATCGGTAGTCCCGAAGAAATCGCCCATGCGGCACGTTTCTTTGAACAGAACAGATTTGCCACAGGACAGATTCTGGGAGTTGACGGAGGGTTCTGTTAATTACCCTTTACGAAAGGCGGTGTGACCTTGGAAAAATTTATACAGCTAAGAGAAGAAAATCCCGTTTTTATCTACCACAGCTACGAGATAGATAACGAAGGCTTTTCCTTCCATTTCTCCATAGGCGAGTATCATTTCAACCCTTACTGGAAATGGAACGGAAGCTACATTTCCGACAAAACCGACATGAAGCTCCTTGAGACCATGGTCTTCTCCTTAGGTATGGCGGAGCTTGTAAGCTACTGGAAATGCGCCTGCCCTCCCACTGTTCTTGTGAAGTGCGGTGCCCTTGACGACTATCAGATAAAATGGTGGAAAAAGCTGTACTATAACGGTCTTTCGGAGTTCTTTTACAGGAACGGTATCGATATCGACAGAGACAGCTTTATGGATATAATTCCAGAAAGCGCAGATGTTCCCCGTTTCAGCGAGGACAATGTTCAGCGTAAGGGCTCGCTTATTGCCGTTGGCGGCGGTAAGGACAGCGTCGTTACCCTTGAACTTCTCAGCGGTATGAAGGATGACAATCTTTGCTATATTATTAATCCCAGAGGTGCTACCCTAAATTGCGCACATACAGCAGGATATGAGGACAACAAGATAATCGGTCTTACACGTACTATTGACAAGGGGCTTCTTGAAAGAAATGCGGCTGGCTGGCTCAACGGACATACTCCTTTTTCCGCAATTGTTGCCTTCTCCTCCTACGTCTGCGCAGTACTTACAGGAAAAAAATATATCGCCCTTTCCAACGAAAGCAGCGCAAACGAAACCTATGTAACAGGTGCCGAAATCAACCACCAGTACAGCAAAAGCACTGAATTTGAACGGGATTTCAGAGAATACACAAACAGATACTTCCTCCCCTGTCCTGAATATTTCAGTCTGCTTCGTCCTTGGAGCGAATGGCAGATTGCAAGAGAATTTGTAAAATACCCAAAATACTTTCCCGTTTTCCAGAGCTGTAATCTGGGTAGTAAAACTGATACCTGGTGCGGTAAATGTGCTAAGTGTCTTTACGTTTATATATTGCTTTCAGCATTCCTTACAGACGATGTTCTTGTAAAAATTTTTGGCTGTAACATGCTGGATAACCCTGAATTTTTACCCATGTTCGACGGACTTGTCCTCGACGGCAAGGATAAACCCTTTGAATGTGTGGGAACAAAGAGCGAGGTTCGTTTGTCCCTGGAAATGTCTCTTGCGTTACGGAAAAATAATCCTCCCGCTTTACTTAAATCCTACTACGGATATAAGGAAACCGGCGGCTTTGATATTCCGTCTCTTGATAACTTTTTCGATAATGACAACTTTGTACCGGCGGAACTTTTACCGCTTCTGAGAGGAAAATAATATGTTAAAAAAGCTGGAAAATTTCTTTAAAGGAAAACGCGTGCTTATTCTCGGTCTCGGCAGAGAAGGCCGCTCAACTCTCGATATACTTAAAAACATAGATTGCACTATCGGTATTGCAGACAAAAATCTCACACCTACCGAAGAGCTTGAAAATTACGAGCTTTACCTTGGAGAAAACTATCTGGACTGTCTCGATAAATTCGATATAATCATGAAATCTCCCGGTATTGCCCTTCTCGATATGGTTTCAGACGACATAAAGGCAAAGATTACCAGCCAGACAGACCTTCTCCTTCGTTTCAGAAACAATACCCTTATCGGTATTACAGGCACAAAGGGTAAGTCCACAACCTCCTCTCTTACCTGTCACATTCTGAAAGAATGCGGTAAGAATGCAATACTCATCGGTAACATCGGTATCCCACCCCTTGAGCGCATAGGCGAATTTGAGGAGGATACAATTATCGTCTGTGAAATGTCCTGCCACCAGCTCGAATACGTGCAGGCTTCTCCTGATATTGCTGTTCTTCTGAATGTATTTGAAGAGCATCTCGACCACTATGTTGATTTCAATGCATACCGTGGCGCAAAGGAAAACATCTACCACTACATGAACGAAAACGGCACACTTATTATCGGTTCGGACTGCGTGCATGAGAAAATCGGTTGTGATGTACTTACCGCAAGTCTCTGCGGTGAGGCAGATATCTTCGTAACCGAAGATATGCTTAACATAAACGGAATTGAAATTCAGCTTTCGGGTATCAATACAAAGCTTATCGGACACCACAATTTCTATAACATCGGTATCGCTATGTGTATTGCTCTCACTCTGGGCTGTGACAAGGATGAGGCTCTCAGGGCGGTTGCTACATTCACGGGACTTCCCCACCGTCTCGAAAACGTAGGCGTATATGGTGGTGTTCAGTACATCAATGACAGTATAAGTACCTGTCCCAGTACCGCAATTGCCGCAGTGAAATCCTTTGACAAGGTTGACACAATTATCATCGGTGGTATGGACAGAGGTATTGATTATACCGAGCTTGTGGATTTCATAAACGGCTCGGATATTGATAACGTAATACTCCTGAAAGACAGCGGTTATCGTATTTTCCCGGAGCTTGACGGAGGAAAACGCAGCATCTACAAGGCAGAGAATCTTGCAGACGCTGTAAGACACGCAAAAGAAGTAACAAAGGTACGTTGCCTTTTATCCCCCGCAGCTGCAAGCTACGGTTTCTACAAGAATTTTGAAGAGCGCGGCGAGCATTTCAAGAAGCTTGTGAGCGAATAAATAACAAAAAGCAGGGCTTATGCCCTGCTTTTTTTATATCTTTTACCCTGATAACTATCTTGTTCTTTCTGCGCCTTATCTATTCCGCCCAACACAGAAATCTTATCCATGCTCCACAAGGGTGCAATCAGCTTTGACTTGTCGCCGTCGCCTGTAATCCGCTCAATTACCGTTTCAGGCGGTAATAATTCAAGCTGGCGGACTGTTATATCAATATACTCTTCCTTTGTAAGAGGGGTGTATTCCCCCTTCTCGTACATTTCGTGAAGCTTAGTACCGCGTATCACATGGAGCAGATGTATCTTTACTCCGTCGGGGCTAAGCTTTCCCAGAATCTCCGCAGTTTCAAGCATATCCTCGGCTGTCTCCTGAGGCAAGCCGTTTATTATATGCACGCAGACACGTATTCCTGCGCTTTTAAGCAGGTCATACCCCTCTAAATACTGTGCATAGGTATGTCCCCTGTTGATAAGCAAGGCGGTTTTATCATGCACGCTTTGAAGCCCCAGTTCCACCGTCACGGGAACAGGCAGCTCCTTTATCACAGCAATGATTTCAGGGGTTATACAGTCACCTCGGGTGGCTATGGCAATACCGCTTACCCCGAAATCCACCGCCTCGCTGTAAAGCTTTCTGAGTACCTTAGGTGGAGCGTAGGTGTTTGTATGCGCCTGAAAGTATGCAACTATCTCAGCATTTGGATTCTTTGCGGTAATGCGCTCCTTTTCACGTCTCAGCTGTTCAGTTACACTTATACAGCCTGTGGTGAAATAACCGCTTCCGCCGTCGCAGAAAATACAACCGCCCTTACCACATATACCGTCAATATTGGGACAGGTAAGGCCTGCATCAATTACCGCTTTGTAAATCCTGCCGCCATATGTATGCTTATTATGATAATTCAATGTGTGATAACGCTTATTATCATCGCTGAAATGAAAGCTCATACTACTATTGTCCTTCCGCTTCCTGTAACCTCGGCAATATTCAGCAGATAATCACGGTTAATCTGTGCACCGACAGAAAGAAGATTATCCACCATGCTTTTGTAGGCAATATCAGGTGTATTGTTTTCCTGGCTCAGATGCCCCAGCAGAAGAGATACTGTACCGCTTTTTATAAGCTCCCTTGCAAACACACCGCTCTGGCCGTTGGAAAGATGTCCTCTTTCTGAGCGTATACGCTCCTTTAAAACAGGCGGGTATTTTATATTGCGGGTGAGCATTATCGGGTCATAATTCGATTCAAGCAACACAAAACGACAGCCAAGCAGGTTTGTTCTGATTTCCTCCGTAACCTGCCCCGTATCTGTGCATATAGCCGCCTTAACGCTTCCTGTATTAACAGTATAGCCTGTACTTTCCGCACTGTCATGGGAGGTGTGGAAGGCATTTACAGTAAAGCTTACAGGCGCACCTGATATCTCATCTGTGGTATGAAGATTCTTATGAGTAAACACCTTATTTTCATCAGTTATACGCATAAGGGTGCCCTCAGAAGCATATACAGGAATATCAAGATTCTTTGTAAGCTGCATGAGGCCTGAAATATGGTCACTGTGCTCGTGGGTTATAAATACAGCCTTTATATTCTCAACAGTCCGATCAATTTTCAACAACCCCTCTTTAAGAGCCTTAAAGCTGCAACCTATGTCAACAATTATTCCCTCGCCGTTATGCTCTATGTAAGTACAGTTCGCCTTACTGGAACTGCAAAGCGATGTTATCTTCATCTTTTCAACCCTTTCTGAAACCATATACAAAAAGCTGCAAGAGCGTTGCTCTTGCAGCCGGATATAATCAAAGCGCCTTACGGATATTTGCGGAAATTTCGCGCTTTACGATATCTGCGCCCATCTTACGAAGCTTTTCATCCATATTTTCATAGCCTCTTTCAATATGGTAAATATCGTCAATTTCAGTTGTACCATTTGTGCTTAGACCTGCAATAATAAGTGCTGCACCGGCACGAAGGTCGGATGCCTTGACAGGTGCGCCTGTAAGGTGGCTTACACCCTCAATCATTGCAACATTGCCGTCAACGGATATGTCTGCACCCATACGGCGAAGCTCATCTACATAACGGAAACGATTGTCGAAAATGCCCTCATTGATGATACTTGTACCCTTTGCAAGCGTAAGAAGTGCAGCAAGCTGAGGCTGCATATCTGTGGGGAAGCCAGGGTGAGGCATAGTCTTTACAGTAATTCTCTCATAACGGTCCTGACCGATTACACGGATACTGTCGTCGTATTCCATAACAACAACACCGATCTTACGAAGCTTTGAAGTAATAGGTTCAAGATGCTTCGGGATAACATTCTTGATAAGTGCGTCACCCTTTGTTGCGGCAACGGCAATCATAAATGTACCTGCTTCAATCTGGTCGGGAATAATAGAATATGTTGCACCGTGAAGTCTTGAAACACCACGGATTTTGATTACATCAGTACCTGCGCCCATGATATCAGCACCCATGGAGTTGAGGAAGTTCGCAAGGTCAACAATATGAGGCTCCTTAGCCGCATTTTCAAGTATAGTAAGCCCCTCTGCTTTTACAGCGGCGAGCATTGCGTTTATAGTTGCACCAACGGAAACCTTATCGAAATAAATCTGTGTTCCGAAAAGGAAATCAGCATTGAGCTCAACGATACCGTGTTCAATTGTATAATTAGAGCCTAATGCACGGAAGCATTTGAGATGCTGGTCCATAGGTCTGTCACCAAGGTCACAGCCGCCGGGCATAGGTACTCTGGCATGACGGAATTTAGAAAGAAGAGTTCCGAGGAAATAATAGGAAGCTCTCATAGAACGTGCAAGCTCATAGGGAACTGCAACATCACGTACATTTTTAGGATCGATACGGATAGTAGAATTATTAATAACCGTTACTTCTGCGCCAAGCTCACGGAGAATTCTCAGATCAATGGATACGTCATTGATATTAGGAACGTTCTCTAATATACAAGGCTCATCTGCAAGTATAGCCGCAGGAATAATTGCAACAGCAGCATTCTTGGCACCGCTGATCTCAACCTCTCCTGTAAGACGGTTACCGCCGTTTATAATAAATTTTTCCAAAATCTTACCTCTTTTTTCACCCGTAAGGGTTATTTATATAAGATGAAAGGCCCTTATACCGCCATATCATCGGGAAATGCAAAAACACAGCACACGCTGGTAATACATATTATATCACAATATCTTCAAAAAGAAAAGGCTTTTTCAATAAAATCTACATTTTCACTATATATATTTGACGATAAATCAGACTTTATTCCGTTCATAAAAAATATGGCCCCTGAAAAAGCCCGTTTTAAACGCAAAAAACGGCAGTTTTCATTATTTTTACTGAAACTGCCGTTTTTTTCCGATTTCAACACCATATTCCGTTTTTGGATAATATGCACAAAAATCAACACATATATTATCCGATACTCACAAGAGTTTCGATGGGTACCTGAGTGGTTGTTTCAGGTGTGGTTTCGGGTATTGTAGTAGTGGTGAGCGTTTCAGCATTGACCTGAGTTGTGGTTGTAGTTGTTGTTTTCTTTGTGGATTTTTTGGTATCCTCTGTTTCCACAGGCTGAATCCTGATTATTTCCACAGACTCGATTACTATTGAATAAATCGGCTTTGAAGCAATGCCTCTTTCGTCATCAATAGCATTTCCGGTAACAACCTCGCTTGCGGTTATTTCCTCTAAAACGCTGTATCCGTCAATTACCTGTCCGAATACCGTTTCCGTTCCGTCAAGGTAATAAAGACCACCCTTTGAGTTGTACTTCTCAACTACCTCAGCGGGTATCTTTTTAAGCTTGTTGAGATATTCGGTGTAATACGCTTTATCCTCTGCCGTAAGCCTTGAAGCAATGGACTCATCGGCAAGCTGGCCTTCAAGAGATGCAATTGCGCCTGCAATATCCTGGGGTGTATTGTTATCAACTATACAGAACTGGGAGAAGCTTCCCTTTGAGTTGGCTGCGAAGCAAAGGGCACCGTAGAAATGTCTCGCATATTCACTGGTTTCAATTGCCACATAATCAGCATCCGGAATTGTTCCATCGGTGCCGTCACCGTTTAGAGAACCGCCCTGTATTGCGTAATTATCAATAACTCTGTGTATGGTTTTCATGTCATAGAATCCGCGCTCGGCAAGTTCTGTAAACTTTGCCACGGAATTTGGAGCTACCTCGGGGAAAAGCTTTGCGGTAATCTCGCCGTAATCCATTATCTTTATCACGGCATATACATCACCCTCTGTAAGCGTTACATCTCCGATATTTCCCACCGGCTTCTTTTCTTCGCCGCAGGCAGAAAGTGTCAAAAGCATTGCACCGCTAAGAATAACGGCACTTATTTTTCTGAAAAGATGCTTCATGGATTATTCCTCCTTCTCAGCATGGTATTCCGTGATTGTAACAGAGTTGATTACGATATTATCAACGGGTCGCATTGTCTTGGAATCATACTCGCTGTCGCAGATTTTTTCAACAACCTCAAAGCCGTCGATTGTCTGGCCGAATACTGTATGCATTCCCGCAAGGTGAATTATACCCTTATGCTCCTCATAGGCGGCGAGAAGCTCTTCGGGTACTATCTGATTGCCGTCGTCGTCTTTTCTTGAACGAAGCTCTGCGTATTCCTCTTCGGTAATTGGAAACTCATCAACAATGTAAAAGCGGCTGTCGCCGTAACCTGTCTGGCCGCTGTAAGAACAAAGGGCACCCTTGAAAGTCCACAGGTCTACGTTGTTTTCATTGGCAATAGGGTTACCGTCATTGGTAAAGCCCTGAGTACCTTCTTCGTTATATGCGCCAGTCATAAACAGACATTCGTTTATAATAGCATACACCGATTTTCCGTTGTAATAACCTTCATTTGCACGATTGATGAAATTCTCAACAGTGTTGGGAGCATATTCGGGATAAAGAACTGCGGTAATCACGCCTTCGCTGGTATCGATAACCGCAACCGGCTGGTTTTCCTTGGGTTCTTCAAGCTGAACCAGATCCATTTCATCAAAATTATAGTTTTTCATTGCGTTATAACCTTCACCGCCCATAAGGGTTGTAATCATCACAACAGCAATTATAACACTAAGTGCAACAATTATTATAAAAATCTTCTTCATAGAGTCCTCACATAAACAAATGACACCATAGGCATATATTTCCTATGGTGTCTCTATTATAATATAATTCAGGCATTTAGTCAAGCCTTTTTGATTGTAGTGCCCTGTCTTGTTTCCTCAATAATATAGCCCATTGCGGTAATCTTATCGCGGAGCTCATCAGCAAGTGCAAAATTCTTTGTCTTTCTCGCTTCTGCACGCTGTGCGGCAAGTTCAGCAACCTCAGCGGGAATATCATCACCCTTTTCCTGTTTTTCAAGCTGCTTCTGAGCCGCTTCAATAAGACCTATTCCAAGCACCTTATCAAACTCCTTGATAAGCGCAAGCTTTGTTGCGGCAGTTGTCTCAGCTTTGAGAACATAGTGAACAACAGTAATTGCAAGAGAAGTATTCAGGTCATTGTTGAGAGCCTCTTCAAATGCACCTGTAAGCTCTGTAAGCTTTGTAGACTCAACCTCACCCTGTTCTTCCTTCATAATAGACGCAATCTTCGATGTAATCTTATTATATGCAACAACCG
Organism: Ruminiclostridium sp.; assembly: GCA_045579565.1. Classification (GTDB taxonomy): domain Bacteria; phylum Bacillota; class Clostridia; order Oscillospirales; family Ruminococcaceae; genus Ruminiclostridium_E. The sequence goes on from JAZNML010000046.1 coordinate 10,458, forward strand.
CATTATCAAGGTTTTCATATGAAAATACCAGAGATTTTCTGTAATGGGATTGCAGGCAGAAGAAACGGTAAACAAGAGGGTCATAGCCCTTGGATTCAAGTAAAGATACAGTTAAAAATTCGCCGCTTGACTTACTCATCTTACCGCTGTTGGTGTTGAGGTGGAGGATATGGAACCAGTACTTGCACCATTCGTGGCCGAGATATGCCTCACTCTGTGCAATTTCATTTGTATGATGTGGGAATGCATTATCGATACCGCCGCAGTGGATATCAAGGTATTCTCCTAAATGCTTCATACTGATGCAGGAGCATTCAATATGCCAGCCGGGATAACCGATACCCCAGGGGCTGTCCCACTTTAATTCCTGGTCGTCAAACTTGGACTTTGTGAACCAGAGAACGAAGTCTGCCTTATTGCGCTTGTTGGAGTCCTCTTCAACACCTTCACGCACACCTACCGCAAGGTCCTCTTCCTTAAAATCATTGAAAATATAGTACTGCTTTAACTTGGATGTGTCGAAATAGATATTTCCGCCTGCTTCATAAGCAAAGCCCTTTTCAATAAGACTTTCAATTACACGGATAAACTCATCAATGCACTGTGTTGCAGGTTCAACTACATCAGGGCGCTTGATGTTGAGCTTTTTGCAATCCTCAAAAAACGCATCGGTATAGAACTGAGCAATTTCCATTACTGTTTTCTTTTCACGCTTTGCGCCTTTGAGCATCTTGTCATCACCTGTATCGCCGTCACTTGTGAGATGTCCTACGTCGGTGATGTTCATTACACGCTTTACATCATAGCCGATAAAACGGAGATACTTTTCAAGAACGTCCTCCATGATGTAGCTGCGGAGATTACCGATATGTGCATAGTGATATACAGTAGGTCCGCAGGTATACATGCTTACCTTTCCTTCAAAACGGGGAATAAATTCTTCTTTTTTTCTTGTTGCGGTATTGTAGAGATACATAGTTTTTTTCCTTTCTTATTTCTGAATCTTTTCTTCAAGCTCTTTTATTTTCGCATTAAGCAGGTCTATCTGCGCATTCATAGAACAGAATTGCTGTGATACAGGGTCGGGAATGTGAATCTGGTCAAGCTCTGCCGCAGGGCTTACCTTAACGCCGTCACGCTTTACTATTCTTGCAGGCACGCCTACGGCTGTGGAGTTGGGCGGCACCTCGCTGAGCACTACCGCATTTGCGGCAATTTTTGCGTTGTCGCCAACCTTGAAGGGTCCAAGTACTCTTGCGCCTGAGCCTACCATTACGTTATTGCCGAGGGTGGGGTGGCGCTTTCCTGTGTCCTTGCCTGTACCTCCAAGGGTTACATTCTGGTAGATAGTACAGTTGTCACCGATTTCTGTGGTTTCACCGATAACTACACCGCTTCCGTGGTCGATGAATAATCCCTTACCGATAGTTGCACCGGGGTGGATTTCAATACCCGTACGTTTAAGGGCATTCTGAGAAATCCAGCGAGCAAGGAAATAGTGCTTTTTCAGGTAAAGCTTGTGCGCTCTGCGGTATGCACGGATTGCCTTGAAGCTGGGGTACAGGAAGAACACTTCAAGGTCGCTGTGAACAGCAGGGTCACGCGCACGTATTGACGCAATATCCTCTTTTATATTTTTGAAAAACATAGTATTTCTCCTAAAACAAAAAGCCTTCGTAACAGCATATGCTGTTACGAAGGCGTCATAGACACGGTTCCACTTCGTTTCCTTAATTAAAAAATTAAGCTCATTACCTTTAACGCAGGTGATACGGACAGGAATACTTTCTTCCTCCTGCCGACTGGATAAACGCACTTTCACGGTACTTTTCCTGCCGATTTTCACCCTCACGGCTCTCTGTAAGGCTTTGCATCCGTTACTCTGAATATCTCATTCGTCTTTCAATATTAAATTTATAATAGCATATGAATCTGAAAATGTCAAGTCACACAAAATAATAGCAGATTATTATAAGAATAAGGGTTACGAGAGTGATTATCCAGTTGCGTCTGACACGCTTCCGGAATTTCTTATCCTCTTCTTCCCTGTTGTACTTTTTACGCATAATTCTTCCTTATCTGTGATTTGCTCTGTAAGCAAGATAGTTTTCAAGTATAACCGCCGCAGCTACCGCATCGATTACCGCCTTACGCTTCTTGCCTCGTTTATTGACCTCGTTCATCATGTTGTGGGCGGTTACCGTTGTGGAACGCTCATCCCACATAACTACCTCAACTGTGAGGCGTTCGCGGAGCAGCTCTGCAAACTGGCAGCATTTCTCACTTCTGGGACCGTAGGTTCCGTTCATGTTTATGGGATTTCCCACAACTACCATTTCTCCGCCGATTTCCTTTATCTTTTCAGCAACCTTATCTGCACATACCTCGAATCTTTTTTCATCGATTATGCAGACAGGAGTTGCAAGCATTTCCATAAAGTCGCTTGCGGCAATACCTGTATGGCTGTCGCCGAAGTCAACTGCTACTATCTTCATGTTTCAAGTTCCTTTAAAATGTCGTTATAATGTCTGTCAACTATGGGCGGACAGATTTTTCCCTCTTCGGTAAGCTTTTTAAACTCATCCGCAGTTACAAGCCTTGCATCAACGGTTTCACCCTGTTGAAGAACAACATCCTTTTCAGTAATATCCGCTTCAACATGGTACAGATGGTAAATCGCATTTTTACCAAGATATTTTCTGATAAACACAAGTCTTTCCTTTGGAATATCAATCCCTGTTTCCTCACTGAGCTCACGCTGTGCGGCGGTAATACTGTCCTCGCCTGCTACCGCAGAGCCGCCTGTTATCTCCCATGTGTTACCATGACGTTTATCAGGATGGCGGAGAGTGAGCAGAACACGTTTATCGGGAGTAGTTACCATAATTCCTACAACAAGGTGATAGTCTCCGCTTTTAACAGGCCTGCCGCGTTCGTGGGTGTAGCCTTTGGGATTACCGTTTTCGTCAAGAATATCCCAAAGCTCCATTATTCTGTTGCTTTTTTAAGTGCCTGTGCCAGCTGGTCAGGGCAGGATGTACCCTTGAAGCCGCAGTTGATACCTTCGAGACGGGCAATGACCTCATCCACAGGCATTCCCTTTACAAGAGAGCTGATGCCCTGTAAGTTGCCGCTGCAACCGCCGATAATCTGGATATCCTTTAAGATTCCGTCTTCAATTTCAATTATCATTTTACGTGAGCATACGCCCCTGGGTGTGTATTCGTAAGTCATTTTATGTTACCTTTCTTATTTCTGTGACTGAGTCCAGCAATCTGCAACAGCCTTTGCAACGCTTGATGCAACCGCCTTATTAAGAGGACTCGCTATAATATTTTCGGGTGTGATTTCATCATCGGGAATAACCGCTGCAATAGCGTAAGCCGCAGCCATCTTCATTTCCTCGGTAATCTGCTTTGCGCTTACAGAAAGTGCGCCCTTGAAAAGTCCGGGGAATACAAGTACATTGTTTATCTGGTTGGGGAAGTCGCTTCTGCCTGTACCGACAATGTATGCACCGGCAGCCTTTGCCTTATCGGGCATAATTTCAGGAGTGGGGTTAGCCATTGCAAAGATAATGGGCTTTTCAGCCATGCTCTTTACCATTTCATCTGTAACAAGATTCGGCTTTGACACACCTACAAACACATCTGCGCCGTTCATTGCATCGGCAAGTGTACCCTTACGGCAATCCTTGTTTGAAATCATCTTGATTTCATTATGTGCAGGATTTTCATAATTATCATCACGATTGATTATTCCGCACAGGTCAACCATAACCAAGTCGCCGATACCGAGTTTAAGCAAGAATGTACCGATAGCGATACCTGCGGCACCTGCGCCGTTGATTACAACGCGTAAATCGGACAGCTTCTTACCTGCACACTTTGCGGCATTGATAAGAGCTGCACCAACAACTACCGCTGTACCGTGCTGGTCATCGTGGAATACGGGAATATCAAGGCTTTCTTTAAGTCTTCTTTCAATTTCAAAGCAACGGGGAGCGGAAATATCTTCAAGATTGATACCGCCGAAGCTGTCGGAAATAAGCTCGATTGTATGTACGATTTCGTCAACATCCTTACTCTTTACGCAAAGAGGGAATGCGTCAACATCGGCAAATTCCTTGAAAAGACAGCACTTACCTTCCATTACGGGCATGCCTGCAAGTCCGCCGATGTCACCAAGGCCTAAAACCGCTGTACCATCGGTAATTACCGCTACAAGATTCTTTCTTCTGGTAAGCTCATAGGACAGCTCAGGCTTCTCCTTTATTTCAAGACACGCCTGTGCAACACCCGGTGTGTATGCAAGGGATAAATCCTCTCTTGTTTCAATGGGGGCACGGGAGATAACTTCAATCTTACCCTGCCATTCGTAGTGCTTTTTAAGTGCTTCTTCCTTTATGTCCATGAAAAAGCCTCCTTTATTTTCTTTTGTTCTTTTTATTTAATCAGCTTTCAAATTTTTCAATTATCTTCTTTACGGATTCCTCGGGAGTAAACTTATAGCCCAGAGAAATTGCATAGTGGTTATAGAAGCCGTGGAAATCAGAACCGCCCGTAGCAAACAGACCGTGCTTTGCGCACATTTCTTCAAGACGCTTTTCACAAGCCTCATCAGCACTTTCGTGATATACCTCGATACCGTCAATCTTACCTGCCGCTGCAAGCTCGTCAATCAGGTCAAAGCTGTCATATACCTTTGGGTGCGCAATAACCGCTGTACCGCCTGCGGAACGGATAAGTTCAAGGGCAAAACGTACATCGGGGTTATTCTCGGCTTCATGTCTTACTTCTTCGGCGCATAAGCCGTACTGAGCGTTGAAAAGGGATTCATAAACCTCACCGTAAAGCTCGGTTGTATAACCGTAGTCCATGAGCGCATGCATGATGTGGCATTTGTAGATAGCCTTTCCGCCTGCTGCATAACGGACAATATTTTCAAGTGCAATAGGGTACTTTTCCATAACTTTGAGAGCCATTTTCTTGCCTCTCTGTTTTCTTGCTTCACAGGTACGCAGGCATAACCCTTCAAGTCTTTCGGGTTTCTTAGGCATATAGCAAAGAATATGTACCTTTCTGCCGCGATTGGAATCCACAGCGGAAATCTCAACTGCGGGCAATACCTTGATACCATAGCGCTGGCCAAGAACAACTGCTCGTGATGTGGATGCCATATTGTCGTGGTCGGTAATGGCGAGACAGTCAATCTCGTTTCTCTTTGCCTGTGCGATAACTTCCTCAATACCAAGGGAGCCGTCGGATAATGTGGTGTGGCAATGCAAATCTGCTCTCATAATGTACCTCTTTCATTGTACGTAAAGTCTCAGCGGATAACCTTTCCTTTGAGCTTTACCTTGTCGGTTTTGGTGTGCTTAACCTCTCTGCCTGTACCTGTTGCATCAGTAGGTTCTTCAAAGCCACCTTTGTCTTCAAAAAGTGCCTCATCCGTTGTTTCATAACGGGCATATTCAGGGTTTTTCTCTCCTCTTGCCTCGTAATAAGGGTCGATGATGTGCTTCTGTATTACAGGATATGCACAGAAGGTTGCGATAAAGCACATCCACGCCGCAGGAACGAGGGGGAGCACAAGAAGAGAATAGGGATAACCGAGTGCCATTATAACCACAATTGCCGCTGTGGAGAAAAAGCCTGCGAAACTTCTCTTTATACCGACAATCATGAGTATGAACGAATTCTTTATAATCTGAGATATTTTCAGATTAAGTGCAACTATCTGCGGATAGATGTAGAAATGCATCATATAAATAATAAAACCGAATGCAAGAGATAAAGCAAGCATTGCTTTATTCTGGAAGCTCTGGTCGCTTTCAATAGCTGCGAGATAGAAATTGATGTTATAGATAAGTAATACGACAAGTCCAAGGTCAACTATGCCAACGCCTATGGATTGCTTGAAATTCTTTTTGAATGCCTCCTTGAATTCGTGGAAAACGAATATAGGCTCGCCTATGACGAATTTTCTCATAACCTGCGTCATAGCCGCAAGTGCGGGTCCGAAGGTCACAACAGGAATACAGAAAAGCGTGAAAATCAGATTAATCTGAAAGAATTTCCAGAACTTATTTCCGAAAATTTCCCAGAAAAGAAAGAACGGTTTTTTCTTGGGTCCGCCCTTCTGAACGCCCTTTCCTGCCTTACCGTATTTGAATAAATCGAGTGCCATAAAATAAAAAATCCTTTCGCCTGAAACCTTATAATGTCCAACAGAACATTATAATGGATTTATTATACCACTTTTCGATAAATTTTGCAAGTGTTTTTTCGCAGAATTAAGCCAATTTTCACATAAAAAGCCGCATACGGATAACCGTATGCGGCTTCATCTGTCACGGCACTATGACAAAATCATATTTTAACCTAACATATTGAAATATGCACCGCTTGTATTTACAATGTTAGTGATATTTCCTGTCTGGTTATAAGCATTGAGCTTATTGTAACGATCGCTTTCGGCATACGCTTCCAGCTGCTTTGCCTGCTCACCCATAAAGCTTGCGAAAGAATCTTCCTTTCCGAAAATCTTGTCAAGCTGGGAAGCAGAGGCGGAATTGAAAGCTTCCTTGTCAATGGAAAGTGTTCCGTCTGAACCTACGCTGATACCAACCTTATCAAGACGGGTTGTATAGGCATTTGTCATGCCTGTAACAAAACTATCCTTGTTGGAAACCGTGCTGTCGCCCGAAGAGCCGATACCTGATACAAAATCATTGTAGCTCTTTACGAAGCTTTCCGCTGCGGAATACGCAGCATCGTAGTCAATTTCACCCGTTTCTTCATTCTCGGCAAAAGCTGATTCAAGCTTTTTAACCGATTCGGAAACGGCATTGGAGAGAGAGCCGAGCTTATCCTCATAAATCTTTTCCGTAGAGCCGTTTATAAGCTTCTGGATATAGCTTTCTGAGGAGGATGTTTCCTCAGACTTCTGCATTGCAAAATACTCCTTGTAGAGATTCTTGCTTACACGGAAATCTGACCATTGGTTAAGAACATTGCTCATAGAACTATAAACATTATAGCCACCATTAAGAGAATTCAACATACAAAACCCTCCTTTCTCCTGCAAAATAAGTGCCTATTACTGCAATTGTTATATCGGCAGTAAAAATTAAAACTTTAACATTTTTTACTGATTTTCATCAGTTTTTCCTATCATTCCCGAAAGCCAGTCGGAAAGCTCCGTATCCTTCCTGTCTTCCTTTTCCTTCATATATATCCTCGCCATTTCGGAATCGGGATTATCCTTAGTATACTCCTCCATGCGCTCGTCATAAAGCTCATCATAGCTTTTCTTATCGGGAAAACGAATCAGCGATTTCTCCTCACTCTTTTCCTCATGCATCAGAATTGCATTGAAATGAGGATAGCCGTATATTCCCGACAGGAGCGTATCCTCCTTGTGCGCCTTTATACAGTCGGCGCAGACAAATATCATTGCTGTGCAGTATATTATCGAAATGGTGTATGTGACTTTCTCGTAGTTCTTTATAATCATTATAAAGCTTACTACTATAAACGCAGCTGCCAGCGCCATGAAAAAATACTGGGCCTTTCTGCGTCTTGTACCGAATGCCAGATACCCAAGAAACGCAAAAACAAGACTGGCTATCATGGGCGGATAATTGAACTCAAAATATATGTTACCGATAGGGATACTGTCCGGCACCTGCATCATTGAAACAAGTCCCATATCAAGCACCAGCAGGCGAAAAACACAATAGAAAACCTGTATTCCGAAAAGTGCAACGGGAACCCAGAAGCCCACCCAGCCGGCAAGACTGTAACTTTTTTCAACCGCCTTCTTTCTCATTCGTAAGGACTCAATAACCTTTACATGAATCAAGTTGTCTATCATATTCTCACCCTCTTTCCCTGATTTAATTATACCCCTGTAAAAATTTCCTGTCAATACCCCGAAGCGACATATTTTTCAGATTCACCGCTGTATAATAAAACTGTAAACAAATACAAGCCGTGGTGTTAATATGATTATTTATCTTGATGTGCTGGTTGCCGTCAATTTCTGCATTACATACTTTTCCCTGAAAGCGTGCGCACGTCTCCTCCATGCAGGGTACAGGCTAAAACGCCTGATATTCTCCTCTGCTCTGGGCGGGCTGTCATCTCTGTCGGCGTTGCTAACCCTTGATTTTCTGCCCTCGCTTCTGTTGAGAATAACACTTACCGCAATAATTGTTCTTACCGCCTTCGGCTTCGGCGGAGCATATACCTTCGCACTTCGCACAATTGTTACCGCCGTTATGGGCGCTCTGGTCTGCGGTGTCACAATAATGCTGAGAGAATTGACGGGAAGCACCTTTTTTAACGCCGCAGGGGGTTATCCTTATCTTGATGTATCGGTGCTTCACTTAGTCATATCCACCACAGCGGTTTATATAATTATATCCCTTTACCGCCGTGTCTGTGACAAACCACAGAAAGACGGAATGGTTCGGCTCATAATCGAAAAGAACGGAAATTCTGCGGAAATCTTCGCCTATATAGACAGCGGCAATAACCTGAGAGATTTTCTTACAGGGCTGCCGGTTATCGTCTGCCGTAAGGACAGCATAAGCAGAATAGCACCTGATTTCAGCGGCAATCTCAAAGGCATCAGGATAATCCCTTTCTCCTCCGTAGGCGGAAACGGATTTGTCACAGCATTCCGTGCTGACAGCATTACCTTATGCCGTGAAAACGGGGAAAAAACACAGATTGAAGCACTTATAGGAACGTCGGATAATGCGCTGAAAAACGAAAGCTTTGATGCAGTTATAAACCCGAAAATTATTGTCTGAATAAAGAAAGGAAAAAGAATATGAACACAATTACAAGACAATTTACTCAATTTATAACCAGACTTACAGGAGGCGACAAATCCTCAGGCATATACTACATAAACGGTGCAGACAGCCTTCCGCCGCCTCTCACAAAGGAGGAGGAGGATTACGCATTTTCTCTTCTTGATACTGATTTTGCACAGGGGCGGGATATTCTGATCACCCACAATCTGAGGCTTGTAGTCTATATTGCAAAAAAGTTTGAATCCACAGGTATCGGTATCGAGGACCTTATTTCAATCGGTACTATCGGTCTTATAAAAGCGGTAAATACCTTCAGTCCCGACAAGAATATAAAGCTTGCAACCTATGCGTCAAGGTGTATCGAAAACGAAATCCTCATGTTCCTGCGCAAATCAAATCAGCACAAAATGGATATCTCCATAGAGGAACCCCTGAATATCGACTGGGACGGAAATGAACTGTTATTGTCCGATGTTCTCGGTACCGACGGCGATACAGTAAACGAGAATATTGAAAGCGAAGCCGAACGGCAGCTGCTACTGGAATCAATCTCACGGCTTTCACCGAGAGAGCGGTTTATAATGGAAAAACGTTTCGGACTCGCAGACGGGAAAGAGCTTACACAAAAGGAGGTGGCGGATCTTATCGGTATTTCCCAGAGCTATATTTCGAGACTTGAAAAAAGGATTATCAAAAGACTCAGAAAGGAGCTGGAAAAGATAACGTAAACTAAACAGGCGGTGCGTATGCACCGCCTGTTTAGTCTGTCGATAAACCCACGCACCGCAAAGACGTACTATCTTCCTTGTCTGCGTGCGCCTATCGATGACTATTATTTTATAATTTCACCTTTACAATACCCGTTTTCTGCCCCTGTGATTCTTACCTTAACAATGCTGTGACGGGGAACATCTACTCCATATATTCTTACAGGTGTGTAGTTCTTCGTATAGCCGTTGACATAATCGGGAGATTTACGCTTTTCTATAAGTATCTCCTGAACAGTCCCCGTCTGTAATTCCAGAAACTCCCCATGCATACGGTTGTCAATTCCGGACAATACCTTATACCGCTCGTTTTTCACATTTTCGGGGATATGGTCGGTTCGTTTCGAGGCTGCCGTTCCCTCTCTTATGGAATAGGTAAACACATGTATTTTTGCAAAGGCTGTCTTTTCCGCAAATTTGCAGGTCTCCAAAAACTCCTCATCCGTTTCACCCGCAAAGCCTACCATTATATCTGTTGTGATTGCCGCATCGGAAAAACGCTTACGTATATTGCAGACAATTTCGTAATACTCTTCGGCGGTGTAGTGACGGTTCATTCTTTTGAGTGTTGCATCACTTCCGCTCTGTAATGACAGATGGAAATGAGGGCATAATTTCTTCTGGGCTGATAACCTGTCCAGCATAGGTTCGTCAAGAAGCTCAGGTTCAAGAGACGATAAACGCACTCTCTCCACGCCCTCAACATTACATACGGACTCAACCGCATCTGCGAGGTTTTTACCCGTATCCTTACCGTAACAGGAAAGGTTGATACCTACCAGTACTATTTCCTTCTGCCCTGCGTTTGCGCACTCCGTAACCTCGGAGACAATTTCCTCAATACTACGTGAACGAACTCTGCCTCTGGCATACGGAATAATGCAATAAGAACAGAATCTGTCGCAGCCGTCCTCGATTTTAATAAATGCACGGGTTTTTTCACCCTGTCTGGAAAGCTCCATACCCTCGTATACAGAAGGCAATCCGCAAATTTCAACAATCTGCTTTCTTTTAGACAGATATTTTTCAATTATATGGGGTATACTTTGTTTAGAAGCATTGCCCGTAACTATATCCGCCGCTGTTTTTTCCGCCTCTTTGGGAAATGCCTGGGCAAAACAGCCTGTAAGCACTACCACAGCCGAAGGATTCATCTTTTTTATGTGCTCAATTTCATGGCAAGCCTTTTTATCGCTTGCGCCGGTAACCGAGCAGGAGTTTATTATAACAATTTCAGCCGTTTTTTCGTCAAATGTCTCCTCAAAGCCCCATTTACGCATGGCGGTGGAGATACCGATACTCTCGTACTGGTTGACCTTACAGCCGAAGGTTTTTATAGTAAATCTCATTAATTAACCTGCACTTTCTTGTAATATTGCACAAAAATGTACCGTCTTGTTTGTTGTTTATTAATAAAACACCAAATTTTCAAAAACCCCCTTGACAATTCCCATTTTTGTGCTATTATATGGGTAAAGGTTACGGAGATGTAACTTACGTAACTTTAAATATAGACTAAAAAAAGAAACAAAAGAAAGTAAATCTAAACTAACAGGAGGAATTTACCATGACAGAATTTAATGTAAAAATCACAACAATCAACGATGTTAAGAAGTTCGTTTCCACAGTTATGACTTTTGACTACGACATCGACCTCGTAAGCGGCAGATACGCAATTGACGCAAAGTCTATCATGGGTATCTTCAGCATTGATCTCTCCAAGGAATTAAAGCTTATCGCTCACACAGATGACGCAGCTGAACTCAAAGAAGCTGTAAACGAATTTATCGTAAAGTAAGACACCATCCGAACGCACACATCCACCGTGCGTTATTTACTTGAAGCTGCGAAATTACGCTTGCACGCAGCTTTGAGAAAAAAACAAAGCCGTATTCTGAATGGAATACGGCTTTTTATTTTTGCATAAAGCCGTTGAACCATGCTCTTTCTTCAAAGGAGCGTTTCTTAGGTGCGCTGATTTCCTCCGCAGGAACACCCACAGGCAGAAGGCATACCAGCTCATACCCATCAGGTACGCCTAAAACCTCCGCCATTTTATCACATATTCTGTCATCATCGGTAATATGCCCCTCGTACCAGCAGCTCTCATAACCGAGAGCCGTTATCATAAGCAGCATATTTTCAATTGCCGCTGAGTAATCCTGTACTGCAAAGCACTTATCACGATAAGCATTGATACGCTGAGTAAGTACGCATATTACAGCAGGAGCCGTTTGGGCAACAGGCGGGTCAATAACCCCCATAAGCCTTGACAGAAGTTCGCCGTCATCCACGGCAATAAGGCTTACTGTCTGCTTGTTACAGCCAGACGGCGCAGAAAGTCCCGCCTCCATGATTTTCCGAAGGTCTTCCTTTGGAACAGGAATGGGTTTATACTTACCGCGGTAGCTGTGACGGGAATTTATTATTTCAAAAATGTTCATTTTGTACCTCTTTGAACGTGTAATGAAATGGGATTTAACGTTTGCCTGTCTGTATAAAAGAAATCAGTTGGTCAATATCATCGAAATAATCATAATCGCCATCGATTCCTTCTCGATGATACACCACACCCCTCTGTTCATTTTTTTCAAGACAATCTAAAAGATGTTCTTCACCATACCTTTTGGCAAATATGCTGAATGTATAAGGCTTTATTTTACTCAACAAACCTTTTTTACACTCTTCTTTACATTCATAACAATGTGCTATTCCTTTTTCCTGTGAGCATTTCTTATTCACACACCAATCGTTATCGGGACATTCTCCTGAATTACAACCATTACATTTTATGTTTTCAGAACACAAACAACAAGCAAGTCCACAACGTGCTATTCCAAATTCTCTTTTCATAGAAATTCACCCACAAATTCTAATTTATCTATCATACTATGAATTAAAAAAATTCTATTGTTTCTTCACAAACATATTTCAAAGTTTTCTCTTTCTGTCAATCTCTTCGCAAGACTGAAAGCTCATTTAATCAATATAATATCATCTGCCACTATCTCTAAAATTGTTTCTGGACCATCATCTGAATCATCAACAGTTAAAAATTTATATACTTTGTCATTAAAGATTATATCGCCAATTTCATCTATCAATTCAACATTATGAACTATTTTTCTACAATTCACAGTTTTCAATATGCGTATGTCTCCATTCCACATATTTATTTCAATGACATATTCATAGTTATCTCTATATATTTTCCCGATTTCATTATCATTGTATGCTATCCTATTTAACAATTCGTTTTTTCTGCCAATATCCATAATGCATTCCTCCTGCAAATTCTTATTTATCTTCCCACTCATTATACCAACAACCCAAAAAAATGTCAATCAAAAACAAAGCCTTCTCCCTTAGGAGAAGGCTTGTTTTTATTTAAGATAAAGTCCGTTTTCATCTGCGTCGATAGTAATCATATCTCCTGCATGGAGCTTGTCGCCGATAATTGCTCTCGCAATAAGAGTTTCTGCCTTACGCTGAATGAAACGTGCAAGTGGTCTTGCACCATAAATGGGGTCATAACCGTTATCAATGATATACTCCTTAGCTTCGGGAGTAAGCTGTACCGATAACTGTTTTTCCGCAAGACGCTTGCCGAGAGAAGCTATCATCAGGTCAACAATATCCGAAATTTCTGCTCTGCCAAGAGGCTTGTAATACACAATCTCATCAAGCCTGTTCAAAAACTCAGGTCTGAATGACTGTTTGAGCAATGTATCAACCTGCTTTTTCGCTTCCTCACTTATTTCGCCGTCGTGAGTAATTCCGTCAAGAATAAAGGGCGAACCTAAGTTAGATGTGAGAATAAGGATTGTGTTCTTAAAATCAACCGTTCTGCCCTGGCTGTCGGTAATTCTGCCGTCATCAAGCACCTGTAAAAGAATGTTGAATACATCAGGGTGCGCCTTTTCAACCTCGTCAAAAAGAATAACCGCATAGGGCTTTCTGCGTACCGCTTCCGTAAGCTGTCCACCCTCGTCATAACCCACATATCCGGGAGGTGCGCCGATTAAACGGGACACGCTGAACTTCTCCATATACTCACTCATATCAATACGGACAATGCTGTTTTCGTCATCGAACAATGCTTCCGCAAGAGCTTTTGCAAGCTCGGTTTTACCTACACCCGTAGGTCCTAAGAAAAGGAATGAACCAAGCGGTCTGTTTGGATTCTGGATTCCTGCACGGGAACGCAGAATTGCCTCGCTTACCTTTTCAACCGCCTCATTCTGCCCGATTACACGCTTATGGAGTACCTCTTCCATATTGAGAAGCTTTTCACGTTCGCCTTCCATAAGCTTTGCAACAGGTATTCCTGTCCAACGGCAGATAATCTTTGCAATTTCCTCCTCTGTAACCTTATCACGAAGGAGTGTGGAATGAGTCTTACCGATTTCGGCAGCCTTTTCCGCTTCTTCCAGCTCTGCCTTTAACTGAGGTAATCTGCCGTACTGTAATTCAGCAGCCTTGTTAAGATTATACTCACGCTTAGCCTTATCAATTTCGCCGCCGATCTGCTCCATTTCCTTACGTAAATCCTGCAATTTTGTAATTGAGCTGCGCTCGTTTTCCCAGCGTGCCTTCATCTCCTTGAACTGTTCACGCATATCGGATAATTCCTTACGGATTTCCTCCAAATGCTCCTTTGAGAGACTGTCGCTTTCCTTGGTAAGTGCCGCTTCTTCAATCTCGTGCTGCATAATCTGTCTGGAAAGGTCATCAAGCTCTGTGGGCATCGATTCCATTTCCGTCTTGATAAGCGCACAGGCTTCGTCTACAAGGTCTATTGCCTTATCAGGTAAAAAGCGGTCTGAAATATAACGGTTTGAGAGAGTTGCCGCAGCTATAAGGGCGGTATCCTGAATCTTTACACCGTGGAATACCTCATAGCGTTCCTTCAAGCCTCTTAAAATCGAGATTGTATCCTCAACAGTCGGCTCGCCTACCAGCACAGGCTGGAAACGTCTTTCGAGAGCAGCATCCTTTTCAATATACTGGCGGTACTCGTTAAGAGTTGTGGCACCGATACAATGAAGCTCGCCTCGTGCTAACATAGGCTTTAAGATATTACCCGCATCCATGGCGCCGTCTGTCTTGCCTGCGCCTACAATAAGGTGAAGCTCGTCAATAAACAGGATAATTTTACCTTCGCTCTTCTTGATTTCCTGTAATACGGCTTTGAGTCTTTCCTCAAACTCGCCTCTGTACTTTGCGCCCGCAACAAGCGAACCCATATCAAGCGAGAAAAGCTGTCTGTCCTTTAAGGAATTAGGCACATCTCCCCTTACAATACGAAGTGCAAGTCCCTCTGCAATTGCAGTCTTACCAACGCCGGGCTCACCGATAAGAACAGGGTTGTTCTTACTCTTTCGGGAAAGAATACGGATTACGTTTCGTATTTCGCTGTCACGGCCGATTACCGGGTCAAGCTTGTTGTTTCGTGCAAGCTCAACTAAATCCTGGCCGTACTTTTTAAGCACATCATAGGTGTTTTCGGGGTTGTCGCTGGTGACATTGGTGTTGCCGCGTACGTTTTTAAGCGCAGCCAAAAACTTATCCTTTGTGACATTGAAGGCAGAAAGGATTTCCTTTGTCTTGTCCTTACCCTTTTCAATAAGTCCTAAGAACAGATGCTCAACGGAAACATACTCGTCACCCATGCGCTCGGCGGTTTCTTCCGCGCAATTAAGCACACGGTCGGTATCCTGAGTGATATAGACTTCATCGGGTCGTCTGCCGCTTCCCGTTACCTTCGGAAGCATGGAGACAGCTCTTTCAGTCTGCTCTGCCATAGCGTTTTCATCAATTCCCATTGCTTTCAGAAGCTGGGGAATAAGTCCCTCCTGCTGTGTAAGGAGAGACAATAGCAGATGAAGGGTATCTATCTGCTGATTTGAATTAGATACGGCTATGCTCTGGGCATTCTGGATTGCTTCAACTGATTTTTTTGTTAATTTCTGTGTATTCATGTTGTTCTCCTTTCTTTTGTCTGAAAGCTATATTATTACAATTCCGTTTTCAAGATATTCATAATATCTCTCAACGGACAATTGCTCCGCTGTACGACGGTTATCTATATTCGCAAAGTATATTTTCAGTATCTCGTCAAACATCTTTATATACTCGGAAATTGCCTTGGCTATTTCGTCGTCGGAACGATGTTCGATAGCCTCGGGCAATCTGAATGTTCGGGTAAATTTACCGTCATCAATTGTGTAGGAAATACCCTCGGGGAAGAACTTTATTATATACTTGTTTTCAAGCTCCGCCCACAGTTTAAGAAATCCCGTAAGGTCGGATTTCAATGTTTCCGATTGGGTTCTGAATGAGACTTTGAGCTGGCCTATGGTCTTGTCAAAGCTGCGGTAAAGTTCAAGTCCGTAGCGTATTACAGGCTTATACTTGTATCTCAGCGCAGAACGTATGGATAGCATCGCATCAGAGGGCTGGGGCTGAATCTGAAAGGCTGTGCTTTCCATAAGGCTTTCGATTGCGCCGAAGATGTCGTTCATTCGCTTTTCGGGAGTGGTATATGATACCGCCTCCGCAAGTATTCCGTTAATCATGGCTGAACGGCTGGTACCCTTACTGTATGCAAGGCGATCTATCGCTTCAATTATATCATCCGACAGCACAAGGCTGTATACACTTTTCTTCATCGGAAAGCTCTCCTTTCTTTTGTCTGGATTCATTGTAACACATTTTTAATAACTTGTCAATAGTTTTATTAATTTTAATTACAAGTTATTATAAAATCACACTTGATTTTTCTGTCCCAATAGAGTATAATTTATTTATGAAACACTTTTTGTCGAAAGGAGGCAAGGCATGAGTACCAAGAAAATTCTTCTGATAAATATTGTTATGCTGCTTTTATGCGCAGCCGTCTTTACCTTTATCAGCCTTGTCCCAAATGACGAAGAAAGGCTGAGGCGGTTGCAGGAAAGCTATGTACCCGCCGCCGTAAGCAGCGAGGAAGATACCTGGGCATACTTTCTTATTAACGAGGAATATCCTCTGCCTGAAAATTACACACCCGAACTTGATATAGTACAGGGACAGTTCGCCATGGACTCACGCTGCGCCGAATATGCAAGAACTATGATTGCAGCAGCAAAAAATGACGGAGTTGAGCTTTGTGTTGTTTCAGCATACCGAAGCATCGAAAAGCAACAGGAAAACCTGGAAAGCTATACACAAAGGCTTATAAACGAAGGTCATACCCCGGAAGAAGCCGAAAAGCTTGCGCTTATGGAGATTGCCGAGCCGGGTAAAAGCGAGCATAATGCGGGGCTTGCCCTTGATATACTTACATACGACTGGTGGGAAACACATGACGATGTAACCGCGGATTTTGAAAACACCAAGGAATTTGAATGGTTACAGGCAAATGCCCACAAATACGGTTTTATAATGCGCTATCCTAAGGAATGGGAGCATACCACAGGCTATACCTATGAGCCGTGGCACTACCGCTTTGTAGGACTACATTACGCAGGCGAAATCAGAAAATCAGGCCTGCCCTTTGAATACTATTACAAGATGTATTTCTGATTAAAAAAGCTCAGGTATAAACCTGAGCTTTTTTGTTGCTATGAACAGAACCTGTGATTGCCTATTACCTTTATTACGGGTCTTGAATGAATAAACTCGTTATCCGTCTTATCAGGATTGTAATAGTATATTGCGCCGCCGCTCGGGTCCCAGCCCGAAAGAGCGTCACGGGCGGCTGAATAGGCACTGTCGGTAATTTCTTCATTGAACTGGCCGTCGATAAGTGCTGTAAAGGCACCGCTCTGGTAGATTACACCCGCAAGAGTATCAGGGAATGAGGGATGCTCTATTCGGTTGCAGATTACGGCACCGATTGCCACCTGTCCCACATAGGATTCACCTCTGCCCTCGGCGGAAATAATACGCGCGAGAAGTCCCACATTAGCATCGGTTGCCGCAGGAAGAGAGCCGATTGTAATACCCATTCGCTTTAAGGTGCGGTCATCGGCAATTCCCGTTTCAGCAAGACCCTGCTGACGCTGGAAGGTACTTACCGCCTGGGCGGTCTGGGCGCCGTAGTAACCTGTGATTTCGCCTTTGAAAATACCGCGTTCCTTTAAAACACGCTGGATTTCTTCAACCTCTGTACCGCTTGAACCCGTCTGGGAATAAGCGGGTGCCTCAGTCTGCACATCCACCGCCTTTACACAAAGAACAGCCACAAGAAGCGCAATCAGAAGCTTATAAAATGTATTCATAAGATAATATTCCTTTCATACTGGATTTTGGTTACATTGTAGTTATCTGCTTTTCTGTCCTTAATATTCCCTTTTTATTTCAAAAAATCAAAACCATAACTGTAAATTTCAGGTAACTTTTTTCGTTGTTTTAGATAACCTTGAAATTATTTTTTCTCAATTGCTACAAAATCGCATTTTTGAAGTTGTATTATCCTTTAAAATATGATAAAATCATAGTGTGATATTTCACAATAACGGAAAGGAAATTACTTAGCATGAAATTTGAAATCAAAGGCACTCCCCTGCCTGTATTACTTATGAACTTAGACGCAGGCGAACAGATTAAGACCGACAAAGGTGCAATGAGCTGGATGTCTCCCAACATGGAAATGTCCACCAATGCAGGCGGAAATGTCGGTAAGGCTATCGGCAGAATGTTCTCAGGCGAATCAATGTTCCAGAACGTATATACCTGTAAGGGCGGTCCCGGAATGTTAGCTTGTTCTTCCAGCTTCCCCGGAGAGATTCTCCCTATTATGATTACTCCCGAAAATACAATTATCGCTCAGAAATCCGCTTTTATGGCAAGTGAGTCGGGCGTTCAGATGTCCGTTCATTTACAGAAAAGAGGCGGTGCGGGTCTTTTCGGCGGCGAAGGCTTTGTTCTCGAAAAATTCACAGGTAACGGTTATGTTTTCCTGGAAATCGACGGCTCCGTTATTCAGTACACATTGGCTCCCGGCCAGTCGCTCGTAGTGGATACAGGTAACCTTGCAGCAATGGATGCTTCCGTTGATATGAACATTCAGACCGTTAAGGGCGCAGGCAATATCCTGTTCGGCGGCGAAGGTCTTTTCAACACAGTTGTTACAGGTCCCGGCAGAATCTGGTTACAGACCTTACCGAGAAATGTTGTTGCAGGTGCGGTTTCACCATATATTGCAAAAGGCTGATTCACAAACAAGAACGACACGGTGTATTGCTGCATCGTGTCGTTTTTTTGAAAAAACTATTGACAAATCGGGAATATGGTGCTATACTGATAAAAAATCAAATAGTTCAAACCGTTGATGCGGAGATAAAGGCAGTTATGCTTCCACAGAGAGTCCCTGGTGCTGAGAAGGGGCGAAAAACAGATTGTCAAATGGACCGCTGAGGGCATAGTCAAAGGCTTTCGCCGAGTATTCTATGACGTATGGCACACGTTAGCTGCCGGGGATATGTTTGTATCCTGCTGAAAGCGCACGGCTTTGCCGTGAATCAAGGTGGCACCGCGGATAAGAGTTATTCGTCCTTGACAGAGATAGTTGTTTTCTGTCAGGGCTGTTTTTATGTATACAGACCTCTGACAAAAACATAAGTCAGAGGATTTTTATTTGGAGGGACAGATTATGCTGCTTACTAAACGATGGCGTTGCTCACTTTGATTAACCATTCGATTTGACAATTATTATATTTTTGGAGGACATTATCATGATCTTAAACGGAATTGACTACGAAACCTATTTTAACAACTACCCCGACAACAACGGTTACTTCGGTAAATACGGCGGTGTATACGTTGATGACAAGCTCAAGGCTGCAATGGCTGAAATTACAGAGGCTTACTACTCTATCTGCCAGTCCAGAAAGTTCATCGCTGAACTCCGCAGAATCAGAAAAGAGTTCCAGGGCAGACCTACTCCCGTTACACATCTCGAAAGACTTTCCGACGCACTCGGCGGTAAGGTTCAGCTTTACGCTAAGCGCGAGGACTTAAACCACTCCGGCGCACACAAGCTCAATCACTGCATGGGTGAAGCCCTTCTTGCAAAGTACATGGGTAAGAAAAAGGTTATCGCTGAAACAGGCGCAGGCCAGCACGGTGTTGCTCTTGCTACCGCAGCAGCTTATTTCGGTCTCGAATGTGACATCTACATGGGCTCTGTTGACATCAAGAAGCAGGCTCCCAACGTTGCAAGAATGAAGATTCTCGGCGCAAACGTTGTTGAAGTAACCCACGGCTTACAGACTTTAAAGGAAGCCGTTGACGCAGCTTTCGACGCATACAGCAAGGAATATAACGACTCTATCTATTGCATCGGCTCCGTTTTAGGCCCTCACCCCTTCCCTATGATGGTAAGAGATTTCCAGAGTGTTGTTGGTATTGAAGCAAGAGAACAGTTCATCGATATGACAGGTCATCTCCCCAACGCAATCGTTGCTTGTGTAGGCGGCGGCTCAAATGCAGCAGGTCTTTTCTCAGGCTTCCTCAATGACCCCGTTGACATTTACGGTATCGAACCTCTCGGCAGAGGTCCCAAGCTCGGCGACCACGCAGCAAGCTTAAAGTACGGTACAGAAGGTATCATGCACGGTTTCAACAGCATTATGCTTAAAGATGAAAACGGCGAACCTGCACCCGTTTACTCGGTTGCAAGTGGTCTTGACTACCCATCTTCAGGCCCTGAACACGCATTCCTTCAGGAAATGGGCAGAGTTAAATATGATGTTATAAACGACGATGAAACAATCGACGCATTCTTCAGACTTGCTCGTCTTGAAGGTATCATCCCTGCAATCGAAAGTTCACACGCCGTTGCATACGGAATGAAGCTCGCAAAGCAGATGGAACACGGTTCAGTCCTCATCAACCTCTCAGGCAGAGGCGACAAGGATATGGACTATATCCTCGAAAACTACGGCATTCGCTAATTTTGCGAAAAATCCTGCACTTTCTACTGTGTCAGTTTTCCTCGTAGTACACCAGTACGACTTCGGAAAACTTCCTTGTATAAAGCACAGTCTTTTCGCAAAACGAGATAAAATCTGCCAGCGGGGGCTCCCCGCTCGCTCGTTTGCCTGGAACTAAGCCGTGTTTTTTCGTTTTACCGCGTGGTCGTATTTCTTAGAAATACAGGCAATCTTTTTGCAAAAATAAAAACGACAAATCTACATCGGAAACGATAACTTCCTTAGAATAAAAGACGGACATTATTAAGGTAATGACCGCATAGAAGCAAACAAGGGTACCGAGCGACAAACTCAGGTACCCTTGATTTTTGTTACGATAGTGCCCGAGGGGGCTCCCCTCAGTCCGTCTTTTTTGTTTATCAGGAGGATAGCATTTCAAGCTCCTTGAAAGAAAATTCGGGAAAGAGGGATTTATTAAGCGAAAATGCAATGAGTTTCGATGCTCTTTCAACGAGCTTGTCAATATCACGGGGAGTCACCATCATATTCTCCTTGTTTTCGTCAGGAGGCGAATTTGTCAGATTTTCAGCAATAGTATGCATATCGACAACAGTAGGAATTCCTATCGCGATAACGGGGATTCCGAGTGTTTTTTCTGAAAGTTCCTTTCTGCTGTTCTGAACGCCCGACCCCGGCGAAATGCCCGTTGTTGAAATCTGAATCGTTCTGCAAAGACGCTCTGTATCCGAACAGGCAAGAGCGTCTATAACAACGACAAAATCGGGGTTTATACCATTCGCTACCGCCTTTACGATTTCAGCGGATTCAATACCTGTCTG
>JAZNML010000047.1:0-17488 GCA_045579565.1 Ruminiclostridium sp.
TGAAAAAGATTTTTTTCCCCGTTTTTGATTATTTCAGACGGCTTTATAAATTCATGCTGCTGATATGTCTTGTTCTCAGCGCATTCTCGGTATTCCTGCTGTATACCCTTAATCTCAACGAAATAAGCGCATTCGTTTCCGACAGACAGTGGAAAACCCAGCTTGTAGCCTCCTGCGTAGGAGCTGTGGCGGCACTTATAGTGTCTGCCATAGATTACCGGTTTATTGCGAAAATGTGGTGGCTTTACACACCTGTGGCGCTGGTGCTGGTACTACTGTTGTTCACGCCTCTGGGTGTGGGAGTTGACGGCGCAGACGATATAGGCTGGCTCAATCTCGGGTTTATACAATTCCAACCCTCAGAGTTATTGAAAATTGCTTTTATAATGACCTTCTCCCTTCATCTCAGTAAAGTAGGGGATAAGCTCAATGATATATGGAATATGCTGTTTCTTGCCCTTCACGGCATTATCCCCGTTGGAATCATTATGCTGCAAGGTGACGACGGCTCAGCACTTGTTTTCCTGTTTATGTTTACAGCAATGTTGTTTGCGGCGGGCATATCCTGGAAATATATGCTTGCGGCGGGTATATCTGTTCCCATAGCGGCATTTGTGGTGTGGAACTACCTTATGCAGCCTCACCAGTTAAAGCGTTTTCAGGTGCTTTTCGATAAGGAGATGCAGCAGAGCGAGATTTTAGGTATTTATTATCAGCAATGGCTGGGTAAAAAGGCACTGGGCTCGGGACAGCTAACGGGACTGGGAATATTCGGCAGCAGCAATTACACCTATGTATCGGAAATCGACACAGACTTTATTTTCTCCTATATAGGCATGACTCTGGGTTTTGTAGGCTGTATCGTTACTATCATAACCTTAGCGGCACTCTGCTTGAAGGTTCTTTCAAATGCAACCTCCTCCAAGGATAATCTGGGCAGGTATATCTGTGTGGGAGTTTTCGCAATGTACCTGTTCCATTCGGTAATAAACATCGGCATGGTGCTTGCGGTATTTCCCGTAATCGGTATCCCTCTGCCCTTCCTCAGTGCAGGCGGTACGTCGGTGGTGTGTATGTATATTGCGGCAGGGCTTACAATGAGCGTACATTCTTACCGTAAGAAGAAAACCCATATGTTCTATGAAGAAAAATACGACTGATAACGGTATAAGCCGTAAAATAAACGCAATAAAACAGAAAGGAATGAAAAAATATGGCTATTCAGCCTATTCTTGCAACTCTTGACCTTCTCTACAAGGAGGAGGCTGTTACAGCTCAGAAAAAGCGTTATGAAAATGCAATTTCAAATTTTAAGGAGTATTTCGGCTCCGACGGTAACAATATCCGTCTGTTTTCTGCACCGGGCAGAACAGAAGTAGGCGGCAATCATACCGACCACAACTGCGGTAAGGTACTTGCGGCAAGCGTAGATATGGATATTATCGCGGTTGTCGAGCCGCACGAAGAGCCTATTGTTGTTATTAAGTCCGAGGGCTTTGAAGAGAGCTGGATTCTTCTTGATGAACTCAATGTGCTTGAAAGCGAAAAGAACACCACAAACGCCCTTATCAGAGGTGTAGCGAAGGGCTTTAAGAACAAGGGTCTCAAAATCGGCGGTTTCAGAGCGTATGCTACCTCCAATGTTCTCAAAGGCTCCGGACTATCCTCCTCTGCGGCATTCGAGGTTCTCGTGGGTACAATCTTCTCCTATCTTTACAACGAAGGTAAGGTCAACCCTGTAAAGATTGCTCAGATTTCCCAGTACGCAGAAAACGTGTATTTCGGTAAGCCCAGCGGACTTATGGACCAGATGGCTTGTTCCGTAGGCGGCTTTGTTGCGATTGATTTCAAGGATGTGGAAAGCCCCATTATCGAAAATGTAAATGTTGATTTCGATTCCTTCGGACATGCTCTCTGTATTATTGATACAAAGGGCGACCATGCAGACCTCACTCCCGACTATGCAGCAATTCCCGCAGAAATGAAGGCGGTTGCAAATTTCTTTGCTGTGCCTGAGCTTCGTCATCTCTGTAAGCATGATATCGTACTTAACATAAACGTGCTCCGTAAGAATTTCGGTGACCGTGCGGTGCTCCGTGCACTCCACTTCTTCGAGGAAAACAAGCGTGTTGAAAAGCTTGTTAACGCGCTTAAAAGAAGTGATTTCCAGGCATTCTTGGATTCCATCAACGAAAGCGGCAACAGCTCCTACAAGTACTTACAGAACGTATATTCCAGCAGCCATGTTGAACAGCAGGGTCTGGGTATCGGTCTTAATATTGCTGAATTTGCTCTTCAAAGAAAGGGTGCTTCCCGTGTTCACGGAGGCGGTTTTGCAGGCACTATCCAGGCGTTTGTTCCCTTTGAGCTCTTAAAGGAATTCAAAATGGAAATGGAAAAGGTATTCGGCGGAAATACCTGTCACGTACTTAAAATAAGACCATTCGGCGGCTGTGAAGTAAAGCTTGACTGAGTATACAAAAACGGGCGGTAATAACCGCCCGTAACAGAATTATTCATTTGCGAGGTAGCTTTCGGCTTGTTTCACAAGCTTTATATCTACCAGTGCGTCTGTGAGTACGCCGTTTTCGGTGTATTCTTCTGTGAAAATCTTTCCGTTTTCACGTATCTGTGCGGAAAATCCCGCCTTGTCATAAGGAATGAGGAGTTTCATACGCTTTGCACTTTCGGGAAGATTCTTCGCAATAAGCGAAAGCATTCTTTCAATACCCGTACCGTTCTTTGCGGAAATTTTCACCGTGGTATCATCCTCGGGAATATCGTAATCTACCATATCCGACTTGTTGAGTATGTTCACAACGGGAATTTCACCGCATCCCAGCTCAGCCAGGATTTTCTGGGTGGTGAGTACCTTTTCGGAAGCTTCGGGGTCTGAAATATCGCTCACATGGAGGATAATGTCCGCACAAGCGGCTTCTTCCAGAGTGGATTTGAAGGCTTCAACCAGGTGGTGAGGGAGTCTGCGGATAAGTCCTACGGTATCAATCAGCAGTATGCTTCTTCCGTCGGGTAATTCGATAGAACGGCTGGTAAGGTCAAGGGTAGCGAAAAGCTTGTTTTCTGCGAGTACGCCTGCGTCGGTAAGTCTGTTCAGAAGAGTAGATTTACCAGCGTTGGTGTAGCCTACGATTGCTGCGGTTATGACGTTATCCTTCTTTCTTCTGCGGCGTGAAAATTCACGGCGTTCGGTAAGCTCTTTAAGGTCTGCTTCCAGCTTTTCGATTCTTCTTCGGATATGTCTTTTATCTGTTTCCAGCTGTTTTTCGCCGGGGCCTCTGGTACCGATACCGCCGCCCAGACGGGAAAGGGAACGGCCTATACCCATAAGGCGGGGGAGACGGTATCTGAGCTGAGCCAGTTCGACTTGCAGCTTACCTTCGTTTGTGACCGCTCTGCCTGCGAAGATATCCAGAATCAGCATTGTGCGGTCAATTACTCTTATGTTTACTACATCTTCGATATTACGAATTTCGCTGGCGGTAAGCTCTGTATCGAATACAAGCAGCTCTGCTTCGAGGCTTTGTGCCAGTTCAGCGATTTCCTGAATCTTACCTTCGCCGAGGACAGTTGCGCTGTCGGCGGAGGGGCGTTTCTGGATAACCTTTGCGACAACCTGAGCATTAGCGGTTTTCGCAAGCTCTTCAAGCTCCTCAACAGACGCTTCTGCGTCGTAGCTGCCGTTATCCAGAGCGGCAAGTATAGTTTTAACGGGAGCGTTGTTCTGTTCTGTTACTGTCATTTATTATTCCTTTCTCACGGAGGTTTTTATGAAATTTGAAAATTACGACGTAATTATTGTAGGCTCGGGCGTTTCAGGTCTTTATGCGGCGCTGAACCTTAACCTCAATCTCAAAATCCTTATGCTTTCAAAGAAAGAGCTTACTCTCTGTAACTCCGCGCTTGCACAGGGCGGTGTTGCGGCGGTTATGGATAAGAAAGACGATAATTACGAGCTTCATATAAAGGATACCCTCATTGCAGGCGGTTATAAGAACGATATGGACAACCTGCGCATACTGGTTGAGCAGGGTCCTACCGATGTAAAGAATCTTCTCAAATACGGTGTTGAGTTTGACCGTAAGGATGACGGTTCAATTGACCTTACCTTAGAGGGTGGACACAGCCGTCACAGAATTGCGCACCACAAGGACAGCACCGGCTATGAAATCGTCACAAGTCTCATTGACGGCGTAAAGAAGCTGAGCAATGTAACAATTTTCGAAAACGGACACCTTGTAGGCATTGAAAAGAATGGAGATAATTTCTATGCCGCTGTGTATAAATCGGGTGAGTATTTCTATTATACATCAAAAGCCGTTATTTTTGCAACAGGTGGAATAGGAAGAGTTTATGATTTTACCACAAATTCGGCAATTGCAACAGGCGACGGCATTCAATTTGCCTATAATCTTGGTGCAGAAATAAAAAATCTCAGCTATATACAGTTCCACCCCACAGCCTATGCGGATAAGAAAAACCGTGAATGTTTCCTTGTTTCCGAGGCGGTAAGAGGCGAAGGCGCATATCTCCTCAATTGCAACAAGGAAAGATTTATGCATAAGTACGAGCCTGAACGTAAGGAGCTTGCTCCCCGTGATGTAGTATCAAAGTGCATAATGGAAGAGCAGAAGGCAACAGGCAGCGACGAGTTCTTCTTAGATATCTCCTACAAGGATTCCGAGTTTATAAAGAACCGTTTTCCTATGATTTACAGCCGTGTGCTTGAAAAGGGATATGATATGACAAAGGAGCCTATTCCGATTTATCCTTGCCAGCATTATCTTATGGGCGGTATTTCCGTAAACGGTAACGGTGCAACAACCGTAAAGGGACTTTATGCCGCAGGCGAGTGCGCTCATACAGGCGTACACGGACTCAACCGTCTCGCCAGCAACTCCCTTCTTGAAGCGCTTGTTTTCTCCCGTCTTATTGCGGAGAATATCAACGAAACAACCGCGCCCTCAGAAAGCGGAACTACCGAATATGATTTCAGAAATCCCGAGGGTAACGAGCTTCCCAAGGGGCTTCGAACAGAGGTCCGCCACATTATGCAGAAGGCGTACTTTGTAGTTCCCGATGTTGAGGAAGCGAGAAAATCCATAGACAGAGTAAGGGAAATAAAAGAACAGCTTGAAACAGGCGGATATGAAATGACTCCCGAATATATAGAGGCGCTTTCCATTGCAACCTGTGCGTATATAATTCTTAGCGAAATAGTCTGATAGGAGGAGATTATATGAAATGTCCTCATTGTAAAAGTGAGCATGTGTTTGTGCAGGCGGTTACTGAGACTCAGACAAAAACAAAGCACCGCGGCTGCTTCGGTTGGGCGTGCTGGATTCTGCTTGCGGTATGTACCTGCGGTCTGATACTTATTATTCCCGCAATTACCAATTCAAAGACAAAAACAAAAACCAGAACCCACAGCGAAGCCGTATGCCAGAACTGCGGGCACAGATGGAAAGTGAGATAAGAAAGGAAAGACAAAATGAAATTACTTCAATTTTACGTGGATGATATCATCAAAACAGCATTGAACGAGGATATCAATTATGTAGACAGCACTACGGATCTTCTTATTGACCCAAATGACCGAAGCGAAGCTTATTTTGTAGCTAAGGCAAGCGGTGTTATTGCAGGTCTTGATGTAGCATTGAGAGTTTTTGAGCTGCTTGATTCTACCATAGAGATTACCCGTTATTTTTCTGATGGCGATGCGGTTAAAAACGGTGATGTCATTGCCGAATTCAAGGGCAATACCGCGGCACTTTTAAAGGGCGAGCGTACAGCACTCAATCTTCTTCAGCACATGAGCGGAATTGCGTCTTATACAGCTCTTTGCGTAGAAAAGACAAAGGGTACAAACGCATCTATCTGCGATACAAGAAAGACTCTCCCCGGACTTCGTGCATTACAGAAATATTCGGTAGTAATGGGCGGCGGAAGAAACCACCGTTATAATCTTACTGATGCGGCAATGCTCAAAGACAATCACATTGACGCATACGGCGGTATTACAAATGCTGTAAAGGCACTCAGAAGCCGTGCAGGTCATATGCTGAAAATTGAAGTTGAAACGCGCAATTTTGATGAACTCAACGAGGCTCTTTCAGTAGGCGCAGATGTAATTATGCTGGACAACATGAGCTGTGAGGATATGAAGAAGGCGGTTGAAATTACAGCCGGCAGAGCAAAGCTTGAAGCAAGCGGCAATGTCACCCTTGATAATATCGGAGATGTTGCAAAAACAGGGGTTGATATCATCAGCCTTGGAGCTCTTACCCACAGCGTAACAGCCTTTGATATTTCTATGAAGTGGCGCTGAGGCTTTAATTTTTTAAAAAAGGAAATAACTATGCAGAAAATGCTTGGATACGTTAGAAAAGCGTGTCAGGAATTTGATATGATACAGGACGGAGACAGAATAGCCGTTGGTGTTTCGGGAGGAAAGGACAGCCTTGTGCTTCTTGCCGCTCTTGCAGGCTACCGTCGTTTTTGTCCGCAGAAATTTGACCTTGTGGCAATTACCCTCGACCCTCAGTTTAACGGCGAAAAAACGGATTTTTCCTCAGTTGCGGAAATGTGCGAGGAGCTGGGTGTCGAGTATGATATGATTCCCACAGATATAGGACAGATAGTTTTTGATATACGTAAGGAGCCTAATCCCTGCTCCTTGTGTGCAAAGCTGAGACGAGGAGCTCTTCACGATGCCGCACTAAAACATGGCTGTAATAAAATTGCCCTCGGACATCACAACGATGATGCAATTGAAACCTTTATAATGAATCTTTTCCGCGAGGGAAGGGTAGGGTGCTTTGCCCCCGTAACGTACCTGTCCCGAAAGGATATAACAATGATAAGACCCATGGTTTTTGCGCCTGAACAGGCGGTTATATCCTGCTGTAACAGAATGGGCTTTCAGGTTGTGAAATCAAAGTGCCCCGCGGACCATACCACCGTGAGACAGGAGACAAAGGACTGGCTCATGGAAATGGAACGTAAGGACAAGGGTTTTAAAATCCGCATTTTCGGAGCTTTACGAAGAAGCGGTGTAAACGGCTGGGGATTCAGGGAAGAAAAATAAACGGAGGAATAAGGAATGGATTTTTCGGTACCCGAACAGGTTGTCGAAATAATACAGGCTCTTGAAGAGCACACTTACGAAGCGTACCTTGTGGGCGACTGCGTAAGGGGGCTTCTCATGGGAGAAAAACCGCTGGATTTTGATATAGTAACCAATGCCGAAATGAACAGGCTGTTGGCGATTTTTGAGGATAAGTACAAGGTTAATACCGATTACGCTTCAAAGGGAGAAATTATTATAATAAACGGTGCAATGGGAATCAGTGTTTCTCCTTACAGAAGCAGGATTGCACCTGACGGAAAGCCTGTCTACTGTGGAAGGCTTGAAGAAGATCTCCGCCGCCGTGTTTATCGTGCGAATGCCGTTGCGTACAGCCTTAAAGACGGTATCGTTGACCCATTTGATGGTCTGCCTGATGCCTGCGGTGAGAATGTTTTGCTGAATCTCATACGGTATGAGCCGAGACCTGATGTTGCGGTGAAAAAGGGAAGAAGAATAAAGTCGGTTTCCAACATTTTCGGCTTTAATCCCGATGCGGTATTTGAAGCGGTTCGCCGTTGTGCAACTGAAAACACTGATGTCAGCGAATATACTCTTGAACAGATTTGCGAGAATGCGGAAACTATTTTCCATATGGATAAGGAGAAATTCCACTCGGAATTCCGCATAATGCTTATGGGCAGACGGGTTACAGACGCACTTATGGTGTTCAGACCTGTTATATTCACTATTTTCCCGAAGCTTGCGGAAACAGACGGTTTTGACCAGCGCAGTGCCGTTCAGGAGTATGACCTTTACGAGCATACCGCAAGAGCGGTGGGATATGCTGTGCCGGAATATGCTGTAAGACTTGCGCTCCTCTTCCACGATATAGGCAAAATCGATTGTCTTGCAGATAAGGGAACCCATTACTCTTATGACGGTCACACCGAAAGAGGCGCAATGCTTACAAGACAGATACTTACAGACCTTCAATTCCCTGGGGAGCTTGTGCGCCAGGTGGTATTCCTTGTCCTTCACCATGACGATGATATAAATGCAAGCAACTACACATCATATATAGCGGAATACGGTGCTGAAAACACCCGCTTGTTACTTCTTGTCCGTTCGGCAGATGTGCGGGCAAAGCGTTCGGACAGACGATATGAGCAATGCTCGCTTGACCTTCGTTCTCTTGCAGACGAGGTTGCAAGAAACCGCAATGAAACCGTCAGACGTAATTCGGTAACCTTCTCCGATTTAAAAAAGCTTGCAAACACTCTCAGAATATAGAAAAAACCGTTAAGCATTTGCTTAACGGTTTTTTGTTAACTGAAGAAGTTTGCGAGAGTAGCTGCGCCGGCACTGACGATTTCATATTTGATTTTATCCGGGATAGCATCGAGAGGTTCGGCAGAGGGTCTTGCTGTATAGAAGCCCTGAATCAGATCAACGCCGTAGCCGATTACCGCTCGAAGCTCTTCAAGGGTTTCTACACCCTCGGCAATTGTCTTGATACCGTTCATCTGAGCGAAATCAATGGTGCTCTTTACGAACATCTGCTTGTTGATGTCGTTATGGATACCTGAGATAAGGTAGCGGTCAATTTTGATGACATCAGGCTTATATCTGAGCAGGTTTACGATATTTGAACAACCTGCGCCGTAGTCATCAACGGCCAGCTGACAGTTTGAACCCTTTCCGTCAAAGTTCTTGATACGGTTGAGCTCCTCATCGGACAGGTCATTCTGCTCGGTAATTTCAATTACGCAACTTGACAGCAAATGTCCGTAGCGGTAGTTGATACGCTCGTAATCCTTTTCGTTGAGGAAATGACCGGGGATAGAGTTAATGAAAACACGTCTGTCCACGAACTTGTTGAAATTCTTGTTGACGAATTCCAGCACGTTTTCAAAAGTGGAACGTTCAATATCGTAAAGGCGGTTGTAATCCTTTGCGATTTGCAGAATATCACCGGGGTTCATGCCGATTTCTTCGGTGGTGCGCATTAATGCCTCATAGGCGTAGATTTCGCCTGTTTTTGCGTCTATAATAGGCTGGAAGTTGTAAACGAACAGGTTCTTTTCAATAAGCAGGTCGAAAAGTCTGTAAGCATCTTTTGGAGCCTTCTTTTCCTTGACAACAGGACCGCCGCCCGTTTTCAGACGGTTCAGGTACATTTCACCGCTGGCAATTTTAAGCAAGGATTGTATATCGCTGTTCCAACCGGGTTCAGCAACGGTACAACCACAGTTTACTTCTACATAGTAGTCCTTTAATTGTGTCTGATTGTAGCTTTCTGTGTTGCTGAAAAAGATAGAAACGGCGGCATTTATTACCGCGCCTATGTCAACATCCGGCTTTTCCAGGTTAATAACAGCAAATTCGTCATCGGCAATACGTGCGATAATAGAGTTTGCGGGGTTTGCGAGCTGTAACGATTCTGAAACGAGAGAAACTGCTTCTTCGATGTCGTGGATACCATAAGTCTCGTAAATGTATTTATACTGAGCAATACTGTAAACAGAAACAGCAATTCTCTTTTTTCTTGCCACAGAGTCTATTTCCTTCATTTTCTTGACAAGACCTTTGAGATTGTACTGTTCTGTAAGAGGATCCCTGTTTTGCATGTCTTCAATACGGGAAACCATGTGGTCCTGCTCGATATGGCTCACGAGGGTACCGAAGGCAATATTGATGACACGGGTCAGACGGTGGATTTTGTTTGCTTCTTCCATAAGGTTGCTGGTCTTTTTTGCGTAGTAACCGCAGACCTTGTTTGCAACGTATATCGACTGGAAAATAAACATTACCTCTTCTGAGATAATTTCGTCAATTTTCGGGAAGAGCTCTGCAAGAAATACAATATCCTGGCTCTGATTCTTGTATGTTTCGTCCTTGGCGGAGATTACGATAAGTTTTGAAGTGAAGGGAGAATCAGGATTTGTCTTTTCGCCCTTACGAGCCATGGAAAGAAAGTTATTGTTGATACATACCACTGAGCCGGGAAGGATATTGTCATAGAGGCGTTTACCGATAATACCGATATCAGTGCTTTCAAAAACACGGTCTGCCCAGGAGTAGAGAGTGTTTTCGTGCTGCTTTGAAGTGGTGAGCATATTGAAAAGCTGAGCCGCTTGTTCACGGAAGCTTCTTTCATCTGCAGTCCTGCAACCGCAGGATTCCGAAAAGCATACATCATATTCTTCGACAACGTTGAAGGGAGCGCATTTTTCGGTAATGCTTTTATGGATAAGAGTCATGCAGTTTCTTGCAAGACCTGTAATATCTTCGCGGCAGGTTGTAAGCTGAGGGGTATGGAATAAAGCACTCTTTATACCGTCAAAACCTGTAACAAGAACATCCTCGGGGACACGGTAGCCGTAATGTGCAAGTCTTTCACATACATACATTGCCGAAGAGTCGTTTACACATACGATTGCATCGGGAAGGGGCTTTCCTTTTTCGACAATTGTATCAACAGCCTTGTAAACAGGAACGTTCCAGTAATTGCCGTAAAAAACATGTTCTGTGTTAAAGGGGATACCGTTTTCTTCAAGCGCCTCCTTGAAGCAGGAAAGTCTGGTTTCGGAACCCACTTCGTCCTTCATGCCTGCAATAAAATTCAGTTTTTTCGCACCATGTTCGGTAATAAGATGCTGAATAAGTGATTTATATGTGACGCGGTAATCCTTTGTAATACAGAAGCAATCATCCCGTTCTTCGTTTAGCATAACAACGGGTATATTTTTTTCGTGAGCCTTGCCGATGATTTCTTCGACGATGTCGCGGTTAAAAAAAGCCTGTGAATCAATAACTATTGCATCAAGCACATCGTAGTTGACAGCCTTGAAAATAGATGCCGCACCTTCATCGTATTCGTCTTTTCTGTAAAAATCACGGAAGCTGTTGAACACAAAAAGTCTGTAACCCTTTGCAATAGCTTCTTCCGAAAGCTTAGAAGCAAATTCGGTTGCAGTCTCTTCATTGAGCTTTGTTGTGCACAAACCTATGATTTTATAATCTCTAATCATGGTAAACCTTCCTTTCCGCCTACGGACAGCAGCAGACATAAAAGCCGTCTGAAACTGTTTGTTCCGCATAATACAGCGGATGTCGATTGCGCTTTTTATTTATGAGCTAATGTAATCCCGTGTATGATTTAGGTTATTAGCTAAAACGTAAAATTATATTTAACATATTATATCATAATTGTATAATTATGTCAAGAAAAGGGTAGATATATTAAAGAATAAGCGGTAAAGATTTAAAATGTAAAAAGTCGTATTTTGTTGACATTCGGGTGCTTGTGTGGTAAAATCAAATAGTGAATCTTATGGAAAGGCGGTGGTGGTCATCAGAAAAAGGCTTGTCTGCATATTTCTTGCAGCTGTGATTATGGTTACAGGCGGATGTGTGGATATTTCCAACAGAACCGCACCTGAAAAACCGGTTATTGCGCCTGTTCCTCAAAGCACCACTAAGGAAGATATCCCCGACAATCCCATAACCGCCAACGTTTCTACCACAACAGCCGCTCCTGTTTCTCAGGTTCCTGTAATCACCGCGGGGACAATGGATGAAATTGAGGAGTTTTACAGCAGCTTCAATTTCACGGATGATGACTATGATTTTCTGGAACAATGCGTTTTTGTGGGTGACAGTATATGCAGCGGACTGGGGCATTACGGAATACTCCCTATGGATAACGTTGTAGCCCAGGGTAATATCGCCGCCCGCAACATATTTGACTTTACCTTTACCGTTGACGGAAGCGAGCTTTCTCTGGTTTCCGCCCTGGTGAACGTTAATCCCGAGTATGTTATATTCTCCATGGGTATAAACGATGTGAATATAACCTCGGAAGAGGAATTTGCTGATAATTACCGTGAGATACTCAGTACAGTGGAAGGGTTTATGCCTTCTGCGAAGCTTGTAGTACTTTCTATAACTCCCATAAGCGTGGATTCTGCTTTTACTGAAAATGAAAACATAGACAAATTCAACGAGGCTCTTGAAACGATGATTGATGAAAACGGTAAGTGGAGTTATGTTGATGTATCGGCTGAGCTGAAAAACTCTGAAAATGCTCTCAAAACCGATTACAGCAGCGGTGATGGAATACATCTTTCGCCTGCTGCATATTATGCTGTTTTATATCAGCTTTGCCGTGAATTTGTAGGCGAACCCGCAGATGACGAAATGACAATAGAATAATACATAGACAACACCTGCCGAGAATTAGTTTTTTGCAGGTGTTTTTTTATAAAAAGTATTGCAATTTACTATATGTTGTGGTATAATTATAACACGGCAACAATATGTGCTGTTTTGTAGAAAGGAGAACAGATATGAAAAATGTTGAAATAAATATTACAGGCGGAAAGCTTGAAGATAAAGAAATCCAGGCATATGTGGACAGAGGCAGAGAAAATAAGCCTTCCTCCAAGCTGATTGCATTGGATATTACCGTTGACGGCGAGTATGTTGACCTTCAATACACCTATGATGACAGACCCTTTGAGCGTATCAGACGTATTACCGGTTATCTTGTAGGCACCCTTGACCGTTTCAATAACGCAAAAAGAGCAGAGGTGCTTGACAGAGTTACACATAATCCCGAAGATGATTGTGAAGATGTGTTCGTGAGTTAATCACCCTCCATAAGACTACGCCCGCAGATATTACGTATCTGTGGGCGTTTGTTTATTTTTCACTAATAAAAGCCGTGGAAAAAACACAATATTATTTAAAAAACGCCTTTATTTTAAGAAAAAATAAGTGTATAATAATGTAGAAATATTTTTATACAAAAAGAAGGAACAATATGAAAAGAGAAGATTTAAGAAACATAGCAATCATTGCCCACGTTGACCACGGCAAGACTACTCTTGTTGACGAAATGCTCAAACAGGGCGGTGTGTACCGTGAAAATCAGGCGGTTGTTGACAGAGTAATGGACAACAACGACCTCGAACGTGAAAGAGGTATTACTATTCTCGCAAAGAATACCGCCGTTCAGTACAAGGATACGAAAATCAATATCATAGATACCCCCGGCCACGCTGATTTCTCAGGCGAGGTTGAGCGTATCTTAAAAATGGTAAATGGTGTATTGTTACTGGTTGACAGCTTTGAAGGAACAATGCCCCAGACCCGTTTCGTTTTACAGAAGGCGTTGGAGCTTGGCCACAAGATTATTGTTGTTGTAAACAAGACAGACCGTCCTGACGCACGTAATGCGGAAGTAGTTGACGAGGTACTGGAGCTTCTTCTTGACCTTGATGCAACAGAGGAGCAGATTGAAAGCCCTGTTGTATTCTGTTCCGGCAGAAACGGTACAGCTTCCTATTCTCCTGATGTACCAGGCGAGAATTTTATTCCGCTTTTTGAAAAGATTATCGAGCATATTCCTGCACCCGAGGGCGACCCCGACGGCGAATTACAGGTACTTGTATCTTCTATCGACTATAACGAATATGTGGGCAGAATCGCAATCGGCAGAGTTGAAAGAGGTGTTATAAAGCAGAATCAGGAAGTTATGGTGTGCGACTATCACGGCAATGTTGCACCATTCCGTTCAAGAATTGTAAGCCTTTATCAGTTTGACGGACTTGATAAGGTTCCCGTTTCCGAAGCAAATGTAGGCGATATCGTCTGCTTCTCAGGTATTGAGGGTGTTACAATCGGCCAGACTATCTGCTCAACAACATGTGTAGAGCCTCTTCCTTTTGTAAAAATCAGCGAGCCTACCGTAGAAATGACATTTGCGGTAAACAACAGTCCGTTTGCAGGCAGAGAGGGTAAGTTCGTAACTTCCCGCCAGATAAGAGAACGCCTTGAAAGAGAGCTTTTGAAGGACGTATCTCTCAGAGTAAAGGAAAGTGATGTCCAGGACGCTTATGACGTTGCGGGCAGAGGCGAAATGCACCTTTCTATTCTTATCGAAAACATGCGCCGTGAAGGTTATGAGCTTTCCGTAAGCACTCCCCGTGTACTTTTCAAGGAAATTGACGGTGTTAAGTGCGAGCCTATGGAAAAGCTGGTAATTGATGTTCCCGAAAGCTGTGTAGGCGCAGTAATGGAGAAGATGGGCACACGTAAGGCGGAATTACAGGTAATGAATCCTGTGGGTAACCGCACAAGACTTGAATTCAAGGTTCCGTCACGCGGACTTTTCGGATACAGAAGCGAATTTCTCACTGATACAAAGGGTGAGGGTATCTTAAATACAATCTTTATGGGTTATGAACCATATATGGGCGATATTCCCGTCAGAACAACAGGCTCTCTTGTAGCCTTTGAAACAGGTACCGCAAGTGCATACGGCTTATGGAATGCACAGGACAGAGGCGCAATGTTCATTGACGCAGGTGTTGATGTTTACGAGGGTATGATTGTTGGCGTATCTCCCAAAATGGGCGACATCAACGTAAATGTATGCAAGAAAAAGCATCTTACAAACACCCGTGCCAGCGGAAGCGACGAAGCATTAAGACTTGTTCCGCCCCGCCGCATGAGTCTTGAAGAAAGCCTCGAATTTATTTCTGATGATGAGCTTGTAGAGGTAACTCCCAAGAATATACGACTCAGAAAGCGCATTCTTGACAACGAAACACGTGCAAAGGAAGACGCAAAGAAGAGAAAAGGTTAATGAAAAACAGACGGCAGAAAGCCGTCTGTTCTTGTTTTTGAAAGAAAAAGTTAAAATGCGAAAAATTTAACAAAATTTTTTGATTTACCTATTGAAAAATATTATAAAATCTGATACAATATTAATGTATTATTAATAACCCGAAAGGAAGTTTTTAAAATGGCAAAGCTTAACAAAAAGAATGTAGAAGATTTACAGGTTAAGGGCAAGAAGGTTCTCGTTAGAGTTGACTTCAACGTTCCTATGAAGGAAGGCGTTATCACAAACGATAACAGAATCGTAGCTGCTCTCCCCACAATCAACAAGCTCGTTGAAAACGGCGCTAAGATTGTTCTCTGTTCTCACCTCGGTAAGCCGAAGAACGGTCCCGAAGACAAGTTCTCCTTAAAGGCTGCTGCTGACAGACTTGCAGAACTCGTAAACACAAAGGTTGTTTTCGCTAAGGACGATGTAGTTGTAGGCGAAAATGCAAAGGCTGCTGTTGCTGCTATGAACGACGGCGAAATCGTTGTTCTCGAAAACACACGTTTCCGCGGCGCAGAAGAAACAAAGAACGGCGAAGCTTTTGCCAAGGAACTTGCTGATCTCGTTGACGGCGAAATGTTCGTTATGGACGCTTTCGGTTCCGCTCACCGTGCACACGCTTCCACAGCAGGTGTTACAAACTTCGTTAAGGAAACAGCAGTTGGTTACCTCATGAACAAGGAAATCGAATTCCTCGGTAACGCTGTTGAAGCTCCTGAAAGACCTTTCGTTGCAATCCTCGGCGGTGCTAAGGTTGCTGATAAGCTCAACGTTATCTCTAACCTCCTCGACAAGTGTGATACACTTATCATCGGCGGCGGTATGGCATACACATTCTTAAAGGCTAAGGGCTACGAAGTAGGTACATCCCTCGTAGACGACGAAAAGGTTGATTATTGTAAGGAAATGATCGCTAAGGCAGAAGCAAACGGCAAGAAGCTCCTTCTCCCTATCGATACAACAATCACAAAGTCCTTCCCTGATCCTATCGATGCAGAAGTAGAAGTTACAGTTG
Organism: Ruminiclostridium sp.; assembly: GCA_045579565.1. GTDB lineage: Bacteria > Bacillota > Clostridia > Oscillospirales > Ruminococcaceae > Ruminiclostridium_E. Next base: position 15,778 of record JAZNML010000047.1, read on the forward strand.
TTGATTCCGATAAGATTCCTGCTGATATGATGGGTCTTGACATCGGTACAAAGACAATGGAACTCTTCGCAGCAGAAGCAAAGGCTGCTAAGACAGTTGTTTGGAACGGACCTATGGGCGTATTTGAAAACCCCATTCTCGCAAAGGGTACAATCTCTGTTGCTAAGGGTCTTGCAGAAGCAGACGCTACAACAATCATTGGCGGCGGCGACTCCGCAGCAGCTGTTGTTCAGCTCGGTTTCGCAGATAAGATGAGCCACATCTCCACAGGTGGCGGTGCTTCTCTTGAATACCTTGAAGGTAAGGTATTACCCGGTATCGCTGTAATCCAGGATAAGTAATCTGCGATAAATGCTCATATACTTCGTCTGAACAGGTTCGCCGTATAACACATACGGCTTCACCTATTCATCCTCGTCTATGAGGCATTTCTCTTGATTACTTTATATTCTGCGATAAATGCTCATATACTTCTATGAGACATTTCTCTTGATTACTATGTTATCATAAAAACAAGCCATTAACTTGTAATTAATAATAGGGCAGAGAAATCTGCCCTATTCTTTGAGGTATCGTATATGGAAATCAAAAACGAAAACTTAAAGCTGATAAGCAGTTGTTATTCCAATAAGCTCCGCATCGAAAAGAGTAAGATTTGCTGTGTTGTTGAATCCAGCACCATGGAGGATTCTGTCTTTAATGAAGTAAATCTTTCCGGCTCTTCTTTCAACCGCGGTGAGCTGAGAGGCTCCTCCTTTGAGCAGATGGGTATGGGTAACTGTACTTTCAGAAGCACAAATATGACCCGCCCTAATTTCAACAACGTTGGAATGTCCGGTGCAATCGTATGCAGATGCGACATGGACCGTGCTGATTTTGACGGCGTGGGCATTGTCAACGGAGTTATGAGCAATTGCGATCTTACAGGGCTTACCTTACGTAATTGCAAGACCGGTGGAATGACAATTGACGGCTATGATGTTAATGAGCTTATTGAATTCTATAAAAACAATCACAAAGGAGAATAAAAACAATGAACAAGGCAACAAGAAAAGCAATCATTGCTGGTAACTGGAAAATGAACAAGACACGCCCCGAAGCAAAGGCTCTTTTAACTGAGCTTGCACCTATGGTTGCAGATGTAAAGTCTGTTGAAATCGTGGCTTGCGTGCCTTTTACAAACCTTGAAACAGCATTAGCTGCAACAGAAGGCACAAACATCAAGATTGGTGCTGAAAACTGCCACTTTGAAAAGAGCGGTGCTTTCACAGGCGAAATTTCTGCTGATATGCTTGCAGAAATGGGTGTTGAATATGTAGTTCTCGGTCACTCTGAACGTCGTCAGTACTTTGCTGAAACAGACGAAACAGTAAACAAGAGAACAAAGGCTGCTCTTGAAGCAGGCTTAAAGCCTATCGTTTGCGTAGGCGAACTTCTCTGGGAAAGAGAATGTAACATTACAGAAGAAGTTATTGCCCGCCAGATTAAGCTTGATTTCTTCGGCATTTCCGCTGATGATTTAAAGAAGTGCGTAATCGCTTACGAACCTGTATGGGCTATCGGCACAGATAAGACAGCTACCGCTGACCAGGCTGAGGAGGTATGCGCATTCATCCGTGCTACTCTCGCTAAGCTCTACGGCGCTGACGTTGCTGAGGCTATCACTATCCAGTACGGTGGCTCCATGAACGCTGCAAACGCTGCTGAGCTG
>JAZNML010000048.1:0-37855 GCA_045579565.1 Ruminiclostridium sp.
TAACAGCAAAATTATAAAATTTTATATAAAAAGATATACACAGCCGTGAAAACGGCTCTGTAAATGCATTTTTGCTTACTTCGTCAAAAGCCCCTTGACGTACACTCGTACGCCTGCCGGGGCTTTTTCCTTGTCTGCGTGTGCATATCGGCGTCTGTCAGATTGGTGAAAAATACTTTTTCAACAATCTGGGACAGCGGTAAAAATTACCGTTGTCTTTTGTTATTTATGTTGATTTTTGTAAAATAATATGGTATAATAAATTTTTGGAAACGTTTTAACAAACCAGACTTTTTTACAAATGGAAAGGACACTATTTTGGCACAGTTAAGTGATTTTAAAAACGAATATATTGGCCTTAATGATACTAAGGTTAATGAAAATATAAAGCTGTACGGATATAACAGCGAAACGAAATACACCGAAAAAGAAAAAGGCTTCTCCGTATTTAAGGCGATTTTCAGCCTTAAATTCCTCCTCCTTTTAGCATCAGCAGTGCTTAGCTTTCTGTACGGAGAAATTGTTGCAGGTATTATCCTTGCGGTTTTATCCATAGTTTATGTGGTTATGGAAACAATCAAGGGTAAGAAATGCGACGAGGAATATTTCCGAATCAGACATCAGTCAAAAATTACCTGCAATGTTGTCCGTGACGGAGAAATCAGAGTAATTTACCGTGAACACCTTGTTCCCGATGACATCATTGTTCTGGAAGAAGGTGAAAACGTACCGGCAGATGCGCACCTGCTGGAAATATATGACCTTACCGTTGATGAAAGCGTGTTTACAGGAAGCCGTAAGCCCGTTCAGAAAATCACAGGTGCAGACAGCCTCAGCGAAGAGCTTAAAAGAAGCTGTATCTACAAAGGCACAAAGATTATTTCAGGCAGACTTGTGGCGCGCATTACTGCCACAGGCGTCGACACAAAGCTTTTCAAAACTTATGGCACAGCAGAAGAAACAGATGTTTACTTTACAAATGCCGAAAAGACTGTAAGACGCGTAAGCCGTGTGTTTAATATTGCCGCTGCGGTAATTCTTGCTTTTTCCGCATTATTCCGCTTTACCGCAATCGACATTTATGCCGATAACCCCGTACTTAACACAATCTACAACACCTTCTATCCCGCAATTGCTTTTGCACTCTGCTTTATTCCCGCAGAAATCGAGACTACAATCCGTCTTTACTACATAAAGGGCGTAAAAAGACTTGCAGAAAGAAATGCGCAGGTAAAAAATCTTACCGCAATCGAGCATATGAGCGCAGTTACCTGCATATGTATAGATAAGACGGGCGATGTTGCCAAGAGCCGTATGGAGCTGGTTGACGAGCTGGCAGCAAACGCACAAATGATGACTAATGTCTCTGTCCTTTCCTGCGAAAAGAAGCACACAACAGGACATATCGACCAGGCAATTATCCTTAACGCATCCTTCAAGGGCACAGATGTTGCAGAACTTCAAGAAAATACACTCTTAGCCGAATATCCCTTCGACAACACTGTCGGAATTTCCGGTAATTTGTGGGATATAAACGGCTCGCGACTCCTTTGCGTAAAGGGTGCTCCCGATGTAATGCTTCCTCTCTGTGATGTCCCCGCAGATCTGCTTTACACAGTACAGAACAAGCAGATTGCCTATGAAAAGCAGGGCTATATCACCCTTGTAGTTGCCTTTATGCAGCTTTCAGAAGAAGACCAAGCTCCCAAATCTCTCAGAAATATCCGCTATAAGTTCATCGGACTTATGGCTTTTGATACTCCTACAAAGGACAACATCCCCTATGCTATCAAGAGCTGCACAAGAGCCGGCATAAAGGTTGTCATGACCACAGGCGACAGCCCCGAAACAGCACTTTCTATCGCACGTAAGGTGGGAATCAGAAACGAAGGTATCGTTACAGGCGAACAGCTTGCATCAGGTGAAAATATTGACCTTACAGATGTGGGAATTTTTGCAAAAGTTACTCCTGCGCAGAAAATGGATATTATCAAAAAGCTTCAGGATTCAGGTGAAATCGTAGTTGCCTTCGGCGGCGAAAATATCGACAGCAATATTCTTGAACAGGCTGATATCGGTATCACCACCAAGGACAGCTCCGGTGCAGCAAGCGAAGCCTGTGAGGTAACAACCTCCGCAGGCGATTTCGAAAGTGTTGTTGATATCCTCAAAGTTGCACGCCAGGTGTACGGAAACGTAAAGCGCTGCATTTCCCTTAATATTACAGCACTTGCTGTTCTTTCCGTGTTCGCTTGTCTCAATCTTCTCTTAGATACACCTCAGGTCGTTACACCTCTTATTTACGGTATTATCGGCATACTTATCGTTCCTGCCGTTTCTCTCATGTTCCTTGATAACAGCAGTGATTTAAGAGCCGATATAAGCTCCTCGCGTTTTATCGGCAAGGGCAAAATCAGAAAAACCTTCTTTATCCGTCCTCTTGTTCAGGCACTTGGTCTTATTCTTGCGGAAGCTGTATTCTACCTGATTTCATCAGGCTACGGCGTAAACAGCGAAGAAACCGTTTTACAGCTCACTCCTCAGTCTGCAAGTAATTTCCTGCTTATTTTCGTGTTCGGTATTGTTATTGCCGGCTGGATAAACCTTTCAGAAAAAAGCATCGGCGACGCCTTCAAGGCGGGGCAATCCTTTGCGGGCCTGATTTCCGGACTTGTTGTACTTTTTGCGCTGATTCTGGTATTTGTGCCTGTTGTAAATACCGCACTCGGACTTGAATCAGTGAACGTTATGATGCCTCTGCTGGCACTTGTTATTACTCTTGTATCACAGCTGCCTTCTGAAATTGCAAAACATACAAGAAAATAAATTATAAAGGAAGACTTCAAAATGCAGAACATTCTTGCTATCTTATACGGACTTGTGTTCGGAATTGCCAACGTTATCCCCGGAGTAAGCGGCGGTACAATGCTGGTCGTTTTCGGCTGTTATGATAAGGTTTGCGGTGCACTGAGCCTTGATTTTAAGGAAATCAAAAAGCACTTTAAATTCCTTGTGTTTTTCGGAATCGGCGCTGTTATCGGTATTGTCTGCTTCGCCTTTTTAGTAACATGGCTTTTTGATAATTTTCCCACCCAGACGAATATGTTCTTTATGGGTCTGATTATCGGCAGCGTTCCGCTGATTATCCGTAACGCCACTGTAAAAGATAAGTTCAGACCAACTTGCATAGTACCTTTTATAATTGGTCTTGCAGCGGTTGTAGGACTTACAATAGCAGAAAACGGCTCCACTGAGCCTTATTCCTTCAAGACAGCGGTTGACGGAGATAATATATCAATCACTATCTATAATGACAGCGACAGAGTTGTTGACAGCTGGGAGATCGATTTAGTCGAAGGCGTTCTTGACCCTAAAGCTGCAACACAAACCACAGGCGGAAAGGTAATCATCTCAGAATCTACATTAAGCAAGATTTTAGGTCTTTTCGGTATGAAATCCGCCGATGTTAATGATGAACATAATGCAATTATAAACGAAGCTAATGTTGTTATTGAACCTCACAGCAGCCACACTGTTACGTTCTGGAATTATTCTTCCAGAAATATCAATCCCGAAATCTTTGAGCTCTCCGTAAGCTACAAAATGGATGTTCCTTTCTTCCTTACAATGATGGTTGCTCTGTTTGTTGCCGCTGTGGCAATGATTATCCCCGGTGTTTCAGGCTCATTCGTAATGCTTGCTCTCGGCGTTTACACAACCGTTATCGGTGCGGTGAAGGATCTTGATTTCGCTATTATTATCCCCTGCGCAATCGGTGCAATCATCGGACTTGTGGCAGGCGCAAGACTTATTACATGGCTTATGAAAAAGTACAGCCTTATGACTTACAGCGCAATTCTCGGTCTTGTAGCAGGCTCTATTTACGTAATCCTCCCCGTAGGCTTCGGTCTTAATATTGCAACCTTAGTCGGTTTTATATGTCTTGCGGTCGGCGCGTTTGTAGCATATATCGTTGGTAAGAATACCAAAGTCGGAGAATAATCAGTTAATACAAAACAAATAAACGGTCAGGCAAATGCCTGACCGTTTCAGCTTGTCAATAAACCCTTGCAAGCTGTTACTGGCTAATTTACAAAATAAGTTGAGGGAACATAAACATTTTCTTCGATAAGCCATTTGTTGACTCCGTCGTCGTTATTGAATCCCATGTGGAGACCGAACCATTTTCCTTCCCTGAGTAATTCCAGATATTTATCGGTTATCATTAAATACTGCTCACCGTCATGCTCGTCTACCAGTAAACCATTTTCATAGGTTTCAAAAGCTATCTCACTAAGTATATAAACATCACCGTTTTGCGCTGTAAACAGATGAGAAGCTACGGGGTCGAGATAAAGAATAGCCCTGCCGTAATTGTGGTCAAAACTATATGCCGAAAGCTTTACAGCATTAAGGTCGCCGGTTGAATATTCTTCGTTTATAACAAGGCAATCCATAAGCTTTTCGCTGAACATATCCTCTACATACGCTCTGTCATAGGCAATATTAAGATTTGTACCATATAAGGAGTAATCTGTATAGAAGCCTGCACTCAGATTATCATAAACCAGTGCATCCTCATTATACATTGATGCGTCAGCATCGGGGGTTTCGCTTAACGCAAAGACATAGCGGACATTACCGTTATCAAATACCACCATACCGTCTGTTACCGTATATCCATCAAAATACTGGGTGTCGAATTTTCCGTCAAGGCCGTCTGTCATTGTGAATATGCTGTAAACGCCCTGGCAATATTCGATAGAGTATAATCTCTCTTCATATTCGTCCGTTGTAGTGATATCTGTATACTGAACAGAGGCATATTCCACACCGTTTTCTACCTTTTCAATAAAGTTATTCATACGGAATTTACCCTTGCATTTTCCGTTATAGATAACACTTAACAAAGGCTGTCTTTTATCATTATCTAATTCGGTGAAGGTTGTCATTTTATTGTAAAAGACTTCCTTCTGTTCCTCTCTTGATTCTGCATTAAGCCCCAATGTATCAAAGATAGTAACTATACCGTAATCACCTAACTGATAACCATTACCGCAAAGCAATATTCCCGCTATCTCGCCGTTTGTTTCTGATACCCAGTTTGCGAACTGCTGTTGACTTCCTACATATTTATTTACGCTTAGGTAGCCTCTGTGCTGGTATTTCCAATAGGTTGTATCACTTTGCGCATTGCCGTATTCATCATAGTTCTTATCCTCTGCGGTGTAGTTGTAATAGTCGTAACGGGTACCTGCATCCTGAGTTACATCGCCCAATATAAACTCAAAGGGGATGTTTTCCTTATACTTTTTCAGTGCCTCGCAGAAATACTGTATTCCCAAAATACCGTTTTCTGTATTCACAGGCACACCGCATGCAAGCATTTCCGCTACGGTTGTGTTTTCGTCAAGAGATACCTTTCCGTCGGGAGTGGTTGCCTTTACTGTATATTTGGGATTTGACAGAGGAGTTACCGAAAGCTCATTATCGGTAGCTGTGATTCTGTCCTCGGATTCTGTGATTTCTTCGGCAATAACAGTGTTTTCTTCCTCAGCTTTCTCGTAATCGGTGTTAATATCCTTGAATAAGCTGCGTACTGCACCCGCGCCAAAGAATGCGCCTACCAGCACCGCTGCGGAAAGCCCTGCCACACCTACATTCTTCCAGAATTCGCTCTTCGGTTTTTCAAGCTGACGCTTTGCCTGTGATAAGGTTACTTCAACAAGCGCCCTGTCGGGCACCTTATGAGACATTTCGTTTCTATACTTTTCCAGGTTCATAAATACCGCCCTCTCTTTCCTGCTCAATATTCTTTTTAAGCATTTTTCTTGCCCTTGATAACCGTGATTTCACGGTGTTTTCATTCACTCTGAGAAGTGATGCTATTTCGCGTATCTGATATCCCTCAAAATAGAAAAGATGAATGACTACACGATACTTTTCGGGCAATCTCATTACCGCTTCATATATTTCTCCGCTGCTTTCGGGAAGGTAATAGCCTTTTTCTTCCGGATTCTCTCCGAATATGCCGTACGTACGAAGTATTACCTTGCTGCAATTAAGAGTAACCCGTATAAGCCATGCTTTTTCATGGTTTTCGTCATTGAAGCGGTTTCCTTTTCTGAGATATTTTGCAAGTTGGAGAAACACATCTCCGAAGATATCATTTGCGTTCTCCTGCCTGCCGCCGCATTTCGCCAGCGCTAAGCGATATACGGTAAGATAATGCCTGCGATATATTTTTTCAAGCATTTCCTTGGTTTCGGACATCATTCATTCACTCCTTTCATCTATAAATGATTTTCAAGGGCGGAAAGGTTGCACTTATGTGAAAAAATTCCGCCATACTTTTGTATGACGGAATTTTGTGCTTATTCTATTGTTGTTTCCTCGGTTTCAGCAGGTGTTTCTGCGGGAGATTCAGCTTCATCAAAACTGAAATAACCCTTTGCCTTACCGCTTTCGGAATCAATTGTAATAATTCTGCTGTCTGTTATTACATACAGAATGTTATCACGTAAAGTAAGGAAACGGTATTTCGACTGAATATCGAAAAGCAGCAAGTCTGTTGTTTCACTAAGACTTGTGCCGTCATCCTTAAAGCAAAGGATACGTTCGATTTCAGAAATTCCGTCGAAATAAACGGTAGCAACAGCTATATATCCATTTTCTTCGGCAATGCGCAGATTTGATTCCTCTGCGTCAGCATAGAGATATTTCAGATACTGAGAATCTGTCTGCTCATCAAGAGTGATATCAACATATCTCTTTTCTTTGAGTCCGTTTTCGTAGCCGTAAACCGAAAGTCTGAGGCCGGTACGGTTGCCCTCGCTGTCCGCCTGAACAGTAAGACCGATAAGCTCGTTTTCGCCATAGCCTTTCAGCTTTTCGCTGTATACTGCGCCGGGCTTTGCCTCAGTAGATACGGGAGCTTCGCTTAAATCTACACAGTAGAGCATTGAGCCCTCGGACATTTTGGTTGTTATATGAGCAAAATTGCCTTCAAATGCCGCACCGCTGAGTGTTTCTCCCTCTGCTAATGCAAAGCTTGAACCACCGGATGAATTAATGACATTGATTGCATTTGCTGCGCTGTCATAAGTGATTGCGCCCTTGTCGGAAATAAATTCCGCTCCGAAGCATTCGCCGCTATAAACGGTTTCGCTGTCCTGAGTAAGATTGCTTCCTACAAAGCGGAAGTTTTCTTCATAAGTCTTGTTTTTATCGGAAATAATCACACGGCAGGTTTCGTCGCCAAATTCCACAAAGCTCTGTGAACCGCCTAAAACCGCAGTTGCACGAGCGTCATTGCCGCTTACAGCGACGATTACGGTAAAGCCGTTATATCCGATTTTCTCGGGGACAATTATACTATTGTAATCAATATATGCCTTGTCCTGTCCATCTGCATCATATGACGGGAGGAAGGATTCATATACCCCTCCTATTGAACTATCCGCAGTGTTGAGAGTTGTAGCTAAATAAAAGGCTTCGTCTGTTACTCTGGCGTTGTTGTACTTACCGTCCTGGCGGTAGGTGTTTGCCAAAGCACCGTTTTCATGGCGTTCAACAACTACACGATCACGCATTATAACCGCATCGTGTTGAGATGTAACAGGGTTACCCTCTTCATCGGCGGAAGTTACTGTGTATGCTATCGGGTAATCGTACTGTTCTGCATACAACATATAAAGAGCATTATCTGATACGGTAAATCCGAGATACTCTCTTTCTTCATCAACAGTGAATCTGTAAAGTTCAGAGGGCTTTTCTGCATCAAGACTGTATGCAATTATCTCGTTGCCGTCTGCTATGTATATTTTATCATCTGTTTCACAGAAAACCTTTGTTAATACCTCGCCATATGCTTCTGCGCCGGCTTTGTAATAGTCAGAGCTTCGCTGTGTAACTACATTTTCTGTAAGTGAAATTGCCTTGTATATATCGTCATCGGATACATATTCTTCGGGGAAGGATTCAACAACTATGGAAGGATGTTTTTCTCCGCCGGGGAATGCACTACCTGTGTTGAAATAACGAATTGCAAAGCTTACGCCTATAAGAATTACCGCACACACGGCAGCAAAAATGATTTTTCCGTTATTTACCCCGTGGTAATAAACGTCGTCATCCAGGAAAAACTCTCTGCCTTTGTACTTTTCCCGCTGCACCTTTTCCTTTGTGGGAGGTGCGGGGATATCATCGATTTCCAGTTCGTCCTCTTCTTCGGGCTCTGCGTCCTCCATAGGCATGAATGGTTTTATTTCAGGCTCGGCATTTTTAACAAAATCAAAGGTTTTTCTTTCTTCGGGAGCTTCTGCTTCTTTCTTTTCGGAAAATGCCTTCTTTACATCCTCTTTTATGGGAGCGGTAAAGGAACGCGTGTCTGTGGGGGCGTTATCAACCTTTTCCGCTTGCTTATCCTTTATGTTGAAAAGAACATTTGCCTGTTCCTTGCGTGCAAGAAGGTCTTTTCTCTGCTTTATTGCGGTGAGAACCTTATAATAATCCGCAGAGGTAAGAGTGGAGTTTTCAAGGAGTTCTATAAGCTTTTCCTTGGTAAGATTGGGGTTCTGCTCAATTTCACGGTAAACATCATTACTGATACGTGTGTTACCCATGAATTTAAGAAAATCCCTGCCCTTGATTTTCTCCGTAGTAATAACGTTTATAAAGGTCCTCGCGTCGAGTTCCTTGGGCATTTCAACGGGCGGTTTCTTTTCTTCGGGCTTATCCTCTTTGATTTCTGAGGGTTGAACAGGCTCCTTTGTTTCAGGAGCAGGCTCTTTGACAGCTGTTTCCTTTACCTCAGAAACGATGTTTTCAACAGGTGAGGGAGCTGGGGTTTCTGCCTTTACTGGTTCTTCCTTTTCTTCTTTTGCCGTTTCTTCCTTCTGTTCAGGCTTATCAGAGCTTTTCGGTTCAACAGGCTTCTCAGGAGCCTTGGGAGTAATCATAATCCTCGGCTTTGATTCGCCCGGTTCTTCTTTTTTCTCTGCTACATCAGATTTTTCGGAAGGTTCTTCAAATTTCGCAGGCTGGAATCGTATAACCTTAGGATTATCAAAATTATCCTTCTGGCTTTCTTCCTCTGCCTGTGCCGCCGCAGCGATACGCTCCATTTCGCCTATAAGCTCGTCATCATCCGTTCTGTCAATTTCAACAGTAAGATCATGGACTCTCGGTTCTTTGGTTATGAGCGACTCGGGAGCCTTGATATTCTCGAAAAACGCTGTAATAACAGCCTTATCTTTTCCGAGCTTCTTGTCGGAATCCTTGATTTTGCGCTCTACGGTTTCTTCTTTTAGTCCGGTAATTACTGTGATTTCCTTCACATTATAGCCAAATGCAAGGCTGAGCGCACATACAAGGCGGTCAAGGTCGCCAAGCTTACAGAATATATTCTTTTCGGGAGAACCGTCACTTTTTACGGTTCTTTCTTCTGAGCGGTACTCTTTAAGCCTTGCAACCATGTGCTTGGTAAGTTCACGGGAAAGCCATGCACATAGATGGTTTTCATCGTTTATGCGTTCAATTCCTCTTAAACCGTCATCGAATGCTTTTCTTACTGTGCTTTCAGCATCTTCTTTGCTGTCAAGGACAAGGGAGGCTACTCCATAAAGCTTATTGGCAGAAAGATTGCAGAGCATACCATATGCCCGCTTATCGCCGCTTTTGGCTTTTTCAAGATTCTCCGTAAAAGTCACGTTCTCACCTCTTTTCTTTTATAATCCGGTACAGCACCGCCAAGATTACTTGTTTGCTTCGGGAACTTCAATAACGCTCTTTCCGCCCATGTAAGGTCTTAATACCTCAGGGATTCTGATGCTTCCGTCTGCATTAAGGTTGTTTTCAAGGAATGCGATAAGCATTCTGGGGGGAGCAACTACTGTATTGTTGAGAGTGTGCGCAAGATACTTCTTTCCGTCCTTGTCTGCAACACGAATCATAAGGCGTCTTGCCTGTGCGTCACCAAGGTTGGAGCAGGAGCCTACTTCGAAGTACTTCTGCTGTCTGGGAGACCATGCTGCAACGTCATAAGACTTTACTTTGAGGTCTGCAAGGTCGCCTGAGCAACATTCGAGAGTACGTACGGGAATATCCATAGAACGAAACAGGTCTACTGTATTCTGCCAGAGCTTTTCAAACCACATCATGCTGTCCTCGGGCTTACAGATAACAATCATTTCCTGCTTTTCAAACTGGTGGATACGGTAAACGCCACGTTCTTCAAGACCATGTGCGCCCTTTTCCTTACGGAAGCAGGGAGAATAGCTTGTAAGAGTATGGGGGAGAGTGTCCTCAGAAACGATAGTATCAATGTACTTACCGATCATGGAATGTTCGCTTGTACCGATAAGGAATAAGTCTTCTCCTTCGATTTTATACATCATAGCTTCCATTTCTGCGAAGCTCATTACACCTGTAACAACGTTGCTTCTGATCATGAAGGGAGGTACGCAGTATGTGAAGCCTCTGTCAATCATAAAGTCGCGTGCATAGGAAATAACAGCGGAGTGAAGTCTCGCGATATCGCCCATAAGGTAGTAGAAACCGTTGCCTGCAACTCTTCTTGCTGCATCAAGGTCGATACCGTTAAGCTTTTCCATAATATCTGTATGATAGGGAACTTCAAAATCAGGTGTGAAGGGTTCGCCGTACTTTGTAACCTCAACGTTTTCGCTGTCGTCCTTGCCAATCGGAACGCTGTCATCGATAATGTTGGGGATAACCATCATTATCTTCTTTACCTTTTCAGCGTATTCGGGTTCAAGCTTTGCAAGTTCGTCAAGGCGTGCAGAAAATTCGCCTACCTTCTTCTTTATTTCTTCTGCTTCTTCCTTCTTGCCCTGGCCCATAAGTGCGCCGATCTGCTTGGAAAGTACATTCTTTTCGGCACGGAGAGACTGAGCCTCTGTCTGAATTCTGCGGCTTTCGGTATCAAGCGCAATTACTTCATCAACAAGAGGGAGCTTTGAATCCTGGAATTTCTTCTTAATGTTTTCCTTTACAAGTTCGGGGTTTTCTCTTAAAAATTTAATGTCAAGCATTTTTTAAAATCCTTTCATTTGAAAATTTACTTATTTTGTGAGAGAAAGCTGATAAGCTCTTTGAGTTCTTCTTCGGTTTTACAATCAATACTCATAGTGTATCTGCTCTTTGTTTTGTCTATACGGACAGGCTTTCCGATATAATCGGTCATGCTGATTTCCGCTTCAACAAGGAAGGTATCACGGGCAGGTTTTTGTCTCGGCTTTTTATCGGATTTCATCTTCTTTGCCAGCTTTTCAAGAGTACGGACACTTATTCCGTCTTTCACAATTCTCTGAGCAAGCTCACGCTGGTTCTTTTCATCCGGAACACCGATAATTACCTTGCAGTGACCTGCTGAGATAAGCCCGTCTCTTACCATAACCTTTACATCTTCGGGAAGCGCCAGAAGTCTGAGTGCGTTTGTGACGGTGGAACGAGCCTTGCCCACACGCTTTGCAACCTCATCCTGCTTCATGTCGAAGGTATCAATAAGCTGCTGATAGCCGAGAGCTTCTTCAAGAGGATTAAGATCCTCTCTCTGTAAATTTTCTACAAGAGCTATCTGCATTGTCTGTTCATCGGTAAGATTCATTATTCTTACAGGCACCTCTTTGAGCCCTGCAATCTTTGCGGCTCTCCAACGGCGTTCGCCTGCTACAATCTGATAAACATCGCCGTAAGGTCTTACTGTAAGGGGCTGGATAATTCCGTTTTCAATAATAGAGTCCGCAAGTGCCTGTAAAGCTTCATTGTCAAAAGTCTTACGGGGCTGTTTCTTGCTGGGCTCGATTTCTGTAATTTTAAGGGTCTGAGGAGCTGACGTTTCTTCTGAGCCAAAAAACTCTTCGTCATCAAAAAGCGATGCTAAATTATCGCCTAAACCTGATTTCTTTGCCATTGAATCTCCTTTCCGTTATAACATATATTTCAAGGTTCGCTCAGCCGTCAAAATCTTCGATTTTGTTAACGGCGTGCGGTTCTTATAACATTTCCTCTGCTTCCTTGCACTTTTTTGCTACTTCCTTTGCAAGCGATGCATAAGCCTCTGCTCCCTTTGAATTGGGATCATAGTACATGATAGGCTCGCCGTGGCTGGGTGCTTCGGATATTCTTACGTTTCTGGGAATTTCTGTTTTAAAAATAGTATCCTCGGGGAAATTTGCCTTTATGCTTCTCATAACCTCGCGGTTTACTGTAAGTCTCTTGTCAAGCATTGTGAAAACAATACCCATAAGCTGTAAATTGCGGTTGCCGGATTTCTTTACACGCTTTACTGTTGCTAAGAGCTCAGCAACACCCTCTAAGCTGTAAGGCTCACACTGCATAGGAATAATAATTCTGTCACAAGCGCAGAGGCCATTAAGAGCAAGTACACCCAGAGAAGGCAGACAGTCAATGATAATGATGTCAAAGTCATCTTTGATCTGTAAAATAGCCTTTTTAAGACAGAGATTTCTGTTTTCAAATGATAAAAGTCTTACTTCCGCTTCTGCAAGATTTGCGGTAGCAGGCATTATAGATACGTTCTTGAACTTTGTTTTGATTATAGCCTGTGCAGGACGTACAGAGCCCATAAGCACTTCGTATGTAGTGTTTTCAAGACTTTTCTTTGCGGCACCTGCGTAACCGTAACCTGTTGTAGCATTGCCCTGGGGGTCAAGGTCTACAAGCAATACTTTTTTACCCATTGCACCGAGAGATGCACAGAGGTTTATGGCTGTGGTGGTCTTTGCTACGCCGCCTTTCTGATTTACAATAGATATAATCGTTGCCAACTCTTTTGTCCTTTCACTAAAAAATATCATTATTCAGTTTATTATATCATATATCACCAAAAAAATAAAGACTTTTTTAGAAAAAAGTCTTTATCGTATATAGATTTTTGGGTTTTATAAAAAGCGGTTATATGTTGATTTTAAACAATTTCAGGCACTTCCCAGGCGTCCGCCTCTTTTTCGTATTTTTCTGCATTTTCACTGTCGCCTGTTTTTCTGTAACAGTCCGCAAGCTTACGGAGATATTCCGTACCCTTTGTGTAAACGGAAATCACCGCTTCGGTTTCGAAAATTCCGTCATAATACCAGCATAATGCCTCATCAAACTTCTCATTTTCGTAGAAATAATCACCGATTTCCACGCACATTTCACTACACGGACAGCTCATTGCTTCATGAAGCGACAAACGGAAAAAATCTGCTATATTACCTGTTTTACGGTAAAGTCTTGCCAGAACACAGGCTGCCTCACGCTTTTCGTCAATGCTTCGCGACGGGTCGGACAGGCTATGCTTATAAAACTCTTCCGCTTCGGCTAAATCCTCGTTATCCCCCGCAATAAACAGCTCCTTCGCATACATGCCGTGAAGCACCTTATCCAGTCTCATTCCTTTGGAAAGAGCCTTCTGGAATGTTCTGAAATCACGCTTTGCATGGCTGCCCTTGGCTAAGTGCTGGATTTCTATCCCGCTGTCGTATATTACAGGGTCAAGTCTTACTGTTTCGTGAACAGGGTTTATCCACTCAAATGTACGCAGACGCTTGAAAAGCTTGGGGCGCATTTCCCGTTTTGAATTATAGGCGGTGTTGGTTTCCATGAGATTGAGATAATACATCTGCACAATCTCAATTTCGGGGAGCAATGCCATTTTCACCTTTTTGAATAGTTCAATATTCTTTTCGTCTATAACCTCGTCTGCATCAGCGGTGTATATATAATCCATTGAGGCTTTTGAAAAAACAAAATTTCTTGCCGCAGAGAAGTCATCAATCCAGGGGAAATCGTAAATCTTATCGGTAAACTCCGCCGCAATCTCTTTTGTGCGGTCTGTTGAGCCTGTATCCGCAATAATGATTTCATCAGCTATTGGTCTGAGACTTTCAAGACAGGCGCGGAGCTGTTCCTCTTCGTTTTTTACAATCATGCAGACACTTATGGTTATCATATTTGCTGTCCTTTCTGTTTATTTGAGAACAATAACGTTCCAGCCTTCCTGAACGGCGGTGGAAACTATGGAAAAACCGTTCTTTTTCAGAGCTGCAAGCACCTCATCAAGTCTTTCGGTAATGATACCAGATACTACAAGAGTGCCGTCAACCGCCATAAAGTTGCGGAAATACTCACTCATTCCAATAATTACATCAGCAACGATATTGGCTACAACCACATTATATCCTGTTCCGATTTCGTTCACTAATAGCTCATCAGCAAGGATGTTTCCGCAGTAAGCTGTGTATTTATCGGCAGAAAAGCCGTTCTTTTCCATGTTTTCGGCAGCTGTATCAACCGCATTTCTGAAAATATCAACCATGCAGGCGCTTCCCGCACCCAGAAGCATTGACGCAATGGAAAGAATACCGCTGCCGCAACCAAGGTCGAGCACCTTTTCGCCGCCGTTTATAATGCCTTCCAGCTTTTCCATTACAAGTCTTGTGGTGTGGTGCTGACCTGTTCCGAAGGTAGACGCAGGGTCGATTTCAAGGATTTTTCTTTCGCCGATGTCGGATACATCCTCCCACGAAGGCTTTACAATAAGTTTTTCGCCTACTGTAAAGGGTTTGTAATACTGTTTCCAGTTATTCGCCCAGTCCTCTTCCTTAACATTATCTATTTCGAGTTCAAGGGAGCCGTAATATTCGCCGTCTGTTCTGCGAAGCTCGGAAAGTACGCCTTTAAGCTCGGATAAGGTTTCCATGCCCTGTTCGTTGTCCTGTAAGTAAAGGGTAATATGTGTGGGCACGTCTTTGAGTCCCATAAGATCGTCGTCAACATAGTCCCAGTTCATATCCTTGTTTTCGAGAAATTCCTCAAAATCCGCGCTGTCGTGAATAGTAAAACCGTTTATGCCAAGCTCAGAAAGACGGATAACAAGCACATTCACCGCTTCGGAGTTGGTATATACGTTAATCTGCATAAAATTCATATCTTTGTCCTCGTTTTCTGTAAAATATCTACTTCCATTATGCAACATTTTTCAAAAAAATGCAATAGATAAGCTGTATTTTTTGGTAAAAACCGTTTCATAACCAAATCTGAGCAAAAATTCTGTTGAAAATTACTATTGAATAAAAACCTTTGATGGTTTACAATATAAAAAATAAACTTTTGTCCCCCGGAGGTGCAATTATGAAAAAAATCAGATATTTTCTCGCCTGTATTTATTGCGCTGCGGCGTGCTTTTTTCTGAATATAACCGCATTTGCCGAAGCAGAGGAGGTATACACCGAGGCGGACAGACGAATTTTCGGCATTTTCCCCATCTGGCTGTTTTTGTTATTAATAGCCGCGGTTATAATGGTTGCAATTATAATAATCGTTGAAGTTTTCAAACGCAAGAACAAATAAAAAAACGGCGTGTTTTCACGCCGTTTTTATTATTTTACGCTGAATAAAATCTCGCCATAGTTTGGTACAGGCCAGTAATCGCTGGCTACCATTGTTTCCAGTTCGTCTATATCTGCTCTGATTTCGTTCATCTTCGCAAAAACTTCATCGTGGTAGAATCTCGCAATCTGCTGAACACCTGTGATAGTCTTTGCCTTTTCAAGCAATGCGGAAAGCTCCGCATTCTTCTTTGTTACAGAGGTTGTAAGTGCGCAGATTTTTACAACAATTTCCTTTTCTACGCCGATATCTATGCCGACAACCTGCTTTGAGCTGATAATGTCGCAAAGCTCCTTCTGGTAGGACATTACCGCAGGAGTATAGTCGCGCTTTACCATTTCAACTACTGTCTGAGCTTCGATATTGATAGTCTTGTAATAATTTTCAAGAAGAATCTCTGTACGGGCATGAATTTCACGTTCGCTGAATACCTTATGTCTTGTGAACAGCTCGATTGACTTTTCATCTTCAAAATGAGGAAGTGCATCAACTGCGGAAACAAGATTGGGCAGACCTCTTACTTCGGTAGCCTCCTTAACCCATTCTTCGCCATAGCCGTTTCCGTTGAAAATTACTCTGCCGTGCTTCTTGAAGGTTTCAACAAGCAGATTGTGGAGCATATCGTCAAAGTTTTCGGGAGTTGCCTTTTCAAGCTCGTCTGCAAATACTCTGAAAGATTCCGCCACAATTGTATTTAAAATAATATTGGGTGTTGCTACGTTGTGTGTTGAGCCTACGGAACGGAATTCAAACTTATTACCTGTAAATGCAAAGGGAGAGGTTCTGTTGCGGTCGGTATTATCCTTCTTGAACTTGGGAAGAGAAATAATTCCAAGGTCAAAATAAGCAGATTTCTTAACAACAGTTCTTCCGTCAATGATTGCCTTTACAACTTCATCAAGCTCATCGCCGAGGAATATTGAGATAATAGCGGGAGGAGCCTCGTGTGCGCCGAGACGGTGGTCATTGCCTGCTGTTGCAACGGAAAGACGAAGAAGCTCTGCGTAATCATCAACCGCCTTTACAACAGCCGCTAAGAATGTAAGGAACTGCGCATTTTCGCTGGGCGATCTGCCGGGTTTGAGAAGATTCTGTCCGTCATCTGTGGATAACGCCCAGTTGTCGTGTTTACCTGAACCGTTTACACCCTTGAAAGGCTTTTCGTGGAGCAGGCACACCATGTCGTGTTTCTTTGCAATTTTCTGCATCATTTCCATTGCCAGCTGGTTCTGGTCTGCGGCAATGTTTGCAGAAGCAAAGATAGGTGCCATTTCGTGCTGTGCGGGAGCTGCCTCATTATGCTTTGTGGTAGAGGGAACGCCCAGCTTCCAGAGAGCCATGTCCAGATCCTTCATATAATCCGAAACTCTCTGCTTGATTACACCGAAATAATGGTCTTCCATCTCCTGTCCCTTAGGTGCGGGAGCACCGAAAAGAGTACGGCCTGTATAAAGTAAGTCCTTGCGCTTTTCAAAGACTGATTTGTCAATTAAAAAGTATTCCTGTTCTGCGCCGACTGTCGGAATAACACGCTTTGATGTGGTGTTTCCGAAAAGACGGAGGATTCTGAGAGCCTGCTCGGAAAGTGCGTCCATTGAGCGCAGAAGAGGTGTTTTCTTATCAAGAGCCTCGCCTGTATAAGAACAGAAGGCTGTGGGTATGTAGAGTGTTGAATCCTTTACAAATACGAAAGATGTGGGGTCCCATGCGGTATATCCTCTTGCTTCAAAGGTGGCTCTGATACCGCCGGAGGGGAAGGAAGAGGCATCGGTCTCGCCCTTTATAAGCTCCTTGCCTGAAAACTCCATGATAACAGTGCCGTCGCCGGTAGGAGCAATAAAGCTGTCATGCTTCTCGGCGGTAATGCCTGTCATAGGCTGAAACCAGTGGGTATAGTGGGTTGCGCCCTTTTCAATTGCCCAGTCCTTCATAGCTGTGGCTACGCTTTCGGCAATTGTTCCGTCAAGCTCACTACCCGTATTCATAGTTTCTTTGAGCTTTTTGAAAACCTCCTTGGGAAGTCTTTTACGCATGGTGGATTCGTTGAAAACGTCCTCGCCGAATATTCTCGACACATCAATAACTTCTGTCATAAAGGCTTGTTCCTTTCTCATAATAGGATTGTTCTACATTATATTTTTACAGTAAAATAATAATACAACAGGTTTTATTTGTCAATATGGGATTTTCTACAAAATTATTCACCGCATTAAATATTATGCGTTTTTTCTTTTTTTGGTCTTTTTCTTCTCCGTTCAGCAATCTTTGCCCATATACCCCATAAAAGCAGGTTAAGATTTATATATCCCAGCGATTTTGCAAGAGCATATACGCTGTCCTCGGCACTTTCAAATGCGCCAACGGAACTTGTATACAACCCACATACCTCCCAGACATTCTTGCATACAGGGAATAGGGATACAATTGAAAACAGTATTGGGAGAATATAGGTTTTCAGCTGAGGGGAATCTTCCGTTAATTCATCTGTTCCGTGACGGAAAATCAGAGCAAAGGCAAGAGCGCACACCGCAATAAATACAGGGTACACAAATATAGCCGCTGACTCAGTGCGTACCGAAGGATATTCCTTGAAATAGAAAACCGTTTCCAGCTGAGGCACAAGAAAATCCGAGGTATCGCCTATGTCAACCGAGTAGTTGTAGATTGTTCCGTCAACCTCGTATCCGTAATGAGCGAGCCTTTCGCCATCTTCGGTAATTCCCGTGAATCCGCTGTAACAGATTCCTACTATTTGAAGGGTTGAAAAAAGAGCCGTTATGGACATTACTGCAAAGTACAGGAAAACAAAGGCGAGAAAAATCCACCCGTTTACCCTGAGCCTGAGCAAATCCTTCATGTCCGTCACCTCTTTTCTCCTCTTGTAATCTGCTTATGCTCTGTCTTTTATAATCTGAGCCATTTCGCCCACATTCTTCATGCCTGAAACCTCGCCCATTGTAAAGCGGATTCCGAATTCGTCTTCAACCGCTGCCATAAGAGTAATGTGGTTAAGGCTGTCCCAGTCGTCAATATCATCTGCTGTTGTTTCTTCGTCTAATTCAATATCCTCATCATCAAAAAAGTCTCTGAAAACAGTATTGAGTCTTTCAAAAATTTCGTCCATTTTAATTTTCCTCCGAATTTATTGTTATATGCTTTGTATAGGGAGTGAAATTGCTTGTTCCCAGCTCCCATACAGTATTTCCGTCTGTATCTGATAATTTCGTAAAACCGAATGTGCCGAATAATTCCTTTACCATTCCGTTTTTCGCCGTGGGGTAGTAGTAACCTCTGATTTTTGAGATTCCGCATTTCTTAGCTTCGCTTACAACGTTGTCAAGCATTGCGAATTCCATTTCTCTTTTCAGCACACGACAGCTCATTATCCATAAATCAATATGTAAAATGTCATTGTCCTTATGACCGATAACTACCGAAACAACGCCGTTGTCACCAAACTTGTCCGAAAGTCTGCCGTAAAGGGTTATATAATCATCATCTGCGGCAAGCTTTTCGATTTCCCCATCAGTATAACGTCTTGTGGTAACATTGAACTGGTTGCTCTTGTTTGTAAGCTGTGCAATACGCTGTAAATAAGGGGGAGCAAAGCTTTTTATCTGTGCTGTCATGCTAAGGCTGTCCAGGTATTCACCGTAGTCGGAGAAGCTTTTTTCAAGGCTTGCACGCTGAGCGTTTGCCTTATACATTTCTCCGCGTCTCCGGTCATCTTCTGAGAGCGAAACAACCTCAAAATAACGGTTTCTGTCCATGATTCTGACGTAGTTTTCCGCACCGTTCATTTCGGGTACCTCTGTGCCTTTAAGCTGCTCACGGACAATTTCACGTTCCGCCGGGTTGTCATCAGCAAACACAAAGCTTTCAGGGAGAAGATTCAGCTCTTCCGCCGTTTCAAGAATGTTTCTGTCCTTATTCTCCCAGTTTGCCTTTATTACAGTGAAATCATCAGGCTTTAAGGTGCCGTCGGGGTGGTTTAATCCCGCTTCCGCATTTTCATAATCATTCTTTGAGCATACGGTAAGTAATACGCCCAGATCCTTATGAAGTCTGATATATTCCTGGAACTCGGAGTAAACCTGTCCCGAAGGAAGATCCATGCCGATTTTTATGTTGTCGGCACCGTCATCGCCTACAACTCCGCCCCAGAGGGTATTGTCAAGGTCGAGAGCAATTACCTTTTTATTTTTGCCGTAAACCGCTTTGATAATCGCTGCAATGTTTGCCGCAAGATACGGTACAGCAGGTAAGGAAAGAGCATATTTATACATCTGCCAGCTGAGGTTGTCCGCCCAGGCGTCAAGTCCGTAGCAAGCAGAAACGTAATTTATATCGTTTATGTAGAATTTCTGCTCATTTTCCGCATAATCAGAGAATTTAAGATTAAGTTCGTTTACCGTTCTTACTCTGCCGTGAATGTCGGAACAGTCGGAATTTCCTAAAAGGCGGAAGGGCGGCTGTTCAAAATTGTTCTGGATTATAGGACATCCAAACTTTCCCTTCAAGCTTTCCCACATCTGTTTATAACGCAGAAATTCGTTCTCAATTACCGCTCTTGCATCTTCCTTGCTGTCGGTAATTGCAGGAAAGTTATTTATATTGCGGTTTGTGGTGTGGATATAGATAAGGTCGGGAGCAAATTCCGTCAACTCAGACGGCGGAAACATTGCATCCTGCCAGTACTGTCCGTATTCGCTGATATAGAATGACGGTTCAAGGCCGTAATTCAGAAGAAACAGTTCCAGCTGGTCGCATACCGCATTTGCGGTTGAACCCGCAAGAACAGCGATTTTTACAGGAATTCGCTTTACACCGTCATTTTTCATTTCCTTGCGTAAGCTTTTCTGTTTTTTAAGCAAATATCCGCTGTCAAAAGGGTAGGTAAAAATATCTTTCATTTCTAACTCTCTCAGTAATTCAGTATTTTTTCAAGATAATTGCCGTTTGTTCCTGCGGCTGTAAAGGTGCATACCGAAAACAGAAGGTCGGTAGCGTTAACATCCTTGCAGAACTGAACAGCGTTCTTGTAAAAGTATCTTATATCACAAACATATATT
Source organism: Ruminiclostridium sp. (assembly GCA_045579565.1). GTDB lineage: Bacteria > Bacillota > Clostridia > Oscillospirales > Ruminococcaceae > Ruminiclostridium_E. The sequence goes on from JAZNML010000048.1 coordinate 20,490, forward strand.
TTTTCAAAGGATGAGGTAAGAAAGGGAGCTATGGCATTTCCGTAGCTTTCCTTGAAAATAACAAGAGTACGTCCGTTTTTTACATTTGTTTCTATTTCTGCCACAACATTGTCCGAGCCCAAGAATGAGCAATAATAACCGCTGGCATCAGGGGTTGTTATAAGCTGTCCTGCTCTTTCGCTACCCATATATCCGTCATAATAGGTAGTTTTCAAAGCGTCGTTATTTGGCGGAATATAAAGGTCGAACTGTTCAGGGTCATTATAAATAAGAGGGCTTTTTGTATACATATACATAGACCCCACAAAGCTGCCGCGTGATGCCTTTTTATACTGGCTCAGTTCCGCAAAAGGCACTCCTGCGCTCTGGGTAAAGCTCATTGCCGCATAGTATGCGCCAAGAGGCATCCAATGGTGGTCTGTGCGTGAATATATCGGCTCATTAACATGCGCCAGAAGGGGAGAATATGCGTCAACATTGATGACGTTTTTCAGTCCCGCTCTTATGTGTTCGATTTTATTCCACTGGCTTCCTGTAAAGTTGTCAAAACCATCGGGGACATAAAATTCTGCTGAGGTGGGAATTACCATATTATAGACATTAACACCGGGGAGCTGTTTTTTGAACTGATTCACGCTTTCTGTCCAACTGTCGCAGAGGCCGTATGTTCCCCAGCATGGCATAAGCGCCCAATAATGCCCGTCAATATCGCAGATAAGAAGTCCGCTGTCATCTACCTGAGCATATCCGCCTGCCATAACCTGCACAGAATCAGGCTTTTCCGAAGTTACCGCCTCGCTCGTTTCAGGAGGTAATGTGGTTGTTTCGGCACTCTCCGTTATCTCCTCAGTGGTAGTTCCGCCGATAAGGGTAAGGGGGATAGTTGTTTCGTAATGCTTTGTACGGGCTGTTGTCGTTTCTGTAACAACAATTTCAGGAGTATCACAGGTCTCAATAATTTCTTCTTCGCCCGTGGTAGCGCTCGTTCCCTTATCCGCAGCAACATATGCTGTTATACCCTCGGTAACCACCGTCTTGAATGAGACAACATTATCCTTTTTCCGACATGACGAAAGCGCAGTTATGCACATAATTACAACAAGTGCTGCTGTTATTTTATTCTTCATCGTTATTTTTCGTAGTCTTTTTCTTTGTCTTCTTAGTGGTTTCTTCGGGTGTTTCCTCGGGAACTGTTGTTACATCAGCCTCTTCCTCCTCGGCTTCTTCGGGAGGAGTTGTGGTTGTGGACTTCTTGGTCTTTTTGGTGGTTTCTGCTGTCTCAGGCTCAGGAGCTGTTGTTGTGGTTGTAGTTGCCATAGCTTCAAGCTCTGCCTTTGTAGGATTGTCAAGAACTGTGTAAAGTCCGTTAGCGTTAGGTCCTACCGCCGAGAAGGTACACATTGTAAACAACAGGTCGGTAATACCCTGCTCCTTGATGAATTCTACTGCATTAAGGTCAAAATATCTCATATCGCAGACGTAGATTTCCTCAAAAGAGCCTGTATAGAAGGGGATTTCCGCATTTCCGTAGCTGTCCTTGAAGATAAGGAGCTTTCTGCCGTTCTTACAATCTGTTTCGATGCGTACAATCTTCATATCACCGCCCATAAAGGTGGAATACGAAGAGCCTACGGGCATATCGATAAACAGCGGGAAGTTATAATCGAAATTATATGCTGTATCGTAATAGTATGTAGTGTATTCGTTTGAAGGCTTGTAGAAAACGAACTGTTCAGGGTCATTCAGAATATTCACACTTTCAGTGAAGGAATACATTGTACCCACATAGCCGTCTTTTGTAACTGTCTCATAGGTAGAAATATCCGCAAAAGGCACATCTGCCGCCTTTGCGAAAGCTTCCGCCGCATAGTATGCGCCTAAGGGCTGCCAATGGTGGTCAGTACGCAGATAGATGTTTTCATCTGTGTGTTCACCCAGGGCTGAAATTGCGTCAACAGTAATTATATCCTCATGAAGCTGTGAATTGATACTGTTTACACTCTTCTGGTGGCTTGCATTATAGTCTGCAAAATTAGAGGGCAGGTAGTATTCGCCTGCGGTAGCAGCTATCATTGAATATATCTGTACTTCATCGCCCAGCTCTTCGTGGAAACGGTTAAGAGCAGATGCGTAGGTTGTACCCTTTCCGCCGCCGAACAGGGATATTGCCCAGTAATGACCATCGTTTCGCTTTACTACTACCTGACCGTTGGTAATAACACCGTCAGCAATTTCGTTGACATTCTTTTCGGTGGTAACGGTAGTTGTTGTTACGGGAGCTGTTGTAACAGCGGTTGTTCCTGCGGGAACATTTCCCTCTGTTGTTGTAACCGCTTGGGTAGTAGTAACAGGGGCTACCACGGGGATATCCTCTTCCTCGGTAGTTATGGCTACCAGCTGGCCGTGTATTTCTGCATCGTTGAGTTCTACACCATATGCGCCCTTGATTCCTGCGGCTATTCTCTTGATGTCATCACGGTAAGGTACTGTGTCATCGTAAAATTCGGTGATTCCATTAGTGTACTTACCGTTTATAAAGTCTTCATATGTAAATTCAGGGAAGGTTGCAAGAGTACGCTGTTCAATAAGGGACTTCTCAGGTCTGGGAAGTGCCAGCATAGCTATGGTAACCGCCCCGAAGAAAACTGCGGAATATATGATATTTGCGCTTGCGAAAACAGGCTTTAAGGGTTTAACCGTTTCCTTTTTCGCTTTTTTCTTTTTCTCCGCCATTCCTCTTCTCCTTTCAGGGATATAGAATAATTATACTACCCCTGTATTTTTCAGTCAAGTGAAATAAATGGTAATAACCAAACCTTAACCGTTATTTATTGTATTTATTCATTGCCTCATCCGTCTTGTTCTGAACCATAAGCTCTGCCGCCTTTGCAGAGTTGGACAGGGATTCTTCGAGAGACTCAGCCTGCTCCTTCAAGAAGGGAGAAAGCACCCAGTCTGCAAGGTTATAATCAGGGTGAGGCTTTGCACCAACACCTATTTTTATACGTGGGAAGCTGTCGCTGCCGAGACAGAGGATAATGCTCTTTATTCCGTTGTGACCGCCGTCGCCTCCTTTTCTGCGGATACGGGTACGGCCAACATCCATAGAGATGTCATCGTATATAACTATAAGTTTCTCAGGCGGTAATTTATAGAAATTACGCGCCTCTCTTACAGCCTCACCGCTGTTATTCATAAAGGTTGTAGGCTTCATTAAAAGACAACGCACTCCGCCCAGCATAACATCGCCCGTAAGAGACTTGAATTTAAGCTTCTTTACCTCTGTATTTGTATTCTTTGCAATGGTATCGATTGCCATAAAGCCGGCATTGTGGCGGGTATTTTCGTACTGGGTGCCGGGATTTCCCAGACCGCATACAATATACTCAACCGAGCCGGTAAGTGCCGGCTCCTTCTCCGCCTTTAACTTATCAAGAATGTCAAAGACCGACATTTTAATATTCCTTTCTTATTCTGATTTGCTGCCGAAAAGATCTTTTAATTCCTTACCGATGTTCTTTCCGAGGTTGGTAAGGCTTTCTTCGGCATTATCTACCGCCTTGTTTGCCTTTTCCTTATATTCTGCCTTCTTCTCCTCGGTAAGATGTTCGTCAAGCTTTTCCTTTGCCTTGTCTGCAATATCATCAAAGCTCTTATCAAGATCGTTCATTACTTTTCCGAATTTTTCTGTAAAACTCATAACTGTTTTCCTTTCTGTATTCCTAAGAATTTAATTCTTCAAGCACCGTTCTCATTATAGAAAGTGCCGTATCGCCTTTTTCAAGGGTAATTTTAAAGTTTGCTTTTCCAACAAGATTGAGATGTATTCTGTCGAAAAGCTTGGAATCGAGTCTGCCGATTTTTTCCATATCAAGCTTTTCTATATAGAATGTAATAACATCCTTGTTCTGAATGATTTCCGTAATACCTATTTTCTGTGCAAGATTTTTAAGCTCAGCAACCTCAATAAGCCAATACACCGGCTTCGGCGGTTCACCGTAGCGGTCAATAAGCTCATCTGTCACATCGTAAGCGTCGTCCTTGTTTCTTATAAGGGCAATACGCTTATAACAGCTGATTCGTTGCGCCTGATTGGAAATATAGGATTCTGGGATAAATGCGTCAACCTTGATGTCAATAAGACATTCGGGAGTAACCTCCGTTACCTCGCCTCTTTCTTCCTTGACCGCTTCGTCAAGTAGTTTCAGATACATGTCATAGCCTACTGCGGAAAGATGCCCCGACTGGCTTGCGCCTAAAATCGAGCCTGCACCGCGTATTTCCAGGTCGCGCATGGCAATTCTGAAACCTGAGCCGAATTTCGTAAATTCTCTTACGGCATCGAGTCGCTTTGTAGCAATTTCACTGAGGGTTTTGCCTCGCCTGAATGTGAAGTACGCAAATGCACGGCGGTTTGTTCTACCTACTCGGCCGCGGAGCTGATGCAATTGTGCAAGTCCCATATAATCCGCATTTTCGATAATAAGGGTGTTGCAATTCGGCACATCCACACCTGTCTCAATAAGAGTTGTGCAGACTAATACATCAATTTCGTGTTCGAGAAGCTTGCGCCATACTTCGAGAAGCTCGTTTTCTTCCATTTTACCGTGAGCAACACCGATTCTCGCCTCAGGCACAAGTGCATGCAGCTGCGAAGCGCATTGCATTATGCTGTCAATACGGTTATGGATATAATAAACCTGACCGTTTCTGCGAAGCTCCTTGTTTATTGCCTGTGCAATAACGCCTTCGTTATGCTCGATAACATAAGTTGTTACAGGCTGTCTGTCCTGTGGCGGAGTCTCAATAACACTCATATCACGTATTCCCGACATAGCCATGTTAAGCGTACGGGGGATAGGAGTTGCAGAAAGAGTCAAAATATCCACTCCTGCGAACATTTCCTTGAACTTATCCTTGTGAGCTACGCCGAAACGCTGTTCCTCGTCTATAATAACAAGTCCGAGACTATGGAAGCTTATATCATTCTGTATAAGCCTGTGGGTACCTACAACAATATCAATTGTACCTGCTTTAAGCTTTTCTACGGTCTGTTTTATTTCTTTAGGGGTACGGAATCTTGAAAGCAGACCCACATTCACAGGAAAATCAGCCATTCTTTTAAGAATTGTCTGATAATGCTGCCATGCAAGTACCGTTGTAGGACACAGTAACGCACATTGCTTTCCGCTCATAACACATTTAAATGCCGCGCGCAAAGCAACCTCTGTCTTTCCGAAGCCTACATCTCCGCACAGAAGTCTTTCCATGGGTCTTTCGGATTCCATATCCTGCTTGATTTCAGCAATACAGCGAAGCTGATCATCAGTTTCCACGTAATTGAAGTGGTTTTCAAAATCCGCCTGCTCCGAGCCGTCCGGATAGAACGCAAAGCCCTTGGTTTTCATTCGCTTTGCATAAAGCTGTATGAACTCCGTGGCCATTTCCCTGGCAGCTGCTTTTGCCTTTGCCTTTGCTTTCTGCCATTGGTCTGTATGCATTTTTGACAGCTTAACAGTGTTTGCGTCACCGCTGCCGATATATCTTGAAATAAGGTCAAGCTGAGTTACAGGTACATAAAGTACATCTGTGCCTGCATAACGTATTTTTATATAGTCCTTACAGATTTTATCCTGCGTAAGCTTCTGAACACCCTCAAAAACACCGATACCATAGCTGTTGTGAACAACTAAGTCGCCTATGGAAATATCATTGAGAGAATTTATGATTTCAGCTTTCTTCCGCTTGGGTTTGTGGCGCACCTGTACGCTTACAGCCATGTGGGAAATTGCCGCTATTTTAGCTTCCTGATAATTATAACCTGAGGTCAATACGCCCGTTGTAATATACACTCTCTTCGCATATAGCTTATTGGGTTCAGGCGAGTAATCGGCAGGTATCCCTTCGCTTCTCAGATCCTCCGCAAGAACTTTTGCACCCTTTTCTGTTCCCGCAAAGACAATAACGCTGTAATTCTCTCTGAGATACGCTTTCAGCTCATCTGCGAGATATCTGTATTCGCCGCTCCATGGAGCTACCTGTCCTGCGGATATATTCAGCAATTTTGAAAGCTTTATATCATGGCCTCGCATAAAGTTGTCAAAATAAGCGATAACCATTTCCTCTGTCCGCTCAGCATACTCTGTCTTTGTAAGCATGTATCGGTCAAGACCCTTACACAGCGCACCGCCTTCGAGAAGCATCTTGATATCCTCGGTATGCTGCTTGAATGCCGCTCTGAAATAGTCATTACAAGCTGAATGTTCGCATATTATGACCCTTTTGCCGTAATCGAAAAGGCAGCTTTCCTTTTCATAGCAGAGAGGAATATACTTGTCACTGTCGGGGAAAATGCCATTTTCGAGCTTTTCAATATCCGCCTGGATTCGCTTTTTCACACTGTCAGCATTTTTTCCTCTTATCTTTTTGGAAAATTCAGTAAGTTTATCTGAAAACGCTCCATAGCTTTCAAAAAGTATTTCCATAGCCGGAGCAATTGTTATCTTCTTTATTGTATCAATTCTTCGCTGTGATTCTACATCAAAAGTAGAGATGCTGTCTACTGTATCATCCCATAATTCAATTCTTATAGGAGACGGAAAATTCACAGGATATACATCAAAAATCGCACCTCTTACGGAAAACTGAGAAATGCCTTCAATCTGGTCGCATCTGCTGTAACCGAGAGTAATCAGCTTTTCAACAAGCTCCTGTAAATTTACAGTATCATTATTTGTTATTGTTACAGAACGGGAAAGGAGTACATCCTCCGGGATAGTAAGCTGTGAAGCGGCTTCGGGAGTTGCGCAGGCGATTTTACATCTGCCCTCACACATTCCGTAAAGCACACCCAGTCTCCTGTGCTCATATTCACGTGAAGCGGAATCCACCGCACCAAGCAGTAAATCCTTGGCAGGATAAACATAGGCGGTTTCATTGCCTGTCATAGTATTTATGTCCGCGCACATGCGTGCACATTCGCCCTCTGTTTCACACAGCACAATAAGAGGAGGGACAAAGCTGTCCTCCTCTGAGAGTGCCGCTAAAAAATGGGCTTTATGTATGTGGGAAAGTCCCGTAAGCATTACGGGAAGTCCGTTTTTATGCTCTGCGACAGCGTGATATTCATCAACCCGTCGTGCAGCATTTAAAAAGTAATCCATTTTTCACCTTATAATATAAATAGTATAGCCTTATTTGGATTTGATTCCATATTCAATTATAGCCACAATCGCGGAGCTTAATACAAGATTTATTGCAAGCTCGACAACAAAGTTAAGACCTACAAATGCGGTGACCATGTATGCGCCTGCATTTTCAAAGCCTGCACCTGCCGCCCATTCTTCTATGGTGCCCATAAAGAATAATACACAGCCGAGTAAGAATATGCCTGTGTTTACAACAGGGGAAACTACGCCTGCTGAAATAACTGCGGCAATCTTATTTTTCTTGCTGATAAGCTTGTAGACTGCACCTGCACAAAGACCTGCCAGAGTACCTTTTAAGATACAGGTTACAATTGTTCCGGGTACATTAACCGCAAGGAACGCACCTGCATCTGTAAACAGAACTACCACGCCGAATACAAAGCCGAGCCATGCGCCCGCCTTCCAGCCGTAGAGAGCTGCGCCCACAACTATGGGTACAAGTGTAAGTGTGATTGCAAATACGCCGAAACGTATGCTGATTGCCATAGCCTGTAAAACAACTACAATTGCTGTTAACAGACCCAGACCTACCAAGGCCTTTGTGTTGAATTTTTTCTTTTCCATGATGGATTCCTTTCTGCCTCCTCTTTTGAGTGAAGCGATGGGTTTATATTTTAAGCATCAGCTGATTTCCTGTATGCACGGTGAAACGATATGAAATCTGCTTCCCGTTTGTGTGTTTTCAGAAAACCGCCTTTGCCTGACCCCTGTTTTAAGCCTTAGGCTTGTTTTTACGGTAGATTATAAGCAGACCTTTGAGCAGAAGCTGTGAGTCAAGTGTCATTTCATGCTTACAATAAGGAGCTACCGTGCTTGAATATCCGCCTGTTGCAACAACTGATTTTGCTTTTCCCATTTCTTTTTCAAAACGCTCGATAAAGCCGTCAATTGTGCCTGCCATACCGATAATTACGCCTGAACGCATACAGTCCGCAGTGTTTGTGCCAATTGCCTTATCGACCGTACCTGCGGAAATAAGGGGAAGTGCCGCTGTACCGCTGGAAAGAGAGCCAAATGCCATTTTCAGCCCGACTGCAAGTGCACCGCCTAAAAATTCGCCCTTTTCATTTACTGCAAGAATCTTGCTTACAGTACCCAAATCTACAATTATACAGGGCAGGGGATATAATTCCTTTGCAGCAACTCCTGCACAGCAAAGGTCTGCGCCAAGTGTAGCCGGGTCATCGATTTTGATGTTTAGCCCTGTCTTTACACCGGGACCTACCACCATTGCGTCAATCCCCATATAGCGTTTTACCGCTGTTCTGAGCTGTTCTGTCACGGGAGGAACTACCGAAGATATGATAACGCCTTCGAAATCCTCTTTTTTAATACCGTGCATGTTCAGAATATCCAGCAGAATCATGGAGTACTCGTCTGCCATTCTTGACGAACGGGTTTCCACTCTGATTTCAAATACAAGCTTTTCGTTCTCGTCATATGCGCCGAAAACTGAATTTGTATTACCTACATCAACTGTAAGAACGTACATCTGTTATTCCTCCTCTTCCGCTTCATCATCAAGCTTTGCTTTCTTTATTTGAAGCAGACGGTATATAACTATCATTGCGGCAAAAATCACTACGCCTGAAACGGTTATGATTATTGCCATAGGATATCCGGCTGTTGTAAAGGACATTTCTATTACATGCTGTCCGGGAGTAAGCTCTACGCCGATAAGTGCATCAAGCACCTCGATGTACTCAATTTCTTCGCCGTCAAGCTTTACTGTCCAGCCCTTTTCTACAGGAACTGTTGTAAACAACATATCGTCTTTTTCCTGTGCGTTTACCGAGATTCTCAGTTTTGTGGGAGAAAGCTTTTCAACAACTGTTTCGCTGTTCTTTGCTTTGAGTGCGCTTAAATCGGCATTGATAGCCTCCTGGTCGCAATAAAGGAACTGAGCTTCGCGGAAATAAAGGTCGTCACGTGTAAGGGTAAGACCGATTGTAACCATTTCGCCCTGGGCAAATTCGCCGATTTTCATGATGCTGTTGTTGTCGCCTTCAAAATAAGTGCCAAGGAACAGCTCACGGTTAAGCCATACATTTACGGTTCTCTCATACTTTGAGGGGAGATACATATAAAGAGCGGATGTCTCAGGCATTTCAAAGGTATACACGATTTCTGTGTTGAGACCGTCCTGCTTTTTCTTGAAGCTGTGGTGACCGTCGGTGGTTTTACCCTGTGTTACGTTGGTAAGTTCAAGGTCCACGTCATCAATAATACGTGAAAAATATTCTGTTTTCTCCCTGTCTGATGTTAAAAGCTGTCTACCGTTAAGCATGTACTGTAAAAGGTCATTCTGATTCTGAAGAGGCTCAGTTGCAGAAAGTTCAAGATCCGCTACATCGTCATCTACAAGATACGCCATAGGCATAGCGTACTCGTTTTCGGTTACGGTGATATCGTCCTTGCTCTCGATATTGGCTGTGCTGTTATCGGGGCAGGTGAGAATATACTTTACACCGAAAAGGCTGTTTGTAACCTCAGTACCGCCGGAAGAACGGGTATAATGGCTTCTTGCGGAGAAGCCAAGACGGGATAAAAGCTCAATGGGCTTTGAGTTGAGAGTGCTGGAACTGTGTGAAAGTCCGTACATTCCGCACGCCATGGGGTCATTTACTGTTCTGTGGTATTCCTTTTCAATTCGGTAGAAGCCGTCGTCCGCCGCCTTGATTTCATCAACCACCTCTCGTGTAGGAACAATTACATTTACGTAAGAGGGTCTTGTGGAATACACAATGTCCCAGTCCTGACGGAGAAGCTGGACAAAGGTATTTGCGAATATTTCAAGGGAAATTACTACTGTGAATATAATGCAGATGTGCTTTTTATTGAATTTATCCTTGAACTGAACAAGAACTGCCGCAATTACCAGGAGAATGAACATTACAGGGAGAATAACCTGTAAGCTGTCCATTGTGTCACGGCTTATATCATCAAGATAGTTATCCGCTTTATCAATAAGCAGGAGTACGCCGAACCACGCTACCGCAATTCCCGCAATGTGCTTTTTACGGATTTCCTTTATGCTTTCAAAGGTTTCCGCAGCAAAACGCACCATAAGGAAGGAAAGCATGAAGCTGTAACGGTAGGGGAGCCAGTTAGGAAGCTGTCCGCCATGCCAGAGCATATCTACCTGGCATATCCACATGGAAACGCAGAGAACTGAAAGAATTACTGCGCCGCCTATTCTGTCCCTGCCTCTTATCTTCTTCGTAAAGAAATAGCAAGGAAGCAGTAAAAGTACTATTGTACCGCAATAGATGAAGGGCAGACCCGACATTCTTACGGTGTCATAAGTAAGGGGGAACATCTTATCCAGCATTTCTATAAGGTCAAAGTTTGTATAAACTGTGCTGTAATCAGGTTCAGAGAACTCAAACTTGCCGTAAGAAAGGGAATTATAAACAGGGATGAGCATGTAGCTGGAAATCATGGCTGATACGAGAGCTACCGCCGTAAACAGCATTCCTCTGCCGATAAAAAGTCTTGCAAGTCCTTTTTTGTGGGATACAACCGCATAGTAAAGGAAGTAGATTGCCGAGAAAATAGCAATCATAAAGCCGATATAGAAGCAAGTAACAAAGGCATACACAAGGGAGATTGTGCACATTACGAACTTACCTTCGTCAATAAGCTTTTCAATGCCGTAAACTACAAGAGGGAGAATCATTACACCGTCAAGCCACATGGGGTTCATGGTCTGCACCATTGTATAGGAACAGAGAGCGTAGCTTGCGGAGAAGATTATTGTAGTAAGCTTGCCGAAGCCTTTGCCTCTGCTCAGGTAAACAGCGGTACAAAGACCGATTGCACCCACCTTGGTTACCATCATGGTGAGAAGACCCTCGGTTATCATGTTTCTGGGGAACATCCACACAAGGAAATTAAAGGGGCTGCCCAGATAGTAGCCTATGATACCCATGAATTCGCCGGACAGATTTCTGCTCCATGAGTAGAAAACGCTTTCCTCGCCTGCGAAAACATCATACATATAATCATAGTAATATACATACTGTCCGTTCAGGTCGAGAGACAGTACCGATTCGCTTCCGAAGGGATATACTCCGAAAATAAAGTATGCAACAAGCAATATAAGACAGGGTATGCCGAAGGATACAGGAAGATGAAAGTCTGTAATGAAAAATCTTTTAAGTCCTGCCTTAGCATATCCCAGATATTTTTTCACGACGCTCTGTTCAGCGGTTTTCTTCATTTTTGTTCTCCTTTTTTGTGTCTATCGAAACTATATATCGCGGTCTGAATTTAATTTCCTCATAAATTTTCGCCATGTAATACCCGATTATTCCAAGTCCTATCATAATAAATGCACCTGAAATAAGAACAAGCAGTATAACTGTGGGGAAGCCCTGGGCTGAAACGCCCTGGAAATACTGAACAAGAGTGTTTATGCCGAAAATTACCGCAATTATAAAGAATATGATACCCATACCGGTGATAAGCTGCAAGGGGAGATTTGTAAAGCTTGTGATACTGTTTACCGCAAATTTTGCAAGCTTTTTGAAATTCCACTTGGTAGTACCTGCGTTTCTGGGAGCAACGTTGAACTCTATCTGGGTTGTTTTAAAACCTACCCAGCTGGACAATGCACGGAAAAAAGTAAGTCTTTCAGGCATGTCATTAAGTGCGTCAATCACCTTTCTGTCCATGAGCTTATAGTCGCTGGCACGGTCAAGGTTTACATCCGCAGAGTTTTTCATAAGACGATAGAAGGTTTTTGCAAAGGTCTTGTAAATAAAACCTTCCTTACCTCTGCTTGCCTTTACCGCTTCAACTACCTCAAAGCCCTGTTCCCAGAGGCTGAGCATCTGAGGTATAAGCTCCGGCGGGTGCTGTAAATCACAGTCGATTACAACTGCGCAATCGCCGTCGCAGGCTTTGAGTCCGGCGAAGATTGCACCCTCTTTGCCGAAATTACGGGAGAATTTAAGTCCTCTTACAGAGCTGTTTTCCTTTGACAGACGGCTGATAAGCTCCCAGGTGTTGTCCTTTGAGCCGTCGTCAACAAAGATTATTTCGCAATCCGTACCATTATCGGATAGGATTTTATAGATTGTCTGTGCTGTTTTTTCAATGTTTTCCTGTTCATTGTATGCAGGAATTATTACTGATACCATTTCTTCTGTCCTTTTCTCAGTTGTTTTCCCTTGCTATTACAAGATTTCCTGTTTTTGTGTATATACGCAGGAGATTTATTCCTTTTCCGCTGAGGAGAGCTGCGTCTCCCTTACGGTTATTTACATTTTTATCAAAGCCGTAGCTGGTACAATATCCGCCTTCGGTAATGAACTCAGCGAAAAAATCCGCTCTGCCGTCAAGATAGGCATTTATCTGTCCGCTTCCGCCGTTTATTGTCATTTCGCCTGTGAAGGAATCGGTGCTGAATGTTATATTGCCGCTTTCGGATCTGATTTTTGTCCGCTCGTCTGCTCCTGCCACCAGTATATCTCCGCTTCTTGTGGATATTTCAAGAGAATCGGTGCTTACATCTGAGCAGATGATATCGCCTCCGCTGGTTGCAAGGCTTATGCGCTCATAACCTCTTACGGGGACCTTCACAGTAACGCCCGAATCGTCTGATTCTTTCGAGAACAAGGATAAAGTAAAGCTGTCATCCTCGTTTATTTTAAGCGTACCGTATTCGTCACAGCTTGTTATAAGCGGAAGTCCGCTCTTCCACTGGACTTCACAGCTGTCGCTGTCTGAAAATTCAAGTCTTACAGGTAATGCGCCCGTAACTACGATTATCTCACGGACATTATCAAAACTCTGAGACCCCGTCAAAAACTCGGGGTGCATATCACCTATGGGGGTAAAAAGCTGTAATGCTACCGCAGAACCTATAAGCAGAACACCGCATACCGACAGCAATACCGAAAGAATTTTAAGCTTCCTCATCATCAAGCCGCCTTTTCTGCCATTCCGTGCTCTTCATAAAGCTTCGGAGCAGCTTCATTGCCGAGGAGCAGATAACCGCTGTACCAAGGCACATTCCACTGCCGAGCATTCCCGCACCCAGTCCCGACAAAGCCATTGCCGGCAGACCGATGTCTGTGATTATATCCAGCGCACCTGTCATTCCAAGTAAGGCTGAGGGAAAAACTATAATTCCCGCAGAAAACAGGCCGAGGGCTGTAAAAATATACAGGAAAATCAACAGAAACAGTATAACAAAGCCTGTAACTCCCGAAAAAATCCGGAAATAATAACTGAACTTCTTCATTTTCTGTCGCCTCCCCTGAATTTTTAAGATACAGATTTGATTATACCATATTATTAATACATTTGCAATATGCTGATTGCCGAATATCAGCTATGTCAAGGCAAAAGTTTTGTAATAATTTGGAGAAAAGTGATGTATATAGCGAAAAACGGCGGAAAAAGTTACCTATTTTTTACGAATTGTTAGAAAAGTTGGTCTAAGTTTAAGATTACCCCTTGACAATGGGAAGTAAATTGTTTATAATAATATGGCTAAGCTATGGGTGTACTATGCTCATAAGCAAAAAATCAAACAACGGAACGGCTTAACCTTGACGAAAACGCAGGTCGAAGAGCCGACCAGATAAGAAAGGAAAGGTAATATATCATGAAAAGAACATATCAGCCTAAGAAACTCCAGAGAAAGAAGGAACACGGTTTCAGAAAAAGAATGAAGACCGCTAACGGCCGTAAGGTACTCGCTAGAAGACGTGCAAAGGGCAGAAAGAGCTTAACATACTAAGATAAAATGGGAGAATATTCCAGAAAATTCTTCAGTATAAAGAACGACCGTGAGTTCAGATTCCTGTTTAAAAAGGGCGAAACCTGTGTGAATTACGCTTTCGTCTGCTATTTCAGGGAAAATAAGCGCCGCAGAAATCGCTGCGGTATAGTTACGGGCAAGAAAATCGGCAACGCGGTTACAAGAAACCGTGCCAGACGTGTTATAAGAGAAGCATTCAGAATTTTCGATCATGATCTTCGTCTCGGCACAGATAAACGCTACGACTTTATTTTTGTTGCAAGAACACAGACTGCCGATCAGAAATCAGGAAAGATTCTTCAGCTTATGAATAAAAAGCTGAAACCACTTGTGTTGCCCGATTCAAAGAAAAACGGATAGGAAAACACCGTTCATACGAACGTTGTTTTTCCTTTTTTCCGTATATTGCGCCATGAAATATATCTTAATCGGAATAATAAAACTTTACAGACTGACACTATCGAAGATACTGCCGCCTTGCTGCCGGTTTCATCCATCCTGTTCACAATACGGTTTAACCGCCGTGAGCAGATTCGGAGCAATCAAGGGCGGCTATTTGACTATCAGAAGGATAATTAGATGTAACCCCTTCAACCCCGGCGGGTATGATCCCGTACCGGAGGAATTTTATTTTTTCAGAAAAGAAAAGAACAATCGAGTTTAAGAAAGGTGATTTATCATTAACTGGTTATACTCATTAGTTGGTACGCCCTTAGGCTACATTATGTGGGCTTGTTATGCCCTTGTCCAGAATTTCGGCTGGGCAATTATTCTTTTTACCGTAATCATCAAAGCGGCTATGTTTCCGCTTAACTTAAAACAGCAGAAAAGTATGGCTATTTCCCAGCTTTTTACACCAAAAGTTCAGGAAATTCAGCGTAAATACAAGAACAATCCCGAAAAACAGCAGGAAGAGCTTACAAAGCTCCAGAAGGAAGGCTACAACCCAACAGGCGGTTGCGGTACTATGCTCCTTACATTCCTTATTCTTTTCGGTATTATTGACGTAGTTTATAAGCCTATGACCCACATAGAGCATTTCAAGGGTGCAGAAATTACTGCAATCGTTGAAACAGCAGAAGAAATCGATGTGGCTCAGGCTATTCTCGCAAGTCCCGAAGACGCTGCTGTAATTGCAGCGTATAGAAATGACCCCTCCGCTATCACTCTTGTTGAAGGCAAGGACGAAAACGGCAACAAGGTTTCCAACAGAATTGTTTTCGCAGAGGGCTTCAACTACGAAGAAGCAAAGGCAGGAACTGTGGTTACTGCTGAGGATTTAAAGCTCTACGGCGATTTTACAGCCGATGAAATCAAGGTAATCACAGGCGGCGACTCCCGTCTTTCCACAACTGTAAAGAACACTGTAAACACTATCGTTAACAATCACTATAATGCTCAATCTCTTTACAGAGAACTCCGCGCACTCAAATCTTTTGAAAATGAAAGCCACCGCGCTCTTTTCACACTTGACGACAACATTTCCGATGAGCTTTTAACAAGACTCGAAACATTGCTCAAAAATACGTATTTCGGTCCTATAAGCCTTATCGATACTCCTACCTGGAATTTCAACGCACTTCTCATTATCCCTGCTATTTCCTTTATCTTCTCTCTTGCACAGCTTTATGTTCAGCAGGCTATCCAGAAGAAGCAGAATCCCCAGATGGCTGCCGCTCAGCCCGCAAGTGCAAAGATGATGCTTTACGTTATGCCCTTCATCTCCCTGTGGATTTCCTTTACAGTTCCCGCAGGTGCAGGTTTCTACTGGGCTTTAAGCTACCTTGTAGGTATTGTTCAGACTCTTATTACAGCTAAGTTCTGGCCCGCAGACAAGATCCGTGCCGAAGCAAAGGCAAAGATGGATGCTATGGCAAAGAACAAGGAACAGCGCGCAAAGGTTGTTACCATTGACGCAGACGGTAAGGAGACCGAAAAGGTTCAGCGCTTATCCGAACTCAGCAAGAAGGAAATCGACGAGCTTAACAGAAAGAAGCTCGAAGCTGCAAGAAAGGCAGATGCTGAAAAATACGGCGAAGAATATGTTGAGCTTCCCGATGATGACTTTTAATAACTGAAAGGAGTATATAATGGAAAAAATATATACAGCAAAAACAGAAGATGCTGCAAAAGAGCAGGCTGTAAATGAATTTGCCGCTTGTGGAATAGAAGAAAGCGATATCGAATTTGAAATTCTTGAAACACCCGTAAAAAAGCTTTTCGGAATGAAAGGTGAATATAAAATCAGAGCTTATGCAGCTGAACCCGTAAAGACAGCGGAAGAAGAAGCTCCCGCAGTATATGAAGAAGAACAGACTGTAACCGCTTCCGCAGACGGCGTTAACCCCCTTGAAAGCGAAAAGGTAAAGAATGCTGTAAAGTATCTTACAAAGGTGCTTTCCGCTCTCGGCGCAGAAGATTTCAAAATTGAAACAACTCTCAACGGTGAAACAGTATTTCTTGATATAGTAGGCGAAAAGTTAGGTGTTGTAATCGGCAGAAGAGGTGAAACCCTCGACGCTCTCCAATACCTCACAATCTTAGCAAGCAACAAGGCAGAAGAATCTTATTGCCGTATCTCCGTTGATTGCAACGGCTACCGTGCTAAGCGCAAGGAAACTCTTGAAGCGTTAGCTGTAAAGACAGCCAACAGAGTTTTAAAGCAGGGCAGAAGAGTTACTCTTGAACCTATGAACCCCTACGAAAGACGTATTATTCACAGCAAGGTTGCAGAAATCGAAGGTGTATTCAGCAACTCTATCGGCGAAGAACCTTTCAGAAAGGTTGTTATTTCCAGCAACGCAAAGCCCACTTATAATAACAAGAACGACAGACGCAAAGGCGGTCACACAATTACTCCCGGTAAGAGCTACCGCCAGTCTACCGGATTCTCCACTTCCTTCGAAAGAGAATATAAGCGTACTCAGGCTGAACCTGTGGAATATTCTCAGGAAACAGTTGATATGGAAAAGGATGATTCAACAGCTCTTTACGGCAAGATTGAGCTTTAATTATCGTTAACTCCAAGGGTGAAAGCCCTCCATAAAAAATCCGCCTTGCTTCGTGAGGCAAGGCGGAACACACTGGGATATAGCCAAGCGGTAAGGCAACGGACTTTGACTCCGTCACTCGTGGGTTCAAATCCCGCTATCCCAACCAGCGTTCCGCTGGACCTTATCCGAATGAGGTTCAGCGGTCTTTTTGTTTTTACCGCGTGTTGAAATAATTTTTACCAAAACCAAACTAATAACCGTGCAGCTCACTCTGAGCTGTGCGTTTTTCTTTTTGCTTTTGGAATCGGGATTTGAAACCACAAGGGTTAGGCGAAAGCCGTCAAATCCCGCTATCCCAACCAGCATTCCGCTGGACCTTATCCGAATGAGGTT
>JAZNML010000049.1:0-57928 GCA_045579565.1 Ruminiclostridium sp.
AGCATACATAAAACGGGAGGCTGTTTGGGGTTTTCGGGAGTTGTGTCAGTGAGGTTGACTCTCGCACAGGCTGAATTGGCTGAAAACAGTATTTTTTCAACGCCGCCGAAAGTCCTTATAGTTACAATGATTTCTTCGCGCGAAGGCTGGTGGATTTTATCGACTCGTCCGCCGATAAGCTTTCTGTCCAGCATTTCGAACATAGCAGAGTGAAGAAACGCACCGTCAAGTGACATAAAACTACCTCTGTGTTAATTTATTTATTCAGATATACTGGCATATATCTTCGTTATTGATGGGGATAAAAACTTCTGCCTCGGGGAATTTTTCTGTGAGACGGTCAGAAAGGTAACCGCACACAATAGTTTCTGTGTGGTAATGACCTGCATCGACTACTGTAATTCCCGTATTCTTGGCATCAACAAATGCAGACCACTTGATATCGCCTGTGATAATTGCGTCAATGCCTTTTTCCATAGCGGTGTATACTTCGCTGCTTCCTGCACCTGAGCAGACGGCAACAGTATTGATTGTTTTACCGCCATCTACATAGCGTACAGTGTTGCAATTGAAGGCATCTTTTGCTGTTTCTGCAAGGTACTGAGCGCTGATTCCGAATTCGAGGCTTGCAATTTTGCCGTAACCGATACCCTTATCCTTGTGGATTACGTGGAGAACTTCTGCACCTTCGGGATTACCAAAGCCCATAAGTTCATACATAATATCGGAAATTCCGCCCTTTGCCATATCAACAGGAGTATGCAGACATATAGCGGCAATATCGTTTCTTACAAGGTTATAGACGGGTGTGCCGGTCATGACGCAGCCGAGTTTATCAAAAATGACAGGGTGATGTGACACAATAAGGTCTGTGCCTAATTTTACACATTCATCAACAATATCGTTGGTAATATCAAGACAGACAGCTATTTTGTTGATTTCTCTGTCCATGCTTCCTGTTAAAAGACCTGAGTTATCGAACTTATCCTGAGTATTGAAAGGAGCAATACTGTCTAAAAAATTGTAAATGTCACGTACTGTCATATTTTCCTCCTTAAAGCAATTGTTTGTAGCGTTCATTTCCTTTTGCTTTTTTACGGAGCTTTTCCTTGATGTATTCTATGTAAATTTCATCAGTGTTTTTTCCGAAAAAAGCAAATCTGTCATCTATATTCTTTTTAACACCTGTATAAAGCACAAGCATAACTGTATAAACCTTTCCTGATGACTGTGCTGTATGTTCTTCGGCTATTTCAAAGCCGTTTTCATATAGCTCTCTGCGGAGAATTTCCGCCTTTGTCATAGGTTGGAGAATAAAATGTGTCTTTTTGTTTGTAAAGGTACATTCCGTAACGATTCTCGCAATAAGCTCACCGCCCATACCTGCGATAATTACATCATCACATGGCGGAATACTGCGTAATCCGTCTGATTTCATTACTTTTACACAGTTTTCTGCGCCGTATAGTTTTACGGTAGCTTCTGCTGATCTGAGAGGTCCGTCGTTTACATCGGAAGCAATTATATCTTCTGCGCCTTGTTCAAAAAGGTAACAGGGCAGAAGAGCGTGGTCTGTACCTACATCGCAGATTTTCCCGTCAATTCTCACCATCTGAGCGATGGTGAGAAGGCGGGGGTCAAGCTTTACAGCCATTAGTTGCCGAGAGCCTTGTTAAGATTTTCGACAAGTGCGTCAGCATCTGCGCCGTGAACAGCACAAGCCTCTGCAATTGTTTCACCTCTTGCGGAGGGGCAACCGAGACAGTGCATACCCATTTCGAAGAAGTAGGGAGCAGCAGCTTCTGCGTTTTCGTCGAGAATATCGCCGATAATAGTATCCTTAGTAACAACCATGGTTATAAGTTCCTTTCTTATTTAAATAATAATACATCTATTATATAACATTTCTGACAAAAATACAAGCCTTTTATCTACATTTACATCAAAAAAACAAGAAAAATGAATCTTAGCTGAAAGTTTTCCGAAAAATATTCATAAAACCATTGAAAAAAAAGTCGTTTTGTAGTATAATGTTAATATCCGTATTTATACGGTTTTATGGAAGAAAGGATTATGATATATGCTTCACATCGGACTTGACGTCGGTTCAACAACTGTAAAGATTGCTGTACTTGACGACCAAAACAATTTTATCTATAAGAAATATCAGAGACATTACTCCGACATCAAGAAAACTCTTGCAGAGGTTCTTGAAGGCGGACTTGACGAAATAAAGGCAGACGAAATCACAATTGCTGTTACAGGTTCAGGCGGTATTTCAGCGGCAAAATGGTTGGATATTCCTTTTATACAGGAGGTTTCCGCAGGCACAACCGCTATTGAAACACTTATCCCCGAAACTGATGTAGCTATTGAGCTTGGTGGTGAAGATGCAAAGATTACATATCTTCGCGGCGGTATTGAGCAGAGAATGAACGGTACCTGCGCAGGCGGTACAGGTGCATTTATCGACCAGATGGCAGCTCTTCTCAATACTGATATTACAGGCCTTAACGAAATGGCAAAGGAATATGAGACTATCTATCCTATTGCTTCACGTTGCGGCGTATTTGCCAAGAGTGATATTCAGCCCCTTATGAATGACGGCGCAAAGAAATCAGACGTTGCCGCATCTATTTTCCAGTCTGTTGTAAATCAGACTATAAGCGGACTTGCCTGTGGTAAGCCTATTCGCGGTAAGGTTGCATTCTTGGGCGGTCCTTTACATTATCTTTCTGAACTCAGAAAGCGCTTTATCGAAACCTTACAGCTTAAAGACGAGGATATTATTTTCCCGCCTGATGCAAACCTCTTTGTAGCGGCAGGTGCGTCTCTTGCAGATAACAGAGGTACAGTAAGTGTATCCGAGCTTCGTTCAAAGATTGCCGAACTCGGTAAGGTTACTGTTCATGAAGTTGAACGTCTCGACCCTCTTTTCAAGAACGAGGAAGAGAAAAAGGCGTTTTTAGAGAGACATGCAAAGAATATTATTCCTACCGCTGATTTATCCACACATAAGGGTAAGTGCTACCTTGGTGTTGATGCAGGTTCAACAACAACAAAGGCATGTCTTATCAACGAGAAGGCAGAAATTCTTTATTCTTACTACAATAACAACATGGGTGACCCTTTAAAGTCCGTTATCGGCATTTTAAAGGAAATCTACTCATTACTCCCTGAGGGTGCATACATTGCAAAATCTACCGCAACAGGTTACGGTGAGCATCTTATCAAGGCTGCTCTCGGTGTAGATTACGGTGAAATTGAAACAATGGCGCACTATAAAGCAGCTGAAAAAATCCTTCCCGGTGTTGAATTTATTCTTGATATCGGCGGCCAGGATATGAAGTGCATGCGTGTAAAGAACGGCGAAATCGAAAGCATCCTTCTTAACGAAGCTTGTTCTTCCGGTTGCGGCTCATTTATTGAAAACTTTGCAAACGCTCTTGGTATGACCAGCCGAGAGTTTGCTGAAATTGGTCTTACAGCAGAGAATCCTGTTGACCTTGGTTCACGTTGCACTGTGTTTATGAACAGCCGTGTTAAGCAGGCGCAGAAAGAGGGCGCAAGCGTTGCGGATATCTCCGCAGGTCTCAGCTATTCCGTAGTTAAGAACGCACTTTTCAAGGTTATTAAAATCCGTGACCCTAAGGCAATGGGTGAAAAGATAATTGTTCAGGGCGGTACATTTATGAACCACTCTGTTCTCCGTGCTTTTGAACTTACCTGCGGACGTGAGGTTGTACGTCCTGATAAGGCGGGTCTTATGGGTGCGTATGGTAGTGCACTTATTGCTATGCAGAGGGATGACGGAGAAGGTTCAGGCGTATCAAAACTTGAACAGCTTGAAAGCTTTACTATTGAGAAGTCCACAGCACGCTGCGGACGTTGTTCCAACAACTGTCTCCTCACTATCAGTAAGTTCAGCGACGGAAGACGTTTCATAACAAACAACAGATGTGAACGAGGTGCGGGAACAGGCGCAGGAAAGGCAACTCTCCCCAACCTTTATGAATACAAGTACAATCGTTTATTTGATTACACACCTATTCCTCCGGAGGAAGCAAAGCGCGGTGTTGTAGGTATTCCTCGTGTTCTCGGTATGTATGAGAACTATCCCTTCTGGTTCACATTCTTTACAGAGCTTGGTTATAGCGTAAAACTTTCACCAAAGTCCTCACGTGAAATCTATGATATGGGTATTGAAACAATGCCCTCTGAGTCGGTATGCTATCCTGCAAAGCTTTCCCACGGACATATCATGGCTCTTTTAAATGATGGCGTAGAATTTATTTTCTATCCCTCATTACCTTATGAAATGAAAAACGGCGACCACGGTGATAACCATTATAACTGTCCCGTAGTTGCTACATACAGCGAAGTTATCAAGAATTCTGTTCCTGAACTTCGTGACCATAAGATCCGTTTCATGAACCCCTTCCTGCCTATTTATGACGAAAAAGCAATGGCTCGTCGTCTTGTTGAGGAATTCTTCCCCTTAGGCATCAGCGGTGAGGAAATCGGTACAGCACTTGTAAAGGCATATGATGAGGATAAGCGTTTCAAGGAGGACATTCGTGCCAAGGGTAAGGAAGTTTTAGAGCTTCTTGAAAAGGAAAATAAGAAGGGTATTGTTCTTGCGGGCAGACCCTACCATATTGACCCTGAAATCAACCATGGTATTCCTGAAATGATTAATGGTTACGGTTTTGCGGTAATTCCCGAGGACTGCGTAGCTGATTTAGGTGATGATTTACCTAAACCTATCCGTGTAGTTGACCAGTGGATGTATCACAACAGACTTTATCGTGCTGCAAGATATGTAAGTAAGAATCCTAATCTTGAACTTGTACAGCTTAACAGCTTCGGTTGTGGTCTTGATGCTGTTACAACCGATGAGGTTCAGGAAATTTTGCAGAACAGCGGCAGAATGTACACTGTTCTTAAAATTGATGAGGTTAATAACCTCGGTGCAGCAAGAATTCGTCTGCGTTCACTTATTTCTGTAATGGAAGAACGTGATCGTACAGGCTATAAGTCTGATATGTTGTATACAGGATATAAGCGCCAGCCTACATTTACTCCTGATATGAAGAAGCGTTATACAATTCTCGCTCCTCAGATGGCACCTTATCATTTTGAGCTTTTGGAGAGTGCGTTTAACTATTCAGGCTATAATCTTGTTATTTTAAAGGATTATTCCAAGAAAATCATGGATACAGGCTTAAAGTATGTAAATAACGATGCCTGCTATCCGTCAATCCTTGTTATCGGACAGCTTATGGCTGCTCTTGACAGCGGAAAATACGATCTTGATAACACCGCCCTTATGATTACTCAGACAGGTGGTGCCTGCCGTGCAACAAACTATATCAGTATGATAAAGAAGGCACTTATTGACGCAGGTTATGAAAAGACACCGCTTATTTCTCTCAACTTCAACGGTCTCGAAAAACAGCCCGGCTTTAAGATTACAGTTCCCCTTGCTATACGCGCATTCATGGCGGTAATCTACGGCGATATTCTTTGCCGCTGCCTCTATCGTGTAAGACCTTATGAAGCAGAAAAGGGCAGCGCCGATAAGCTCTGGGAAAAGTGGAATGCTTACCTCAGAGAAGATCTGAAACATATGAGCTTCTCACGTTACAAGAAGAATGTAAAGAATATTATAAAGGAATTTGATGAACTTCCTGTACTTGATATTGTTAAGCCGAGAGTAGGTATTGTCGGTGAAATCCTGGTTAAGTACAATCCTATTGCAAATAATGATGTAGTAGGACTTGTTGAAGCGGAAGGTGCCGAAGCGGTAGTTCCTGATTTAATGGGCTTTATCTACTTCTTCTGCGACCATGCAAATTCCCGTCATGAATTACTTACCGTTTCCGGTAAGCGTCATTTCCTCAGCAATAAGGCTATCCAGCTCTTTGAGTGGATTGAAAAGCCTTACTGGGAAGCAATAAAGGGCACAAAATTCGGTGAAGTAATGCGTATTTCTGATATGAGAAAGCTTGTAGATGGTATTGTATCCACAGGTAATATTGCCGGCGAAGGCTGGTTCTTATCCGCTGAAATGCTTGAACTTATTCACAGCGGTGTTACAAATATTATCTGTATGCAGCCTTTTGCATGTCTTCCTAACCATGTAACAGGTAAGGGCGTAATCGGTGAACTCCGCCGCAGAAACCCCAATTCCAATATTATTGCGGTAGACTATGACCCCGGTGCATCTGAGGTAAACCAGATAAATCGTATCAAGCTTATGCTTACACAGGCTATGAGAAAGATTAAGAACGGCGAAGAAATGCCTGTTTCTCCCGCAGCTGAGGTAAAGGATAAGTATTCTGAGCTTGCTGAAATTTAAGTGTTAGTATATTTGTGTAAATATTATTTACATTTTTATTAAAAACCTATTGACAAGTCTACATTTATGTGGTAATATGTAATTACAGTAAATTTTATTTACATAATTTAGTTCACAGACAGAAAGAAAGGTTAGATTAAAATGAGTGAAATCAAGTTTACCACAAATCCTATTGACAAGAAGAAAAGCAATAAGAATACCGGAAAGATAGTTCTTATAGTTGTTCTTATTTTCATTGCGCTTGTAGTTGTTTTCAATTGTTTTGCGATTGTAAATGAAGGTTTTATAGGTGTAAAGTACCGTTTTGGTAAGATTGTAGAAGATGATCTTACAGCAGGTCTCAACTTCCAGATTCCTTTTGTAGAGGAAATCAAGCAGGTTGATATTCGTGAACAGGTTTATGCAACTACAACCGACGCATATACCAGCGACACACAGACAGTACAGGAGCTTAGTTTAAAGCTTAACTACTCCTATGATAAGACAAAGCTTTCCGATCTTATCCGTGAGGTTGGTATTTCTAATGTTGAAAGCAAGCTTCTTATCCAGAACGTAGCAAAGATTACTAAGAACGAAATCGGTAAGGTTAAGGCGGAAGAACTTGTACAGTCCCGTGGAGATGTTCAGCAGAGAATTGAAAATGAACTTACACCTCTCCTTGCTGAAAAGGGCATTATAGTACAGTCCTTTGCAATTGAAAATTTAAGCTTTGATGACGCTTTTGAACAGTCCATTCAGAACAAGGTTATTGCCGCACAGGATGCCTTGAAGATGGAAAATAAGACTAAGGAAAAGGAAGAAGAAGCAAAGCAGATAGTAATTGAAGCCCAGGCAGCCGCAGACAGTGAAAAGCTTGCTGCTGATGCACAGGCGTACGCAATTCAGGTAGTACAGGAACAGCTTAAAAACAGCCCTGATTACATTGATTATCTGAAAATTACTAATTGGAACGGTGTACTTCCTCAGGTTATGAGCGATGGAATCAACCCCTTCCTCGTACTTGACGGCGAAGAAGATGAGCAGACAAAAGCTCCTTCTACATCCGTTCAGATAACTGAATAAAAATGAACAAATAATAGCATCAGCCTGACGTTTTTACGTCAGGTTTATGCTGTTTTAAGACTAATTTTTTAAGAAAGGGTCTTGGGAATGGAATATACCGAATTAAAGAAAAATGCACTTGAACGCTATTTTTCGCGCACAAATGAACGTCAGCGTGAAGCAATTTTCCATATTAACGGCGCAGTTCTTATAATTGCTGGTGCAGGAAGCGGTAAAACCACTGTATTATGTAATAGAATTGCAAATATGCTGCTTTTCGGCGATGCATACAATAATGATTATGTACCTGATGTAAGCGAAGATGATCTTCGTTTCTTAAAGGTTTATGCTGCGGGCGGTTATGAAAACACTCCCGAAATTGTTGGGCATCTTTCTGAAATTGTAGGTGTAAATCGTGTAAAACCCTGGAAAATCCTTGCTGTTACTTTTACCAATAAGGCGGCAGGTGAGCTTAAAGATAGACTTCTGGGGATGAATGCACCGGCAGCAGACGTATGGGCATCTACCTTCCATTCCTGTTGTGTTAAAATCCTTCGCAGAAGTATAGAATCCTTGGGATACAGCAAATCCTTTACAATTTATGATACAGATGACAGTAAGAGAGTAGTAAAGACAGTTCTATCTGATTTGAATATTTCAAACAAAACGTTCCCGGAAAAATTGGTTATGAACGCAATATCCAGAGCTAAGGACAGGCTTATTCCTCCGGAAAATTTTCCTGTTTTGGATGATTCGGGCAGAGAGGACTTTCAGCTTAAAATTATCCGTGATATCTATATTGAGTATCAGAAGAGATTAAAGGCAGCAAACGCACTTGATTTTGACGATATTATTATGAAGACAGTCGAGTTGTTTCTGACGGATAAAGAGGTTCTTACTTACTGGCAGAACCATTTTGACTATGTAATGGTTGATGAGTATCAGGATACAAACGTTGCTCAGTATGAACTTATAAAGCTTATTTCGGCCGGCAGAGGAAATTTATGTGTAGTAGGTGATGAGGATCAGTCTATTTACCGTTTCCGCGGTGCGACAATTGAAAATATTCTTTCTTTTGAAAATGAGTTTGACAGTAAGGTTATAAAGCTTGAGCAGAACTATCGTTCTACAACAAATATCCTTGATGCCGCAAATGCTGTTATAAGCAATAATACCCAGCATAAAGAGAAAAATCTCTGGTCTGATCTGGGCGAAGGCGATAAAATTCAGATTTATCGTTTCACCGATGAACAGTCCGAAGCTATTTTCACTGCAAATGAAATTCTCGAAGGGCAGAAGAACGGCATATCTTACAGCTCCAATGCCATTCTTTACCGTACAAATGCCCAATCCCGTACTTTTGAGCTTGCTCTCAGTAAAATGAGAGTGCCGTATCGAATTATCGGCGGTACGCGATTCTATGACCGTAAGGAAATTCGTGATATTATTGCATATTTAAGCGTTATTAACAATCCTTATGACACTGTTCGTCTTTCACGTATCATAAACGAGCCTAAGCGCAGCATCGGTGATGCAACGCAACGTGAAATATTCAACATTTCCTATTCGCTGGGAATGAGTCCTATTGAGGTTATGGAACATTGTGAAGATTTTGTAACTCTTTCAAAGAAATCAAAGTCTCTGCTTCCCTTAGGAAGAATGTTCAGAGAGCTTATAGACACTGCACAGGACAGAGATATTACAGATATTCTTGAAGATGTCCTTGAACAGTCGGGGTACCGTAATATGCTTATAGCCCAAGGTGAAGAGGGTTCGGTGCGCCTTGAAAATATCAGAGAATTGAAATCAGCCATGATTACCTTCTGCGAAGAAAACGAAGAGGCTACTTTGTTTGATTATCTTGAACAGGTTGCACTTATTTCCGACCTTGACAACTATGAAGAAGAGGAAGATAAGGTTGTTCTTATGACAATGCACGCTGCAAAGGGTCTTGAATTTGAGAGGGTATTTATTGTAGGAGCAGAAGAGAATATATTCCCGTCATATCGCTCTCTGGCAGATGCCTTCGAACTTGAAGAGGAAAGACGTCTGTGCTATGTCGGTATCACCCGTGCCAAGAAGAAGCTTTATGTTACAACCGCCGCAAGCCGCTTACTTTACGGTCAGACCATGCGCAATAAGTTGTCCCGTTTCATAAGTGAAATTCCTTCCGAATATACTGAGTTTATTGATAAATCAGCTCATGTTTCTGTTAATTCAGGAGCAACTGTGGTTAATAAGCCCAATTACCTCAGAGATCATTCAGCTGTTAAACCACCTGCGCCTGTAAATACAGAGACTTTTTCTGCCGGCGACAGAGTTAAGCATAATAAATTCGGCGAAGGCACTGTGCTTTCGGCTTCTCCTATAGGAAATGATACTCTTATTGAGATAAGTTTTGATACGCTTGGCACAAAAAGACTTATGGCAAATTTTGCAAAAATAACAAAAATAGAATAATAAACAAAAAAATCGAAAAAATTTTCAAAATTCTATGGAAATTTTTAAAATAATATGTTATAATAAGATAATATAATAGAAAAACCATGACGATTAAGCAACAGACCGGTTTCGAAGGGAGATGAAACTATGCCTGAACCTATTCACGGAAATGCTGTAATTACAATTGACGAAAAGTTTTTAACTGCACATGTGGTTGTAAATGAACCGCAGTTCGGCGGACATCCTTATACATATGAAATGCTATGTGATGAGTTGATTATGAAGGGTATCCGTTATAATGTATTCCACGATTCTCTGAAAGAGATATTTGAAAAGAGATATTTCGGACGTTCTGTGCTTGCAGCAAAGGGCGAGCCTCCCATTGACGGCGAAAACGGTGTTGTTAAGTATCTCTTTGACTGTTCTAATGTACAGGTGTTTGAAGAAGATGAATACGGTAACGTTGATTACCGTGACTTAGGACTCGTTACAAATATCGAAGAAGGCACAGTTATCGCAGAAATCACTCCTCCCACTGAGGGTGAACCCGGTAAGGATATCAGAGGTATTGTTGCTGCCCAGACTCCCGGTAAGCCTCCTCTCCTTAATATCGGCGCAGGTACAAAGCTCTCGGAAGACGGGTTATGTATATATGCTGATATTTCAGGTAACCTTCGTTGGACTGGCAAACAGTTTGTTGTTGATAAGGATGTTGCTATCAATGGTGACGTTGACGTTTCTGTTGGTAATATCGACTTTATCGGTGATGTTATTATCCGCGGCAATGTTGAAGAAGGCTATGAAATCTATTCAGGCGGTAATGTTACCGTAACAGGTATGGTTACAGGCGCCAGAATTGTCGCTAAGGGTAAGATAGATGTAAGAATGGGTGTTGTAAGCTCGTACTTTGAAGCGGAGGATATTTCTGCCAATTTCTTTGAAAACTGCACAGTTACCGCAAGAGGAAATCTTACTGCACAGAACTTTATGGGTTGTGAGGTATTCTGTTCCGGAAAGCTTGTTGCAAGCGGCGGAAAAGCAGCAATTATCGGCGGTAAGTACACATGCCTTTCCGATATCGAAGCAAATATAATCGGCTCTGAAACTTATACAAGAACAAATCTTGTTTTAGGTAATACCGCTATACTTGCGGAAGAAAGAATTGAACTTGAAAAGAAGATAGATGAATTCAAATTGCAGATTGAACAATTAGGACTTGCCTGTGATGCACTTCAAGCACAGAAGAAGGCAGCAGGTTCTTTACCTGAGGACAGGGAAGAGATGCTTGTAACTTCCATAAGAGCAAAGTTTGTTCATCAGAAGCAATTAAAGGAAATGAAGCGTCGAATAGAGGAAATAAATAAAGAGATAGATATAAGTAATGACCTCAGGGTTGTTGCAAGACGCGCAATTTATCCCGGTGTTACAATCCGTATCAACAGTTTACAGTATAATGTTTCCTCTAAGTGCGGAAATTGTGTTGCTCGTGTGGGTAACAGCGGAGAAATAGAAATCCATTAAGGCAGAAGAAAGGCAAACAATGAGCTTTGTATCAGTAAAAGACGTTTATAAGCGTTATAAAATGGGCGAAATCACGATTAATGCTTCCGATGGTATCTCCTTTGATATTGAAAAAGGTGAGCTTGCCATTGTTTTAGGACCGTCAGGTTCAGGTAAGACTACTGTTCTCAATATGCTGGGCGGTATGGATACTATCGATGAAGGAAGCATTATGGTTGACGGCAAGGATATAGCCAAGTATTCAAAGAAGGAGCTTATATCCTACCGCCGTTATGAAATCGGCTTTATTTTTCAGTTTTATAATTTAATACAGAATCTTACGGCAAAGGAAAATATTGAGCTTGCCGCACAGACCTGTGAGGATTATATACCTGCTGAGGAAATTTTAAAGCAGGTAGGACTTTCTGAACGTCTTGACAACTTCCCGGCGCAGCTTTCGGGCGGTGAACAACAGCGTGTTGCAATTGCGAGAGCACTTGCAAAAAAGCCTAAACTTCTTCTGTGTGATGAGCCTACGGGTGCTCTTGACTATAATACGGGTAAGATGATATTAAAGCTTTTGCAGGATACATGCCGGCAGAGTGGAATGACGGTTGTACTTGTAACACACAACTCTGCAATAGCTCCCATGGCGGACAGGGTTATCCGCCTTAAAAACAGCAAGGTGAGAGAGATAATAGTTAATGAGAATCCCACACCTGTTGAAGATATTGAATGGTAATAACCCAAATAAGAAGGAAGGACATGATGCTTAGATGAGTTTTCTTGTTTCAAAGCAGCCTGTTTTTAATGCACAGGGCGTAACAGATGCGTATGAACTCGCATATTGCTTTGCGTCCTACGACAATGATGAAAATATAACAAAAGATGACATAAATGACGCTAAGGAGTATCTGAAAGCGAATTTTGATATAATATTTGACCGTAAGACCGCGTATGTACGTTTTTCTCCCAAACTTCTTGATGAAAATTTTCAGGAGCTGTTCAGTAAGGACAAGCTTATTGTAGAAGTTACAACAGAGATGATTGCCGACCCGGCAACATTACAGAAATGTATGCAGCTCCGTCGCCTTGGATACAGCATTGCTTTTTCGGGACTTCTTTATTCCGAAAAGACAGTAAAGCTTTTTAATTTCGCAGATATTATAAGATTTGATATTAATGAAGATGCTGATGATATTATTGCAACTGTAAAAATGTGTCACGAAAAAGGTAAGCTTGCAATGGCGGATCATGTTGAAACACAGGACCAGTTCGAGTTTGCCCGTGATATCGGAATAGATTATATAAGAGGCGGTTTTTATTCCAAGCCTGTACTTGAAACAAAGCGTTCAGGCGGTCCGATGATAAAGACCTTCTTGCAGATTTTAGCGCTGTTATACAGCCCGGACCCGAATATTGAGTACATATCCGCAATTATTTCTACTGACCCTGTGCTTACAATCAAGCTGTTAAAGGTAATTAATCAGCTTTGCGCAGATAAAGGTAATACCGTATCAACCGTTCAGCAGGCACTTGTACTTTTAGGTATAGACCGTCTGAAAGAATGGATTTACCTTGTAGGCTTACAGCGACTCAATCGTAATTCGCCCGGTGAAATCTTAAAGCTTGCGCTTCTTCGTGCCCGTTTCTGTGAGCGTATTGCTAAGAATTCCAGCGGCGGCGTTGGTGCTCGTAGCATGGAAGTATATCTCATGGGTCTTATCTCAATTGTTACAGGTGCAAATGATGAGGCACTTTCCAAGGCGCTTGAAGACCTGCCTGTTTCCGATGAAATCAAGAACGGTATCACAGGCGGCGGTATATTCAGTGAAATCTATCATCTTTCATGTGCTTTTGAAGCGGGCAACTGGGAGGATGTAAAGATGTGTGCTGCAAGCTGCGGAATTGACCTTGAAGCACTTCGATTTGAATATGTTGAAGCTCAGAGCTTTGTTAGAAAGTATGGTAGCTTTGGCGGTTAATAAAATAATAAATCAGCTTTTCCATATGGAAAAGCTGATGCTTTTTTAAGGAGACGATATGAAAATACAAGATTATATTAAGATAGTAAACACATTTGAAGCCATGAAACGAAATACCCGTCATTCATGGCTTTCAGACGGCAGACATGAAAGTGTGGCTGAACACAGCTGGCGCCTTACCTTAATGGCGTATTTTCTGAAAGATGAGTTTCCGGAAGCTGATATTGATAAGGTTATTAAAATGTGTATTTTCCACGATATCGGAGAAGCATTCACGGGTGATATTCCTGCCTTTTTAAAAACCTCAGAGGATGAAAAGACGGAAGAAAATACAGTTGATAAATTTATCAACACTTTGCCGGAGGAATACAGGAATGACCTTATTCCGCTTTTTGATGAAATGAATAAGCTTGAAACACTTGAAGCGAAAATCTACAAGGCGCTTGATAAAATGGAAACACTTATTCAGCATAACGAAGCGGATATTTCTACATGGCTTCCTCTTGAATATGAGCTGAATCTGGTATACGGTGATAAAGAGGTGCAGTTTTCAGAGTATATGAAAGAGCTGAAAAGGGCGGTTAATGAAGAAACAACGCGTAAAATTGAAGATGAAAAGGTAAAGATATAATATAACGGACAGCTGGCTTATCAGCTGTCCGTTACGTTTATGCCCTCATAAAAACATAGTAGTCGGTATCTCTTCCACCGAAACGGTAGTCTCCGCTTTTCCACTCGATTATAAGATAATCTTTCTCATCAATTCTGCGTATTTCATAGGCACATGCGGTACTGTTCCACTTTCTTATCATATATCCTTTTGTCCAGCAAACCTTCTCCTTACCGCTGATAATTTCATTACCATATGTTACTTTACATTCACCATTTTGAAGAAAATCAACCTCTTTGAAGTAAAGTCCTTGTTTGTTTTCAAAAGCAGAAAAATCTTCCTTTACGGCAATAAAATCGATTGCTTTCCATTTTCCAATAATTCTTTCATCGTTTCTGAACGGAAGACTGATATTATCCTTTCGGGAAATTTCATTTTTTGTGTAATATCTGTTATCAATCTGTTTCATTACAACAGGAGTTATCCTGCCGGATTTCACATAGTCATACGACTTGAATTTTATAAACATATACAGACCATCGCTGTGTTCTTCGAGTGTGTATTCATTTACAAAGGTATTGCAGCCGTCATCAAATATAAGTTTACCTTTTGTCCAGCCGTAGCACCAGTATTGTTCACCGCCGGGAAGAAAATACATTACTCGTTTTTTATCTCCCATAAGAGTGTTGTCATCGTTGATTATTTCCCATTTACCTATTACTTTTTCGTCATTTACAAATGGTAGGTTGATATTTTCTCTTATAGGTTCAATAGTGTTTTCGTTAAATTTAAAATCTGTCATTTTTTTCTTGACTTTTTTAAGATTATGCAGCGTTTGTAGAAGCTCTGCTTTTTTATTATCAAAAATTTCTTCAGAATTGCTTTTTCCTTTTAGAATAAGCTTTATTTCACCAAGTGTAAAACCGGCATCTTTAAGCTCTGTAATTTGTTTATATTGTATTTTCTGTGATTCATCATAATATCTGTAACCTGTGAATTTATCAATAAAAACAGGGCGAAGAATACCTTCTTTATCATAATGCCTTAATACAGAAATCCTTGTGTGTACAGCTTTTGCAAACTCTCCGATTTTCATAATCTTTTTTCCTTTCATAAAAATTTAAGACGTCTTATGAATATATTATATATCTTAACTTAGGTTTAGAGTCAATAGGCAAAAAATATGCACAGCGAAAAGCTGTGCAATACTTTTATCTGATATTTGTATAGTAAAAAATCGCCAATTGTGTCCTGTCGCGTAGTTCCAGTTTTTCGAGAATTTCGCTGAGGTAGTTACGCACCGTACCTTCGCTTAAAAACAGCTCTGTTGCAATTTCCTTATTGCTGAGCCCTTCCGCAACAAGAGTGATGATTTCCTGTTCTTTTTCATTTATGTCGTGTTCGGAAAAATCAAATTTACTCTTGCTGTTCATAAGAACAGGGAGTTTTTCAATAACCTTTTCACCGAATACGCTTTGTCCGTTCATAACCGTTTCAAGCGCCGGGGCAATACCTTCAAAATCCTGCTTTAATATATACCCCTTAGCCCCCATGTTAAGCGCTCTTACTATGTATTCGTCATCGGAAAAGGTTGTAAGATACAGTATTTTTGCATCAGAATGTTTTTTCAGAATTATTTCCCCGGCTTCAAGGCCTGTCATTTTGTCCATTCTTATATCCATCAGCAATACATCAGGCTTGTGTTCATCATAAAGTGTAACAGCTTCACTTCCGTCTGTACCCATAGCCATTACATTTATTTTGCCCGTACTTTCCAAGATGGTTTTCAGGGAGAGTGCTACTAATTTATCATCATCAACAATCAGAATGTTCATAAAATGCTCCTTTAATTTTTTGGAATAGAAACAACAACGGAAAAACCTTTTTTATCAGAAGAAAAGTTTACAATCCCACCCACGCTGTCGGCTCTTTCACGTATGTTCGATACACCGATACCGCTTTCCTTTATAGTACCGTCACATTCGCCGTTATCTGAGAAAGTAAAATGCCAAAGGGCAGGGTGTTCACGTATAATAATAGTGAC
This sequence comes from Ruminiclostridium sp., assembly GCA_045579565.1. Classification (GTDB taxonomy): domain Bacteria; phylum Bacillota; class Clostridia; order Oscillospirales; family Ruminococcaceae; genus Ruminiclostridium_E. The sequence continues at coordinate 15,984 of JAZNML010000049.1, forward strand.
ACGGTCTCCTTTGCTGTGTTTTACAACGTTTGAAACGCATTCTTTTGTAATACCGATAAAGCACAGCTTTATATTTTTCGGCATTGTTTCAGAAAAGTCATAGGTCTTTTCAACTCTGTATTTTTCTGTTATTTCCTTTAACGCTTCATCAATGGTTGTTTTAAGATTTATAGAGTCGTCGTGAAGGTCATGAACGCTGTTACGGATATTTGTCATTGCGCTGTTCAGGGTTTCTTTTAGTCCGTTAAGCCCTTCACCAACAGTTTCGTCTTTGTTGATAACCGAAAGTGCACCTACCTGTAAAATTGAACGTGTGAGCATATGTCCTACATTATCGTGGATTTCTCTTGCAATTCTGTTTCGTTCTTTCATGGTAGCAAGGTTGATTTCGCTATCCTGTTCAGATAAAAGCCTGCGGTTTTTGTCCTGTAAAAGCAATGTTGTTTCTTCTGAGCTGTCGCGGGTATCAATAAGCGCCTTTTCAGCCTTTTTCAGTTTTGATTGCAAGCTGAAAATAACCAGAGCAATAATGCTTCCGTATATAATCATAAGCATTTCTGTAAGATTGAATGCATTACGATTCATAATCAGCATTACGGGTATTCCGACTGAAAACCAGACCTTATTACTTAATAGTAAATCATAGAAAAGTACCGGCAGGGAAAAACAGAATACAGGATTTATAAAGCAAGGGATAAGCCATAGAATGTATAAGATGATGGAGTACTTTTTCTTACCGACAACTTCTGAAAATGCGGAAAGAGTGATTGTTCCTAAAAGCGCGATAACAGGCATTGTAAAATCCTCATATGGCACTATATTGATAACAAAGATAGTAAGCAGTAAGACTTTACCTATAATTCTATCCACTCTATCACACTCCTTTTTACTTATATTACCACAAAAAATGACATTTGTCCATGCTGTCAAAAAAGAAAGTGACAAATGTCACATACGAAAAGTGACTTATGGCACTTACTTTTTCCGGTAAAATGAATTATACTGTAAATGTAATCAGAAAAACAACGCAGAAAGGAAATACACAATGTCAGATACAGTAGTAAAAATCGAAAATCTTGTTAAACGCTATAAGGATTTAATTGCACTTGATCACTTAGGCCTTGAAATCAGGGAAGGTGAAGTTTTCGGACTTTTAGGCCCTAACGGTTCCGGTAAGACTACCACAATCAATTGCCTTCTATCTCTTCTTGCGTTTGATAAAGGAACGATAGAAATATTCGGAAAGAAAATGACTCCCGACAGTTACGATATAAAGCGTGATATCGGTATAATAATGCAGAATGTTGCAGTGTATGATGAGCTTACAGTCCAGGAAAATATTGATTATTTCTGCGGACTTTACATAAAAGATAAGAATACACGTAAGCAATATGTTGAAGAAGCAATAAAGTTTGTAGGACTTGAAGATTTCAGAAAGTTCTATCCCAAAAAGCTTTCAGGCGGTCTTTTAAGACGTCTTAATATTGCCTGCGGTATTGCTCATAAACCGAAATTGATAATTTTAGATGAACCTACTGTTGCAGTAGACCCTCAGAGCAGAAACAAGATTTTAGAGGGAATACAGGAGCTTAACAAAAATGGTGCAACTATCATTTACACCTCGCATTACATGGAAGAGGTTGAGCAGATTTGTACACGTATAGCAATCATGGATAAGGGTAAGAAAATTGCCGAGGGTACAAACGAAGAGCTTAAAAAGATGATAAAGAACAGTGAAACAATTTCAATCGATATGTTCACTGTGCCTGAAAACGTACTTGCTGAAATCCGTGACCTTCCTCATGTATACAGTGTTGAGTTTGAAAATAATGTTTTACAGGTCAAATGTGACGGCGGAACTCATAATCTCATCAGAGTCTTAGGTGTCATTCAGAATCATGAGCTTAAATTCGGAAGAGTATATTCTGAGTTACCTACTCTTAATGACGTTTTCCTTGAAATTACAGGAAAGGCGCTTCGAGACAGCGAATAAAGGAGACAAATTATGTGGCATAATTTTAAATATGATTTTCTTGTGTGCCTTCGCAGCAAGGATGTAATACTCTGGATGCTTATTTTCCCGGTATTCTTAGGCACAGTATTCCACATCGCGTTCGGAAATATTAACTCTTCAAATGCTTTTGAAGCTGTTCCGGTAGCAGTGGTGATGGAAACGGAGAATGAAGCCTTTCGTACAGTTATGGATGAGATTACAGCAGGTGAGGAACCGCTTTTTGCGGTAACCTATACTGATAAGGAACAGGCAATGACAATGCTTGAAAAAGCTGATGTTTCAGGCATTATGTTTGTTGATGACAGCGTTTCGGTATCTGTTTCAGGTCTTACAAGCGGCACAACAATCAATGTGAAAAAGACAATAGTAAAGTCTTTTGCAGAACAGTATAATTCTACTTCGGAAGTAATTGAAAATACAATGAAAACCGATATGACAAAGCTTCCTGCGGTTATTGAAACTCTTTCAAAACAGGTTTCTTGCAATGAACAGTTACCTCTTACAGACGGCAATACAGATAATATGCTGGGTTATTTCTATAATCTTATTGCTATGGTAGGGCTTTTAGGTTCAAACTTAGGTGTATATATGGTTTCAGACAATCAGGCTAATCTTTCGCCTTTGGGTGCACGCCGTTGTTGTTCGCCCAGAAGGAAAATTACATCTCTTGTATTGGGTTTGCTTGCACGTTTTGTGGCCGAGGCTATCTGCGTAAGTGTTTCTCTTACATATCTTATTTTCGTACTTGGTATAGATTTCGGAACAAAGATTCCCTTTGTATATCTTGCAGGTATATTAGGCGGATTCTTAGGTACATCCTTCGGCTTCTTAGTAGGTTCAATCGGTACAAAGGACGGCGATACAAAATCTGCAATCTGTGTAGCGGTTTCTTTAACCTGTTGTTTTTTCAGCGGTCTTATGATAAACACAATGAAGGGTATGGTAGATACAGTTGCTCCCTGGTTTAACGAAATAAACCCTGCGGCAGTAATCTCTGATGCGTTCTATTGCCTGAATATTTATGATGACTACGAACGTTTTACTACAAAAATTATAACAATGCTTATTATGACAGTGGTTTTCTGTCTCGGAGGATTCTTACTTACAAGGAGGCGTAAATATGCCAGTCTTTAAAACATACATGAAGGTCGTAAAGAAAAATCTTCTTATGGCGCTTATCTATACAGGGATTTTTGTAATGCTGGTATTCATGTTTTCCAGCGGTGCAGAGCCTTCTGTAAAATTTGAAAGCATAAGCCTCGGCGTATGTGTGCTTGATGAAGATAACACCGAAGCCAGTAAGGCTCTTACCGATTATATTGCAAGTACAAATAATCTTGTAGAAATTGAAAATAATAAGGATGAAATCCTTGACGCGTTATATTACACCAGAGCCGACTATGTGCTTACAATAAGGAGCGGTTTTGAGGAAAAAATCAAGGCAGGGGAAAGGGAAAATCTCCTTACAAACTATCAGCTTCCCGACAGTTATGACGGAGTATTCATTGATAACAAAATTGACCATTATGTATCAACACTTTCTGCATATATGGTTGCCTATGATGATGTTTCTGCTGCAATAAGCAAAACAAACGCTACACTTTCAAAGGAAACTCAGGTTACTGTTGAAACATTCTCGGAAGATGGCAATAAAAACACAGATTATGTTATAAAGCTCGCTTTCTTCTTCACATATCTTCCTTATGGTTTGATTTCTGTACTTATCTCCATACTTACAGTTGTTCTTATCAAGATGAACAATAAGGAAATTGCCGCACGTACAAATTCTTCAAGTACACCTATGCTTTCTCAGACCTTACAGATTATGCTGGGTAGCCTCATACTTGTAATTGCTGTATGGCTGTTATTTATGGTAGTCGGCGTTGTAATAAACGGCGGCATGTTTACAGGCAAAGCCTGGCTTGGTGTTTTGAACAGTTTTGTTTTCACATTGGTTTCCGCCGGAATTGCAATTCTTACCGCAACGCTTACAAGCGAACCACGTTATGTAGCCTTGATTGCAAATATAGTGCCTCTTTCAATGAGCTTTCTCTGCGGTATCTTTGTAGAGCAATCGCTTCTTGGTGAAAACGTACTTGCATTTTCGAGATTCCTTCCTGCTTACTGGTATATAAAGGCAACCGATATGCTTGCATTCTCTTCTGACACAAGCTTTGACACAACTGAATTCATGTCATGCTTAGGTATTGAAGCTCTCTTTGCAGTAGCATTATTTGCACTTATTCTTCTTGTAAGTAAGTATAAGCATAGTAAAGGGTAAAATGATAACCCCGCTGTTTTGAACAGCGGGGTTATTTTATACACCAAAAATTACATAATTATTATTATCTGTTGATGCAGGCACATAATCACTTTTATAAAGTTCTGAATGATTACCTACATAAGACTTTAAAATTTCCCTGCTCATATTTGTTATGTCGTCGCGTTCAATAGCTTCTTCGGGCGTAAGCAGAAGGACCTCGCTGTTTTCATATCCATCAGATTTAGGTTTACCCGAAACATAATCCATTATAAAAACGACACACCATTGCTGAGTTTTAAATTGCATAGTAATTATAGATTTAGCTTTTGCATTTACACCTGTTTCTTCAAGGATTTCGCGTTCAACAGCAATGGTAGGTAATTCGTTTTCCTGAACAAAACCACCTGGCAGTAAAATTCTGTCCTTTGCGTATCCATAAGTGTGACGGACAAGCAAAATTTTGCCATCTATTTCAACGATTCCGCATACAGTATAATATTTGTTGTTCATAACTGATACCTCGTTTTTTTAGTGTTAATTTCTAAAATTATATTATATTTTAGTGATAATGTCAAGAATCATACATCCATACCACAAACACAACCTTTTTTCACAAATTTCACCATCTTTTTATTGACTTGATTGCTTTACAATGCTATAATAAAAACGATTACAGAAGGAGGCGTTGTTATGAAAGTCGGAATCCTTGGTGCAGGTAATATAGCACGGAAAATGGCGTTGACGGTTAATGGTATGAGCGGTGTAACTCTCGGCGCGGTAGCTTCACGCAGCCTTGAAAAAGCAAAGGCATTTGCTGAAGAATTCAGCGCTGAAAAGTATTATGACAGTTATGAGGCTCTTGCAAACGATGAAGGTATTGATCTTATCTATGTAGCAACCCCTCATTCACATCACTATGAGCATGCGCTTCTCTGCCTTAATGCGGGTAGAAATGTGCTTTGTGAAAAGGCATTTACAGCCAATTACAAGCAAGCGAAGGAGCTTATAGATTTAGCAGAAAGCAAAGGATTATATATTGGCGAAGCAATCTGGACAAGGTATCTTCCTATGAGATTCAAGCTTGATGAGATAATTGCAAGCGGTGTAATCGGGGAAATATCTTCTCTTACAGCGAACCTGGGTTATTCTATTGCTCATGTTGAGCGTCTTATTAAGCCTGAGCTTGCCGGTGGAGCGTTACTTGATTTAGGGGTTTATACAATAAACTTTGCTCTTATGGCTTTTGGTAATAATATTGAAAAAATAACGTCAACCTGTTCTAAGAATGAGTACGGTGTAGACACACATAATACTGTTATTTTTGATTATAAAGACGGTAAAACAGCAATCCTTCACAGCAACATGAATGCAAATACAGACCTTAAAGGAATTATCTATGGCAGTAACGGCAGAATTGAGTTCGAAAACATCAATAACTGTGAGGGCATTAACGTATATTTAAATGACGGAACAGTTACCCGTTATGAAACACCGGAGCAGATAACAGGCTTTGAGTATCAGGTCGGAGCTTCTCTTGAAGCGGTGAAAAGTGGCAGAACAGAATGTGATGAAATGCCTCATTCTGAGATACTACGGGTAATGAAAATAATGGATGAATTAAGAGCAGAATGGGGAATTATATATCCCTTTGAGGAGAACTGATGGCAATAATCCAGAGCTTTAACAGGTTTGAAAGTAAATACCTGTTGACAGACGAACAGAAGGAACGGTTTATTTCTGCTGTGGGAGAATCACTTGTCAAGGATAAATATGATAAGTACACTATCTGCAATATTTATCTTGACACTGATGATTTCTGGTTTATTGAGCATTCTCTTGATAAACCTTTGTATAAAGAAAAGCTTCGTATCAGAAGCTATGGCATAGCCAATGATAATTCAACTGTTTTCTTTGAAATAAAGAAAAAATTTCGTAAAATCGTCTATAAAAGACGTATTACAATTCCTTTTAAGGAAGCGGAAAATTACATAGAGAATGGTATAAAACCTGAAAGTCTTTCAGGCTATACTGAAAACCAGATTTTCAACGAAATTGACTATCTGATGAAAAAATATAAGCCCACACCGAAGCTTTTTCTGGCTTACGACAGAGTTGCATATTCTGATAATCGTTTTTCCGGTTTTCGCGTAACCTTTGATAAGGATATAAGGGGCAGGTGGGATAATATTACCCTCAAATGCGATGAGGAAAACGAACTTCTTGATACAGGTATAGAAAACTACAATGTAATGGAGCTTAAATGCGAAGGTGCAATGCCTTTGGAGTATGTTCATCTTCTTCGTGATTTAGGCATACACCAGGTTTCGTTTTCGAAGTACGGGCGGATATATACAAACAGATTCAAAGAAAGTGAAAGGAAAGTCTGCTATGAATAAAAGGATAATATCATTGATTCTCATATCAGCACTTATTGTATCTGTATCAGGTTGTGATGATATATATGTAGATAATACGGTTGCTGCAACAACGACAGAAAATACATCTGTTGTTACAACTGAGACGGATAAGGAGTCGGATACAACAGAATTAACCACAGTTCCGGTTGAAGATAACATTGTTGAATCAATAGAAGGCTCCGTAGATTTTTCTCATAAAAGTGGCATTTATGCTGAAGAATTCGATGTAGAAATTTCATCACTTACAGATGGTGAAATATATTACACCACAGACGGTAGCGATCCTGCAACCAGTGAGACAGCAAAGCTTTATGCGGGAGCTATTCATGTAACTGAACGAAAAGACGATAAGAACGTTGTATCAGCTGTTTCGCCCCTTGAAATCGGCGGTACATTCAATGTTGTAAACAAAGAGCGCAATGGTTTTGAAAGTGAAATTGCGCCTCCCACAGACAAGCAGGTTGATAAATGCACTATCATCCGAGCTGTAACAAAGAACAATGACGGTACATACGGCGGTGATGTTCAGGCTACATATTTCGTAGGCACACCAGAAGAGCATATAAAAGGACTTGCAGAAAGCTGTGAAGCAAGTGGACAAAGCCTTGCAGTAATGAGCATTTCTGTAAATTACGACGACTTTTTCGACAGTAAAAAGGGTATTTACGTAAAGGGCGATATTTTTGATAAAGCGCTTGAAGAATTTATTGCTGAAAACAGACGTGTGCGTGACCCTGAAACAGCCAGAAGCCTTGATGCAAACTACAAGCAGAAGGGCAGAGAATGGGAACGTGAAGCGGCAATAACCCTCTTTGAAGCAACTCCCGAGGGTATGGAAGCGGTTCTTACACAGAACTGCGGAATACGTGTTCAGGGAAACTATTCCCGTTCTGATATTCAGAAGGGTCTGCGTATTTATGCGCGCACAGATTATGGCGAGAATAACTTTGATTACGCTGTCTTCGGCGAGGACTACCTTAATGTGAACGGCGAGGTCATGGATAAATATGATACGTTGGTTTTACGTAACGGCGGTAACTGTGCTTTTACTGCGAAATTCAATGATACCTACTGGCAATCGCTTGTTGAAGAAATGGCCTGTGCTACACAGAAATCCCGTCCCTGTGTTGTGTATCTTAACGGCGAGTACTGGGGACTTTACATTCTTCAAGAGGATTACACCAACGATTATATGGAAGATTACTACGGCGTAAATAAGGATGATGTGGTAATATATAAAGGTGATGCAGAAGCATTAGCGCTTGGGTATAAGCTTGATGAGGGTGATTTGCCCGAAGGAGTTAAGGATGAAACCTACTATTTTCATGAGCTGTTTAATTTCTTTGAAAGTCACTCTGATTTAGAAAGCGAAGAGGATTATAATGAGTTTATAAAGCTTGTTGATCCACAGTCGGTTATGGATTATTTCGCTGTTCAGAGCTGGATAGACAACAAGTGGGACTGGCCCGGAAAGAACTGGTCAATGTGGAAAACTACGACTAGTGATGGCAGCGCATACGGTGACGGAAGATGGCGTCTTATGTTCTATGATATAGAGTTCGGTGGTGTGTGCGGTGAAGGCGATGCCCGTAATAATACTATAAAGAATGCAAATTATAAAGAAAAGGGCCTTCTTGATATGGATACAGATAACCCTGCGGTGCTTTGCTTTGCATATCTTATGACCAACGATAAATTTGCGGAAGAATTCTGTACTAAGCTTTCAGGACTCTCTGAGGGGTGCTTTGAGAAACAGCATGCTCTTGAACGATTACAGCTGTTTGAGGATACATACGGACCTCTTTACGCACAGTTCTTTGAACGTTATGAGGGAACAGGTACAGCAGATGATGCTATAAACGGCGGATACGCAACTGCAAAATGTATCAGAGATTTTCTTCAAAAGCGTGAAGGAAATATAGACAGAATGATAAAATTCTGCGAAAAGACATTAGGATAAAGGAAAGGTACAGACAATGGATTTTTTATTTAAACAGGTGGCAACAGATAACCCCGCAGGTTTTGCAATCGTAATGGGAATAGCTCTTCTATGCGGTATAATTATTTCAATAGTTTATCGTTTAGGAACAGACAGACCTTCAAAGTATATGATGATTACAGCTATTATAATGCCTGCTGTTGTTCAGACAGTAATTATGCTTGTAAACGGCAGCGTCGGTGCAGGTGTAGCTGTTGCCGGTGCATTCAGCCTTGTACGTTTCCGTTCTGTTCCGGGAAGTTCAAGAGATATCTGCATACTTTTCTTGGCTATGGCATCAGGTATCGGTTCAGGCATGGGTTATATCTGGTACAGCCTTATTTTCACAATTGCGATTTCCCTGGTTGTTCTTGTTGCTGAAAAGCTCATACCTTCTGAACACAACAGAAACTCTCGTCTTTTACGTATATTGGTTACAGAGGATATGGATTATAACGGACTTTTTGACGATATCTTCCACGAATACACATCAAAGTTTTCTCTTCAGTTCGTAAAGTCTGTAAGAATGGGAACAATGTTCGATTTACAGTACATAGTAAATATGAAGGATGTAACTAAGGAAAAGGAAATGCTGGATAAAATCCGTTGCCGTAATGGTAATCTTACTGTAAGCTGCGGACTTGTACCTGTTAACCGCGATGAATTATAATAGAAAGTGCACAGTGATTTTCACTGTGCCTTTTTATTGACATAAATATTAGAAAGTATTATTATAAAATTACCAACCTTTTTAAAAAACTCCCCACTGTATAAATGAGAACGTTCTTAAAGGAGAGGGAAAATGAATAAACATGAAGCTGATATTTTAATTTCCTCATATGTAAAAAAGCTTTTCGGTTTTGCAATGTCTAAGCTTTCAAAAATTGATGAAGCAGAGGAACTTGCGGCAGAGATAACATTACAAGCTTATTATTCTCTGTTAAAGCAGGATACCGTTGAAAATCCAGACGGGTATATATACCGCATTGCAAAGAATGTATATGCAAGGTATATTGACGGCAGGAAAAAGGCAACAGTAGTTGACGGTATTGAATTTATTTCTGACAGCAACGACTTTTCGTTGGATCTGATAAACAGTGAAAGCTACGGAATACTCAGGCGCGAGATTACATATCTTTCAAAAATTCAGCGTGAAGTAATAATTCAGCACTATTTTCATGATAAAAAAGTAAGTGAAATAGCAAGATTTCTCTCAATTCCCGAAAATACAGTAAAATGGCATTTGTCTTGCTCACGAAAGGAGTTAAAAACAGGTATGGAAAGAATAAGAACAACAGGTACATTAGGCGCAGAGCCTATCAGATTCTGCAATATGGGGCATGGCGGCACACCGGGCAGTATGGGCGATACTGCGAATTTTCTTGCAAAAGTAATTACACAGAATATAGCATATGCAGCATATCATCAGCCAAGAACGATAAATGAAATTGCCGAAGAGCTTGGTATAAATCCTATTTTTGTAGAGGATGAGGTTGCTGTACTTACAGAATACGGCTTTATGGATAAGCTTAAAGGAGAAAAGTACCGTACTAATATCTGTATATATGAATTCAATGAAACATATTATCGTATTTATAAAGAAATAAATATGAAGTATTCAAAGCTTTTTGCAGAGAAATTCTTTGCACCTGCACTTGAAAATATAACAGAAATTCCTGAGTGGCTTCATGTTCCTGATAATGATATAAATCTGCTGAAATGGAGTATGGTTTGTTTTCTCAGTAATGAGCTTGCTGTTGCAGAAATTTCAGGCGAAAAATTTTCTGTAAAGCGCCCGGATGGTGGCGATTATATTGCTTTTGCCAATGTTGATGTAAAGCCGGACTGGGATATGAGTGATGCGGAAGAAAATATCTACTGGGCTTGCGGCGACATGAATCGTGACAGATGTAATGATGAGGTGTGGTGGAAAAGCTGGCAGCTTGACTGTCATTGGACTGCCAGACGAGGCAATTGGAGAGATAATCTTATAGAAGATTATGACAAGATGTATTTCTGGCTTAATAATCAGCTCCCTGAGACTGTAAGCAATGCTGAAAGTTATGCGCGTTTACTTGATAAAGGATATCTTTTAAAGAAAAACGGCGAATATATGTGCAATCTTATCATATGTGACAGTGAGAGGAAATGGCACGAATTTATCCCCGAAGCAACGGAAGAGATAAAAGCTCTTTCTTGTGAATATGCTGCTGAGGCTCTGAAAGCTGAACTTTATGGACAACCTGAACATATGCATGAGCTGATAAAATGTTTTACTCAGAATATAGCGTGCAAGCTTCATACCAGAATGATGAAGGTTCTGATTGATATGGGGGTTCTGAAAATACCTACCGAGGAACAGGCAAAAGGACTTTGTACTATTATGTATGTAGGCGAATAAATATAGCATAACCAATAAGGTCTTTGCATAAGCTGTATCAGTACAACTTCGGAGGTGCTTATGAAAAAGCATAATTTTATTGATATAGCTATTTTTGTTTTATCTGCTGAACTTGTAGGAGTAGTTTCAGCATTGTTGTCAGGTGGGTTTGGTGACTTTTATGATAAATTTACAGCACCGCCCTTATTACCGCCGTCGTGGTTGTTTCCGGTAGTGTGGACAATTCTATATGCGGTAATGGGATTTTCTGCATATCTGATTTATTCATCAGAAGCAGATAAAACAAAGTGTCTTGTAATATATTGGGCGCAGCTTACGGTAAACTTTTTTTGGAGCATTGTTTTTTTCAGATTCGAGGAGTTATGGGCAGGTGTTGTAGTAATCCTGATATTATTAGCATTAATAATTGCAATGATTAATTGTTTCAGGAAAATCAGACCTCTTGCAGCACTGATAAATATTCCATATCTTATCTGGGTAAGTTTTGCAACCTATTTAACAATTGCAATAGCAATAATAAATTAATTTTCGGATTATGGCAAAGCACGGTATCGTCTTATGATGAGCCGTGCTTTTTTGTTAAAAAATTGTATTTTCCTATTGACATTGTATATATCGAGTGATATAATTGTATACATCGAGGTTATACAATTTTAGCATTTGAGTAGTTCGAAATGCTCATATGCTATCAATCCCATAAGGAGTGCACACCAAATGAATATTAATATCAGCAATGCATCAGGTGAACCTATCTACTTACAGATAGTAAACCAGATAAAAACGCTGATTCTTGAAGGCAAGCTGAAAGAAGGGGACGCCCTTCCGTCAATGCGTAATCTTGCAACAGAGCTAAGAATCAGCTTCATGACAACCAAACGTGCCTACGAGGAGCTTGAACGTGATGGATTTATTGAATCCTACACTGGACGGGGCAGCTTCGTAAAAGCACAGAATATGGAGCTTTACCGTGAGGAACAGATTAAAGCTATTGAATCTCTGCTGTATGAGGCGGGAGACAGAGCGAAAAAATGCGGTATCACAATGGAAGAGCTCCATGAATTACTTGACCTTGTAAACGAAGGAGAATAGTTCAAAAATCAAAGATTTTTGAACTCATATCCTCACATAGGAAAGGAATGATTATAAGTATGGATACATACGAAAATGCAATAGAAATCAAAGGCATAACTAAAAAATATGATGGCTTCACACTTGATAATGTAAGCTTCGATGTGCCAAAAGGTAGTATTATGGGCTTTATCGGGCAGAACGGCGCAGGTAAGTCCACAACTATCCGTAGTCTGCTCAATATTATCCCCATTGACAGTGGCGAAATCAAGATTCTTGGCCTTGACCACTTAAAGAATGAAAAAGAAATCAAAGAGCGTATTGCGGTTGTTTTTGACGAGCTGCCTTTCCATGATGTTTTCAATGCAAAGGATATGTCACGCATTTTCGAGGGCATTTATCCAAAGTGGAACAGAAATGAGTATATGCGTTATTTAGACCGTTTTCAGCTTCCCCGAAAGAAGAAAATCGGTGAGTTTTCAAAGGGGATGAAGATGAAATTGCAGATTGCATGTGCATTATCCCATGAGGCAGAGCTGCTTGTTATGGATGAGCCTACATCAGGTCTTGACCCTGTTGTCCGTGATGATATTCTCCGTATTTTTATGGAGTATCTTGAGGACGGTGAACGTAGCATCCTTATGTCATCTCATATTACAAGCGACCTTGAAAAGATTGCAGACAGTGTAACCTACATAGACAGAGGACATATCCTTATTTCAGGTTATAAGGACGAAATTCTTGAAACCCACGGTGTTATAAAGTGTAGTAAGGAACAGTTCAGTGAAATTGAGGCTTCTGATTTTATAAGTGCCCGTGTAAACAGCTTCGGTGTAGAAGTAATGGTTAAGAATCGTGAAGAAATGAAACGCAGGTATGGAGATTTAATCATTGATCCGGCAACTCTTGAAGATGTTATGCTTTATTACGTAAACCGTGACAAGAAGGAGTGGCAGTAATGAATAAGTATAAATCCCTTGTTTTTCGTGAATTGAAGCTGTCAGCAAGACATTACATGTTAAGAGGATTGATGTTTCTTGCATTTATAGTCATGCTTGTTCTTGTGATGTTTGTACTTAAGCCTCAGGCTGCGAAAGAAATGTGTAATATGCGTGGTTTTGCGCTTATGGGTGCTTATGTTGTGGGAATTATGGGTGCCATTATTATAGGTGAAGACAACGGTGTTTATAAAGCTGATGTAAACACAGGCTGGCTTACATATTCCTGGACGTTACCTCTTACGTCTTTTGAAAAGGCAATGACAAAAAATATTGTAAGAGTTATCCTTATAGCAGCAGGTTCAGTTATTACTGTTTTAAGTGCGATACTTATTTTTGCAATCAGCGGTACAGCGTTTAATGTAAATACTATTCTTTCGCTTTTTATTTTTATAGACATTGCTCTTATTTTCAATATCATTCTTGAAGCATTTTTTATGCGTGCAACAGATACAAAATCATTAAAAAAAGTGGGTACGATTGCAGGTGCTGTTCTTGCGGTACTTATATTCCTTCCTGATATTTTATCATTGGGACAGCCTGGTTCTGCGGAGAGTAAAATTTTAGAGCAGGCTACACAGTCTATTGAGATAGCGAACTATGTTTTTTACTCTTTTAAAATGCCTGAAATAATCGGGTATATCAGTATTCCTCTTATGATTATCGTTCTGATTGCCGGCTTTATAATCACAAAGAAAAACTTTGAGAAGAGAGAAGCGTAATGAAAGGCTATTTCTATAAGGAACTGAAACAGAATCGCCTTTATTTTTCTCTTATTTCACTTTTAGCCGTATGTGTAGCTTTTTTGCCTATAATCATAGTTATGACAGAAGAAAAAACAATGGCAAAAGAGGCATTTCTTGCTTTTACTCATGAAGGTACAGAAATCAGAATACTCTGTGCAGTGGTAGCTGTTGCTTTTATGCTTATAATACAGACCTTTACTCTTAAAGGCGATGATAAAAAGCTGTGGGGTTATTTTGTAGCCTCAAATCCCAAGGGAATAAAAGACTTTATTTTTACCAAATATGGTTTTATTCTTGCGATGAATGTGTTCTATTTTGTATTGTGTTCATTGAGTGACCTTGTATTTACATTTATAGCAAACTACATCGCAGGAATAAATGTACCTCTTATGACTGGGATTTATTTTACTCTTTTATTTTTGCAGATTATTCTGTGTGCTTTGGATATTCCTTTTACAATCCGCTTTGGCGATAAAAAGGGAAGTTCTGTAAAAGCTATTGTTCCTATTTTTTTGGTGATAATATTTATCATTATCTTTTTAATAAATCCTGTGGCAATGACGGATATAATGAATAATTTCTTGTTCAATGGAGAAATGCCGCCTTTTATGGAATGGATTTTACCTGTTATTTCTATATCTGCATTTATTGTCTCGGCAATAATTTCTTCAAAGCTTTATATGAAAGGTGTAGAACAGTATTACAAATAAGGAGAAACTATGAAAAAAATATTATCAGCTATTCTTTCAGTCACAATAGCATTTTCAACTCTTTGTATGTCAGCATCGGCTACCGGAAACACAACGCCATCAGGCATTGAATTTGCAGATATAGGTTCTGAAATCGAAGCATTTGCATCTGAAAATGAAGGGAACTACGCTTCCTTTGGAACAGCTGTATTCAGCGGTGACGAAGTGCTTTACAGCAATCATTTCGGTTACATAGACAGAGAGAATCAAGTGATTGCGGATGAAAATGCTGTCTACGAATGGGGAAGCATTTCAAAAATGTTCGTCTGGGTAAGCGTTATGCAGCTTTACGAACAGGGCAAACTTGACCTTAACGCAGATATTCAGACCTACTTACCCGAGGGCTTTCTCAAAAAGCTTAAATATGACGAACCCATAACAATGCTGAACCTTATGAACCATAACGCAGGCTGGCAGGAAACATCATCTGCCCTTGAAGTTGTTGACGAGGCGGATATAATTTCACTTGAAGAAGCACTCAGAAAAACCGAACCTGCACAGGTATTTAAGCCCGGTGAAATTACCGCATATTCCAACTGGGGTGCGGCACTTGCGGGCTACATAGTTGAACGTGTCAGCGGTATGGATTACGCAGAATATCTCCATAAAAATGTTCTTGAACCTCTGGGAATGGAGCAGACCTCCGTTTCTGCCGATTACCGTGACAATGAGTGGGTAAGAACTCAGCGTGAAAAAGCAAAGGCGTACATTATAATGAACTATCCCGAAATGGGAATGGTTATGGATGAGGATTTAGGTACAGCTATGAGCTATATTCTTCTCTATCCTGCAGGCTCCGTAACAGGTACGCTTGCTGATATGACAAAGTTCGCACAGGCTTTTGTTTCTGATGAATGTCCTCTTTTTGAAAAGCAGGAAACACTTGAATTAATGCTCTCTGCAAGTGATTTTTACGGCAACAGCGATATTCCGAAAAACTGTCATGGTCTTTGGGTTACCGAATATGCTGTAAGTACAATTGGACACGGCGGCAACACTAACGCAGGCTCTGCAAATCTTGTTTTTGATAAGGAATCAAAGACAGGTGTTGTTTTTCTTACAAATCAGCAGAGTGAAGCTATATTAAACTACGGAATTCCCGAACTGATTTTCGGTTCTTTTGAAAACAACCCGATTTATACCAATGCTAAGATTACCGAACGAACCGACATCAGCGGTGATTATGTATTAAGCAGAGGATTTATTGATGGTGTATTAAAAATTGCTTCTTGTCTCGGTTATCTGCCTTTAGCACAAGGCGAAAATCAGGATTCTTATACACAGGGTGGTATTCCTGCACTTACACGAATTTCCGATAATCTTTACCTGATTGAAGGCTCCACAGATTTTCTTTATCAGACTGAAACTTCCGATGGAAAAATTATACTTGAATATTCTTCAATGACTTATATTAAGAGCGATACGGTTGCAACAGAATTTATTGCTGTGATAATCTTTGCAATAATTGTAGTTGTAACTATTGTAATACTCATTGTCAAGGGAATCAGAAAACTTGCGAAGAAATATAGGGCTGTTCCTGCAGGTAAGTGGGTCCTCGCAGGTCAGATTTCAAGAATTGCGGTTGGCATTGTGCTTGTTCTTCTTATTGCGGCGATGGTACCCGAGGCGGTGCTTATCATTATGTGCATTGCTGCAAGTGTTGGAGCAATTGTTTGCCTTGTTTCCGCAGTATTCACCGCAAAAGCACTCTTTACAGAAAAGGTCATGAATAAATTTGTACGTGTAAGATATGCACTTTCTGTACTTTGTAATCTGTTTACGGCAGGGTTTGTGGTATATTTCCAGTTGTTAAATTTCTGGATATGATAATTAAGAAAAATGCTTGATTTCCGCATTAAATCTGCATTTTTAAAGGATGCTACGATAAGTAGCGTCTTTTTTTTGCCCATGTAAACGTATGTTGGTGGCTGTTATCCAAGAAAATAACTATAATGAAATCACAAAACAAACGGAGGTAAGTAAGCAGCTATGAAAGATGTTTTAATTTCAGCAAAAAATCTCAAAAAGGAATTTCGCACAGGCGAAACAAGTCAGACTATTTTTGAAAATCTCACTCTCGATATTTACAAGGGCGATTTCACAATTATTATGGGTGCATCAGGTGCAGGTAAGTCAACTTTAATGTATTCTCTGTCAGGAATGGACAGACCTACAAGCGGAAGTATTGTTTTTTTCGACAAGGAGATTACAAAATACAACGATGATGAACTTGCTGTGTTCAGAAGAAAGAATTGCGGCTTTGTTTTTCAACAGATATATCTGCTTGAAAAAATGAGTCTTATGGATAATGTCCTTACAGCAGGAGCATTATGTAACGACAATAAAAAAGAGACCATTCGGAGAGCAAAGGAACTGTTTGAGCTTGTGAACATTCCCGAAATAACTCAGAAGAAATTTTCCACGCAGGTTTCAGGCGGGGAAGCACAACGGGCAGGCATAGTAAGAGCCGTAATAAATAAGCCGTCAGTAGTGTTTGCCGATGAGCCGACAGGTGCACTTAATTCAAACAACTCTGCGGCTGTGCTTAATGTATTTACAAAATTACACAGAGAGGGCCAGAGCATTATTATGGTAACACACGACAAGAAAACAGCTCTTCGTGGAAACAGAATTTTGTACGTTAGAGACGGTCAGATTTTCGGTGATTGCGACCTTGGAAATTACGTTGAATCGGACAATGAACGTGAAAGAAAGCTTGATGAATTCCTGACAGAGATGGGGTGGTAACTATGCGAAAGATAAAATCACAGCTCATATACAATCTTAAAAAGGATAAAGGCTCTTACATATCCTTTGGCATAGTTGTGCTGATTACAGCGATTATGCTTAATCTGGCTTTTGTGCTGTTATTTCAGGTTGATAAAGCTTATGACAAAAAGCTTGATGAATTGAACACCGCCACTATAAATATCACTGTTCCAAAGTTACAGAACATAGACGCATTAATGGACGATATAAAGGAACTGAACGGTGTGGTTGACGCAGAAAGCAGAGAGGCAGTATTTGCAGAAGCTATAGTCAAGGATTTCAGAGCAACCGACTTTTCAATGAATACCCTATTTTACAACAAGGACGAATACCGTAATATGAACAGGCTTGACATCAAGGAAGAAAAGGCGGAAATGGTTGAAAATTCAATTTATCTTCCTCTTTACGTTGCAAGTTTTGGCGAGTTCGGACTTGATGACGAGATAGTTTATGAAATCGGCGATACAAAGCACAATTTTAAGGTTTCGGGCATTGCGGAAGAAATGCAATACGGCAATTACGGAAAAGGACTTATTGGTGCATATCTTCCTACAGAAGTTTATGAAAAATTTGCTGAAGAATATAGTGAGCAGGTGGTTATAGAGTATTCTGTTATGACAAATGGTGATATCAACACTCTGCAAAACGAAATCAGCGACTTGCTGGAGAAAAAAGGCATTACAATGCTTACAAACTGTGACAAGGTTTCTACAAAAGACACACGAACAATGGTCTGCAATCTGATTATTCTTGTTCTATCAGCATTTGCGATGATAATTCTTCTTGTAAGCGTATTCTTATGTAAATTCAGAATCAGCAACTCCATTGAAGAAGATATGGTCAATATGGGTGTGTTGAAGGCACTGGGATATACAGTACATATGATAATCGCAGGTGAGGTGCTCCCGTATCTTATGGTTACGCTTTTAGCTTCATTGCTTGGAGTTGCGGTATCATACGCAGTTCTGCCCGGTTTAGGGGAGCTGCTGACCTTACAGGCAGGTTTCTCTTTCGGATTAGATTTTGATATAAAGGGTCTCATTTGCGTTGTTACAATTCTTGCGGTTATAGTTGCATACTTCACATATACCGCCGCAAAGCGTATCAGAAAATTGCAACCCATAAACGCAATCAGAGGTAACTGCGAAGGAAAAACAGTAAAGAAAAACTATTTTCCCCTTGATGAAACCAATGGTAAAACAAAGCTGCTCCTTGTTCTTAAACAGACATTTTCAAACGGAAAACAGAATGTTTTATTGTTCGGAGTGTCATTTGTTTTAACAATTCTTGTTGCATTTGCCAGCACAATGTTCTATAATGTAATTATTGAGCCTGACAATTTCATATCCACATTATCGGAGGAAATGCCTCAGATAATTGTAACTCCCAATGAGCAGAATGAAGACGTTATTTATAATGAACTTAAAAGTAATTCAGAAATAAAGTCTGTATTAAAATATACGGTTGGAGCTGTAAATATTGAGGATACGCCTGTCACTGTTTTTGCTTGTGAGGATTTCAGCCGCGTGTCAAATGATTTATGCTATCTTGGTGAAAATCCTGATGAAAAGGACGAAATTGCTCTCGGAAGTGAATTTGAGGGAAAATATAATATTGGCGACAGAATAGAAATACAGAACGGCGATATTTCCTGTTCATACGAAGTGAAAGGATTTGTGCAGAGTGTAAATTATCAGGGAAATGTATGTGAGTTTTCCTTAGAAGGATATGAAGCATTAAATTCGGAAAAGCTTGTCCCTACTTTATATGTGTATCTTAAAAATACAGCAGATACAGAGAAAATTGCTGAAGAAATCGAAGAAAGTTGCAGCGATAAAATTGTCAGCGTAATGAATTATCAGAAAATGACCGAAACGACACAGGAAATGTATTCGGGAATAACCTCGGTTATCGTAGTAGTAATATTTATTCTTACGATACTGATTGTACTGTTCGTGCTTTATATTGTAATAAAAACATTGCTTGTGCAGAGGAAACAGGAACTTGGTATTTACAAGGCGATAGGATATTCAAACAAGCAGCTTATGGTACAGATGATAGGCAGTTTTTTACCGTCATCGGTTGCGGCTGTGCTGTTGTCGTCGGTACTTGGATTGATTTATGTACCGCAGATAAATCAGCTCATTTTTCAGACAATAGGTGCTATGAAAAACAATATGGAAGTGTCATTTGTATTTCTGATGATTTTTGCTTTTGTGCAGATAACGGCAAATCTCATAATCAGCATTTTACTTACAAAACCTATTAAGAAAATATCGGCTTACGCCTTAATTAAGGAGAATTAATATGAATTTCGGAGAAAGATTAAAACAGATACGTGCAAATCAAGGTTTGTCGCAGGAACAGCTTGCAGAAAAAATAGGCGTTTCAAGACAGGCAATTACCAAATGGGAAACCAACAGAGGCCTGCCCGACGTTGAAAATATGATTATTCTGGCAGAAATCTTCAAGGTGACTTTAGATGAACTGATTCTTGAAAGAATAAATGTACAGGAATCAGAGCAGGAGCTTTTTGAAAGCGAAACGGTATACGATATTGATTGCGACAAGCATTTCGATATTCGCATAGGAAATGCGAGAAAGATTTGTATTCAGGGCTGTGGTGATGAAAAGGTACATATAAAGCTGCAATCCGAAGTGATGGAAAATCTAAGTTCGCTGTATAAATTTAAGATAGATGAGAGAAAGAACCGTCTTGATATAGATTGTAAGAATAAAAAGGAAATCAGTCAGTTTGAAGCTGAAAATGCTCTTGATATAATTATTATGCTGCCTGTGAATTTTACGGATCACTGTGAAATTGATGCAAGTGTAAAGGAACTTTATATTGAGAGTTTAAAGCTCAGTCGTCTCGAATATGACGGTGACGCAGAAACGGTATATATAAAGGATGCAGAAGGCAGCCTTGAATTTACAGGCAAAACTGATTACGACATCACAATAGACGGTTTCTGCACACAGCTTGACGTAAATCAGTGGGGTGCAAAAACGCTGGTTCACGTGGCTGACATCAGTAAATACACTCTTGTCAACAAGGGAAGAAAATCAAGGATTTACTGCCTTAAGGATGGCGCTATAAGTGATGAAATAGGTGAATTCAATGGAGAAAATATTATCAGCATTTCGGGGATTGGTTCGGAGCTTATAGTCAGTGGTAATTGATAATATAAAGTTAAAAAATTAAAACAGAGGATTCCCAAACGGGAGTCCTCTGTTTTGTAATTTGTGCTTATTATTTGATTTTAGACTGTAAAATATTAAGAAGTTCGCCGAAGTTTTAATTTAAAATCGCGCTAAAATGCAGGTATGTTGATTTGTTTTTTTATTTTCAGTAGTGTGTAAAAGCTCAGAACAGCACATAGCTTATTCATATCTGACGTTCTAAAAGTGTTACAGTACCGAGGGTGCCGTCTACTGAGACCATGTCTCCTGTTTTGAATACACCTGAAGCACATTGACAGCTGACAACGGCGGGTATTCCAAGCTCACGAGCAACAATGACCGCATGGGAAAGAGGAGCGCCGATATCTGTAACGACTGCCGCAGCTTTCGGAAAAAGCTTTATCCAGCCGATATTTGCAGCCTGAACTACCAGTATTTCTCCTGTCTGAAGCTGATCTGCTTCCGTTATGGAGGAAAGTACACGAACTCTTCCTTCTGCCTGACCGCAAGAACCGGGAACGCCTCTTACAGTGCCGTCGGTTTCATCGGAACACGCTTCGCCGAAACGGTAAAAACCTGTGGGAGCACCGCTTTTCTGCCATTCGTCACAGGTAAAGCGCCCGCATATCAGACTCGGGAAATTAGGCATTTCAAGCTGACGATGATAATTATTTCTGCGGTGTGGTATTTTTTCGGTTATCGATTTGTTTCCGTCAAGAAGCAAGGAAACCTCATTGATATAAAGCATGAATATATCGTTATCAAGTCCTGTAAGACTGCCTGCTTTAAGAAGATACTCCCTTATAACGCAGAAAAGCCTCAAAGCGTCGCTTCTTACAGCTTCACGCTTATATATTGCTGTAGAATATTTTTTCAGAATGCGGTCAAGCCATGCTGATTTTGAAGGGTATTTCTTTTTGAATTCCGAAACTGCTTCCTTATGGCGTTGTTGCTGTGCCTTTTTCAGATCATAAGCATTTATTCCCGAATCGAGGTAATCACGTACAGCCTTTTCGGGAAAATCAGGATCTTCATAAGGGTAGGGGAGAGAAAGCTCCATTTCATCTGCGTGTCTGTGACCGTATTTAAGTATGTATTCCTCACGAGATATTTTGCCGTTAATCAGATCGTCAACAGCAAGAAGGCTTCCAAGACTTTCAATGTTTCCTGTTTCGGAGCTATCGGAAAGAAGCTTATCCGCAAGCTCGTTTCCGCATATTTTTTCGAGCTTTTCTCTTGTGGCAAAAAGAGATTTGAGAGAAAGAGCGGTTGCAATGGCGGAGAGTGTCTGCAGCATATATGGTATGCACTTTTTATTCCATAGTTCTGCAAGAGCTTTTTCAGATGGAGCAGCTTTTATTTCCGCGATTATTTCATTGCCCACCTGTGTTATACGATTCTTGAAATCCTTTCCAAAATCGGTTTCGGGCTTTTTTCCGAACAAGGTGTTTTTTACAAGTCCTCTGATTTTTTTCAGGAATGCTTTCCTGTCAAATGGATAAACAGGAATATCTATTCCGGCGGGGATGCCCCCTGCAAGTTCGGATATCATACTAAATGCCTTTTCCTTTGAAAATCCAAAGGACATTATCATTGAGCAAAGTCCGCTTATATTAAGATAAAGCTGACCGCATACATTTGAAATAAGAGGTATTCCTAAAGTATTTACAATAACCTGTATTGCACTGTACGTAACGGGTGAAACAGGTCTTAGGAATATTTCACCTACATTGGTTTTTGAAAGAAGCAGGCAACCGCTTAGTGAGTCGTTTATTTCAAATACATCGGCATTATTTCTGCCGATTGTGGTTATAGGACGGGACTGTAAAATATATAGCTTCCCGCCTGAAATTGCCCATTCTATATCCTGCGGGCATTTATTTATATTGGTCAGCTTGCTTGCGTATGAAAAAAGCTTTTTTCCGAAAGGCTTAAGTGCATCGTCGCCATCAAAGGAATATCGTACAGAGTTTATTTTAAAGTTTTTTCCGCTGTCCTCACCCGAAACAAGAGCTTCTCCTACTCCGCTTACATAATTGCCTGTCATATATTCGGCAGATGTGGTTATGGGGTCTGAAGTAAAAAGTACACCTGCGTATTCGGGATGTACAAAGCGTTGAATAACTATTGCTATCTGACCATATACGGTTTTTCGCTCAGCTGCGTAGGTTGCGGCTCTGTCTCCTGAAGCGGAGGCGGCAACCTTTTTTACAGCATCAGGAATATCATGGACAGGAATATCAAGCAATGTTTCGTATGCGCCTGCAAAAGAATCATCATTTCCATCCTCACCCACAGCAGAGGAACGGACAGCATATGTATGTTTTTTTGATAAGCCTGAAACAAGTAAGGATAGCTCCTTTTCGGCTGTCTCTTTAAGAATTCCTTTTTCAAAGGCTTCTGCAGCAATTGCATATCCTTCGGGAACAGGTAGACCAGCCTTTATCATGCGGTCAAGTGACTCAGCTTTTCCGCCGTAACTGAATTGATTACAATTAAGTCCTGATAATTTTTCTATATACATAGCTTGTCCTCCAAGGTGTTAGTCGAGATACATATTGATATGATTACGGATATAATTTCTAAGCTCCTCATCGTTTTTAAGATCAACACCGCATACATTTTTTATTTCCTCGTGTCGCAGTACGGCAAGCTCATGGAGACTTGCCAGCTCATAAGCTATAAGACGACATTCGTTCTCGGTTTTTCTTTCTTTAAAATGAGCCTGTATGAATTTAAGGCTTCCTCTTTTTGCGGAAAGCTCTCTGTTCATAATAACGTACTTTGTAACTGATCTTGCAAGATTATAATTATCAAGCATAAGCTTCATAGAGTGAAAATAAATTTCCACAAGCTTTTCTTTTGGTGATGTATCATCTTCTAAAATTTGTCTGAAGGCGGGGCTGCCGTTCATGGCTTCTGCTTGTAGCTTGTCGAACACTTCAAAAAGCAGAGATTCTCTTGAACCAAAGCAATAGTTTATCATGGCAAGATTTACGCCTGCTTCCTTTGTCAGCATCCGTGCTGTTATTTTTGATGGATCGTCATATTCTGTCATTAGCTTTTCAGCTGCCTGAAGCAGAGCATTCCTTGTGTTTTCAATATTTCGTTTATTCATAAACATCACCTCTTTAATTAAACGTGTTTAATATAATTATACACGTTTAATTATTTTTGTCAAGACTTTTTTAAAAGTTTATAATTTTCTATGGAAAAAACAATAAATGAAAACAGAGGATTCCCATATAGGAAGTCCTCTGTTTTTTTGATTTGCATTTTTATTTGATTTTAGATTGTAAGATATTAAGAAGTTCGCCGAACCTCTGGAAATGAACGACTTCTCTTGCTCTTAAAAACTTGATAACATTACTAACATCCGGATCGTCGCACATACGCAGAATATTATCGTATGTTGCTCTGGCTTTTTGTTCAGCAGCCATATCTTCCATAATATCCGCAATAGGATCAGCTTTGCTCTGAATTGTGGCAGCAGACCATGGAACACCCGAGGCACTTGCAGGATACACACCGTTTGCGTGGTCAACATAATAGTCACCTACACCGTAACGGTCAAAGCTTTTTGCCCCTTCGCCTTTGGTGAGCTGGGTTACAATACTTCCAATCATTTCCAGATGACCAAGTTCTTCTGTGCCGATGTCGGTTAGAAGTGCGATTCCTCTCTTATCTGTCTGAGCAAAACGCTGTGAAAGATATCGGAGTGATGCCCCAAGCTCTCCGTCAGGACCGCCGTATTGCGACAAGATATAGCTTGCAAGCTTAGGATTCTTATTATTGATTTTTACAGGGAATTGTGTTCTTTTTTCAAATATAAACATACTTTACACCAACCTTTCTGACGGCCAGCAACCCATAAGCCAATCCCAATCGCCGTCAACTCCTGCACAACAGGATTGAAGAGGGTAGCAGCAGTTTTCAAAGGCTTCCTTGCAGGTTTTAAGCTGTCTGCATGCTTCACGGTGCATTTCGAGTGCCCTGATATCATCAGGGTGAGTGTCAAGATACAGCTTTAAGTCTGTTGCATAAAAACAGGCTTCGCTGACATTTCTTAAAAGCTGAGCGCAGTTTACATTACTTTCCATTCCAAAGCCCCCTTAAATATTCATCAATACCAATGTCAAGTTCAGGGAAAATCGTACCTTGCATAAGTGCTTTTGAAGGTGTATAAACCTTACCGATACGCTGAACGGGAACATAAGCATAACCAACGCGTCTTACACCTTTTTCTGCGTCGGGCTTAATCATATCACAATTGTTCATATTTCTTCTCCTTTCAATATGTTGTTACAGCATACGCTGCTTTTACAATATATGCAAATGATAAGTAAAGGGTTAAAATTTTGTAACCACTTTGTAATAATTTGTAATCAGTTTGTGATTGATTTTGAATATGTATAGTGTTATAATTAAATCAGCAACGAAGAGAGGCGAGAAATTATGAAAAAGAAAATATCACTTTTACTTGCATTGACAATGCTTCTGTCTGGCTGTAATACTATCGAAAAGGCAGAGCGGACAACAACGGAGATAACGACAACTACGGAAACAACAGTCACAACAACGACCACGACAGCTGAAATAACTGTTATTACAACATTGGCCGAAACAACAAATGATAATGGATATATTGATATAGAAAAGAATACAGAAAGTATTAATTCTTTCGCCTCATATCTCACTGCCTACACCGAAAAGCACGGATATCCTCCTTATGGTGTTCTTGTTGATGATATAAACGGCGATGGCCAGGACGAAATGATTATTCACACAAACCCTTTCGGTAATCTCGATATACTTTATATGAAAGACGGAGAGCTGAAAACTATAGAGTGTGGTGTTATGTCACAGTGGGGCGGTACATGGTATGATAAAGTAAACAACCGTATTGTGAATGAGTATTTTTATGGTCATACCGAAGGAACTATGGGTGCTTACGAGTATTATGTCTATGACTGGAACGGCAAGGACTATATTTTGACAATGCACCTTGAGTGTGAGGCAGGGTATTTTGAGCGTGAGGCAGACGGAGTTACCAGAACGGATAACTTTATTGACGGACAAGCATATCTTAACGGAGAAGAAATATCAAGTGAAGAATTTGAAAAGCTACGCACTGAACTGACGCGGGTTATGACGGCAGAAAACCGTTTTGATATCATACCATCGGGATATACTGAAATGGACAAAGTTCTGGCAGAAGAACAGCAAGAAACATATAACGCATACCTCACCGAAAAGCTGTATCAACCACAGATGACGTATTATGAAATAGAGCATCATTACAGACAGGATGCGGGTTCACTTCCGCCAAAGCCACAAGGGATAAATATTGCCAAATTAAATTATGATGACAGCGGTGCTGTAAAAACGCTTGATAAAGACATTGAAAATATCGCTGTAGAGTGTTTGCGTTCTTCTGAAAGCTACATCAGGACCGCCGAAGCTCTTAAAAAATCAAAGGGTAAATATTACATAGATGAAGTAGAACTTACCGCAAATACAGATGAAAATTATGAGCCTTTGATTACTGTAACACAGTCTTACTCTATGGACTTTGATGGCAACGGTAAAAAAGAGCACTTTGTGATTTTGCGTTACCTTGATACAGAGCCTGAATTTATACCTTACGAAACTGATTGCTGTGTTTTTGTTTCAGAGAGCGGTAATGCGGAGCTTGTCATATCAAAATCGATAGATATGCGAATGGGTATAATACAGGACGATGGTTTAAAGCATATTATTTTTGAGGGTGGCTGTAATAACACGACCTCGTTTTTCAGCATATATTCAGTCAAGGACGGAAAGCCATGCAAGGAGCTTGATGAATGGAACGGACAGAGTATTAAGGACGGCGAAATTGTTCTTAACACACAGCTTTGCAGATATTGCGCTGCTTACGATATGGAAAAGCAACAGTATGTTTTTTATTGCTGTTTTTGATATAAAAAACAAGTTTTACATAGACAAAATCCAGTGAGAAACAGTATAATAAATAAAAAACAAAAGGAGTGTTATTATGTATCCTTTCCAGAATCCTGAATTATCTGATAAAGAACGTGCTGATGATCTTATATCAAGACTTACTCTTGATGAAAAAATTGGCTTTCTTTCTACTCATAATCTTCCCGTTGAACGTCTTGGTATAGGCGAATGGTATGTAGGCTGTGAAATTGCCCGTGGACTTGTAAACAGAAGCGAAGATAAACCCAGTACAGTATTTCCTCAGCCTATGGGTATGTCTGCAAGCTTTGATCCTGATATGATGCTTGAAATAGGTAAAACAGCAGCCCGTGAAGCGAGAGCTTATTATAACCAGGAGAAAAAGGGCGGACTTATGGTATGGGGTCCTACTGTTGATTTAGCCCGTGATCCGCGCTGGGGCAGAAATGAGGAGTGCTACGGAGAAGACCCGTTCCTGACAGGTGAAATGTCCATAGGTTATACAAAAGGATTGCGTGGTGATGGAAAGGTTGCGGCAACTATTCCCACATTAAAGCATTTTTGCGCAAACAACCATGAAGAAGGCAGAGGTAGTGATAATGCTAATCTAAATCCGAGACTTCGTCATGAATATTATTACGCTGCATTCAAAGCTTCAATTGTAAGAGGCGGAACTGAAAGCATAATGACCGCTTATAACGAGTTATGCCATACGCCCGCTGTTATCAATCATGATGTAAAGAATATATTAAAGGATGAATGGGGGCTTACTTTTGTAGTTACAGACGGTGGTGACTTTTCTCAGAATGTAACAAGCCACAAGCTGTTTGGTTCTCACGCAGAAGCATTAAAAGCATGTATAAATGCAGGTACAGACTGTATGACAGATCCTGTTGATAATGTAAGTGCAGCAGCAAGAACTGCGCTTGATAAGGGGATTCTTACAGAAACTGATATTGAAAATGCAATCCGTAATACAATCATAGGCCGTATTCATTTAGGGCACTTTGATCCGTCAACACCTTTTGATAATCTTACCATTGCTGATGTTAATACAGAAGCAGATAAAAAGCTTAATCTTCGAGCAGCAAAAGAGGGCATAACTCTTCTTGAAAACAGGGGAGGCTTGCCTGTTGCAAAGGATAAAGCGGGTAGAATTGCTCTTTTGGGACCTAATATTGATTGTAATCTTCTTGACTGGTACACGGGTATCAGTTCCTACAATGTATCCATAAAGCAAGGCTTTGAAGAAGCGGGATGTGATGTCATATGTGATACAGGGTGGGATATTGTAAAGATTGAAGCACCTAATGGTAAGTATCTGAGACTTTCGGATAATGGCAATTTCTACGCTGATGCAGATGAGAAAAATGCCGAACAGTTCTATTATTGCCATCACGATCATGAGCACAAGTGGGTGAATTTACAGAGTGTCAGAGATGGCAGAATAATGCATATGCCAAACGGTGAACCGCAGACTTATGGCAATACAACAGTTTATGGTTGGTTTACATCGGAAACATTGCAGGTTCATACTCATAGCAAGACAGGTAAGCAGATTATTTGTGATTATTTACATAAAAAACAGTTTACTCTTGATGATGATAACCGATTGATTCTTCGTGAACATTCTCAGCCGGATAAGAGTGTGATGTTTGTGATTCATACAGTAAGTAAGGGTGAAGAACGAATTTCGGAAATTGCTTCAAAGGTTGATACAGTAATTTATTGTGGAGGCAATGATCCTGAACAGGTAGCAAGAGAATGTTATGACAGAAAAACCATTGAGCTTCCTACTGTTCAACGCAATGCGGTATTGAAGCTCACCGAAACAAGACCTGATTTTATATTTGTAATTGTTTCGAGCTATACATATGCTATGCCATTTACCGATAAGCGTCCTTCTGCAATTCTCTGGACAAGTCATGCAGGTCCGGAGCTTGGTCATGCGGTAGCAGAAACAATATTCGGTGCGAATAACCCTGCTGGCAGAACTCCTGTTACATGGTATGCTTGTGATGAAGATTTAGGTAATATCAAGGACTATGATATTATGAAAAACAAAATGACATACCGCTGGTTTGAGGGTGAGCCATTATATCCTTTCGGTCACGGTCTCAGTTACAGTAGTTTTTCATACAGCAATGTAAGATATGATGTCAAGGAGGAAGAAATAATCGTTTCTCTTGACGTACATAATGAAGGTAGTTATGATGGTGATGAAGTTGTTCAGGTCTATTACCGCCCGGTTTCAAAGCGTATAAAACGACCTTTGAAACAGTTGTGCGGATTTAAACGAATATATGTCGTTGCTGATGAGACTGCACATGTTGAAATATCAATACCTCTTCGTGAACTGGAATTTTATGACGTTTCACGACAGCGTTTCTGCCTTGAAAACGGCGAATATGAACTTATGACTGGTGCGTCATCTTCCGATATTCGTTATACAGCTGTCGTATCGATCAAGGGTGAGACAATTCCGCCAAGAGATTTATCAACCGAAATAGAAGCACAGTTATACGATTGTGAGAAGAATACTGAAATCTATATAGATCCCATATCTGCTGAAAGTCATATCCGAGGTCTCAAATGGATAAATATCCTTACCTATCAGAATGTGGATTTCAATGAAGTCAAAAGCATATCTGTAAAAGCTTCTGCTGTTGTTTCAGAAAAGAAGATAGCTGTTATTATAGATAAAGACAATGAACCTGCATCTGAGCTAACAGTACCTGCGTCTGACGGTTATACTGATTTCAGAGAAGTAGCTGCTGAACTAGATATAAGCGGTTGTCACGATTTAACTCTTTCCTTCGGTGAAAATGTAAGTATCAAATCTATAAAGCTCAATAAATAAAATAACAGGGAAATCCGAAAGGATTTCCCTGTGTTTTTATGCACTTATTTTGGCTTCTTCAATAAATTTTACAAATTCCGGCTGTGGAATAGGTTTCGAGTAATAGTAACCCTGAATAAAGTCGCAATTGAGATTTGAGAATGTTTCAACCATTTGCTCAGTTTCAATTCCTTCAACCACAATTTCCATATCCATATCTTTAAGCATTTTGATTGTGCCTTTAAGGAAGATATGGAGCTTAGGCTTATTACTGTTGTCAACAAAGGTCTTGTCCAGTTTGACTATTTTAAGGGGCAGGGAAGCAAGTCTTGCCATATTTGAGTAACCGGTTCCGAAATCATCAAGAGAGAAGCTAACTCCTGCGCTGATAAGCTTTGTCATGTTTTCAATAAGTATATTCTGGCTGTAATTAGCGGCAGTTTCAGTAATTTCCAGATTGATTTTATCTGGCGAAATTCCGTACTTTTTAATAGTAGCAAGAATATTATCCGCAAGACCTCTTTGCATACACTGAACAACCGAAAGATTAATTTCGATGTAATCAAGCCCCAGTTTCTTGAACTCGTCACTTGAAATAAACTTACAAACATTTTCCAGAACGATATCTCCGATTTTGTGGATAGCACCTGTCTTTTCAGCAACAGGAATAAACAGATTAGGGGGAACAAAGCCATGTTCCTCGTCAATAAGTCGGAGTAACGCTTCAGCTGAAACAAAACGTTTCTTTTCTACGGAGTAAATAGGCTGATAGTAAACGGTAAAGCTGTTATTCTTGAATGCGTTTTCGATAATGTTTTCCATCTCGTTCATAAGGTGGAAATTTCTCTGTTTGAACAGTTCGGAGGCTAGATGAACTTCACCTGTTTTCTCAACTCTTTCATGGAAATCATTTCCGAAAGCCATAAGAGATTTGTAGTCTATAATATCTTCGGGAAGCTTAGCAACGCATACAAAAGCATCAAGTGTAATTTCAATTTTATTGATTGCAATAAGCTGTTGAAGAGCTGTGTTAATATCTTCTGCAAGCTTTTCAGCTTTTGCTATATTATATTCATTTACAACAACTCGGAATTTACCTCGATCAAGATAGTAAAGTTCAGCGCGCGCTTTATTAGTTTTGTTACAAACTGAAAGCTTATCTGCAATAGTTCTCAGAAGTTCATTTGTAGAATCATATCCCAAAAGGGAACGGATTGAATCATAGTTTGCAATATTTATAAGTATTAGCTTATGATGATTATTATTAATAAAATCAGTTTTTATATCTGATGCATAAGCTCTGTATTTTCTCAGATTTGTTACTGAATCCACGTTCTTTTCTGGATTCTGTATTGTCATAGAAATAATCATGAGTACAACAGCGTTGCAGAAAATTTCAACTAATGAGCGAGGGAAGAAATGTTTTACAAATACTGCTAATGTACCAAGAGGTATACTTGAACAGAGAACTAAAATGGAGCCTGTTTTTAAAGTTTTACGGTAAATAAGTATATACGCAAAGCCAAGAAGAACATAGAAGGTTGCAAAGAAATAAAGGGAATTTGCGATTGTTGTTTTATTGAGAACACCATTTTCAAAAGAGAATATGATATTTGTAAATGGGTTGGAAATAATCAGGCATGCAACAACAAAGTATGGAATCAGCAGAATAAATCCGATATATGGTTTTCTTTTGAACTTATGCCATGTTCTTGTAAGACTAACGATATACATAACGAAAACGGGAGTTGCTGTATTGTGAAACAGCAGGTATGTTGTTCGTACAATGTTGTGAAGAAGAACGTTACCGGTTTCAGCGTTTTCGAGAGCAACAGTTATAACGTTAAAAAGTGCTGCAATCATTGTTATTGCAACAAGAAGCATATACATGTAGCCAGCTGTATTCTTGGCTCGTTTGCTGAACAGGTTGGTTAGAAGCATTACCAGTAGCATTATGACTGCGGCAATGTCAAAATGAACTAAGTTTTCCATAGAATCCCCCAAAAATTATCTATATTTATACATATCTAACTAGATAATAGCACATCCTAACATAAAAATCAACAAGATAATGTTAATTTATTAGCAATTTAAAGCAAATTTCGCTTTTACGCACAAAAATACCCCGACAATCTGTGATAATTGTCGAGGTAAAGGTTACGTTTTGGAGGATTATAGCGTTGGATTATTTATAACTCCTGCAAAAAGTGTATCGTTTGAATCGCTCTGGATTACGAAAATGAATGGGCGGTCAAGTATAAAGTCCATTTTCTCATCAGGAGGCATTGCGGCTCCACATATAGACATAGCTGTGAAAGCAGCTGCTGTGCATCCTTCTTCGTCAATTGCGACTCTTACGGAATGCTGTGCTTTTGAAACAGCGGTACCATCTGGTGCATTTTCGAGCATAGGAGAGAAATCGGCGGCACTACCGTCGAATACATCTGTAATACCTAATTCGTTAAGACTCTTTTTTATATCTGTTGTATATGCTGTATCAAATTTTGGTATCTGGAAATTTACTATTAGCCTTTTGGCATTCGGATAATCGAAGCGGGTATCTTCTATAAGCTTATTTATTTCACCGCTTTCAATAAGCTCATCGGTTGTGACGTTTTCGTCAGGGAGAAATACCCACATTTTTGCTGAATCTGTTCCGTCAAAGGACATATTCATAGCGCCATAGTTTTTGCCCCAGTAATAGTAGGCTTCTCCTTCACGGCACATGAAATCGCATTTAACCCGTTCTCCGTCTGAGGTTGTAAACAGCTGCTTCTGAGTATTTTCAGAGTTAAATTTATTATGCCACATTCCGCGGAAGTAAACGGTAGAAGCAAGAGAAAAAACAGTCTGTGAATCAAATTCAAGCTGTTTTGCTTCATTTTCAAGCATACCGCCTGTTTTAACGTTTAGCCATTCCTGGAAGGCTTCTGTATATGCTTTATCAGACATATTTCCTGAAAAACTGTCTGCATAATAGTTGTCGGAAAGAAGCTTGATTGTATCCATATTATAGTTAAGCGAATCGGAAAGCCATACTGAGTTTGCAAAAACACTTGTCAGTGCGCCGTCGTCGGAATAGTTGGTTTTCCACATAGAGTTACAGTATTCTCTGAGTTCATCAATATTTTCAACTTCCAAACGGTCAAGTATCTGTTGTCTGCTATTATCATCTGTCGATTCGGCAAGAAGTCCCAAGGCAAAATAAATATTTATGGGAGAAACAAGCTTGTTTTTGTTTCCTGAATCAGTAAGAAAAGCTTTCATACTTTCTTTTGTGAATTGATTTGCCGAATATTTATAATCCTGTGATATATTTGTTCTGTATTCCTTTTTGAAATTATTCCAGGCTTTATATTGCGTATCGAAATCGTCTTCCATTTCGTTTGGGTATTGCGGCATATCGGGGTAAACCGCGCCGGATAAAAGCATAGCCATCGTTTCAGGTGAATAAGAATTCATATTTTCCTCCTCGCATGGACCTTCGTGTAGAGCGGCTGAACAAAAATCACAGTTATAACCGCATGGAACAGTTGTAATAGAGTTTGCTTTGTCTGCCGCCGTAGTTGATTGATGTGGATTTGCTCCATCGGTAATTATCCCGGGATTGTCTGTAATGCTATTTATCGCAATTGCGCCGGCTATAACAAAGCAGACAGCAGCTGCCGTGCCAACTATTTTTATCCAGGTGTTTTTAGGAGCTTTATATTCTTCTGAGGTGTTCAGTATTTCTTCGTCAATTCCGCCAATTGCTTCAAAAAGTTCTTTCTCGTTCATATTTCAAAGCCCTCCTTTACTAAGTATTCACGAAGCTTATTTCTGATTCTTGAAAGAATAGCAGAGGTGTTATTTGGTGTAATGTTTAATTTATCTGCAATTTCCGTTACTGTTAATGCGTAGAAATATCTTTTGAGAAAAACAGCTCTATCACGTTCTGAAATAGTTTTCAGAAAGCTGTTTATACATTCTGAAAGAAGCTTCATATCTACTTCCTTATCGGTGGTATTTCCGTCCGATATACATTCCGAAAGCTCGTCAAGAATGTATAGCATTTCACAGTTTCGTTTAGATGAGTGTTTACTTTTATACTTGTCAAAAGAAAGGTTACGGGTGATTTTCCCAAGAAAAATCTTGAATTTTTCAGGCTTTTTTGGTGGAATAACATTCCAGGTTCGAAGCCATGTGTCGTTTACACATTCGTCAGAGTCTTCCTTGTTGTTCAGGATATTGTTTGCAATAGTAAAACAGTAGCTTCCGTATTTTTTATTTGTTTCTTCGATAGCACTTTCGTTTCTGTTCCAGTACATATCGATTATCATACTATCATCCATTATAATTCCCCCTTCATAAGTATAAGACGAGAAAATTTCCTGAATCTTACAAAAAAACGGCGAAAAATTCCGCCGTTGTTTTATTTGTGTGAACCTATGAATTTTTCCATGAAAAGCATATCATACCATCTGCCAAATTTATAACCGCATTTTTTACACTTTCCCACAGTTTTGTAGCCCATTACTTCGTGGAATATTACACTGTCATGGCTTATGTAATTATCTTCTTCATCTGCATAGGCAACGAGAGCATAAAGATTGATGATTCCCTTGGTTTTGAGAATTCTTTCAATTTCGGTGTAGAGTATTTTTCCGATTCCTTTGCCTCTCATATCTTGCCGTAAATAAATTGAAAGCTCTGCCGAATGCAGAAAGGCAGCTCTGGGGTGAAAATTACCTGCATAGGTATAACCGATAATTTCTCCGTCGCTTACAGCAACAAGATAAGGAAAGCTTTCAAGAGTTTTTCTGATTCTTTCCCTGAATTCTTCAATAGACGGAGGTTCGTATTCAAAAGAAATAGCTGTATTTTTTACATAAGGCGAGTATATTGCGAGGATTTCCTCTGCGTCATCAACTGTTGCTGTTCTGATTTCAATATTCATAAATACACCCCTTTCTGAGAAAATTATAGCATTGTAAAAGGGAATTGTCAATAAAAAACCGTTCCCGTTATATAAACTTGGGAACGGTAATTGTTATTTCTTTAAAATTTCAAGATTTTTTTCAATAAGTTCATATCTCTGCTTTACACAGTCAACGGAGCGTAAGGCATCAGAAGGTGTATTGAAGGTATAATCCATAAGCTTATCGATAGTTGTTGTAGCAACATGCATACGTGTATCACTGGAAGCATAGTAAATGTAAACATCACCGTTTTCTCTTGCAATTGCGCCGTTGGTGAAAACGACATTTGATACGTCGCCGACTCTTTCATTGCCGTGAGGTGCAATAAAAAGACCGGAAGGTGAAGCAATGAGCTTTGAGGGATCATTGAGATCGGTTGCAAATACGTATATTACATAACGAAGACCTGCTGCTGTGTTTCTTACGCCGTGAGCAATATGTATCCATCCCTTAGGTGTCTTGATGGGAACAGCACCTGCACCGTTCTTTACTTCGGTAAGTGTGTGGTAGATTCTGGGGCTGATAACAACCTCTTCTGTGCAGATGACAGGGTTGTTGATATCTTCACAGAGTCCGAAGCATACACCACCG
This sequence comes from Ruminiclostridium sp., assembly GCA_045579565.1. Taxonomy (GTDB): domain Bacteria; phylum Bacillota; class Clostridia; order Oscillospirales; family Ruminococcaceae; genus Ruminiclostridium_E. Next base: position 50,916 of record JAZNML010000049.1, read on the forward strand.
CCGCTTCCTGTCTGAATGAAATCGTCCTGAGGGCGTGTATAGAATGCGTACTTTCCGTCAACAAATTCAGGGTGAAGCACTACATTTCTCTGCTGAGGAGACTTGGATTTAAGATTAGGGAGTCTTTCCCATGTCTTTAAATCTTTGGTTCTTACAATACCTGCCTGTGCAACAGCAGCGGAAAGGTCATTGCTGTCTGTATCTTTGCTTTCGGAACAGAAAACGCCATAAATCCAGCCGTCTTCATGCTTTGTAAGGCGCATATCATAAACGTTGGTTTCTTCGGGTTGTGTATCAGGAAGAAGAACAGGGAAATCCCAGAATCTGAAATTATCTACGCCGTTATCACTTTCAGCGACAGCAAAGAATGACTTTCTGTCATTTCCTTCAACACGAACAACGAGGTAGAATTTGCCATTGAGTTCAATAGCCCCCGAATTAAGAGCGGCGTTTATGCCAAGTCTTTCCATGAAATAAGGATTTGTTTCGTAATTAAAATCATATTTCCAGATAAGAGGAGCATGTGCGGCAGTAAGAACAGGGTACTTATAGCGGTCGTATATACCGTTGTAATCATCTGTCTTTTCGTTTTTTCTTGTGACGAGAGCTTCGTATTTTGCGGTTTCCTTTGCGATTCGCTCGTTAAATTCCTGGATAGTAGGCATAAGGTATTTCCTTTCCGAATTATTTATTTATTGCGGTACGCGAAATATATTTTTCGCATAAACTGTAAAAAAGCGTAAACGGAGATGGTAACAGCCAACTGTTCTTGAATAGCCGTCTCATTATTCGTGTGCGCTTTTATATAAATCGGCGAGACAGCTTAAAGGCTGTTTCGCCTGATTTTTTTCATGAACTGATTATAACATATCGGAAATGGAAAATCAATAGTTTTAGCTAAAAAAACTTAATTTTTTTAAAAAATTAAGTAAAAGTGAATTGCGTAAATAATTGTATTATAAAATTTAGCATTTTATATTATATAATAGACTACTGTTTTTCGGAAATATTGACAATCAGAGTTCGGTTTGTTATAATAAAATTATAACAATTTACCTAATGTGAAAGGATGTAAATATGGATAATTTTAATTTTTATAGCCCGACCGAATTTGTTTTCGGAAGGGATACCGAAAATGATTGCGGTAAGTATGTAAAAAAATACGGCGGAACAAAAGTTCTGATTCATTACGGCGGAGGTTCCGCTGTAAAATCAGGTCTTCTTGACAGAGTAAAGGCCTCTCTTGACAACGAGAGCATCCCTTATGTTCTGCTTGGCGGTGTTAAGCCTAATCCTCGTGATACTCTTATTTATGAGGGCATTGAACTCTGCCGCAAGGAAAAAGTTGATTTTATACTGTCCGTTGGCGGAGGTTCCTGTATCGACAGCTCTAAGGGTATTGCCTGTGGTGTGCTTTATGACGGAGATTTCTGGGATTTCTACGAAAAGAAAGCATTTGTTCAAAAAACACTTCCGATAGGAACAGTTCTTACAATTGCTGCAGCAGGAAGCGAAGGCTCAGGTGGTTCAGTTGTAACCAAGGAAGACGGAATGTTAAAGCGTGATACAGGTTCAGATCTGCTCAGACCTCGTTTCTCTATTCTTAATCCTCAGCTTACCTGTACACTTCCTGCATATCAGACGGCTTGCGGAGCAACTGATATAATGGCTCATGTGTTTGAGCGTTATTTTACAAACACAAAAGAAGTTGAAATTACCGATAGGCTTTGTGAAGCTGTTCTCATCACAATGGTTAAGGAAACTCCCCGTGTAATTGCGGATCCTGATAATTATGAAGCAAGGGCAAATATTATGTGGGCGGGTACAGTAGCCCATAATGATATTGTAGGCGTCGGCAGAAGCCAGGACTGGAACAGCCACGGTATTGAGCATGAACTTTCTGGACTATATGATTGTGCGCATGGTGCAGGTCTTGCGGTAGTAATGCCTGCATGGATGGAGTTTGTTTATAAGCATGATGTTATGCGCTTTGCTCAGATGGCAACACGTGTTTTCGGCTGCGAAATGAATTTTGAAAATCCCGAAGATACAGCTTTGAAGGGTATTTATGCTTTCCGCCGTTTCTTACACGATATTGGTATGCCTATCAATTTCGAGGAGCTTGGTGCAAAGGCAGAGGATATTCCTGTTCTTATTGAAAAATTCGGTATTGGCGACGGTCAGACATGGGGCTTTGTAAGACTCAGCGCAAAGGATATAGAAGAAATTTTAAACAACGCTGTCAAGGCTAAGTTATAAGGAGGTACAGAAATGAAGGTTTTACTCATCGGCGGAACAGGTACTATCAGCAGCGCGATTACGCGTTTGCTTGTAAAAAAAGGATATGACACATATATTTTGAATCGTGGTAACAGAAATGAAACACTTCCCGAAGGAGTAAAGACTATCTGTGCTGATATAAATAATGAAATAGAGGCTGCTGAAAAGCTCAGCGGTATGACATTTGATGTTGTATGCGATTTTATCGGCTTTGTTCCGTCTCAGCTTGAAAGAGATTACAGACTTTTCAACGGAAAGACGAAGCAATTTATGTATATCAGCTCTGCCTCTGCTTATCATAAGCCTGTTCGCGATTATAGAATTACTGAGGGTACAACTCTTGCAAATCCTTACTGGGAATATTCCCGAAATAAGATTGCTTGTGAAGAATATCTTATGAAAATGTACCGCGAAAACGGTTTTCCTGTAACTATTATCCGCCCCAGCCACACTTACGATGAAAGAAGTGTTCCTCTTGGCGTTCATGGTAATAACGGCAGCTGGCAGGTTCTTAAAAGAATGCTTGATGGTAAGCCGGTTATAATTCACGGTGACGGCACAAGCCTCTGGACTATTACTTTTAATGAGGACTTTGCGGTTGCTTTTGTGGGACTTATGGGTAATCCTCATGCAATAGGCGAAGCATTTCATATTACAAGTGATGAAAGCGTTACCTGGAACCAGATATATAAGGCGATTGCAGACGCTCTCGGAGTTGAATTGAAGCCTTATTATGTATCTTCACAGATGCTCCATGACCTGAGTGATTACGATTTCGAGGGCGGACTTATTGGTGATAAGTCAAACACTGTTGTATTTGACAATTCCAAGGTTAAGGCTGCTGTTCCTGAATTCAAGGCGGTTATCCGTGCAGAAGAGGGAATAAGACGCTGTGTTGAAAACGTACTTGCGCACCCCGAATTGCAGGTAGCTGACGAAGAATTTGACGCATGGTGCGACAAGGTAATTGAAAAAATGGAAGAGTTAAAGAAAAACTTCTGATAACAAAGCAATAACCTGAGAAGATTAAACTTCTCAGGTTATTTTTTATTGAGTATCAAAAAAATCAATTATCATCTGCATAACAGAAGTATCATGTTCCATATACAGTTCCTTATCAACATTTGTCTCAGGATTGCTTTTTTGGTATTCCAAAGCTGCATCCGTAAGGAAATAATCATAGTGTCCGTTGTGGTTTTCCTTATTCATCAATATAAAAGAGCAACTCGGATTGGTTATTGTATTCTGCTTGTCGTAAATCGGACTGTAACCGCCGTAAAACGAATCATCCTCGGCGCTTATAACCAGTACAGGAATATCGGCGCTGTTTATACCGTCTACCGCAGACAATGACTTGTCATCACCGTATTTTAAATTGATGAATAGGCTGTTTAACGGTCTGATTATCGGATATAAAAAACCTGTGTATCTGCTGATTGAATATTGCCATTGTTCCTCTGGTGTATCAAAACCGGAAGCGGTTACTACGGCTTTTATGTTATGTCCTTTATTAAGTACTGATGCCACAGCATACCCGCCTAAGCTGTGACCGAATAAGTAAACAGGTCTGCTGCTAAGTCCGCTGTCAGCTTCGACACAGGTCAGCAGAGCATCGAGATCGTAAACCGCTTGTGAATACCCGCCGAACATGTTGCCTTCGCTGGTGTAACAACCTGTGTAATCAAAGCATATACAGGAATATCCCGCATCAACAAAATAGCGTATTTCATAAAGCTTTATATCATTGGCGTCAGTATGCCCGGGTGCAACAATAATAAGACCTTTGCTGTTTTCTTCGCCGTACAGATAGGCGGACAGAGTGTTTTCGCCGGATTTAAAGGGAATTGTTTTTCTTGGATAATCATTTTCGACATCACGGTATGTCAGATAAAGGTTATCATTATAATCGCTGTACTCATATCTTCTCATAACCGCACTGTGTATAGAGGCGATAGTGACAGGCGCTATAATACAAAATGACAGGCAAATACAAGCAAGTATAACAATAAGCTTTTTAACTGTTTTCATCATTATTCCATAAATAAAGGTGTTGAATAATACCTATCTCCGCTGTCAGGCAGAAGTGCCACAATATTTTTTCCATTGTTATCTTCACTTTCTGCAAGCTTTATTGCTACACTCAGTGCCGCACCCGAAGAAATACCCACTAAGATACCTTCCTTCTTTGCAAGCGTTTTTGCTGTGTTGAATGCCTCATCGGATTCGACTGTCATAACCTTATCATAAATTTCTGTATTAAGCAGGGAAGGAACGAAGTTAGCGCCTATACCCTGAATTTTGTGCGGACCTGCTTTTCCACCAGAAAGAAGAGGTGAATCGCTGGGTTCAACAGCGATTATTTTTATATTGGGGTTCTTTTCTTTGAGATATTTACCTATGCCTGTGATAGTACCTCCTGTACCAACGCAAGCAACAAAAATATCAACTTTACCGTTTGTATCATTCCATATTTCAGGACCGGTTGTTTCATAGTGAGCCTTGGCATTAGCGGGATTGCTGAACTGGTCTGGGATGAAGCTGTTTTCATATTGTTCTGCAAGCTCTTCTGCTTTTTCGATAGAGCCTTTCATTCCCAGCGCACCATCAGTAAGAACAATTTCAGCACCATAAGCTTTAAGAATGTTTCTTCTTTCAACGCTCATGGTTTCAGGCATTGTAAGAATAAGCTTGTATCCTTTTACTGCCGCAGCAGAAGCAAGTCCTATACCTGTATTACCTGATGTAGGCTCAATTATTACAGAACCATCTTTGAGAATACCGCGCCTTTCCGCATCTTCAATCATGTATATTGCGGCTCTGTCCTTTACACTTCCTGCCGGGTTGAGATATTCAAGCTTTAAAAGAACCTTTGCTTTTAAATTAAGTGTTTTTTCAAGGTTAGAAGCCTCCATAAGAGGAGTATTGCCGATAAATTCGGCAGCACATTTATAAATTTTAGCCATATTAAATCCTTTCTATGTGTTTTCTATGGTTTCGTGGTCATCCTTCGGGAATTTTCTTCGCATTATCACGAAGCAGATAAGATGAACAAAGAATGTTATGCCCCATGAAAGAGGGTAAGATAAGAAAAGCATAAATTCGGTATGATATTCAGGAATCTGGAATATTGTACCGATCCATAAAAGTCTGAGACCGCATGCGCCCAGAAGTGAAACAATTGTGGGAGCAACCGCAAATCCCATACCGCGTATTGCACCTGTACAGCAGTCCATAAGGCCGCACAGAAAATAAAGTCCGCACACAAGACTCATTCGTGTAAGTCCTGATGGTATTATTTCTGGTCTTGGGTCATATATTCCGAGGAGTGGTTCGCCGAAAAGATAAGCGAGATTTCCGAATACCAGTCCGGCTACAGCTGCGCAAGCACATGCTGTGAATGTAATTTTATTTATACGGCTGTATTTACCTGCGCCGATATTCTGGCTGACAAAGGATATGGCAGCTTGTGAAAAGGCATTCATAGAAACCCAGACAAAGCCTTCAATACTTGCTGCGGCAGAGTTTGCTGCCATTACGACTGAGCCGAAACCATTGATGGAGGACTGGATAACAACGTTTGAAAGGGAGAAAACAACACCCTGGAAACCGGCAGGGATACCTATACGGAGAATTTTAACTGCAATTTGCTTATCGATGCCTAATTTTTTGAGAATAAGCTTGAAACCATCTGTTTCTTTCATTAGACAGCGGATTACAAGAAATGCTGAGATGCATTGCGAAATAACTGTTGCAAGAGCGACGCCAGCAACATCCATTTTAAAGAAAATAACAAAAATCATGTTAAGAACAACATTTATTACTCCGGCAAAAGCGAGATAATAAAGAGGACGTTTTGTATCGCCCTTAGAACGAAGCAGAGAGCTGCCGAAATTATAGATCATCATAGCGACCATTCCGGCAAAGTATATGCGAAGATAAAGGGTTGAAAGACCAATGACTTCATCGGGGGTATCCATAAGTCCTAATAATTTATCGGCGAAAATAACGCCTACAATTGTCATTATCAGACCGCTTATGATACTGAGGGTTATGGATGTATGTACAGTTCTGCTGACTCTGTTGTCATCTCCTGCGCCCATATAATGAGCGGATAATACGTTTGCACCCGTGGAAAGTCCTAAGAACAGGTTTGTCATCAGGTTCACAAGTGCGGATGTTGAACCTACTGCGGCAAGAGAATTGTCACTTGCGAAATTACCTACAACAATTATATCTGCCGCATTGAATAAAAGCTGCAATATACTTGACAGCATCAGTGGTAATGTGAATTTAAGTATTTTAGGGAGGATAGCCCCGGTTGTCATATCTATTCCGTGTTTTGTAGTTGCCATTTTATTACTTCTTTCTCTTATTATTATAGTTCTCTTATTATTATAGATAATAGATAGTATACACCCACTTTTATAAATTTTCAACCCTTTTACAAATTTTTGATGTATTACATTTTCCGACTTGATTATAATAAAAAAATATGGTATAATAAACTGATATATTATTGACAGAAAGGGTATAAAATGGCTGAAAATACAAAGACAATAAGCGAAAACCGCCAGGTACGTCATGAGTACTACATTATAGAGAGCATTGAAGCCGGAATAGAGCTTACAGGAACAGAGGTTAAGTCAATCCGCCAGGGCGGAGTTAATCTTAAAGATTCCTGGATTGCCATTGAAAACGGCGAAGCATATGTAAAGCAAATGCATATAAGCCCA
>JAZNML010000050.1:0-8699 GCA_045579565.1 Ruminiclostridium sp.
CGTCAACGCCCACACCCAGCGGCGTGAACAGAAGACCTACCAGAATCAGCGATACGGGAGCATAAAGCCACCAGAGCTTCACCATAAAGCGGTAATCAATAGCAGAAATCACAAGTGCGGCAACCGCACCCACGCAGGAAGCTGCAAACTGGGTCTTCCATTGTCTGTCGGTGACAAATGCGCTTATTTCATTGACGTTCAGGGTATACAGCAGGAACACCGAGAATGCGCTGAGCACAAGGCATATCAGCAGCATGAATTTATCAAGCCGTCTGAAATAATCAAAAACGGCGAAAAAAATCTTTTTCATATATGGTTATCCTTGTCTGAAAGTACAGTTAATTTTCTGAAAACTATACACTACTATTATATACTATTTTATAGTTTTTTGCAATATGTTAAGGAAATTTTCTGCCATTATACGTCATTTTTAAAAAACACTTGACATATACCCCTGGGGAGTATATAATATTAAGTAAGCAATACCTAACACAAAGGAGCGATTATAATGGAAGAAAATGAAAAATGCCTGTGTTGTCATAAAACAAAGGAGCGTTCGGAAAGCGAATACACCGCTCTTATCCACCGTCTTAACCGTATCGAAGGACAGATACGGGGAATTCGGAAAATGGTAGAAAATAACGCATATTGCACTGATATAATGACTCAGGTTGCCGCTGCAAACGCAGCATTAAGCGCATTCAATCGAGAGCTGCTGAGTAATCATATCCACACCTGCGTTGCTGATAATATACGTAACGGAAACGATGAAATAATTGACGAGCTTGTACAGATTCTGCAAAAGCTTATGAAATAAAGGAGGTAATACAGCAGAGTGAAAAAATACAATGTTACAGGCATGAGCTGTGCCGCCTGTGTAAGCCGTGTAGAAAAGGCGGTAAATACCGTTGAAGGTGTTACCTCCTGTTCTGTAAGTCTCCTTACAAACTCCATGACAGTAGAAGGTACAGCGCCCGCCGAAAAAATCATCAGTGCTGTGACAAGCGCCGGCTACGGCGCCAGCGAGGTCGGGAAAGAGCAGAAAAAATCAGCCGCCGGCACCGATGCCCTGGAGGATAAAACAACTCCCCTGTTAAAAAAGAGGCTTTTTGCTTCTCTTGGATTCCTGATAGTACTCATGTACTTTTCCATGGGGCATATGATAAATCTCCCTGCACCGCCGTTTTTTGAGAACAATGCCGCCGCAGGAGGTCTTTTACAGCTCCTCCTTTCCGCCATGGTAATGGTTATCAACCAAAAATTCTTTATCAACGGTTTCAAAGGCGCAATCCACGGTGCACCCAATATGGATACCCTGGTTGCCATGGGCTCGGGAGCATCCTTCATATACAGTGTTTACGCTCTGTTCAGGCTTATTGATGCCCAGGCTGTAAACAACACAGAGCTTATTCATTACTATTCCCACGAATTCTATTTTGAATCGGCAGCAATGATTGTCACCCTTATTACCGTTGGCAAAATGCTGGAAGCACGCTCAAAAGGAAAAACCACCGATGCGCTCAGGGGACTTATGGAGCTTGCTCCGAAAACCGCAACCGTAGAGCGTAACGGAGTTGAGACAGAAATCCCCGCAGGCGAGGTTGTAAAGGGCGATATTTTCCTGGTAAGACCGGGAGAAAGCATTGCCGTTGACGGAATAGTTATTGACGGCCATGCCGCCGTTGACGAATCCGCACTTACAGGCGAAAGCATACCTGTTGACAAGGAAGCAGGAAGCACCGTCTACGCCGCCACCGTCAACAAGTCGGGTTTCCTGCGATGCGAAGCAACACGAATCGGGGAGGATACCACCCTTTCGCAGATAATAAAAATGGTCAGCGACGCCGCCTCAACAAAAGCTCCGGTAGCAAAAATTGCGGATAAGGTTGCAGGTGTGTTTGTACCTGCCGTTATTACAATTGCGCTGATTACAACAATTATCTGGCTTATCTGCGGTGAAACTGTGGGCTTCGCCCTTGCAAGAGGTATCTCAGTACTGGTTATCAGTTGTCCCTGTGCCCTGGGGCTTGCAACACCCGTGGCTATTATGGTAGGCAACGGCGTCGGAGCTAAAAACGGCATACTTTTCAAAACCGCCGTTTCCTTGGAAAATGCAGGCAAAACCGAGATTGCCGCACTGGATAAGACAGGCACAATTACAAAAGGCCAACCTGTTGTAACAGATATAATCCCTGAGGAAAATATAAGCTCGGATGAGCTTCTCAGACTCGCCTATTCAATAGAAAAACTCAGCGAGCACCCGCTTGCTAAGGCAATTGTTACCAAAGCAGAGGAAACAGGCATTTCAGCCTTTACCGTAACCGACTTTTCTTCACATGCAGGAAACGGAATTACCGCCAATTATGAGGGCAGACAGCTTCTGGCAGGTAAAGAGGGATTTGTAAAAATCACCGACAATGCAAAAATAACCGCCGAAAAGCTTTCAACTGACGGAAAAACACCCCTGTTCTTCTCGGACAATGGCGTTTTCATGGGAATTATTGCAGTTGCAGACGAAATCAAAGAGGACAGCCGTGAGGCTATTGCACAGCTTAAAAACATGGGTATTCGGGTCGTTATGATTACCGGAGACAACGAAAAAACCGCCCGTGCTATCGGCAGACAGGCGGATGTTGATGAGGTTATTGCAGGCGTTCTTCCCGACGGCAAGGAGGCGGCAATAAAACGCTTGTCTCAACAGGGAAGAACAGTTATGATAGGCGACGGAATCAACGATGCCCCGGCTCTCACAAGAGCAGATACAGGCATCGCTATCGGTGCAGGAACTGATGTTGCCATAGATGCGGCAGATGTTGTGCTGATGAACAGCAGACTTTCCGACGCCGCAGCAGCTATACGTTTAAGCCGTGCCACCCTGCGCAATATCAAGCAGAATCTTTTCTGGGCGTTTATCTACAATATTATAGGCATTCCCCTTGCCGCAGGAGTGTGGATTCCCTTATTCAACTGGACTCTGAATCCGATGTTCGGTGCGGCAGCAATGAGTCTTTCCAGCTTCTGCGTTGTTTCAAACGCTCTGAGACTCAACTTACTTGACGTTCATAATCCCAGACGGGACAAAAAAATAAAAGCAAAATCCAAACCGGTTCAGGAGGTAAAATCAATGGAAAAAACAATCAAAATCGAAGGCATGATGTGTGGCCACTGCGAAGCTACAATGAAGAAGGCACTTGAAGGACTTGACGGTGTTGAGGCGGCTGTTGTAAGCCACGAAAAAGGTACAGCGGTTGTAACTCTCTCAAAGGAAATCGACGCAGATGTTTTCAAGAAAACAGTTGAGGACAAGGATTTCAAATATATTGGCATTGAATAATCAGCAACAAAAACTGAACGGGCGGTGATAACCGCCCGTTTTCTTATTTGAGTGTGTTGATAAGCTGTTTTAAAAGACCGGAGAATTTTCTTCTGCTTTTCGGAGATAATTCATTAAGCATAGATATAAGCTCCGACTCTTCCTTGGTAAGCTTAGGTGAATCAAGTGATGTTTTCTTATTGGTAAGTCCGGCAATATAGTCAAGACTTACATTGTAGTATTTTGCCAGCATAATGGCACGTTCAAAGGATATTTCGCTGGTGCCTTTTTCGTAAACCGCATAGTATTGATAAGCGGTGCCCAGATAGTCGGCTACTTCCTTTTGTGTTTTGTCGTTATCTTCTCTGAGTTCGCGTATTCTTCTGTAAAAAGCCATGATATATATACCCCCTTACATATCAAGGATAACATATATCGTTAGTTTATGTTGACAAACCCAAGATATTATGATAGAATTACAAATACAGACCAACGAATAAGTTGGGTAAAGGAGAATAAACATGCGAAATTTAATGAAATATATCGACTCCCGATTCAGACCCGACAAAAAACTCTGCGAAAACAAAGCCTACCGCACCGCAACCCTTACCTTCAACAATATACTTTCAACCCTCGAAAGCAGACACCCCGAGGATAAGGAGCTGATTGACCGGCTTATTGTAGCACGTGCCGTTCTTGAAACCGTAACCGCAAGGCATATGTTCAGAAAGGGTCTGAATAACAAATGGAAAGTACACCCCTCACAAAAAGAAAAGGGGAAATGAATATAACAACGCCGCCCTGTATCGAAAGATACAGGGCGGCAGGTTTATTTATTCAACTAAATTATGCCTTGTTTACGGAACCGAATAATTCCATCTTTTCCTTAACAGTAGCCTTGATAGCTTCGAAGCCGGGTGCGAGAAGCTTTCTGGGGTCGAAGCCCTTACCCTGCTGGTCCTTACCTTCTTCGATGTACTTTCTTGTAGCTTCCTGGAATGCAAGCTGGCATTCTGTGTTAACGTTGATCTTAGCAACGCCGAGGGAGATTGCCTTCTTGATCATGTCAGCGGGGATACCTGTACCGCCGTGGAGTACGAGAGGCATATCGCCAACCTTTTCCTTGATAGCTGCGAGTGTATCGAAGCTGAGACCTGCCCAGTTTTCAGGATACTTGCCGTGGATGTTACCGATACCAGCTGCGAGCATTGTTACGCCGAGGTCTGCAACCATCTTGCATTCGTCGGGATCTGCACATTCGCCTGCACCTACAACGCCGTCTTCTTCACCACCGATGGAGCCAACTTCTGCTTCAAGGGAGAGACCGAGAACGTCGCAAGCGTTTACGAGAGCTGTTGTCTTAGCGATGTTTTCTTCGATTGGGTAGTGGGAACCATCGAACATGATGGAGGAGAAGCCTGCGTTGATGCAAGCCTTAGCGCCTTCAAAGGAGCCGTGGTCAAGGTGAAGAGCAACAGGAACTGTGATACCGAGTTCGTTGATCATGCCCTTTACCATGCCTACGATTGTTGTATAACCGCACATGTACTTGCCTGCGCCTTCGGAAACACCGAGGATAACAGGGGAGTTGCATTCCTGAGCTGTGAGAAGGATAGCCTTTGTCCATTCAAGGTTGTTGATGTTGAACTGACCTACTGCGTACTTGCCCTCACGAGCCTTGTTTAACATTTCTTTTGCTGAAACTAACATTGGATTTTACTTCCTTTCATAAAATACTGTTATTATTTTATCATATATTGCGGGAAAAAGCAATATAAATTCCAAAAATTAAGCCTCTACCTTACGCACGATGGAGATAGGTGTCTGCTGTGAGCACTGGTCATGAGGATTGTCACGGAATACCTGTTCACCGAAGGCAATAGGCATATCCTGACGGCTTCTTCCCAGAACAGTTGCCGCAATATCGTTTGCGTCAATGATGATAACATCACATCCGCAATGCTTTGCGAGACTTGCCGCTGCCTCATCAGGCTTATCGGGTGCCATTTTTGCGTAGTTGTTGTAAGGGGGAATTGTATAATCGCAGGGACCGTCAATTGCACGTGCCTTCATACCGCAGATGTTGTAGAAAACACCCTTCTTACCGAAAAGCTTTCCTACGGCTGCGCATGCAGCTGCAAAAAGAACCTTGGGTCTGCCAACTTCTCTGATGCAAAGCTCCATTGTTTCGGGCATTCCGAGACCGATACCGTAATTTGTCTTTACAACGAACTTACTTAAAAACTTTGCAAGACGAGAAACCTTGATTTCATCGAGCTTGAAGGCTCTGCCCTGTGTTATGGCAATAATCTTTTCAGAGATTATGACCGTATCTCCCTTTTGAAGATAAGGGCATACGTACTTGTCCAGAACATCGGTCATTACATCCTCACGCATGATAACGTGAGTTTTAATGGGATAACGGGCAAATGTACCGAAATCAGTATCTATTGTTAAATTTTTTCCCTCGTTGGGAACAAATGGCATTTCCATATTAAAACTTCCTTTTACATTAATACTTAATTATTATAACACTTTGACAAGTAATAGTCAATAAAATTATTGCAAAAATTAACCTGTTATGATATTATGTAAATATGTTGAAAACTAATAAATTCTTGAAAGGAAAAGCTATGGATACACCTATACATAATTTTCTGACGGATTATGCGGGTAAAAGGACAGTGCGCTGTCATATGCCCGGTGGAAAGGGAGAAAACAATCCTCTTGACATTACAGAAATTGACGGTGCAGACACCCTTTTTGAAGCAGAAGGCATTATATACGAAAGCGAACGCAATGCCGCTTCTCTTTTCGGTGCAGGAGCTACCCTCTACTCCTGCGGCGGTAGTACGCTTGCCATTCAGGGAATGCTGGGAACACTGAAAATGCTTACAAGGAAAAAGACAATTATAGCAGGTAGGTATTGCCACAAAAGTCTCCTCACCTCATGTATTCTGCTGGATTATAATATTAAATGGGCTTATCCCGATGATTATCTCAGTGCCGCCGTTTCGCCCGATGAAATAGAAAGGCTTATTGACGAGGATGTGGCCGGAGTATTCGTAAGCTCGGTGGATTACTACGGCGGCGAGGCGGATATCTGCGCAATCGCAGATTTATGCCATAGACACGGCATTTATCTCCTGGTTGACAACGCTCACGGCGCATACAAGGTTTTCACAGATGACCACCCGATTCTTCTGGGTGCCGATATGACAGCGGACAGCGCCCATAAAACCCTCCCCGCCCTTACAGGTGCCGCTTATCTGCACCTTAAAGACGAACTTCTTTACCGCACAGCCAAGGAATCCATGTCCCTTTTCGGTTCATCAAGCCCCTCCTATCTTATTATGGACAGTCTTGATTTATGTAACACATTTATTGATGAAAACAACAACAAAGCAAAACACATATTCAGGCTTATTGATGAGCTGAAAAAACAGCTGAACGACATGGGATTTGCACTGAGAAAATGCGACGCCATGCGAATCGTGATTGACGCCTGCGCCTGCGGATACAAGGGGTATGAGCTGGCTCAGGTATTGAGAGAAATGGGCGTTGAGTGTGAAATGAGCGATGAGGATTATGTTGTTCTACTGTTTTCTGTCGCTCAGCCTGAAAAGGATTTTGAAAGACTTGCAGATGTTATGAAGCATATCCCCTTGAAAAAAAGCATAACACATGAATTAATCAACGTTCTTCACCCCGAGTACGCAATGCCGCCCAGAGAAGCATATCACAGAAAAAAGGAAATCATCAGCACAAAAGATGCTTCCGGTAGAATCTGCGGTGGGATACATTGCCCTTGTCCGCCCTGCGTTCCACTTGTCATGCCGGGAGAAAAAATTGACCATGAATGTATCGGCGAGCTTTTAAGATATGGGGTTGAAGAAGTGGCGGTCGTTGAGTAAATGGCATTTACCTAAATGGAGATTGAAACAGGTGTTTTCAATTTCACGTTTCCATTCGGTAGTAAAATAACCAAATGCTCAACTTTGCCGCTTGTTCATTTGTGGATTATAACGATTGACATTTACTGTAACCTATGTTAAAATATAGTAAATTAAATTTACTTAGCATTAAAGGAGAAGGATATAATGAAAAAGTTTTTATGTGTTATTTTAGCTTCACTTGTTATTACAGCAGCAGGCTGTTCGGGTGAAGGTGCAGAAACAACCACTACCACCACAACAACTGCCGCAACAACTACAACTGCTGAGGTTACCACAACAACCACAGCTACCACTACCGAAGCAACTACAACTACCACAACTGAAGCGGTTACAACCACAACAACCGAAGCTGTTACAACAACCGAGGCTGTCACTGAAAGCGACGATGATAACGGAATCGTCGGAACAGGTCTTATCCAGGGCTCCAAGGTAGGCGATGGATTTATTACCTATGACAGAGATGCACTCTTAGAAGATTTTATTGCTACCGGCATTACCGAAAAGCCTCTTACCTCAGATGCTGTAAAGGAGGACATTGAACGTCTCGGAAACAATGTTGAAAATATTTATTCCTTCTCAATGATAAATACAGACGGCGTCAAGGGTTATCCCGCAAGTAACGGTACCGTTTATATGTCCATGCTTGCTCTCAATAACGAATCCTACACTGTATATTTCGGCGCAAGCGATGTAACAACCTACGAAGAGGTTGCACCTTACTGCGCAGCAGGAAAATACGTTGAATACTATGCATTTGCCACCATAAGCGATAACGGAACTATTATTCTTATGCCCTTTATTGCAGGCACAGAACAAAACGGCTACTACCTCGTTCAGCCTATAATGAAGCACCTCAGAACCGATATAACAGGCATGACTCTTCCTGAACCTATCGGTGATGACTACTATACCACCGAAGGTACCGAGGTAGAAGAAAAACCAGTTGCCAACGGCTCCGCTGTATTAAACATACTGGGCGTTGAAGCCTTCGATAACTTCTCTTCCGCTTCAATCTCAATCGAAAACAAGTATAACGTTCCCCTGATTTTCATGGGCGAAAAAATTGTAATAAACGGTTCCAGTGACTATGGCTTCACCGCTTACCTTGAAGTTCCCGCAGGAGAAACAGTAAATGATTATTTCTGGGTTGACGGCTACAACCTTAAAGCCGGGGATAACCTTGAAGTTACATTCACACTTCAGAATGCCGAAACATATGATATGGTCGGCGATATCACCTTCAAGATGACTCTTGAAAGCGCTGTTGCCGCTGCATAAAAACAACAACTATAAAGACGCTCTTTTATCAAGAGCGACTTTATCCGTCGATAAACCCACGCACCGCAAAAATGCAGATAAATGATTTATAACCGAACCCTATTAAAGTTAAGACAAACAGATTTACAGAGCCGTGAAAACGGCTCTGTAAA
>JAZNML010000051.1:0-9741 GCA_045579565.1 Ruminiclostridium sp.
TAAATTCATTTTTGCTCACTTCGTCAAACGCCCCTCAATGTACCCTTGTACATTTGTCGGGGCCTTTTCCTCGTCTGCGTGCGCTTATCGACGTCTGGCAGATTGTCGAAAAAGTATTTTTCGACAATCTGCCGCTCTTGATAAAAGAGCGGCTTTTGTTAAAATTTATATTAAAAATATTGCTTTTATACTTAAAATGTGATATAGTTTCTTTATAATCAGTTTTCAGAGAGGAAAATATATGAGCACAAACCACGATCTCAACTACCACCTTTTCGTTCAGAAAAACCACGGCTTTATACGCACTCCCTTCAACAGCGAATTTGAAAAGTACATGATAATCCGCTCAGGTGACGTTGAAACAGTAAAGCGTAATTTTGAAACAATCAAAAAAGACTACTATAAAGGCAAAGGCGTACTTTCAGACGACCCCGTCAGAAATGTAATGTATCACTTCGTTACCTCCGTCGCTCTTACAGCAAGAATCTGTGTCGAAGGCGGAATGAATCACGATACCGCATACACACTCAGCGATATCTATATCCGAAAGGCTGATAAATGCGCTACTGATACGGAGATAATCGATATGCTCGGGGAAATGCAGATTGATTTTGCCGAACGAATGAGAGAACTACATAAAGAAGATGTAATTTCCCTTCACGTGCGTAAAGCCATTGATTATATATACGAGAACCTTCACAAGAATTTATCCATAAAGGATATCGCAGAGTTCTTCGGTCTTAATCCCTCGTATCTTTCCAAGCTCTTTCTGAAAGAAACAGGAACCACTATCAAGGATTTCGTAACAAATGCCAAAGTAAAAACCGCAGAGAATATGCTTAAATATTCCGACTTTTCTTATCTTGATATTTCTCTGGCTCTCGGTTTTTCTTCTCAGAGCGCTTTTATAAGCATTTTCAAAAAAGTAAAGGGTATTACTCCTAAAAAATACAGAGAACAGTACTATATGAGTGATGTGCTTACATGGAGACATCACGAAGCCTAAACAGTCGGAAACGGAGGAAGCATGATTTTTAATACAGAAATAATCTATTCCGTTCCCGAAATGAGAAAAGATGACTCCGACCTCTGCGTAAAGATACACGGCGCAATTATGAAGCTTATTCCCACAGAATACGCAGACGAGCTTCACCGCAATTCTCTTCAACCCTTCTCCATGTACTGTCTGCAAAATCATAATGAAGACAGCATAACCCTTCATATTTCTGCATTCTCCCATAAAGCAAGGATAATAAGCGATGCTCTTCTTGACTGCGACAAGCTTAATATATACGGGTTAAGGGAGCCAATAAAGAAAACAAACTGTTCGTCAAAGGAGGCAGACATTCAGAAGGAAGCCGATGAAATCGGAAATAATGTACGGCTCAGCATACTCACTCCTGCAATCTACCGGAGCTCAGGCCGTTCATTCTGCACCCCGGATTTAAGCCGTTACTTTCGTTCAACAGCGGAAAAATTCGTAGAATTTACAGGCGAAGGAAATGCGGAGCATCTTTGCGGTATCATATCAGGAATACATCTGACAAACTACTCGCTCAGCGGTAAAAGTTATAACATCAGTGGTAATATCTATAACGGAATGACAGGCTTCGCCGATATACCTATTGCTAAAAAAACAGGTGATGCGGATATGATGAAAAAGCTTCTAGTGTTCTCACGATACAGCGGTATCGGTGCAAAAACCGCCATGGGTATGGGCGGTGTTGAAATAACAAATATACATTAAAGACCACCGGCTGTGCCGGTGGTCTTTCGCCTTATATCAACCCTCTTCTTCTGACCTTGAGTATTGCTTCTTCGATATGCTCTATTGCTCTTGTAACCCCTTCTATTATTTTTTCGGGAGTATAATCAGGTTTGTCATCTGTATGTGTAGGAAATTTGTAATTCTCAAAATAATCATCGTAATCATTGCCTTGCTCAGAAGCATGGTTTATGTGATTGCGCACGTTTCTTACATATCTTATATCCATAAGTATCTCTTTAAAGGGGTTCGTTTCTATATTGAGTTTTACCTCATTTGGAATATGGCACTTTTCCACATGGTATGAAATAAGAACATACTTAGACTCTACCGCCACAGCTTCCAGTACATTTTCGGCTATTGTATTTTCGTAAGTAAATTCTACATCATTCATGTTTTCGCCGATTTTATCAAGAGCAAGATAAAACGCCGCTTCTTCTTTTGAAATGTGATGCTTTTTGGCATTATCGCAGATATCATTTTTATTGCTTTCATAAAACGCCGGGTCAAAAGCAAGTATTTTTTTATCCACAATTAATTTACAGACATACTCATTATAAATAGTAAGTGCCTGTTGCACAAGTCCGCTTTCAAGACACCAGCGGATTATATCCAGAACACTGATTTCATCTCCGCTTTTTTCAAGATAGAATTTCTTCTTTATAAGCGGAAGCATTGTTCTGATAACAAATAACTCATCGCTGTTATCCCTGTTTTTTTCAAATGTATCCAGGCTATCTTTTAAGGATTTGAAAGTATCTACAAGATTAACAGAACAAAGCTGAATAGAATCGCTGATAGCATCCAGCGAATATAATAAAGGCTTTGCTGTTTCATTTTCAGAAAACTTATTTTTAAGCAATTTAACGCTTCCGTGATTTGCAAACTCATTCACTGCATCAAGTAGCTCCATATGTGTGAACACATCGTCTACATCAACAATTTTGTTTGGATTACTCGTAATATCAGCATAATATGTATGAACAGTGAACCCAAGAAAAGAAAGTAGCTTTGCCAGTAACTGAACAAATATTACAAAATCTCTTGGCCCGCCTGCCATGTCGATATATATTTCTACATCATCCTTCTTTGATGCCTTAACGACCTTCTTCGCAATTTCACTGAGGGTTTTGTTATAGTCAGGTTTATTCTCCATGCCTATATATTCAAATTGTATCTTCTTTGATTTTGCATTATTATTGAATTCTTCTTTCAGATACCCTTCGAATGTTTCTTTTGCTTTCTCGGTACAAACACCTATAAAAGTTTCAATACCACCAAGTTTTTTAAGCAGATATTTAAAGATTGCTTCATTGGTCTGTTTCGCTGTTACAGTTATATCGCCCGCTATATATTCTCTTTCCATACTTTTCTCTATATTAAAAGCACTGATACAAGCTATAAGTATTCTCTTCATAATTTATTGCCTTTCTGTTAATTCAATTCTCTTTTTATTTTTGCTTCGTAAGCGCAATAACCAAAAAGCTGTCTCAAATCATCTATATCTAAATTGATTTTTTTATGCCTTGTTATTATTCCACACCAATTTTTCAAAGCTTCATCCTTGTTTTTCCCGGCAATTCCGAATTGTTTCCGGACAACATAAGGCTTACTTTCTGCAAAACTAATCAGCTTAAAAAACTCTTCCGTCTTAATTACGTCACGCCTTTTCATGCCGAAGAGATAGGTACAGGCGAAACGGTAAAAAGGCTCATCATCAGCGCTTATGGGAGTATTCTTTACTATTTCTATAATCTCTTTTTTTGTTTTCATAAACTCAATTCTCCCTGTATTCCAGTATCGATTCAAGCTCTTCAAGATAATCCTTATTTTTATCAACAAATTTTTTTGCTATTTGAAAGGCATTTTCTTTTTTGTCGTTTACCACAAGCTTTTCGCAGACTGCATTTACTGTACCAAACCCATCTGCCTTATATCCGCCCAGTTTGAGAGATATATTTTTTCCTGCGCCCAGAGAATGCAGCAGAAGTTCAAGCTGATCATCAAAAAGATTTTTGAAATAAACCCTGCCTTTAAATACAGCACCGCTTTTTATAACAGTTACCTTTTCTTTTTTAGGTTCTTCTCTTTCATTGCATTTTGTGTAATAGAATTTATAACCTTTGTAATAAATATTTCTATCATTTTCGTCATCGCGATACCAATAATTATCAGCTTCTGTATGCGGAGAAAAACGGACTGGGACACTTACTGTTTCTGTCTTGCCTTTCCGCATTTGTAAATCGGTAAAACGCACCTTACTTGCAAGGGACATGGCACCAAACATATCGCACACAATACACACCTGGATTTTCCCGTCTTTATCGGGAGTTGCGTTACATTTTCTCTTCTGTCCACAGGTAAGGAAGGGTTGTCCTTTAAGCGATTTATTTACTGTCATTCCATTTCTATTCGTAGTTACCACTTCACCGTTTCCGTCCAGTACAGGCACATCGATTCTATCCAGGGGAATACAGGATTCAGAAGACGCTCTTGCTACCTGGCGAACCGCACCTTTGAGTGAAGAAGCGGGAATAAAAGTCTGGGTTTCGCCGATTATACCCTTTCCGTTTTCATAGTGACAGAAACCACTTCCCAAATAAAGATCGTCAACAGCTGTTATCTCTATATCGGCATATCCGCTTTTTTTACCGCGACGTGCTGAGAGAGAAGTTATATATTGGTTATTTACCGAATAAGGAAATGCTACAAAATCAAAATTATCAGAATCTTTACACATAATGCTCCTCCGAATAAAGCGAAAGCTTGCCCTTTTCTATGTCGCAGAGAAGTACGTTTATATCTTTATATTCCCCGACTATAACAGGTTTTAACTCAATATCAAAGCCATTGGTAACCGTAAGCTTGAAATCTTTTATTTTCATATTGCCAAAGCCTCTGCTTTTACGCCCGCCTATACAGATTTCCCCTTCGTTCAGCCCATTCAGAGCTTTTATGATATAATGAAATTCCCGATCATCCGCATTTTTCATGGTGAAGCCCGTTGAAAAATTACCGGCCGTTACCGCCTCAACACAGTTTAACGAACCCGTTTTTACCCCCTGTCCGATAGGGGATATTGCCGTATTGTAACGTATATCCGTTTTAATAGTATCCATATCCGCAAATGCATCATAAAAGGATATTTTACCCTTGATTGACCGGTTGGGTTTTGCGTTCCCGAAAAGCTTTTTTATCTTTTCCTCATCAAAGCAAAAGCGTTCCTCAACATAACTGCGGATTGCACCTTTTATACTGCTTCCGGGGATTACATAGACAAGCTTACCGTTGTCATTACTCATAAGAAAGCAGGTGTCGGTCTTTTCCGGACTTATACGGTTGCTACTTCCGGTCGCAACTATAACAGGCCCGTCTGCCGACATTTTAAAGGTACATATAATTTCGTTTGCTATTTTTTTAAATCTCATAAACTACCTCTTAAAGAGAAAATCTTTCTCTGAGTTGTTTTTTCAGCTCTTCGCAGTCAATGTATTCTACGTTTTTATTTTCCAGCCTCATTCTGCCGAGACCTCTTGTGGTTTTTCCGCCGAAAGCAAGATAATCACCGTCAACTACGCCGTTGCCTTCAAGAAGTCTTACAATAAAATCAAGGTAATTTTTTTGTTTTTCATCCAGATTCTCTGCTATAAGCACAAAATCAAATCTGCTCCCTTTCGGGATTACCTCAAAATCATACTTTGCGCCTCTTTTTGCCGAACCTGTATCGCGGTCAATAGCTACACCATCTCGTCTTTCGCCGACAAATTTTTCTCCTGCGTAATGGCAGTCCTTGAAGTGAAGCTTACCAGCCACAGCCTTACCGCCGAAAAGCTTACATACAGTACAGCTTTTTTCGTACAGCCTTTCTGCTTTCTCCTCATCTGTCAAGGCTTTATCCTTCATAACATTGTTATAGTCGCTGTCCGAGGCACAATTTTCGGGATTATTATTGAAAATATCACAGACCTCTTCGCCTATGGAGCGCATGACCGCTTCAAAACGGTTTCTTATTACACCCTTTACCGATGAGCCCGGAATCACAGGGTTACCCTGCGAGTCTTTAAGCACGTGGGAATCCAGGTCAGAAGGATTAAGTGATTCCCTTCCTGACGCCCCGATATGAACAGGGTCAACAGCCACCAGCTGTCCTGTTATAATTGTTCTGTTTTCAAATTTATCGTATAACATTTATCGGACGTCCTTTCATCTATCGGAATATTCAGAGCTTGCCTGCACAGTCCATATTCTCGCCTGCCAATAAAGATAACCGAAATACAGTTCAAGATTTGACAATGCATTATGTTCATCTTTATCCTTTATTTTCGATATATCATCAAGGATAATATCGCCGAATCTCGCATTGTTCCTGCAAGTTGCCATCCATGACGCGTCCTTGATGCACTTCGCCATATTATAACGGATAAGCATTTCTATCTCTTCACAGCATTCCGCTTCCCTGCAAAGACCGGCAATATCCCTGAACTGATTGCATCCGATTTTTTTGTTATCATTTCTGCTTTCAGATACAAACAGGCTATTCAGATTATTATCTCCGATTCTTTCTTCCATTGATGAAATAATATCGATAATTTCCTTTTTAGTCATTATTCCGATTTACCCCCCCAGCAATGTATTTCATGGCATATTTCAATCTGCCCGTAACCGTCAGCGCATTTCTTTCCTATGCCGTTTTTCTGCATTTCCGAAAGAAGCTTTACCGCTTCATCAAAGCGGTCTTCTTTTATAGTAAGAAGAATTGAGGTACCTTTTAAAACAAGTAGTTCAGGCTTTGTATTTTTCCATTTCCCCCACTTTTTTGAAGTGTCATAACCGCTGTAAAGCTGTGTTTGGGAAAACACTGTATCTATGCTGAAAGGAATATCTTCTCTATCGCATAATACCTTTTCCCACACGCCTATGTAATCCGAATTTTCCAGGACACCGTTACCTGTATTTGTATCAATACAAGCATCAGACATGCAAAGAATTGACACTTTGTTCTTAGTACCGAAACAATTGTTGAATTTCTCTATACGGGTTCTGATTTTAATTTCATCTGTTTCGTCAACAGGAGAAAGTGAAACAATTTTCATCTTTCCGAATCCGTTGGAGGAGTATTTTCCTGCATAAATAACAGCACCCTCATAAAGCATTCCGCTGTCGCAGTCATCAATTACGGCGGTAAAATGCTGTCCGCGGCGTATTGCCTTTACAGTAAAAAGAGAGCCATTCTGAGCCGTATTTAAACGATAATTGACAGCTGTATGAATTGAAAGGGATGTTTCGATTTTTTCGGCGGATAACTTATGGTTTCCAATGATTTTTACAAAACCCTTCAAGCCTTCCATTCGCCTGATATCACCTGTGCAGTCATCACAAGCAATTATTCCGTTTTCATAAACGGTATCCTTTATTCTGTGGGCTGTGCCACATTTTTTACACACCTTAGCAGTAAAAGGAGCAGGTATTGTATCATTTTTGTATGCGAAAGAAAATGTCATATCCGAAAATTTTTCGCAGATTTTATTGTATGAACAATTTTTACATCTTCCTTCGGCATCCTTGATTTCTACAAAGTTGTATCTTCCGTTTTGGGACAAAGTATCTGCCAAAGGACATTCTAAAAGCACCTCGTTGGCAAAGGCGGCACGCAGAACAGAACCCTTTATATATGGCTCAGATTCGAGAAAGTTCTCAGTAGTTTTAACTCCGCCGCACATAACATCGCTTAAAAGCTCAAACTCAACCTTCTGCTTCATTTATTGCCACCTCCACGAATCCAAGTCCTCTGCTCTTCCCTGAACCCAGGCATTTTATCATCTCAACAGCCGTAACAAGACACGCCTGTGCTTTATCCGCGTAATCTTCGGGATAATGGGCTGTTATCTGTCCCCTGAAAACCACAGCATTCCCCTCTTTATCCAGAGGTTCTGTAATCTGTGTGCGGACAAAATCACCGCTGTTAACTTTATGCAGATATCTGTTTACCGAGATATTTGTCCGTATGGAATAATTCAGTTTCTG
This sequence comes from Ruminiclostridium sp., assembly GCA_045579565.1. GTDB lineage: Bacteria > Bacillota > Clostridia > Oscillospirales > Ruminococcaceae > Ruminiclostridium_E. The sequence goes on from JAZNML010000051.1 coordinate 7,790, forward strand.
CTCTGTTGTGAGATTATCGAAAATTAATCTCGAACGCTGAAAGCCCGCTTTTCCAAACATTTTACAGCTCATACATCCGCATGGTTTTTCTGCGTTTTCCTTGCCGTTGCAATTTCCACCCATATCAAGCAGGGATATCATTTTTTCAAAATTGTCACGCACTATCCCTTTGAAAAGAGTAGCGGGAATATATGCTTTCTTATCTGATTTCACCATAATACGCACGCCGGAAGAATCTACGCCTCCGTTTATGTGAAGTGCAGAAAGAAGCTTCACTGAGACATCATATACTTTTTTCATCTTTATCCCCTTTATTGAGCTCTATAAGGTCAAGAAGCTCATTCCATAAGGTGTACAGCTTTTCATCTTTTTTATAATAACCGCCGTCAAGCTCGTAATTATCCAGCTTCGGTAAAACAATCTGTTTTTGGGGTTCCTTTGCATTCATGTAGGCATAAAACAGGTTTGCTTCCTCTTTACTTTCGGCATTCTCATAAGCTTCTGCAATATTTCTGAGCCTGCTGTTAGAGGAGGAGTTTTTTTCAACATATTTTAAAACAGTTTCCGCTTCTGCCACTGTAAACGGAACCATACGTTCTTCTGCGCTGTTATTTCCACCGATGGAATCAAATATTATGTAGGACAGACTTCCGTCACAGCCTTCAAGCTTTACCTTTTCCTTTGCGTCTGATAACTCATCCTCAGCCGATTCAAGCATTACCTTTACAGGCGTACTTGTTTTTGCAACACACACGCCGGCAGACAGAGTGGAAATGCCCTTGCCGTATTTTTCAGCAAAGCGGTTGTTGTAATTCTTCACCAGTTCAAGAGCTAACTTAACAGCCCTTGCGCCGGGAACAATCATAAATATATCATCGCCGCCCATTGCTACAATTTCGAACCTGTCAACACCGCATTTTTCCATTGCGCCGTACACTATTTCAGGCATGGACTTTTTTACAAATGCACTGAAATCAACCATATCGGTTATCTTTGTAAAATTCTGGATAATACCGCCCATGTTATTTCCGTCTGCGTAAATTACGGCTATTCTGTCGCTGTCAATATCCGAGAAGTTATACACCGGAACAACATTTTGTCCGCTGTTTTTTGATTTCAGGTATTCTCTGTATTCATCAGCATAGTTCGTTTTCTGTTCTAAACCTACCCTGTACTTATGCAGACAGCCTCCGCATACATATACGCCGTTTTTTTCCCTGTAACGTGCAATTCTCTTTCTGCACTTTTCACAGTACTTTTGTTCATCATTCTTTTCGGCTTCTATATGTATATCGTCAAATATTTCTTTGCCTAAAAATTCGGTGCAAGGCGAAATATCCGCATTTATTTTAACCTTCTTGCGTTTGTCCAGTTCATTCTCTTTGCTTGCAATAACAGTCCGATAATTTCTTCCTAAAAGCTCGGAAAGTAAAACCGGCTCGCTTACCATATAAGCGGAATCAGCAGTAATCAGATATTTCTGCGCCGTTTCTTCAAGCTGTAACCCGATATCTGTATCAACATCCTCAGGCACAAGGGCGAAAAGATTTCCGCCACCGTTATAAAGAACAGAATCAAAGCCAACAAGCTCCATAAGTCGCTGCGGCACAATCTCATCCTGAACCTTTGTGATAATTGCACTTGCGCCGCGGATGTCGGAAAGCTCATTGTTTTCAAGATAATAGCCCTTTATTCTGTATGTGCCGCCCTTTACAATCCTCACAGATATATCTTTTAAAAGCGTTTCTTTGCCGTTCATGTATTCTATTGCATTACGGGAAAAATTTTCCCCGTCAGCACAGCTGCTTTTTATGTAAATTTCAGAAAGTATTCTTTCGAGATGTTTTTCGCCAGACATAGCTTTTTCCTTTCGCCAGAAAGTAATTTATTCCTTTATATAATAACATTTTTTCCTATAAATTGCAATACACCGAAGAAAAAATCGCCCGTCA
>JAZNML010000052.1:0-78462 GCA_045579565.1 Ruminiclostridium sp.
CTTGCACTTATGGACGCAGGTGTTCCGATCAAGGCTCCCGTTGCAGGTATCTCCTGCGGTCTTATTACAGAAGGCGACCGCTGGATGACAATGGTTGACATTCAGGGTCTCGAAGACTTCTACGGCGATATGGACTTTAAGGTTGGCGGTACTCACAAGGGTATCACAGCTATCCAGATGGACCTTAAAATTGACGGTCTTACACCTGAAATCATTGCTGATGCTTTCGCTAAGACTCATAAGGCAAGAATCAAGATTCTTGACGAAGTAATGCTTAAAGCTATCCCCGCTCCCAGAGCTACTGTAAACGAATATGCTCCCAAGATGATCAGCACAAAGGTGCCTGTTGACAAGATCAGAGAAGTTATCGGTACAGGCGGTAAGGTAATCCAGAAGCTCTGCGCTGACTTTGAAGTTAAGATTGACATCGACGAAGAAGGCAATGTATTCATCTGCGGTAACAACGGTGAAAAGGCAAATGCCTGCCTCGATACAATCAAGTCTATTGTTACAGAGCCCGAAATCGGTGCTATCTACAAGGGTAAGGTTGTACGCGTTAAGGAATTCGGCGCATTCGTTGAATTCGCACCCGGCAAGGAAGGTATGGTTCACATTTCCGAACTTGAAAACCGCCGTGTAGAAAAGGTTGAAGATGTATGTAACGTTGGCGATATGATTATTGTCAAGATTATCAAGATCGACAATCAGGGCAAGATTGGTCTCTCCCGTAAGGAAGCACTTGCAGACATCGAAGCTAAGAAAAAGGCTCAGGCTGCTGAATAATTAAAACAACAATGCCGCAAGCGAAAGCTTGCGGCATAAGTTATATATAAGTTGTTTATTCTTCGTCATCAACAGTATATTCTTCGATTCTGTAATAAGAATCGATTCCTAAATATTCTTCCAAGGTAAGTCCGCTGAAATGCACGTCTTCGGCAAGCTCGTTACCTAAGTAACGTATATGCCAGGGCTCATACATATAACCTGTAATATGCTCGGTACCCTCTTTATAGCGGATAATAAAGCCGTATTTCCAGCAGTTTTCCGCAAGCCAGATTCCCTCAGGAGTATCCGCAAAGGAAAACTCAATGGAGTTTACGTCAATGGCAAGTCCCAGCTGATGCTCGGAATGTCCCGGTCGGGCGGAAACACGGTCCGCTTCGCCGTCGGGGTATACCTCATTCCATTTTCTGTATACCTCAGCCTGCTCCTCATATGAACGGAAGCCGGACATGAAGTTTATTTCAAGACCTTCATTCAGCGCCGCCTGTTTAAGTTCCAGAAATGCGTCGTATGTATCCGAAAGAAGTCCCGGGTCATAATCCGCAGGCACAGGATAGGTCTTGTTAGCAATAGGGATACCGTTTACCTCAACCACAAAATCCACATCCTCGGGGCTGTCAACCACATGTACGAGGAGCGATGCCGTAAGGCCGTTGGAGATATCAGATACACGGATTACAGCTGTACCCGCTTTTTCAGCGGTAAATTTACCGTCCTCGGTAAGTGTTCCCGCATTGCCGCTTATCTGCCACAATACAGATGCACGGTCGGCGTTACGATGACTGATTGTGTATGTATAGTCAAAGCTTTCGCCTGTATAAACAAGATTGGGACCGTTAAGGGAAATGGTATTTGTGTAAACCACAGGCTTCTGTGGTCTTACCGCAGATGTAACAGGCTTTGTTACCTTATTTTCGGTAGTTGTCACAGCTGGTGTTGTGGTTGTAATTTCTGTCGTGGTGGTGGTAGTCGTTGTTGTAGTGGTTTGTGCTGTTGTGGTTACTTCCCCGCTTGTTAATGATTGCGCGGTTAGGCCTTCCGTTATGGTTGTGGTAAGAACAGCCGAGGTTGTTGTAGTTGCCTGTTCTATGTATACTGCGGCTGGTCGGGTTTCAGGCTTATTTCCGCCCGCACATCCGCAAAGTGCTCCGCAAAAAAGCAGCAGAGCAATAATCCTTTTAACTGCTTGCAATTTCAATGCCTCCGTTTTCTGTAATTCTTACTCCGTAAGGAGAAGAAATTGTCCTGCACAGTTCTATTATCTCTCCGTACATCTCGTCTTCTTCTGAAAGAAGATTTGATTTACAATTGGATATAAACACGGGAGAAAGCTGCCCGCCTACAAATCCGTTTTTATCTATCTCTATTTCAAAAATTGCGGTTTTGCCCGCATCGTCATCCATTTTATAAAAAAGGAAATTACCAAGGCTGTAAAAAATCATGCTGCCGTTGTAATACTCCACAGGCTGTAAGGTGTGGGAATGGTGGCCGAGGATTATATCCGCGCCGTTGTCACAGAGCATATGACCGAATTCCTGTTGTTCATCGGTTATGGCGTTGGTGTACTCAACACCCCAATGCACCGATACAAAAAGAACGTCACATTCCTTATCATACTGAGAGATAAGGTCAAGATACTCCTCACAGGCTGCGAAATCCACGCAATTTATTCCCGGGCGGTCATCTCTTACATACCAGGTGGGGTCCATGTTAATCATATTAAGAGCGGTAAAGCCGACTTTTACACCGTTTATATCATACAATACAAGCTTTTCCGCAGAAGGAACATCTCTTCCTGCGCCGACATATCCGATTCCGTATGCTTCCAGGTTGGCAAAAGTGTCATCCAGTGCATCCATGCCGAAATCACGGACATGATTGTTGGCAAGAGATACGATATCTATACCCGCTTCGGTGTAGACCTGAAGATATTCGGGAGGCGTCTGAAAGCCGTAGCCTTCCTTTTTCTCGCTTTCACCACGGTCGCTTACGCAGGTTTCCAGATTTACAAAGGAAATATCTGCACCAACGAAAATATCATTCACGTCTTCAAAAGGATATTTCATTGAACGCCAGGAGGTTGCCTCAGCAAACACATCAGACTGGGTTGTATCTCCCGCAAAGGCAATTTTTACCGTACCCGAAGGCTCCGGGACAGTTGTTGTCACAGCGGGGGTTGTTGTGGTGACAGCCACCGTTTCCGCCGGCTTTACGGAAGGGTTGTCCGTAATAAGTACTCCCGGCTGTAAGGTAATTACCTCTGTATTTTCCTTTGCGCATCCGCATAAAAATACAGCAGACAGGAGCAGGCACAATATTCTTTTTTTCATTAATACCTCTCCTTTCTGAAATTATCGCCGTAAATTTTATTGTATCACAAATTATATGTACTGTCAATGTTTTATGGTATTTCCGCACCGCTGAAATTACGGTGCGGAAAGCACAATCAAAGGTCATCTGCATCTTGTACGGGTTTTTCCTTCGGGTCCTTGGGTACACCCGTATACATTCCGTAGGGGTCAATAGAGACTGCTCGGCCTGTCATGGCAACTTCCATTGCCTTTTTCATGGGGTCAGTCTTTTTTCCGAAAAGTTTTTTCATAAATTTTACAATTCCTCTCTGAAATTAAGAGCTGAAAAGCTCATAAATATTATCCCTTTTAAGCAACTCAATAACCTATAAAAATGGAGGCATAAATCATGTCAAAAATAACCGATCTGGAATTTTTTTCAAAATCAGCACTTGAACTTTCTCCCCTGCTCTTAGGAAAGCTTCTCTGCACATGTATTGACGGCGAAACAAGAAAGCTTCGTATCACCGAAACCGAATGTTATATGGGTACAGATGACTTGGGCTGTCACGCAAGTAAAGGCAAAACCCAGCGCAACGCTCCTATGTTTGAAAAGGGCGGAATCGGATACGTTTACTTAGTTTACGGAATGCACAATATGTTCAATGTCATCAGCGGTAAGGAGGGCGAGCCCGAAGGAGTGCTTATCCGTTGCTGTGAAGGGTATAACGGTCCTGCGAAGCTTACGAAATTCTTAGGTATCGACCGTAGCTTCAACAGGGAAAATCTTGTAACTTCGGACAGGATATGGCTCGAAGATGACGGAATGAAACCTGAGTATGTCACAAAGCAGAGAGTAGGTATTGATTACGCAGGAGAATATTGGAGCAAAATAGAATGGAGATTTGTTTCTGTGCCTGAAACAAACCATTAACTGTAATGCGGTTTTTTACGGAAAATACTTGCAAAATCTTTATTAATATAGTATAATAGATTATGATTGCAATTTTACCCATTCTAAAAAGGAGAAACTATGATTTCAGATATTATTTCAAACCCCGAGCCTATATATATTATAATCACCATATTTTCTTATCTTATTGTACTTCTTATTTCCTTCCCTATCCATGAATCCGCTCACGCACTCATGGCGAAATGGCTGGGCGACCCCACCGCTTCATTACAGGGCAGAATTTCCATTAATCCCCTGAGACATCTTGACCCCATGGGTACAATTCTTATTCTCCTCTTCGGCTTCGGCTGGGCAAAGCCCGTTCAGGTTCAGCCTCACAAGGCGAGAAAGGTACCAATGCGCGCCTTCATGGCACTTACCGCTGCCGCAGGCCCTATTTCCAATGTTATTATTGCTCTGGTATTTATGATTATCGGAAAAATCCTGCTTGTAACAGTTCCTATCAGCGCTGATACAACACTTCTGCTTTATTTTGCTACAAACATGATTGTAAATATAAATTTAAGCCTCGCAGTGTTCAATCTTATTCCCGTTCCGCCTCTCGACGGTTCGAGAATCCTTCTCTCCTTCCTCCCCAATAAGCTTTATTTCGGAATTATGAGATACGAACAGCAGATTATGATTGCTATGTTCATTCTTGTGGGTACAGGTATTCTTACAAGACCATTGTCAATGCTTTCAACCCTCATTTATTCGGGACTTGACCTTATCACAAGCTTCATCTGTTAAACAGGAGAGAAAATGGAAGAATTAAGCTTTAAATTAGAGGTTTACGAAGGCCCTCTCGACCTTATGCTTGACCTGATACGAAAGCATAAGCTCAATATACGGGATATCGAAATCTCTGTACTTCTTGAACAATTCCTGTTGTATCTGGAAAGAATGCAGCAGGCAGATATGGAAGTTGCGGGCGAATTCGTGGAAATGGCAGCTCACCTTATCCTTATCAAAACTGCGGCATTACTGCCGAAGCATGAGGTTGAGGAGCTGAAAAAAGAGCTTACAGGCAGACTTATTGAGTATGCGCTCTGTAAGGCGGTTGCCGAACGTCTTAAAAGACATTTCGTAGGCGACCTGGTATTTGTCCGCGACCCTATGGATATCCCCGTTGACAATACATACCGAAACATCCACGATAAATATGAGCTGGTGGACAGCTACGCTGCCCTGAGCCAGAAGGGTGAAAAGCTCAAAAACGAGGCTAAGCAGGTGCTTAAACCTATTGTGGCGCAGACCTATGTAAGCGTATTTACAAAGGTCATGTACGTTCTGAAAAAGATACGTCACGGCGAGACCGTCGAGATTAAGGCTCTTTACAGAGGGCAGACACGCTCAGAACAGGTTGCCACATTCCTTGCGCTCCTTGAATTATCCAAGCACGCAAGGGTTGAATTCTCCGAGGACGGAAACTACCTGTCCATGATGAAACGAAAGGAACAGGAAAATGAATCTTAATGAAAGTATGGCTATCATCGAGGCAATTATGTTTGCCCACGGTGACCCCATAAGCCCCGAAAAGCTGTCTGAGGCGAGCGGTATTGACCTTGAAACCACCGTAAAGCTTATTGACCAGCTGGAAAGAAAATACAACGTGCAGGAAAGCGGCCTTAAAATCATCCGTCTTAACGACGGCTTCCAGCTTTCCACACGACCCGAATACTCGGGATATATAAAATCCGCTCTGGAAACACGAAAACAGCAACCCTTATCCCAGGCGGCTATGGAAACCCTCTCAATTATCGCCTACAACCAGCCCGTAACCAAATCCTTCGTGGAACAGGTCCGCGGTATCGACAGTTCAAGCGTTGTAAATACACTTGTAGAGCGAGACTTGTTGGAGGAAGCGGGCAGACTCGATCTTCCCGGCAGACCCGTAGCATACCGCACAACCGATACATTCTTACGTTGTTTCGGCATTTCTTCTATTAAAGAATTGCCTCCCCTTCCCAACCAGACAGGACAGCTTGATTTTGATGAACTTGCTGAGCTTGAACTTGAAAGACAGGCTGAGGAAGCCAAAAACAATAATTAACCTTACGGAAAGGACTGAGAAGAATGACAGGTTGGATAATATTCGGCTGCATTGTTCTCTTCCTCGTTATCCTGTTCAGGCAGTCGATTACCGTTACGGTTGACTATGAAAACAAACTGGATTTAAAGGTGAAATTTCTGTTCTTCACCATTTATCCCGCAAAACCAAAGAAAAAGAAGAAGCCCAAAAAAGAAAAAAAGAAGAAATCTGCTGATAAAACAGAAGAACCGGCAAATGATACTACCGAAAAGGACAACCCCGAAAATAAAGACGAGGATACAAAGTCCGATTCAGATACCGAAAAAACAGACGGCAAGAAAAAGAAAAAGAAATTCAGTCTCGATATCGAGATGATAATGGACTATGTGGAAAGCGCATGGCCGCCCGTCAAAAAACTGTTCAAAAAAATACGATGGTATGACGTTTACGTTGACTGGGTGGTAGCTTCCGACGATGCAGCAAAAACCGCACTTATGTACGGCAGCATCTGTTCGTTCATGTACCCCTTTTTCAAATGGCTTACAACATATTTTACAGCACATGTTAAGGAAGTAAATATTGAGCCTGATTTCTCAAAGGAAAAACAGGATATATTCATTTATTTCGTGCTTAAATTACGGTTATCAACCGCCCTGGCATGCATAATCTGGCTCCTGTGGCGTGTTTTAAAAACATATCTCAAATACAATAAGAGTAATAAGCCTGCGGAGAAACCAAAAAAGAAACCCGCAAAAAAATCAGGAAAGAAAACAAAAAAACAAGTTAAAAAGCAAAGCTCTGTTAAGAAAGGAAAATAATTATGGCACAGCATTTAGAAGGACTCATGAGCACATCAATGGAAAAAATCCGCGACCTCGTTGATGTAAACACCATTATCGGTAACCCTATCACAACTCCCGACGGCACAACCATTATTCCTATTTCAAAGGTATCCTTCGGTTTCGCTTCCGGCGGTAGTGATATTCCCGCTAAGGTTGAAAAGGAAGTATTTGGCGGCGGTGCAGGTGCAGGCGTTACAATCAAGCCTCAGGCATTTATCGTTGTTTCCGCTTCCGGCGACGCAAAGATTCTCGAAATGGGTGCAAAGGGCAGCCCTGTTGACTCCCTTATCGAAAGTGCTCCCGAGCTTTTGAACAAGGCTAAGGAAATCTTCGGCAAGAAGAAGGAAGATAAGGCTTCCGAGGAATAATACGGATAAAATGTTTATTTCTGTCCTTTTCTGCATAACATAGAAACAGTAATGCGAAAGGACAGAAATCAAATGAAAAAAATCATATGGTTATTTACCGCTTTTCTCACAGCTTTCAGCCTGTGCTTTACCTGTTACGGCGAACCGGAGGAAATCTCCGCTTACAGCGCTGTTGTTATCAACGCAGATACAGGTGAGGTGCTTTTTGAGAAAAACGCACATGAACAGCGGGCAATTGCCAGTACAACTAAAATTATGACAACCCTCCTCACCCTTGAAGCAGGACAGCTGGACAAACAATTTACCGTGGACAGCATGGCTATACGTGTGGAGGGCACATCTATGGGTCTGCAAGAAGGCGATATTGTAACACGGCGCGCTCTTTGTTACGGTATGCTGCTCCCTTCGGGAAACGACGCCGCAAATGCGGCGGCGGTAAGTATCTCCGGAAGTATCAGTGCTTTTGCAGACAAAATGAACAGAAAAGCCAGAGAGCTTGGCATGAATAACACCCATTTTGTTAATCCCTCAGGACTTGACGCAGACGGGCATTTCTCAACCGCTTATGATATGGCGGTTTTAACCCGTTACGCCCTCAAAAACGAGGAATTCAGCAGAATGTGTTCTTCTGCCAGTGCTGCGCTGGAATACGGAAATCCCCCGTACAGACGCACCCTCTACAACTCCAATAAGCTCTTGGCTCAGTACGACGGCTGTATCGGTGTGAAAACAGGCTTTACCGACAATGCCCGCAGATGCCTCGTCTCTGCGGCAGAGCGAGACGGTATGACGGTTATTGCCGTTACTCTCAATGCTCCTGATGATTGGAGCGACCATGCCGAGCTTCTAGATTACGGCTTTTCTCAGCTCACCTCCTACGAAATCATGCCCGAAAGCTTCACTCTTTCCGTTTCGGGAAGTGAAACGAAGGAAATAAGGGTTGTCCCCAGAAGTACCGCTTTTGTGGGGCTGGGCGAGGATGAGCTTCAATTCATTTCTATTGAGTACCACCTTCCGCCTTTTGTCTATGCAGGAATTTACAAGGGCGAACAGCTGGGTACCGCAAGAATTTACTACAAAAACAACATCACCGCTGAAATTCCGCTGATTGCCCAGTCGGGATGTATAAGAAAAACTCCCGAAAAAGACGTCTTCGGGAGAATTATGGAATTATTCGGATTAAGCTGAGCCGTGAGGCTCCCTGAAAGGATATGTTATGGAAAAGATAAGAATTCAGAAAATTATTGCCGACAGTGGTTATTGCTCACGCAGACGTGCTGAGCAGTACATTCAGAACGGCGAGGTAAAGGTAAACGGCAGACCTTGTTCAATCGGCGACAAGGCAGACCCCAGAAACGACCTCATTACCGTAAACGGAGAAAAAATCAAGGCGGACGGTGTAACCCTCCGCTACATAAAACTTTATAAACCCCGCGGTTATGTTACAACTATGAGCGATGAACAGGGCAGAAAAACCGTTACCGACCTTCTCGGCGGTATCGAGGAAAGAGTTTACCCCATAGGCAGACTTGACCGTACCTCAGAGGGCTTGCTCCTGCTCACAAATGACGGCTCATTCGCTAATGACATCATGCACCCTACCAAGCACGTTGCCAAGACCTACCGTGTTACTGTTGCTGAAAAGGTAAACGAAGAACAGGTAAACAAGCTTATGGCAGGGGTTGAAATAGAACCCAATGTTATGACAAGACCTTGTATTGTCAACATTCTCGTTGAAGAGGATGAACGTACAGTCCTCGAATTTATTATCAAGGAAGGTAAAAACCGCCAGATCCGCCGTATGTGTGAGGCGGTAAACCTTACTGTAAAGCGTCTCAGACGTACCTCTATCGCCGGCGTTAAGCTGGGTATGTTAAAGCCGGGCGAATATGCGGACCTTACCAAAGAAGAAATGCGTATTTTACGAAGCGCAATCGGTCAGCAGGAACGTCCCGTAAGCAACAGAAAGGGTGGTAAGCGCAGATGATAACTATTTTGCAGAACAAGGAAGTTACCGACCGCATACTTTTTGAACTCAAAGAGGGCGACGAGATTTACGGCACTGTTGCAGGGGTGATAAACGGCGATACAATCACAATTTCCGAGCTGGACAGCCAGATGGAGCTGTTTTATGACGGACTTGTGAGAGCAATACTCGCCTTCGCCGACAACCGCTTTGTAAAAACGGCTGTTTTCGATATAGATGATGAGCGTAAGCTTTTCAGACTTCAAAAATTCGGTTTTATCACCGAGGAAAGCAAGATTTTGCCTGATATAAGCGAGTTTTTCAAGAACGAAACCTGCGGATAAAAAAGACGGCATTAGCCGTCTCTTTTTTTGAAATTAAAAAAGGCTGAGAAAAATCTCAGCCTTTTTATTGTTACGTTAATCAGTCAGAAACGTAAGGAATGAGGGCAATCTGTCTTGCTCTCTTGATAGCTGTTGTGAGCTCTCTCTGGTGGTAAGCGCAGCAGCCTGTTACACGTCTGGGTAAAATCTTAGAACGTTCTGTCATGCACTTCTTGAGCTTTGCAACATCCTTGTAATCAATGAATTCAGCTCTATCAGCACAGAACTGGCAAACCTTTTTTCTTGTGCGCTTAACGGGACGAGCTGCTCTTTCGTTCATTTCCTTCTTTTCAGCCATTGTTAGAATCCTCCTTCTTTAAAATGGATAATCATCATCTGTGGGTGTAGTCTTAAAATCGCTCGCTGTATGGTTTCCGTTAGAAGCCATAGGAGCTTCGCCTGCCTGTTCAGCAGGGTGACTGTAAGCAGGGGGTACGGGGGGTGGTGGGGGTGTAAATGAACCGCCGCCGGAAGACTTGCTGTCGCCTGTGAAACTTGCGCGGTCAACAATAATCTCTGTAACATAACGCTTTACGCCGTTCTTATCCTCATAGCTTCTGTTCTGAAGTTCGCCTTCGATTAAAATCGGACGACCCTTTGTCCAGAATTTTGAAATGAATTCAGCTTCATTTCTCCATGCTACACAGTTAAAGAAATCAGTCTTACGCTCTTCGCCCTTTGTCTGAAATCTGCGGTCAACTGCGATGGAAAAAGTGAGAACCGAAACACCGGAAGAAACTGTTTTGAGTTCCAGGTCCTGAGTGATACGACCAAGCATAATAACCTTATTATACATATTTCCGCCTCCTGTCTTTTTCTGAAATCCCGATTACTTGCGTAATACTACGAGTGAACGTAAAACGCCATCTGTGATGTTGATAACACGTTCGAACTCAATGGGGAAATCAGGCTTGCTGTCAAAATTGTAAACTACATAGTAGCCGTCTGCTTCGTAGTTGATAGGATATGCGAGCTTTCTCTTGCCCCATTCGTCAACGTTTACGAGTTCAGCGTTTTCCTTGATTAAATCAGAAAACTTAGCTACAAGATTCTGCACCTGTTCTTCTCCGTTCTTTAAAGAGAAAACAACGACTGCTTCGTACTTTTCGCCTAACTTTGCCATTTTCATATACCTCCTTATAGACTATCGGCCCATGCTCACGCATGAGCAAGGATTTTGGCTCATTCTTATGAACCAAGCCTTATTATTATATCAGTAATTCCCCCTTTTGTCAAGGGTTATATGCGAATTTTATGGTACACAAATGCACATATTTTTTTAAAAACCGGTTGCAAAATCGGTAAAGATGTGGTAAAATAGTCATGGGTATTATGCCCTTGAATTCCGGAACTTTTTTCCGGGGAAAGATGAGGTTATTATAATGACAACTGCTGACCCTTGCGGGCGAAAACGAATTTTAAATTCATAGTGTGCAGTTAGAGGATAGCTGTGCCCTGTGAGAAGGAGAAAAGCTATGCTCAGAATTTATAAGACCATCGAAAACACCATCGTGGAAACGGATGTTCTTGAGGCTGGCTGCTGGATTTCGGCAATCGCCCCCACCGAAGCGGAAATTTCAAAGCTCGAAACAGAGCTTCAGATTGACCGTGACTATATCCGTTCCGCACTTGACGAGGAGGAAAGCTCCCGTATTGAAAGCGACGAAGGACAGACCCTTATCGTCCTCGACTACCCTGTTGCCGAAAAAACCGACGGCAGCGAGGATAAAAACTTTTCCTACTACACAATGCCTATGGGCATCATACTTACAGACCGCTATGTTATTACCGTATGTCTGAAAGAAAACAGCATTATCGACGATTTTGCAAAAGGTGTGGTAAAGAACGTTAAAACCCAGTTCAAAACAAGATTCATCTTCTGCCTTTTACTGAGAATTGCCGCTAAGTACCTGCAATTCTTAAAGCAGATCGATAAAATCTTCAACTACGCACAAAAACAGCTCCACAAGGCCATGACCAATAAGGCTCTGTTACAGCTGTTAAGCCTGGAAAAGTCACTTGTCTACTTTTCCACATCCCTTAAAAACACGGAGACTGTACTGGAAAAGCTCCTCAGAGGCAGAATCATTAAGCTCTATGACGAAGACCAGGAGCTCCTTGAAGATGTCCTCGTCGAAGTAAAGCAGGCTATCGAAATGAGTAACATTTACTCAAACATCCTGTCAAACACCATGGACGCCTACTCAAACGTCATTTCCAACAACCTTAACCAGGCCATGAAGGTGTTAACCGTTATCACTATCGTATTGGAGCTGCCAACTATCGTGTTCAGCTTCTACGGTATGAATGTAAGTGACCTGCCCTTCCCTCAGACATTACCCGCACTTGCTATTGCTGCGGTACTGGCGGTTACGGCCGCTCTTATTCTCACAAAGAGTAAGTTCTATAAATAAATTACTATACGAAAAAGCCACCCGACAGGGTGGCTTTCAGTCTGTCGATAAACCCACGCACCGCAAAAATGCAGATATAAGGATTTATGACAGCAAAAATATAAAAGTTTATAAAAAATTTACAGAGCCGTGAAAACGGCTCTGTAAATGCATTTTTGCTTACTTCGTCAAAAGCCGCTTACCGTACAATCGTACGCCGACAGCGGCTTTTTCCTCGTCTGCGTGTGCCTATCGACGCCTGGCAGACTGTTGAAAAATATCTCAGAATGTGAAATTCATAGGTCCTTTTTTCACCGGTGCAGGCTGTTCGGGAGCAGGCGGTGTGGGAGGTGCGGGAGGCACAGGCGGTACAGGTGCCTCAGCCTGAACAGGCTTTGGAGGTGCGCCGACACTTGGCATTGAGCTGAAAGGAACATCATCCTTCTTCTCTGTACCCGGGATACGCATATAACGGGAAGGCTCGGAAGTAACCTCTTCCTTGATTGCGTCGCCCATCTCGTACATGTTTTTAAGCTCAACGGTATGGATGCTGGGCTTTACGCTTGTTACTTCGCTGCCCATGGTAACATTATCCGTTTCGGGTTCAAGGGCGGTAACCTCATCAACAGGAAGCTCGATCTGTCCGTAATAAGCTCCGTTACCGTGCTTACGCAGATAGTGTTTGTCGAGAAGGGACTGTTGGATATGAGCAATACCAAACTCAAAATTCATATTATAAAGCGCCATGTGGGCAACTTCTTCGAGAACAATTGCATTTTCAACCGATTTTGCGGGACTCTTTCCCCAGGTGAACGGACCGTGGGAGGCTACAAGACAAGCGGGAATATCCATGCAATTAAGACGGCGGGATGCGAAAGTATCGGAGATATGGAAGCCTGTCTGCTTTTCATACTCGCCGTTTATCTGGTCATCCTCCATAGGAAGAGTGCAGGGAATATCTCCGTAGAAATAATCCGCATGGGTTGTGCCGTAGACGGGAATGTCAAGTCCTGCCTGAGCCCAGATTGTAGCGTACTTGGAATGTGTATGTGTAATGCCTGAAATTTCGTCAAAGGTCTGGTAAAGCGCAATATGGGTAGGTGTATCGGTGGAAGGATTATATGTACCCTCAACAACCACGCCTTCTAAATTTACAATAACCATGTTTTCAGGGCTGAGCTCTTCGTAAGGAACGCCCGAGGGCTTTATAACGACAAGTCCTTGTTCACGGTCGATACCCGAAACATTACCCCAGGTAAGCTTTACAAGTCCGTTTTTTTGAAGCATCATATTTGCTTCATACACCTGTTTTCTTAATTCTTCAAGCATACATTACACTCCATTTCTATCAGATGAGTATTAAATCTATTATATACTATTTTGTTTTCTATTACAAGTGCCGAAAGAAAATTCTACAAATCATAGTAAAACGTTTACACCTTTTTGTATACTATAACAATAAAGACTTATCCCTTTACCGTCACACTCCGTATCAGAGAATCAAGCATACTTAACTGTTCAGCTGTAACCTCTTCCCCGTCATAGCGGAGCTTATCATAGGCTGTGGTTATTTCTTTCAGCTCTGAGCCGAAAATATCCCTGCCCTTTTCGTACTGGTCGCTTACCGTATCAGATACCACAAGCTTCGCCTTACAGTACTTCATCTGCCATAACAGTATCCCGTAGCCCAGCCTGTACTTCTTCACAGGGTCGGATTCCTTCTTATATTGCTTCATAAGAGCGGAATAGGATAAGTCCCTTACCTTACGCACATCGGATACCTGCTCGAAAACATCAACAAATTCAGGTTCAGCCTCGGATAACGCAGTCTCCTTTGAGAAAAAGCCGATAATACGGCTGAAAAAACCTTTTATAGTCTGCCATATCTGTCGGCGGAAAATTATCACAAGAATAATAACCAACACATAGAACAGCAGATTCCACACATCATGGGTCTCGTTCCCTGTATAGCCCATAGGGTCGCTTGCACTTTCGCCGCTTTCGATTTCCATAAATTCCGAATAGCCTCGCATCAGGAATACAAAAAGCCTTATAAACAGCCTTACTATCTCGTTGAGAAGCCATACTATCTTATCCACAAATACATACAGCATAAGTCCGCAGACGGTAATCCCTGTTACAAGGGCGGCATTATACCCCGATAACCCCTTGGGGAGCATTGTACGGGTTTCTCTTCTGCGGTTCGCTTTATCGTAGATTCCGCTCTGGTTAATAAGAAGCGCCGCAAGGCACAGCTCAACCATAAATGCAAAAATAACCGCTGTCTGAACAGGTTCTTTAAGCTCCGAGGGGCACATTGCACCATAGAACAGGTAGCACAACAATGTTACACCGATATATACCCCGAACATGAATGCGGGAAAGATATCGGCATAGTGCTTGTGGGCTGCGCGCTCGCCGAGGAAATACCATAAAACACAGGATACACCCACCGCAAAGATAACGCCGATTTCGTTTGTAATAAACAGCAGAAGAAAGGCTGCGCAGAAAGTGAGCAGGCCTGTGAATCTCTCCAGAAGTATCAGTTTCCTGCGCTTTACGGTTATCTTTCCGAAAGCATATCCTAAGCCGAAAACCAATCCGAAGCCCGCATAATACATAAGAATACGAAGTACGCTTATGTTTTCAAAGGCAAGAACGTCATTAGTAAGCACAAAAGGAAGTGTTACAAGACCAAAGGATATTACAGCAAGAAATTTAAGTATTCCCGATCTCATAAAACCACTCCTTTCGTAAAATCAATCCTTTAAGAATGTGTAACGGTGAATCCTGCCAAGATGTATCACCTGATGGCCGCATTCCTTTCCGTCGTTACAGTAGAAAAATACATTTCTGCCCAGTCGTTTCTGGTTACGGGCAAACTCAATTATTCTGTCGTCAATATACGGAGTAATCACCGCAATATCAGTGATTTCCTCAAAGTCGATACAGTTGCAGAAATCACAGAAATCCGTATCGCACTCATTTTCAAGTCCTGCAAGTACACGTAGTATCCCCAGATAGTCCTCTTCTGAGGAACCGCCGTTTTCAAGAACCTTTCCTGAGCCGTTGGTTGCAAAGGAAACAGGGGATTTCATTGCCGCATACATGTCAATCAGAAATGCACCGGCCTTTATCATAGTCTCTGTATCCGCAATCATTGGCGGTCTTGGGTCGCCTACCGCCATTTTCTGCATGTTCATCAGTATCAGCACTCTGTTTTCTGTGGTAAAATCGTTGTTGAACACCATGAGCTGTCCTTCACGGGCGGTGCTGCTCCAATGAATACGGTTCATAGGCTCTCTGCCTGTGTATTCCCGTGAGCCTGATTTCAAAAACGGGTCATCGCAGATAAACCGTCTTGTAATAATTTCACCCGAAAGCTCTTCCGATGAAAGCTCCCCTTCGCCAACCTCGTAGGGCGAGGGCAGAATACGGATAGAACGGTTGGTTTTTACGCTCTTTGAAACACTGGCAAGTCCCAGTAAATCACCGCCTATAAGGGAGGTGCTTTCAAGGGTGAATTCTCCCCTTTTAAGCGCAACCGCCTTACGTGTACGGGTACATTTCTGATATGGTTTAAGGGCAAATACGCTGGGTACAAAGCGTGCATCCGAACCGCGCGCTGCCGCGCTCCCCGTGAATTCAAGCCAGCGGCTTGTGGAAAGCTCGGTTTTAAGCCATGGTACAGGAAGCCATTTGTTGTTGGAAACCTCTTCAATTATCTCGATAGTCTCTCCCTCAAAGGCCTCGCTGACGTTGAAATCAACGGTGTATTCGATGCCTTTAAGTACCATTTTACGATAGAGAAACAGTTCCACGAAAACAACAATGCCCACAATTATCAAAATCGCAATAAGCTCCATATCTTATCAGCCGATTTCTTCCGTAGGAACGGGAACAGTGTCAAGGAGAAGCTCTGTAATCTCCTCCGCTACGCTCTTCTTGTTCAGATTAAGGGACATTTCGCGGCAGACAAGTCTGTGGGGAATAACATAAGGCGCAACCGCCTTTACGCAGTCGGGATTTACAAATTCCATACCCTTTACCGAGGCATATGCCTGTGCCATTTTTTTAAGGGCAATAAGTCCTCTGGTACTCAGCCCGAGACGAATCTTTTCATGGCTTCTTGTGGCTGCTCCCAGGTCGGAAATATAACCTAATACCGCATCATTTACCCTTACACTGAGAGCTTCCTTACGTGCTGTGAGCAGGTCTTCCGCTGTAAGCACCGCAGAAATATCAGAAATAGGATGAGTTTCACCGATTCCCGAAAGAATACCGATTTCAGTCTCACGGTCTGTATAGCCAAGGAACATGCGTATCAGGAAGCGGTCAAGCTGTGCTTCCGGCAGGGGATATGTTCCCGCTATTTCAACAGGGTTCTGTGTTGCAATAACAAAAAACGGCTCAGATAACTGATGAGTCTCGCCGTCAATGGTAGTCTGGCGTTCTTCCATACATTCAAGAAGCGCAGACTGTGTTCGGGGAGTTGCACGGTTTATTTCGTCTGCAAGAAGAACATTGGTAAATACAGGACCCTTTCTGAATCTGAATTCCTGCTCCTTCATGTTATAGAAATTGATACCCGTAATATCAGAGGGCAGAAGGTCGGGAGTAAACTGGATACGACGGAAACCGCAATCCAGCGATTTCGCAAGGGCACGGGCAAACATGGTTTTTCCGGTACCCGGAACATCTTCAAGAAGAACGTGTCCGGAGCAAAGAAGCGCCGCTGCCGCAAGGTCGGTTTCCTTTTCCTTTCCCTTGATTACCTTTCCTACATTTTCTCTGAGCTTTAATGCGAATTCTTTTGTTTTCATAAGGAATCCTTTCATTCTGGGGTTAATCGGATTTAACAGACGTCGATAGGCGCACGCAGACAAGGAAAAAGCTCCGACAGGCGTACGAGTGTACGTTGAGGGGCTTTTGACGAAGTAAGCAAAAATGCATTTACAGAGCCGTTTTCACGGCTCTGTAAATTTTGAACATGTTTAGATTTTTTGCTGTAATAAATCTCTTAACCTGCATTTTTGCGGTGCGTGGGTTTATCGACAGTCTGATGCCGCACACTGCTGTGCGGCATATTATTTAAATCATTATACGTTATAGTACTTGTCGTAATTTACAAGTTCATCAAGCATCTTCGGAAGCTCGGTGTCCATATTCTCATCTGTAAACTGGCAGGTACCGACAGCCTTATGTCCGCCGCCGCCGTATTTGAGCATAAGCTTGCCGACATTTACGTTGCTGGTACGGTTAAGAATAGAATAACCTACCGCTGCGGAGCAGCCCTGTCCGCCCTTACCGGAAACAATCCACGCTGAGATGTTCTGTTCGGGATAAAGGCTGTAAATCATGAAGCGGTTACCTGTGTAGATGGGGTCAACGCCACGTAAATCGGTGATAATAACATTGCCCTTTATTACAGTGTGAGCATGCACCATTTCCTTGAACAATGCAGCCTGTTCGTTATATACATCAATTCTTTCCTTGATATCAGGCATATCGAGAATTTCCTGTGTTGTCATTGTACGGCAGCACACAAGAAGCTTTTCCATAAGCTGATAGTTACTGATTGTAAAGTTACGGAAACGGCCGAGACCTGTTCTGGGGTCCATGAGGAAGCCCACTAAAATCCAGCCCTGAGGATTTAGTATCTCGTCAATTGTGAGATTACCGCTGTCTACCTTATCAACAGCTTCCATAAGGTCATCAAACTGGGGGAAGCGCTCCTTACCGCCGTAGTATTCGTAGATAATACGAGCACAGCTGGGAGTAATACGGCTTTCGCCCTTGTACCTACCTTCAAGCTGGTTACGTTCGTATTCACTGGAATGATGGTCAAACCATAAGCCGCAGCCCTCAACAAAGGGAACATTTGCAAGAACATCGTTTTCTGTTACGGGAACAAGTCCGTCCTGGATATCCTTGGGGTGCTTGAATGTGTAGGAATCGATAATTCCTGCTTCTAAAAGAAGCGCACCGCAAGCAAGACCGTCAAAATCAGAACGGGTAATCAAATTCATCATGGTTTAATACCATCCTTTCGGCTAATAAATAATTATCAAAACAATTATACCAAATTTTTTCAAATTTTGCAATAATTTTTGCAAAAAATTACTATATTTTTTATAAAAATAATGAAATTCTTGTTATCAGGCGCATAAAGGCATTCTTGTTCTCCATGTATCTGCGGTAAACCGCCGCTGTAAGCTTATAAACAGCCGCTCTTTCCTCCTCGGAAACAGGAGAAATATCGGCGTTACCGAACTCGCACTTTATAAATACAGGCATTACATCCACAAGGAATACATTTGTGCCTTTAAGGAAAATAGACGCATCTACTCTCACCGCAAAATCATTCATAAGCTCACAACCGGGAGTAAGCCCCTCCTTGTCAAGAATCAGCATAACAAGTTTGTACATTTCCTGGCAGGCGCGATAGGGCGGTTTCTTTCTGAATCCTGTCCAGGTCTTTTTCTCCGCTTTATCCAGCTTCTTTAAAAAGAGGCGGATCGCTATTACAACAAGGGCAATTGCCGCTATGACGCAAAGTCCCGTAATAAGCACAGGAATAAGAGAATTTTCCTCCTCAAGAAGCTCATCGGATACAGTACCGCCTGTTCCCTCTCCTGTACCGTCTGCGGATACAGGCGGCTTTGTGGTGGTATCAGCCTCCTCAGTAAAATCAGGTGCCATCTCATCCCCTTCATCGCTTACAGTGGTTGAAACAGGGGGAGTTGTGGTTGTGGTGGTAGTTTCAGAGGTAACGGGAACATTGTTCCCCTGAACGCCCTCTGCCGCCATTCCCTCAAAGCCGTCAACCGCTGCTGTGGGGTCAAAGGGGAGCCAGCCGACTCCGTGCATATATACCTCAACCCAGGCATGCAGATCCTTTTCACGAAGAGTGTATTTATATCCGCCGTCAACCGCTTCACCGTCACCTGCCACAACGTAGCCTGTAACATATCTTGCGGGAACACCAAGTTCTCTTAATGCAAGAGTGGTTGCGGTGGCGAAAAGGGCGCAATGCCCTTGTTTTGTCTTGTATAAGAAGTTGTCTATAATCTCCTCGCCCTTGCCATTGTCAACAGAAAGCGAGTAGCTGAAATTCTTACGGAAATAGTCGCAGATACCCTGAGCCTTGGCATAAGGAGTCATCCAGTCCGCAACATAACCGTCGTCATAAAGAACAGACAGCAGACCGCTTATGTTTTCGTAATTATTACCCATGTATAAAGCATTTACATAGTTTCCGTAATCAGAAATAGTTCCCATACCATATGCCGGTTCATACATGGCATTTGTTATAATACTCTCTGCACCGCTGAAATTCATATTGGGAGTGAGCGCAAGATTTTCTATGGTATTGAGATAGTTCTCACCGTTTTTCGTTCTTAAAACATAATCGCCGAAGCTGTCGAAATATTCGCTTGTCTTATAATCAGGCTCATACACCGCTAAGGGCTGGAATACTACCGCAGTTCTTTTACGGTAGGTTACCGACACCTTCTGCAAGGGCAGAAAATCATCAGGTTCATACCCTATCTGAGATGCTCGGAAGCGTACATCCTGGTACATGCTTTCTGGATAGAAGTCCTTTACAAGCTCCCAGGAGGAACCGTTATTGTACGTATCCTTTATTGTAGACCAGTTTGCACCGCTGAAATCTACACCTATATCACCCTTTAAATATACAGGAATACTGTTATCGCCAAGGGTTACATCAAGTACAGGAGAAGCACTGTCTGAGGGCTTACCGATACCGATACCGCCGGAGTTGGCGCCGTAATTGGAGTAGCTGAAATACTCACTCTGAGCCGAGGAGGTGCCGAAATCAACACCCCACTTTTCCTCGATTTTTGAAATCATATCTGCGCTCATTTCCTGGACAGAGGCGAAGAATTCCTCATAATCGAAGGTTGTGCCCTGGGGAATGGCGCTGCCTATATTAAGCATAAGAACACCTGCGCAGACAAGAGCAATTACAGCGTTCTGGGAATATTTCATATATCTGGGAATATCTCCTCTGAGTCTTCTTCCCAGTATTGCAAAGCCTCTTCTTTTGCGGTAATTCCTCTCGCTTCTGCGTGCTGTGTCAACGGTTTCGCTGCCTTTTTCGAGGGTTGAATTACCTTCAAGGTCATAGGCTGTATGGAGTGCGTAAAAACCTAAGAAGCATGCGGCAAAGAAAGCGATTGACGGATGATAGCCCGCAATTTCAGCCACAAAAGAGGGCGCCGCAAAGGTAGCAAATACAAGCAGAGCATAAAAACCATGAAAACGGGTACGACAGCAGGCTGTAAAAAGTATTCCTATCAGCACGCCTACAAGGGATAAGCCTAAAATACAGGCTTCTTCCGTCTGCGAGGCACTTGCATCAGGGTGAATCACAAACCTTTCGGTAGCTAAAAGCCTGCTGTCCAGCCTTACCATAAGAAAATCAAAGAAATACGTAAGCTTTTCAACAAGACTGTCCTTCAAAAACAGCACCGCAAATCCCGAAAGAGACAGGAAATACACAATTCCCGCAGGAAGAAGAGATGCTAAGACGAATACAACCGCAGAGGATATTGCGGCAGAAACAGCCGCCTCAGTAAGACCGTATTCCATTAGCAGCAAATCGCCTATTGCATAGACGGCGGAAGCGGATAATGCCGACAGCAAAGCAAGCCTTATCAGAAAAAGTCTGATAAGGCAGGGAGGATTATTGAAATATGTATCGTTCAGAACAGTGTTCAAACGTTTTTCCTTTTTCATATTTGCTGTTCCTTTGCGGATGGATTACTCAAATAGCGCATTTTCAAGAGATGCCGCTATATTATCCGGGTCAATATGCGCAACCCTTATTCTCGAATCAGAGTCAACAAGCGCGGTAAAGCCCTCGTCGTACTTTTCGGAGGTAAGGAATATGCGTATTCCCGTACATGACGCAAGTCCGCCCGCAAGCGCCTTGCGGAGCGACTCGGTTTTCATAAATGACGAGAAAACAAAGACAAGTCCTGAATCACGGATTACCTCTGCCCCGTCTGTTGAAAGACGAACCATATCATTCTCCGGCTCACAAATGGGCACCAAGGGGAATTTATGGTACAGATATTCAAAATCATCAGCTGTCTGAGCCGGAATTATCTCCGTTTCAGTAAGCTCGTTATTATATATGCAGGCGGCGGTACTACCTTCGGTTATTATCTTTCTCGCCACGGCAAGTGCCGCTTCAAGAAGTGCGTCAACCTCACATTCCGCCTGTTCTTCGTCTGTATAGACGGTACTTGTATCAATTATAACAGCCGCACTGCTGCTGAGATTCAGATCAGATTGCTTTACCATGAGCTTATCCTGTTTTGCAGAAAGCTTCCAGTGCACACGTCTTAACGAATCTCCGTCAGCATACTCTCGTACAGAGGTAAAGGTGTCATTCTCGAAAAATGTATACTGTGTGCGTAAGCTGTCTGTTTCCTCGTCGCATAAGGCACTGTTTTCACCTAAAATAAGTCTGCGGGGAGCAACTGTAACGTGGCAGACAGGGAGCTTCTTGAATCTGAAACGGAAAAGCCCCAGAAAATCATATATTTCCGCCGTTCTTATACCGAGATTGTAATCGCCTCTGTATTTAAGAAAGCCATCAAATATGAATTCCGCCTTGCTGAACGGCATAACGCTTGCAACAATAAGCTTGTCCTTTATGAGATTTCCCTCTCCGTCATGGAATACACCCGTCATCTTCACAGGTGAAACAGGCAGCAAAAAGCGGTTTTTCACTCTTATTGCAAGTGTAAACCTGCGCTGCTTTGAGGTAAAGATATCATTCGAGGATATTTCCAGCTTAATTGTAAGCCGTTCTATTACAAGCAATACGAAGGATATCAGCGGCAGAAACAACAGAGTAAGCATTATTACAAGTGTAAGCTTACTCTCATACGCCGCCGCAAATACCACCGACATTGCCAGTATGAAAATGTATATTATTCTGTATCTCGCCATATTATCAGCCGTTTCTTGTGAACGGAGGCTTCACACTCTTTACAATTTCGCGTAGAATATCCATATGCATATGTCTGCCCTCTCGTGAAAGTCTGAGTCTGTGAGGAAGAACATAAGGTGTCATTCTCAGTACGTCTTCGGGAATTACATATGCTCTGCCGTTAAGGAAGGCATAGCTCTGTGCCGTTCTCATAAGTGCAAGAGACGCACGGGGACTTGCGCCCAGTTGTACCGAAGCGTGATTACGGGTAGCCGTAACAATATCAACTATGTATTTATATACCGACGGCTCAATATTTATCTGTCGTACAATATCAATAAGGGATACAATTTCTTCCTTAGTGCATACGGGGATGATATTATCAAGAGGATTGTCGGTCTGCCTGCTTGCAAGCATGTTTATTTCCTGTTCAGCTGTGGGATAGCCAACGGAAATCTTCATCATAAATCGGTCAAGCTGAGCCTCGGGAAGCGGGAATGTACCCACATAACCAAGCTCGTTCTGTGTGGCAATTACCATAAAGGGATCGGGGAGCCTGTGGGTAACGCCGTCAACCGTCACATTCTGCTCTTCCATAGCTTCGAGGAGTGCAGACTGGGTTTTGGGGGTTGCACGGTTTATTTCATCAGCCAGAAGGATGTTTGTCATTACAAGTCCCTGGCGGTATTCAAAACGGTTGGTTTCCTTATTGAACATATTGAAGCCTGTAAGGTCAGATGCCATTACATCAGGTGTGAACTGTGCACGACGGCTCATAAGTCCCGTAGCTCTGCCAAGAGCGGTAGCAAGCGTAGTCTTACCTGTGCCGGGAACGTCCTCGATAAGCACATGACCCTCTGAAAGAAGCGCAATAAGAAGCATGGTGATTACATCACGCTTACCTACAATTACCTTCTCAACCTCATCGGCTACCTGTTGAAGCTTTTTATTTTTACCAATTGTGTATTTGTCCATTTTTTCCTGTCCTTATTTTCTGAATCTTAACAAGTTCAATTATAACACTTTTCTGTATTAAAATCAACCGATTTTAAAAATTGTAATAAATTTGTAATATATTTGTAATAATTACAGGCGTCGATAGACACACGCAGACAAGGAAAAAGCCCCGACAGGCGTACTAAGGTACGTCAAGGGGCTTTTGATGAAGTAAGTAAAAATGCATTTTTACGGTGCGTGGGTTTATCGGCAGAATGAAGCGGCCAGCTTTCGCTGACCGCTTCTAATTATTTAAGGGTAACCTTATTTGAAAGGCTGGATTTGTTTCCGTCGCTGTCTACCGCACGTATAGCAAACTTATAGTCATACTTATCGTATTTGAGCCCCTTTACTGTAAGAGATGTTCTTGTGCCCTTGACGGTTGCAACTCTTGTGTAATTCTTACCGTCCTTGGAGTAGAAAATCTGATACTTGGCAACTCCGCCCACGCTTTCCCAGGAAAGAAGCGCAGAACTGCCGGATTTCTCAGCAGAAAGTGTTGTAACAGCCTTCTTTGTAGTAACAGAGAGCTTTACAGGATCGGAATAACCGCTCCATTTCTTACTCTTCTTGTCATAGGATCTCACAAAGTAATAGTATGTACCTCCCACATCAGAGGAGCGGTTGATACAGCTTGTGCTTGTAGTCTGTGCGATTCTTGTCTTGCTTCCTGTCTTGGAGGTAGAACGGTATACACGGTACTTTGACGCACCGTCAACCTTTGTCCAGCTTAAATTAACATAAAAGCCGTCCTGTACCGCCTTTACGGTGATTTCATCACCCTTATTGTTCTTGTCGTTCTTCTGAGTTGAAGAAGAGGATGAAGAGGAAGCCTTACCTTGAAGCTTTGGCTCGCCTGCCTTTACTACCGCGTCGGCAATCTCGCTCTGTGTCCACTTTACAGTTGCGCGGTCAATCAGCTTGTAGGCTACGTCATTATTGTCCCAGATTGCACAGCTTATACCGTTTTCACGGGCATATGTAACCCATTCACTGAGATATGCTGCGCTTCTGTCATCGTACTTGTTGGGACCGGGGTCAAGGTTGTACTCCGAAAGAATTGCGGGAATACCCTTCTTTACAAAATTATCGTAAATAGTGTCAATTGCCCACTTATATGTAGACTTGGATTTTGTATAAAGGTGGAAGTCAACAATAAGACGGTTCTTTACTGTATCTTTGGGAAGCTCAAAACCCTTTACCGTAACGCCGTCAACTGAGGTGTCGTATCCGCCTACAAGGATATAGCGGTCCTTGTTCTTTCCGCCTTCCTTACGGATAGCATCAAGGGATTTCTGGTTAATCTTGTTGATACATTCAACCGCATCAACTACCTCGGAGGGAGGATTGTTTACCTGGAACCACCATTCAACATTTGTTCCTTTAAGTCTGGGCTCGTTGGAAAGCTCGAAAATAAGACGGTTGTCCACATCTTCAAACTCGTCTGCAATCTGCTCCCACACCTTAACCATGTACTTTTCTGAATTTTTGTAATGGTCGGAATCTGGGTAGTAATAATTCTTATCGATATCATGGTGAACATTGAGAATTACGTAGAGACCTGCGTCAAGTGACCAGTCAACCACCTCTTCAACTCTGTCCATCCATTTGTCGCTGATTTCGTAGCTGCCGTCAACATGGTTGTGCCACGAAACAGGAATACGTATTGTATCAAAACCCTTTGTTTTAAGAGCTGCTATAAGCTCTTTTGTGGTTTTAGCCTTACACCAGCCCGATTCATACTCCAACTCGTCTGTAAGCCATGTGCAGTCCGATGCGTCAAAAGCGTTACCGAGATTCCAGATTGCGCCAAGGCCGTCAACAAATTTCACCGCTTCATTATCAGGCAATGTAACCGCTGCGGAAGATGTAAGGGGCATTGCGGTAACGGTCATTACCACCGCCATAACTATACCGGCTATTCTTCTAAAAAGCTTCATAAATAGTCCTTTCAATGTAAAAACAAACGGCATTTACCTTTCAGATAAATACCGTTTCTCATCTTAAAGTTCGCTGTTATCAGATTCTTCCTCTTCCTCGTCAACATAAGGAATGGAATCGGGAGCGGAAACGTTGAGTGCATCATATTCAGCATATTCATCTTCGCCGAAAAACTCATCGTCGTCATCGATCATATCGAAATCTTCAAATTCATCGAATTCCTCAGCTTCTGCGTCCATTTTCTTCTTGATGAAGTAAACAGCTGTGAGCGCACCTGCCAAGAGAGCAATGATTCCGATTAAAAGAGCAATAATATTCTTATTCATTAGCTTTACCTTCCTTTGCTGTGGATTTGCTTACAAAAAATATTATATATCATTTTTTTCTATTTTTCAAGGGAATTTAAAAATTCTGCATTTTTCACAAAAATGCTACATATTTCCTGTGACATTCATCAAAACGGAAATTGCCGCTACGGGCGCAGTTTCACAACGGAGAATACGCTTTCCCAGTGTGGCAAGCTTTATCCCGTGTTCTTCCGCAAGACCTGCTTCGGACTGTTCAAAACCGCCCTCGCAGCCTATGAAAATATCAACTGTACCGCTATTTTTCCCTTTCATTATTTCATTTATACTTTGCCCGCCGCATTCGTAGAACAATATTCCTGTATTTTCTTTGTCGAATGATTTTACCGCCTGCTCAAAGGTCATCATAGGTTTTACCTGCATGATTCTTCCTCTTCCGCACTGTTTAGAGGCTTCATCTGCTATTTTCTGATAACGCTCACGCTTCTTTTCTGCGCTTTTTGAATCAGGTCTCGAAACACAACGCTTTGACAGTACAGGAATTACCTCGCAGGCACCAAGCTCCGCAGCCTTCTGGACAATAAACTCCATTTTATCAGACTTTGGACAGCACTGAAAAAGCCGCACGTAAATTTCCGCCTCGGCTTCATTTTTACGGCACTCTAAGATTTCCAGCTCCGCCGCATTCTTATCGGGATTAATAACACGGCAAAGGTAATCGTTACAGTTACCGTCACAGACAATTGCATAATCTCCCGCCTTCATGCGAAGGACCTGTGACATATGCTTTGAATCCTCGGAGGTCAGCACGGCGGTTTTACCTATATTTTCCGTAAAAAACCTGGGATAGCGCCAGCGTTCGATTTTTTCAGCGGTTATGGTCTTTTCAAATTCTTCGTTAAGCTCCATTATAATGCCTTTCGCTTCATGAAAACAGTCCGCCGACTCTGATTTTATTCAGCTCACGGTCTGTTTTCAGAAAATTTTCAAATATAGTTTCTCCTGTTTTATAAAAATCAGCAGAATGATTGTGGACAAAAATGTGAGTCACCTCATGGGCAACAATATAGTTTATGTATTTTTCGGGAAGCTTACACATGGCAAGATTGAAGGTTATCAGATTTTTCTGCCTGTGATAACTTCCCCAGCGGCTTTTCAGATACTTTAAATCCATCTTTACAGGTGCACCTGTGTACCCCGCCCGTTCAAGATAATATTTCAGCAAATCGGTACAGATTCTACGACATTCCTTAGCCATAAACATAAGCACCGCTGTTTCCGGATTGCCCTCGGAAAGCGGAACAACAAGCTTTTCGTCTTGTATAAACGCTTCACCCTCCGCTTTCACAACCGAAATCACATATCTGTTTCCGAAAAGAGTTACAGCCGTTCCATCGGAAATTTCCGCAGGTGACGGGGGAACAGTTGCCGCGAGTTTTTCACGCTGTTCCTTTATCCATTCCTCACGGCTTGAAACAAATTCATCAATCTGCTTCTGAGAAACGCCGTAAGGCGCGCTCACATAAACGCTTCCGTCCTCTTTAATACGCAAGCGGAGGTTCTTCATGCCCCTCCGCCTGTTAAGAATATATTTTACCATTAATACTTGTTATCGGGTGTTTCCACAAATTCAGCTGTTGCATAAGAATCGTTCTTCGCTGTTGAACGAGGTGTGAAAACAGGCTTCGGTGCAGCTACGGGAGCTTTTGCAGCAGGCTTTTCTGCCGCTTCAACAGGCTTTTCTGCCGCCTTACGTACAGGCTGTTCTACTCTCTTTGCAGGAGCAGAAACGGGCTTTTCCTCTGCCTTTTCAACCTTTGCTTCTACCTTTTTTGCAGGAGCGGAAGCGGTTTTTTCTGTAACAGGAGCAGGCTTACGGGGAGCTGTTCTCACCGCAGGAGCTGTCTTTGTATCAGCCTTGAAGCTGAAGCTTTCGATTTCCGCTTTGAGCGCATCAGAACGTGATGCAAGCTGCTGTGCAGATGTCATGCAAGCCTGTGCAACAGAATCGGTACGCTTTGCAGCCATGCCGATCTGTCCAACGCCTTCGTCAATCTTTCCGATAACGCTTCTCTGCTCATCACAGGAGTCGCTGATTACACCTACAAGACGGGAAACCTCACGTGTTTCCTCTGCAATTGCCGCAAGGGACTTGGCTGTTTCGCCGGTCTTTGCAACACCCTCACGTACGTTTCTTACACATTCCTCAATAACAGCAGTAGTCTGCTGTGCAGCCTCCTGAGACTTTGTTGCAAGTGTCTTTACTTCGCCGGCAACTACCGCAAAGCCCTTACCCGCACCGCCTGCTCTTGCAGCTTCAACAGAAGAGTTGAGAGCAAGAATGTTTGTCTGGAATGCAATATCTTCAATTACCTTTACAAACTTTGTGATTTCATCTGTGGACTTGCTGATATTGTCCATAGCAGCAAGAAGTCCCTTCATATGTACATTACCTGCTTCGATTTCAGCAGCAGCACCGGTAGCAATTTCATTTGCCTTATGTGCGTTTTCAGCGGTTGTATCAACAGTACCTCTGATATTGTTAACAGAATCGGTAAGCTGCTGTAATGCGCCTGCCTGTTCCTCTGCATCTGCTGTAAGTGTTGCAAAGGCACCGCTCATCTGCGCACCTTCCGCATTCACCTGCTGAGCACTGTTGCAGATTGCATTGAACTTACGGCTCATGCCTTCTGCAAGAGCGGAAAGCACTCTGCCCTTTTCTGTATTTTTGAGAGATTCGGGAAGCTGTGCGGAAAAATCACCTGCCGCAAGCTTTGAGATATACTCGTTTTCTGCGCTGTTATCAAGGATTCCGCCCTTCATGGCATAGGAAACCTTTTCAATCTCCTCAATTACATCTGCGCCGTTTACCGCATTACCGCCGGCGAGCTTTTCAACAGAATCGGAAACCAGGGAATTGAGCTTGTTTTTGGCAAGAACAGATGCTGCAAGAGAACCGATTGCGGTAATTGCCGCCGCAATAATAACGCCCATTATCATATCCGTTCCGTTCATGCAAAGCACCGCTAAAATAAGGGTGATAACTCCGCCCGCAATTCCTATGCATGAGCTGAGTCCTACATTTTCAGATATTACTTTTCTGATACTCTTTTTCATAAAACAGCCTCCTGTGCCGATTCAATATATTATTTCTATATTAGCACATTTTTCAGAATTTGTCTATATTTTTTGTGTTTTATCTGCGTTTTCACCAGTTTTAATTCAATATTTTGGCAAAAATCACCGCATCGTCATCCCCGTAATAACCCTTACGGAGCGAAATTTCTTCAAAGCCTGCCTTTTTGTAAAGGGTAATAGCCGGTACATTCCTTGAACGCACTTCAAGAAATATCTTTTCACCGCCTCTTTCTCTGCACCTGTCAATAAACTCACGGAGAAGCTTCTCGCCAAGCCCTTTTCTGCGGAAATCAGGCGAAACAGCAATTCTGTAAAGCTCCGCTTCACCGCATACGATACTACCCATCACGTATCCCGACGGGATACCGTTTTCGGTTTCCGTAAGCCATACCGCATTTTCGCTTTTAAGCTGATTTTCTACGGAATTAAGGCTCCACGGGGCAGAAAAGCAGGCATTTTCCAGCTCATATATTATCTGTTCGTCTGTCATTGTCCCTCCGTAGATATGGTAGTAAGGTCCACATAGTAGTTTGTTTTATCATCAGGGTCCATGTATACGGATACCTTTTCCCCCTCGGTACCATGCAGATTGTAGGTAACATAAGAAGAGGTGAGAAGGTATTTGTCATTTGTATCGGGGCTGATAAATTCACATTCCGCACAGTAATAATGTTTTCTTATACGGCGCGAACCACGTTTTACGCTTCTTGTCCTTCTTTGTATTCTCGTTATGACCGCCTTATATTCCGTACCGTATGTAATTGCCCTCATTGTTCTCTTGTGCTTCTTTTCTGAATCAATAATGATTACAACGCCCATAAGCACAAAAAGGAAGCCTATTATTTCCGCACTGATTATTATGGCAGCACCTCCCATATCCACAAAAAGTGGGAACAACATAATCAGTGCGCCAACAATTATAAATGCAATTTCTGCCTTATGAGAAGGCTTTTGGTATTCGAGTCTTGCAGGGTCCCGTTTATTACTCTTTTCAAAATTCAATGCCATAATTTCACCTCATCAGAGATTTCTTAAATCATGTACCTTCTGCTGACCTTCGCCAAGAGTCATTTCACCTGTGGCATTTTCAAGGTCAACAAAGGATTTCGCCGGATTCTTACGGTTATAGTAAATCGGAACATTCATACCCACCATGCCGAAAAGGTCAAGAGTTGAAATTCCTGAACGTACACGCAGATTCTTGTTTGTACCCGGTTCATTAAAATCACAGATTGCGACTTTCGGGTGCTTATGGTCGATGGTGATGTTGGAATTCTCCTCAACGTCTGCAATAACTCCCATAACCATGTTTTTCTCGCTGAATACCGAAAGCTTTGAAAAGCCTAAGACAACACCGAAGATGATGACAACTACGCCGATACCCATAAGCACAAAGGCAGGAATATATTCCAGCACTACCAGAACGCCCTCGATATCCGTAATAGTGGACTTCATCTCCTTTGTCTCAGGATTGAAATAAACATCAATCATATCGCCCTTTTCAACAAAAAGCACACCCATGAGAATATTGCTGTACGTCTCTCCCTCATATTCAAGAGAAACAGTTGCATCTGTACGGGTTCGAACGGTTTTCCTGTTACTCTGGTATGAAGTAGACTCCACTTTTTTTACATCCTCTACGTACGCCTGTGTTTTTATAAATCCGTCATCGCCGGCGACGGCCATCTGTTCCATTCTCGCCGATGAATAGGCAAATCCGCCCATTATGAGAAATGCTACGCCAACCATCACAGTAATCAGCATAGTTTTGATAATTGATTTTCTTCCCGACATAATTACTCCTTATCTGAAATCGTGGACTATCTGGTCTGCATTAAGCATATCAGCTGATTCCAGGTCAACAAAGTACTTGCTTCTGTCATCAGGGTCATAGAATACAGTAACCTGTCTGCCTACAAGGTAATCAATATTCCCTGTAACGCTTTCTGAACTGTAAAGATAAATCTCGCCTGTGTATTCATCGGTAACCTTGCAATTCGCCTTACGCAGATACCTGTTATTTACTCTTACAGTGCGGTCAATTTCGATATCGGTTATAATACCTGTCGCCTGTACCCCTGTTTCAATAAGACGGAGCTTTGTTTTACGCTTTTTAAGTCCGACGGTAAGAAAAGGCAGTCCGATAAAGAAGAAAAGTAGTCCTATTCCGCCGAAAATCAGAGCGAACAAATTAAGGCTGCTATCCCCCGCCAATAAGGCTATAACACCTGTGAAGGCGAAAAAGATGCCGATTACAGAAAAGATGATACCTATAATCATTCCCGCGCTGAAACCAATAAACTTCTTTTTCATTTTATCCTCCGTCATCTGAAATCGTGTATCATAGGTGAACCCATAGAGCTTTCATCAATGGATTCAAGATCCACATAGTACTGGCTTCTGTCATAAGCGTCATAGTAAACTGTTACCAGTTGTCCTTGGAGATAACGGATATCATTCATTACACCCTCGGAGCTGTAAAGATACTTTTCGTTAGTCATAGGGTCAACCGCCTCGCATATTGCCTTGAACGGATAACGCTTGTTTATTCTTACGCTCTTATCGATAATAATATCTGTAATCATGGCCGTCATATGCTGGCCTGTCATTTTGAGCTCTCTCAGTTTTTTCGCCTTTACGTACGGCACTACTCCCACAAAAACACCTACCACCACGAAAACAAGTGCAAAAACCGCACCGAATAAGATTGCACCGCCGGATTTACCGGTTCTTACATCACGTGGGTTGTAGGGGTCGTAATAAACTTTTATAATCTGTCCCTCTCTCATGGAACCGTTACCGCCGCTGAGCTCTTCATTGTAAATATTTCCGTCAACCTCGTAGCGAATATAAACATCGTAATCTGTTCTGTATTTACCGTTTCTTCTTACTCTGTCCTTATGTACCTCGGTAACCTCAGCCCTTACCTCCTGTGCGGTTTTCATAAACCTGCTGTTTTCAACGTAAATGCCTATACAGACAGCACAAAAAATAAGCCCTACTACTGCAAAAATAATTCCTGTTGACAATTTTTGCTTTGACACAAATTTAAAATCAGTCATAATCTTTCCCCTTATAATACATTTAAAGTAAATATAATTTACTCACAATAATTAGCATTATACAGCATTTTATTAGAATTGTCAATACTTTTTGCACAAAAAGGTAAATAATTTTTACATATTTACCTTTTTGCGCCTGATTTATAACTCAATGAGCCTCGTACCAGCTGCTGCCTGTCTTTGCGTCTGCGGTCAAGGGTACAGAAAGCTTAACCACATTTTCCATTTCCTCACGGAGTATCTGCGCCGCCTTTTCAGCATCACATTCCTTCGCTTCAACGATAAGCTCGTCGTGTACCTGTAAAATAAGTCTTGCTTCGGGAAGCTCCTTTTTCAGCCTTGCATAAACCTTCACCATGGCAAGCTTGATTATATCCGCCGCTGTTCCCTGGACAGGGGTATTCATGGCAATACGTTTACCCTGCGCCTGAACAGTCTTGTTGCTCATAGCAAGCTCGGGAATATATCTTCTCCGCCCAAAAAGAGTGGTTACATAGCCCTTTTTCTTTGCATCCTCGGGAGTTTTTTCCATATAATCCGCTACTCCCTTGTACTTTGATAGATATGCCTTTATATATTCATCAGCCTGTTTAACGGAAACGCCGATATCCTTTGAAAGAGAGAATGCGCCGATTCCGTAAACAATTCCGAAATTTACCGCCTTTGCACTGCTGCGCATTTCGGGAGTTACCCACTGGGCAGGCATGTCAAATACCTGGGAAGCTGTGATTGTGTGGATATCCTCGCCGCTCTTGAAAGCATTTATCATTGTACTGTCATCAGAAATGTGGGCAAGGAGCCTCAGTTCAATCTGCGAATAGTCCGCATCTACCAGCTTATAACCTTCCTCTGCAATAAAGAACCGTCTGAATTCTCTTCCCAGCTCTGTTCTTACTGGAATATTCTGGATATTGGGTTCGGCGGAAGAAATTCTGCCTGTACGGGTTTCTGTCTGTTTATAGGTAGTGTGGATTCTGCCGTCATCGGCAATTACCTTCAAAAGTCCCACCGCATAGGTCGAGCTGAGCTTAGTAAGAGTGCGGTAGTTCAGCACAAGGGGGATTACGGGGTGATGCTCCATAAGACCTTCCAGTACATCCGCATTGGTTGAATAGCCGGTCTTGGTCTTTTTACCCGAAGGTAATCCCAGCTTTTCAAAAAGAATCTCGCCCAACTGTTTCGGAGATGCGATATTGAATTTTTCCCCTGCGCAGTCATATATTTCCTGTTCAATACGGGCTATTTCCTTATCCAGCTCTCTTCCGAAGCCCAGTAAGGCGGTACGGTCGATTCTTACACCGTATTTCTCCATGGAAACAAGCACATAGCTCAACGGAATCTCAATACCAGTGAGAAGCTCCTCCATATTTTCGCCCTTAACCCTGCCGTAAAGCTCACAATTGAGGCTGTAAAGTGTCTTTGCAATATTCTCTGTGTCATAAACCACGCTGTATTCGGAGCATAACCGTTCAAGATTATATTCCGCAGCATTTACGTTAAGAAGATATGCCGCAAGAGTCGAATCAAAAACAACATTATTTATCTCAAACTCCGTCTTTGACAGCATTTCTTTCAGATTGAAGGTTCGTTTGGGCGTGTCATCGGACAATACCTTTTTGTAGTCCGTTTCAGCAATTACCTCAGCCTTATCATTCATGCAGCGGTATAATACTCCGTCAATCACAATGAAATCAGGCACATTACGGTCGATTTCTTCGGCTGTGACAGTTTCCTTATCCTCCGAGGCCTGCTGTACTGCGGAGGCTACCGCCTCCTTACTTATATCCAGCTTTTTAAGAAGCGTGAACATCTCAAATTCCGTCAGCATTGACGCCAGCTTGACCTCGTCGCGATTCTTGAAGCCGTAGGCTTTCAGCTCTGTGTCAACAGGAGCGGTTTTGCAGATTGTACCGAGCTTATAGCTGAGACGACAGTTTTCCTCGCCCTTTATAAGCTTTTCACGTACTGATTTGGTAACCTCGATTGTATCGATATTTTTATAGATTTCATCTATGCTGCCGTATTTCTGGATAAGCGACAATGCGGTTTTCTCGCCTATTCCCGCAACACCTGGGATATTATCGCTGCTATCTCCCATAAGCGCCTTTACATCAATCATCTGTAAGGGCGTTACTCCGTACACCGCCATGATTTTTTCGGGAGTGTAGGTAATATCATCCTTGTTTGACGCAAGGTTTACCGTTACCTTTTCGGTTATAAGCTGGAAGGAGTCACGGTCTCCCGTAGCAATGATACATTCATAGCCGTTTTTATCACACTCAGCGCTGAGAGTTCCTAAAATATCATCTGCTTCATAGCCCTCACACTCAATTACCGTAACACCCATGGCACGAAGCAGCTCCTTTACAGGCTGTAACTGCATGGCAAGTTCATCAGGCATACCCTTTCTGCCAGCCTTGTAGCCGTCATACATATTATGGCGGAAGGTGGGTGCTTTAAGGTCAAAGGCTACGGCAACACCATCAGGCTTGAAGTTGGAAATCAGTTTAAGATATATGTTGAAAAAACCTGTTATGGCATTTGTGAACATTCCCTTTTTATTTGACAGCAGACGAATACCATAAAAGGCGCGGTTCAGTATGCTGTTTCCGTCAATTACCAGAAGCTTCATTGGGTAATTCCTTTCATTTTTTGATTTTTCTTATTTTTGCCACAAGCTTTGGCTTCTGCGTAACGGCGGTCTTTACCGCTTCCGCATCAGAATATGCTTTAAGATAGAAATACCTCTGTCCGTCAAGTGACTCACCATCTGTTTCACGGCGGATATATGTGCCGTCGGGTTGCTGAACACGTACCTTGACGTTATCTGACAGCATGGTGGTAAAGTAATTCATAAGTCTGTCACGTACCGCCTTACTCTTTATGGGGGCAGCTACCTCAACTCGTCTTTCAGTGTTACGTGTCATGAAATCCGCAGAGGAAATATACATCTTTTCACGCTCGCCCTTACCGAAAATATAGATACGGCTGTGCTCCAAAAACCTGCCTACAACAGATACAAGAGTGATGTTGTCTGTCTCACCCTCAATTCCCGAAACAAGACAGGAAATACCTCTTATAAGAAGCTCAACCTTGACTCCTGCTTTGCTTGCTTCAACCAGCTTTTCGATAATATCCTTATCGGTGAGAGAATTGAGCTTTAAGCCTACATATCCGTCCTTACCGAAGGTGATTTCACGGTCAATAAGCTCAACAACACGGGGTTTAAGACAATGGGGCGCAACCCAGAGGGATGATGAACTTTCAACCGCTGAGCCTATGGATAATGCCGCAAAGACAAGGGATGCATCAGTACCTATATCCTGGTCCGCTGTCATTAAAGTAATATCAGTATAAAGACGTGAGGTGCGCTCGTTGTAATTACCTGTGCCTATCTGTGTGGTGTATGCTATGGAATTACCTTTTTTACGGGTTATAAGAAGCAGCTTTGAATGAACTTTCAGGTTATCAAGTCCGTAGATTACATTGACACCTGCGTCTTCAAGACGCTTTGACCAGCCGATATTGTTCTCTTCGTCAAAGCGGGCACGCAGCTCTACCAGTGCAAGCACATCCTTACCGTTTTCCGCCGCCTTGATAAGTGCGTCAACTATCTTACTGTCACGTGCCACACGGTAAAGAGTAATCTTGACCGATACCACATCAGGCGATGTGGCAGCCTCTTCAAGCAGAGAGATAAAGGGATTGAAGCTCTCGAAGGGGTACATGAGCAGAATATCGTTTTCGTCTATCTGGGAAAGCATGGATTTTCCCTCAGTAATAAAAGGCGAATGCTGGGGTGTAAGTCTGTCAAAAAACAACTCGGACTTATCGGAAAGACGGCTTTCGATTTCGCCTAAGAATCCGAAATCAAGGGGGTAGTCAACATTGAAAATAAAGTTGCTGCCTATGGTAAGTCCGGCCTTTTCCGCAAGCTGTGCAATATCCGACGGATTCTTGCAATGGGAATACTCAATTCTTACGGGGCAGAGCTTTCGTCTTTTCTTGATAACCTCTTCCATAACATCGCGGAAGTCAACATCATGGTCAAAAAGAGCTTCATTTACGTCTATGTCCGCATTTCTCGTAATACGGATAATGCCCTTGTCGGCTACCTGGTAGTCGCCGAAAACCTGTCCTGCAAAAAGGAGAATCAATTCCTCGGTGAGAATAAAGCGGAAGCCCTTTTCGGCAGGCAGAAATACCACTCTGCCGAATACATCGGAGCTTGCGGGAATAAGTCCGCTGATTTCATTACCCTTCTTGCCTGTAAGCTTTACGTAAATGTAAACCGCTTTATTGGAAATAAAGGGCATGGGATGTTTTTTATCAATTACCGTAGGAAAAAGAAGAGGCTTTATATCGGAATTAAAAAACTTTTGCAGATATTCCTTATCGCTCTTGCTGAGGCGGTTTGTATTGACGTGCTCAGCACCGAAAACGGACAACTCTTCCTCAATAAGACGATATGCCTCAGAGAAACGTGGTACAAGCTCAGTGACCTTTTCAGAAATCAGGGCAAGCTGCTGGGCAGAGGTAAGCCCTGTTTTATTATCGGGCTTATCCTTTTTCAGCAAGGTCTGGTCATAGAGCGAGCCGACACGCACCATGAAAAATTCGTCAAGATTGCTTGCAAATATGGAAATAAAACGTAGTCTTTCAAAAAGCGGAACTCTGCCGTCCTCCGCTTCTTCAAGTACTCGCTGGTTGAATTTGAGCCAGGATAATTCACGATTGTCAAAATAGGATAAACTCATGGCAATTCTCCTCTGTTTATATAAATCTCGTTAAATAATAAACAAATTTTTTGTCATAATCAACAATTATATTATACTAAACCTTGCACAAATTTTCAAGTCTTTCACATAAAATTTACAGAATTTAAAAAAATATCTGTCAAAACAGGATTTTTTTACAATATCCGTTGATTTTTTCCACGATTTGTGATATTATAAATAAGTATTATTTTTACACTTTGAAAGGAAATCTCACTATGGAAAGAAGATGCACAAAATGCGGCTCCTTCCTTACGGATTCAGACCGCTTCTGCCCTGGCTGCGGCGAAAATGCACCCCAGGAAATCGGCGATAGCTCCGCATTCGGTAATTCATATAACCAGCAGTACGGAAACTACGCTCCGCCGCCTGCTCCCGCACCCTATGCACCCAATAACAACCCCCAGTACAATCCCTATCAGGCACCCGAAGAGGAAATGACAGTCGGTAAGTGGCTTCTCACTATCTTTGTGACAAGTCTCGGCTGTATCGGTATTATCCTCTTATTCGTATGGGGCTTCGGCGACGGCCCTAAGGCAAGACAGAATTACTGTAAGGCTATGCTTATCTGGATGGCTATTGCTGTTGGTCTCACTATCCTCATGTATGTGTTTATGTTCGTTGTTTTAGGTATAAGCATGTCGGAAATGTACGATTACTCGTCATATGAAATGGCAGCCAACGTAATCGGCAGCTTCATCAAGTAAGCATTACATACGTTTATTTACTTTTTTCTGAATCTGTGGTATAATTCATAGTTGTACGTCACAGCAATAAACCGAAAGGACGTGAAACGTTGAATCTTAAAAAGCTTACCATAGTTACGGGACATTACGGCTCCGGAAAAACCAATATTTCTGTAAATCTCGCTCTGGACGCAGCAAGACAGGGAAGGAAATGTACGGTTATCGACCTTGATATCGTAAACCCCTATTTCCGCACAGCAGATTTCGGCGAGCTCTTTGAAAAGAACGGAATCCAGCTGAAAACTCCCCTGTATGCCAACTCCAACCTTGATATCCCCGCTCTTAACATATCCGTAAAAGGTATCCTTGACGAAAGCGACTGCGTTATTATTGACGTAGGCGGTGATGACGAGGGCGCAAAGGCGCTGGGCAGATATAAGGCGGTTATTTCGGAATGTGATGACCGGGAAATGCTGTATGTTATAAATAAATGCCGTTATCTCACAAAGGAACCGGAGGAAGCACTGGAACTCATGCGGGAAATCGAAACCGCAAGCGGTCTTTGCTGCACAGGTATTGTGAACAACACAAACCTGGGTAACGAAACCGATGAAAGCATTATCCTCGGCTCTCTGGAATATGCGGAAAGCGTTGCGAAAACAGCGGGACTTCCGCTAAGAATGACGGCAGGAAGGAAGGAATTTCTCACAAACGTGAAGGAAAATCCCTTCCCTATCGAAATTTTCGTTAAAACCTTATGGAATTAAATAAACTCAATAAAAGAAAGGATTGGTCTTATGTCAAAAATGACGGTTGAATTTGACCGCTGCAAAGGTTGCGGACTGTGTGTTACTGCCTGTCCTAAGAAAATTGTTGCAATCCAGCAGGAAAAACTCAACAAGAAGGGTTATTACACAGCTACCTGCACAGATGATGACGCTTGTATCGCCTGTGCTCTCTGTGCTATGATGTGCCCCGACTGTGCAATCACTGTTGAAGGAGGTAAGAAGTAATGGCAGAAAAAAGCTTAATGAAAGGTAACGAAGCCTTAGCAGAAGCTGCTATCAGAGCAGGTTGTAAGTGCTTCTTCGGTTATCCTATCACTCCCCAGACAGAAATCTCCGCATACCTCTCCAAGCGTATGCCCAAGGTTGGAGGTACATTCTTACAGGCTGAAAGTGAAGTTGCCGCTATCAACATGGTATACGGCTGCGCAGGTTCAGGTATCCGCTGCATGACTTCATCTTCTTCCCCCGGAATCTCCCTTAAAGCAGAAGGTATTTCCTATATCGCAGGTGCTGATTTACCCTGCGTTATCATCGACGTTGTAAGAGGCGGCCCCGGTCTCGGCGGTATCCAGCCTTCTCAGGCAGACTACTGGCAGATTACAAAGGGTCTTGCTCACGGCGACTTCCATGTACTCGTTTATGCTCCCGCTTCCGTTCAGGAAATGGCTGATATGGTTGCTAAGGCTTTCGATATGGCAGACGAATACAGAATGCCCGCTATGATTCTCGCAGACGGCCTTTTAGGTCAGATGATGGAGCCTGTTGAATTCCCCGATGTTGAAATCAAGATGTCCGATGCTTCAAATAAGCCCTGGGCTGCAAACGGCCACAAGGGTGAAAGAAAGCACAACATCATCAACTCCCTCTATTTACAGCCTCAGGAACTTGAAGACAAGGTTGTTGAACGCTTCAAGAGATACGAGGATATCAAGGCTAAGCACACAATGGCTGTTGCTGATTACTGCGACGATGCTGATATCGTTGTTGTAGCTTACGGCTCTACCGCAAGACTTGCCAAGTCCGCTGTTGACGCAGCTCGCAAGGAAGGTCTCAAAGTCGGTATGTTCCGCCCTGTAACCCTCTGGCCTTTCCCTGAAAATGAACTTCGCGAAGCTACAAAGAATGCTAAGAAGATTCTTACAGTTGAAATGTCCATGGGTCAGATGATTGATGACGTAAAGCTTGCAATCAATTGCTCCAAGCCTGTTGAATTCTACGGCAGAACAGGTGGTATTATCCCCGCTCCTGCTGATATCTTAAATAAAATCAAGGAAATGGGAGGTAATAAGTAATGCCTGATTTCAAGAGACCTCATGCGCTTACTGACGCATACTTACATTACTGTCCCGGCTGTACTCACGGCATAGTTCACAGACTTGTCGCTGAGGTTATTGACGAGATGGGTATCGAAAATGATACAATCGGTGTTTGCCCTGTTGGCTGCTCCGTTATGGCTTATGATTATTTCAACTGCGATATGATCGAAGCTTCCCACGGCCGTTCACCTGCTGTTGCAACAGGTGTAAAGAGAGGTAACCCCGATAAGTTCGTATTTACATATCAGGGTGACGGCGACCTTGCTGCTATCGGTACCGCTGAAACAATTCACGCTGCTACACGTGGCGAAAACATCACTGTTATCTTTATCAACAACACAACCTACGGTATGACAGGCGGTCAGATGGCTCCTACAACTCTTCCCGGACAGGTTACTCAGACAACGCCCTACGGCAGAGATACTTCCGAAGCAGGTTTCCCTGTAAAAGTCTGCGAAATCCTTTCTCAGATTGACGGTGTTGCTCTTGCTGAAAGAGTTACTGTTGTTGACCCCGCAAACATCAAGAAGGCAAAGGCTGCTATCAGAAAGGCTTTTGAATTCCAGAAGAAAAAGCAGGGCTTCTCCCTTGTCGAAGTTCTTTCAACCTGTCCTACAAACTGGGGTATGACTCCCGTTCAGGCTCTCGAAAGAGTTAAGACTGAAATGATTCCTTACTACCCTCTCGGTGTTTACAAAGAGGGTGCTGTAAGAAACAAGGAGGAGGAATAAGCATGACAAACGAATTTTTACTTGCAGGCTTCGGCGGTCAGGGTATC
Organism: Ruminiclostridium sp.; assembly: GCA_045579565.1. Lineage (GTDB taxonomy): Bacteria > Bacillota > Clostridia > Oscillospirales > Ruminococcaceae > Ruminiclostridium_E. The sequence continues at coordinate 39,763 of JAZNML010000052.1, forward strand.
CTTTTCGCAGGTAAGCTCTTAGCATACGTTGGTTTATACGCAGGTAAGGAAGTTTCCTGGCTTCCCTCCTACGGTCCCGAAATGCGCGGCGGTACTTGTAACTGCTCCGTAACAGTAAGCGATGACCCCATCGGTTCTCCCCTTATTCTTGAACCCACTGAGCTTATGGTTATGAACACTCCCAGCTTTGATAAGTTCATCGGCACTGTCAAGGCAGGCGGTATGGCTTTTATCGACAGCACTCTTGTTGACGGCACAAGCGACAGAACAGATATCAAGTGCTTCTACATCCCCGCAACAGCTCTTGCAAACGAAAACGGCCTCAAGGGTATGGCAAACATTATCCTTACAGGTAAGATTCTTAAAGAAACAGGCCTTGATGACATGGCTGTAATCGAAAAGGCACTTCAAAAGGTTATTCCGCCTAAGAAGGCAAACCTTCTCGACGCTAACTTAAAGGCAATCAAGCTCGGTATGGAAGCTTAATGCTTTTATAGTCTGAAATTAAAAACATAAAAACAGGACTACACGAAAGTGTGGTCCTGTCTAAATTAAACCGCAATAAATAAAGGGCGGTAAAAACCGCCCTTATTTATATTCACATTAATTTCTTCAACTGATTTTCGCTGCTCCTTATAAGGCTTAAAAGCGCAGGAGCCTGTTTAGGATAGTCCGTTTCGATAGTAACCGTTGAAATCTCGGGAGCGTTCTGTTCGGTTTCATTTATGGCTGTTGCAGCAATGCCCTCATTTATTTCAGCACCTGCACTTGCCATACGGCAGGCAGATTCGCTGTTTATTTCAAACATAGTTTCACTGTTCTTTATATTGGTACGGTAGATAATACGGAAAACCTTATATACCGTGAAATTCAGAATATTTGTAACAGCATTGTTGAGTTTTGAATTACCTACTCTGGATAAAATGCTGTAAATAACCTCAATACTGTTTGTAAGGAGCTTCTTTGAAAGAGTAATGGAGATATCCGCGCCGAAACGAGCCTTTTCATGAGACTGTGCGTCGGGAATCTGGCTCTCTACAATAACACTTCCTGTACTCATGGGAGAACGGCCTAAGAGATAGTCTGTGGATACATTATAGTAATCCGCAGCTCTTACAAGAAAATCAAGCCCGCATTCTCTCTTTCCCTTTTCGTAATGGGATAAAAGTGCCTGTGCCACACCAAGTGCAGCTGCCGCGTCCTTCTGGCTTATATGACGCTCTTTTCTGAGCAGGGACAGAATACGTGGAAAATCACTGTTCATCGCAAATACTCCTTTCGCAATAGTCGAACAAGATGTCGCATTGTATATTATATTAAATTTTTTCCGTAATGTAAAGTGGCATTTTCGACAAAAAATTGTTGAAAGATTATATATAATATACTAAACAATCGCTTTATTACCGCTTTTTCGGAGCTTTACCGCCCGAAAAGACGATTTTTCAGATACAGAAAGGACTGAAAAAATGAAAAACTACACCATTTATCTTATCCGCCACGGCATCACCGAGGGCAATCTTCAAGGAAAATACATCGGTCTTACAGACCTTCCCCTGTGTGACGAGGGCTACTACGCCATAAACCGTTATGCAAGCGACAGGCTTTACCCCGCCGTTCAGAAGGTTTATTCAAGCCCCCTGAAACGCTGCCTCGAAACAGCGGAAATAATCTATCCCGACCGCTATGTAAAGCAGATAGATAACATTGCGGAATGTGATTTCGGCGAGTTCGAGGGCAAAACCCAGGCTGAGCTTGAAAATGTTCCCGAGTATGTAGAATGGCTCAAAGGGGGATATGACGCAAAGGCTCCCGGAGGCGAGACATTCGGGGAATTTACTCTCCGCTGTCTTGACGGTCTCGAAGAAATATTCAAGGATATGATGAAGGACCAGGTTACAAAGGCTGCTGTTATCACCCATGGCGGTGTTATTATGAATCTGCTGTCCGGCTACGGATTACCTAAGGGCAGACCGGCGGACTTTGCCCTTAACCAAGGGGAATGCTGGCAGATAAACCTTTCCACTTACCTGTGGATGAAGGGGCCTGTTTTTGAAATTGTAGGAAGAATTATATAAAGGAAGGATTACAAAATGAACATCATTGAACAGCTCGCAGGAGAGCTTAAAATCAGAACATCCCAGGCAGAAGCTGCTGTAAAGCTCATGGATGACGGAAACACTATCCCTTTTATTGCAAGATACCGTAAGGAAGCTACCGGCGGTCTTGATGACCAGCTTTTACGTGAACTTTTTGAGCGTCTTACATATCTGCGTAACTTAGAAAAGCGTAAGGAAGAGGTTGCAGCAGCTATTGAAGGCTTAGAGCTCATGACCGATGAAATCCGTGATATGCTTGCAAAAGCGGTAACTCTTGCGGAAGTCGAGGATATTTACAGACCCTTCAAGCCCAAGAAGAAAACAAGAGCCGGAATTGCCAAGGAAAAAGGCTTACAGCCTCTTGCCGATTTCATTATGGAGCAGACCCTCAAAGACCCCTACGCAGAAGCAGAACAGTATGTTGATGAGGAAAAGAAGGTAATGTCCGTTGAAGAAGCTATTGCAGGCGCTTCGGATATTATTGCGGAAACCATCTCAGATGATACAAACCTCCGTAAATCCCTGGGCTCCTTCTATGACAGAACCGCTCTTATCGTTTCAAAGCAGGCTAAGGAATCAGAAGAAAGCGTTTACGAAAATTACTACGATTACAGCGAAGGTGCTGCAAAAATCCCCACTCACCGTATCTTAGCCATTGACAGAGGTGAACGCGAGGAGGTTCTTAAAGTTACCGTTGAGGTTGACGAAGCTGATGCAATGAAGATTATCGAAAAGGCATTCGTAAAAGCAAAGAACACCAACGGCTCCCTTGTTAAAGCCGCTGCGGAAGACGCATACAAGCGACTTATCCACCCCTCTATCGAGCGCAGAGTGAGAAATGACCTTACTGAAAAAGCTTGCACAGCAGCTATCCACGTGTTCAGCGACAACCTCCGCCAACTCCTTATGCAGCCTCCCGTAAAGGGCACTGTTACTCTCGGTCTTGACCCCGCTTACCGTACAGGCTGTAAGATTGCGGTTGTTGACGATACAGGCAAGGTGCTTGATACAACAGTAGTTTACCCCACTCCTCCCCAGAGCAAAATCGCAGAAGCAAAGGACAAGCTCAAAAAACTCATTGCTAAACACGGCGTTACCACTATCGCTATCGGTAACGGTACCGCAAGTCATGAAAGCGAATGCTTTGTTGCGGAAATGATAAAGGAAATTCCCACACCCGTAAGCTATATGGTAGTTTCCGAGGCAGGCGCTTCCGTTTACTCTGCAAGTAAGCTTGCTGCCGAAGAATTCCCCGAATATGACGTTTCTCTCAGAAGTGCGGTTTCTATTGCAAGAAGATTACAGGACCCTCTTGCTGAGCTTGTAAAGATAGACCCCAAGGCTATCGGCGTAGGTCAGTATCAGCACGATATGCCCAAGAATCAGCTTTCCGACGCTCTCGGCGGCGTGGTTGAAGGCTGTGTAAACAGCGTTGGTGTTGATCTTAACACCGCTTCCTTCTCTCTTCTCAGCTATGTTGCAGGTGTAAACTCCGCAGTTGCTAAGAATATTGTTGCATACCGTGAAGAAAACGGCGCATTCACCGAAAGAAAAGAACTTCTCAAAGTCAGCAAGCTCGGTAAGAAAGCATACGAACAGTGCGCAGGCTTCTTACGTGTGCCCGACGGAAAGAACCCTCTCGACAACACAGGCGTTCACCCTGAAAGCTATGACGCTGTAAAGGAACTTTTAAAGCTTTGCGATATTGATATCAAGAAGACAAAGGATTTCAGCGCTATTGACGAATACGTCAAGGCAAACGGCCTCAAAAAGACAGCGGAGGCTCTCGGTATCGGCGAACCCACCCTTGAAGATATTGTAAAGGAACTTATGAAGCCCGGCAGAGACCCCAGAGACGAACTCCCCAAGCCTCTTCTCAGAAGCGATGTAATGGATATGAACAGCCTTACAGAAGGCATGGAGCTTAAAGGCACTGTAAGAAACGTTATTGACTTCGGTGCATTCGTTGATATCGGCGTACACCAGGACGGTCTTGTGCACATTTCCGAGCTTTCCGACAAGTACGTAAAGCACCCTCTCGATGTTGTCAAGGTTGGCGACATTGTAAACGTAAGAGTACTTGGTGTTGACGTAAAGAAAAAGCGTATCTCCCTTACCATGAAAGGACTTAACTGATGACAGAATTCAGATATGAGAAAAAGAAGGAAAATATAAACGACTACCTCAAAACCGTAATGTTCAGAAACAATACCGCAAATAAAGCACTTATCATTTCTCTTGCGGTCTGCCTTTTCGTTGTGGCACTTGCGGGAATTATATACTGCGTAGTTACCAAAAGCTTAGGAATGATTGCTATAACAATTACAGCGGTTGTTCTTGCGCTGGTTTACCCCATTATTCTCACCGTGGTAATCAACCGCCTTACAACTAAGCTTTCAAACGGCGGCGATGAGACTAAGGGGGTTACCATAGGCGTTTCTGAAAGCTATATTCTCCTTATCAGAAACAACAACCCCTGCGGTAAAATCGAATGGTCTGATATTACCGAAATACATGAGGGAAAGACAGGATTTTTCCTTGTTGAAAAGGAAGGCTCCCTTATTATCTTAGGTAAGAATTCCGTGGAATCCGGCACCTACGAAGAGGCTGAACAGGTTATCAGAACCAAAAAGGCAGCTATGCCGAAGGAAGATTAAATGATAAACTATCAGAAAATACTTGATAAGACAATTGAACATCATGTAAGCAAGGGGGAGACACCCTCCCTTCTTCTTCACGCCTGCTGTGCACCCTGTTCAAGCTATGTCCTTGAATACCTGTCACAATTCTTTAAAATCACTCTGTTTTACTACAACCCCAACATCACAGAAGAAAACGAGTACAGAAAACGCACCGAGGAAGCAAAACAACTTGTTTCCCGGATGCCCGTGAAGAACACTGTAACCTTTTTGGAGGGAAAGTACGATCCCGAAAGTTTTTTCGCTGTTGCTAAGGGGCTGGAAGATGTTCGAGAGGGCGGAGAAAGGTGTTTTAAGTGCTACCGTCTGAGAATTGCGGAAGCAGCGGATATTGCCAGAGAATACGGCTTTGACTATTTCACCACAACCCTTTCCATAAGTCCGCTGAAAAACGCTCAGAAGCTGAATGAAATCGGCGGTGAAGAAGCGGAAAGAACAGGTGTTCAATATCTGTTTTCGGATTTCAAGAAAAAAGAAGGATACAAGCGTTCAATTCAGCTTTCAGCTGAATATGACCTTTACCGGCAGAATTACTGCGGATGCATTTATAGTAAAAGAGACGCTCACAATTACTTGTGAGCGTCTCTTTTCTCGTCTGCGTGTGTTTATCGATGTCTGATTCTTTGTCTGCGTGTGTTTATTGATGTCTGATTCTTTGTCTGCGTGTGTTTATCGATGTCTGATTCTTTGTCTGCGTGTGTTTATCGACAGCCGTGTGTATTTTTCGCAGAAAATAATACGACTGTTTACTCTACGATTTTACAGAATATTCTGTCACAACCAATCATTTGCCGTAAAACACTGCCGTTTGCCGTTAAACGCCGTCACAATCCCGCGTTTTATCCCGTTTTATTCTGCTGGAAATACCGTATACCTCGTGTTATACTTGAAAAAAAGCGAAAGGAACGGTAAAATATGGCACTCTTTCAGAAAACCGCAGGAAATACACAAAACAATACAGTAAACAGGGTTGTGGAAATTCCCATAAGCTCCATCTCTCCGAATCCCGCACAGCCCAGGGTTATTTTTGATGACTATGACTTATCGCGACTTGCGGTAAGTATTCAGCAGAACGGAATCTTACAGCCTCTTACAGTACGCAGACTTGAAAACGGGATAACCTATGAGCTTATCGCAGGAGAACGCAGATTAAGAGCCTGTAAGCTCCTGAATATGACCTATGTACCCTGCATTATAATCGAGACTACCACCAAGGACAGCGCAGTGCTTGCAGTACTGGAAAATTTACAGCGGGCAGAACTGAGCTTTATGGAAGAAGCTTATGCTATACGGAATCTTATTGACTACTACGGACTTACCCAGGAGGAAACCGCCGCAAGACTGGGGGTTGCGCAATCTACTATTGCAAACAAGCTGAGACTCCTGAAACTCAGTGATGATGAAAAGGCCATGGTTGTGAAATACAAGCTCAATGAACGACAGGCAAGAGCACTTCTGAAACTGGGTTCGGACAAGCGGAAATCCGCCATAGATTACATTGCCGCAAATCAGCTGAATACAGTTCAGACCGACCGTTATATTGATGAGCTTGTGCTGGACAAACCGAAGCAGGTAGTAAAAAAACGCTGGAATTTCAAGGCGGTAAACCTTTATATAAATACCTTCAACAAGACCATTGACGCCATGAAGGAAGCAGGTATAAACTGCGAGGCACAGAAGAACAAGACCGATGAGTTTATGGAATATGTTGTTAAAATTCCTCTGAGATAAGAAACAAAAAAATGCACCCTTACGGGTGCATTTTTTATCAGTTGTTTGTCGCTGCCGCTGTTGATGCAGCTGATGCCGCTATAATAGCACACATTGCCGCCTGCTGTGCCGCAACCATGGCAAGTGTAGTTGTAACCGCTGCTGTTTCGCCCACCGATGATGAATGGCTGTTCATTACCAGCATAGAGGCATGCATAATTCTTGTTTTCTTGTCATAGCCGAAGAAACCGTAGCCCTCCTGCTCAGATAAGAATTTATCCGCTTCTATTATCTCATCTGCCATGGTGTCAATATCCATAGGCAATAAGGACAATGCCGCAAGTACAGATAATTCATAATATTTGCTGTACTTTCTGCCTCGGCTTTCTATTGCGCTGATAAGATCCTTGAATTTCTGAACTCTTGCTTCCTTGTCGCCGTCTTCCATTGCGAAAATATGAGAAATGCTCTGGATAGCATTTCCTTCATAGCTGAGCTTTTTCATGGAAGTATAATATTCCTCCATATCCTCAATAAGCTCTTCGTCGCTCTTTTCCGAGAAAGCGAAAAGCAATGCAAAAGGACTGTCCTCACCGCCTGTAAGGAAGGGGTGCTTCTTGGACATAAGCTTATAGATACGCTTTCCTCTTTCGCCTAATGCGTTAATCTCGGATACAGTTGTCATATCCGCAAGAATCACCGATATGTAAGCAAGATAACCCGAATTACCGAAATACTTTTTGAGTATGTTATATATTTCAATAACCTCAGAAAACTTTTCCTCTGTGTTTTCCGCTGATGCAAGCTTTACCGCAGCAGGCATTCTGGCATTTCCCGCAAAGCCCGAGAAAACGCCTGTATTCTTCTCAATAATAGTCTTGCTGAGCTTTAACTTTTCTGCATCTGCTTTTCCGTTAAGAATAAGTGCGCCAATGGGAAGAATGTAATAATTCTCCCACTTGAAAACAGATTTTATCATATCACGGTCTGCTATAAATTGTTCACAGACTGCCTTTAATTTCTCATTCATTTCATTCACCCTGCTTGGCCTTTACGTAATCAACGATAATCTTTACAGCGTTATCGATACCGATATCCGAATTTACCGAAAGGTCATAGCTCTGCGCTTTTCCCCAGCTGTCGTCTGCAAAATAATTGTAGTACGCAACTCTGCTCTTATCCTTTTTCTTTACGTGGCCGATATAGTTGTCAGCCTGCTCGCCGTATTCGGTCTTTACACGCTCGGCACGGCTTTCAATGGGTGCATGGATAAAGATGTTTATAACATCCTCCTTACCGCGAAGGACATAATCTGCGCATCTTCCTACAACAACACAGCTTTCCTTGGAATGTAAATCCTTGATAACTCTGGACTGTGCAATAAAAATCATATCGGAAGCAGGGAGAATCTGGCTGCCCATATACAGATGATATAAAAGGCTCTGGGTCTTTTTCTGGTCATTCTGGCGGACAAATTCCTCAGTATAACCGCTTTCCTTTGCAACAAGGGATAAAAGCTCACCGTCATAGAAGCTGATGCCTAAGGCTTCGGCAAGCTTTTTTCCGATTATTCTTCCGCCTGAGCCGTACTCTCTGGAAATTGTGATAACTGTCTTTTTCATAAGAATCAATCCTTTCCGATTGTATAGTAAACCGCAAGAACACCGTCTTTGACAGATATTTCAGCGGTTTTTTCCGTAAATTCATTGCTCACTCCCAAGGGGAATGATGCGGTAAGCGTATGGTTTTCAAGCTCGTATCTGAGATTTTTCAGGCATACACCCTCGGAAACATCCGTAAGGGAAAACACCGAAACATAATCCCCTTTTCTGCCGGGCAGGGTAATTTTTCCGTTTCTTACAGCTGTGAGCACAAAGCCATCACCGTAAAAATAAAGGGTAACATCCTTTTCGGCAAAGTAACGGAGCAACTGAAAGTTCGCAAGAGTGTGGTCAAGTCTTCCTCCTGTACCGCCGTAGATGTGAAAGATTCTGCAACCCTTTTCAATACCCAGATTTACAGCGCTGAACATATCGGTGACATCCTTTTCCGAAGGGAGTACAGTTACATTCTCGCCCTCAGGCACAATCCCCAGGGAATCAAAGTCGCCCACTATATAATCAGGTTTAATTCCGGCTTCGCTCAGTACCTTATACCCTCCGTCAACGGCAATCACCGTATCATCGGGAAAGATGTCACTGATAAATCCGAAAAAATCGCCTGCGCCTATAAGATGACAAACCTTACTTTTCATACAATTACCTCGCTACCTAAATTATACTCCGTTTTTTGAAATTTGTCAACAATTTCCTTGCCGAAAACAATATCATTTTTGGATATTATGACAAGATATAGCGTACATCCTTTTCACTTACAGTTATAATTTCAATATCATCAACAGGCTCATTACCGCAGACAGAAAGAAAGAAATCATTGTTTTCGAGAACAATATCCTTCTCTTTCAGAATACCCTTTTCGGTAAGCTCCGAGGTTTCAATAGTATCAAAGCCCTCTGCAAAGCCTTTTCCCGTAAGCTTTCCATAGCTTTCCTTCATACACCACAGACGGCAGGTTGAAAATGACGGACCGCCGTTGTCTCCGCTGTAAATCTCCAAAATCTCCTTTTTGGTACAGATTTTACAGGATATGTTATCTTTCATAGGGCGGAAATCCTGTAAATCAATACCGATTTCAAAGTCGCTTACCACACAGGCGGAGTAACCTCCCGCATGACTGAGGCTGAAAAATATATGAGGAATATTTTCAAGATACGGTTTTTCACGTTCACCATATTTAAAAACAGGTGCTTCGGTAATGCCGTATTCCATAAAAACAGCATAGCGTAAAAGCGCATAGGCACAGATTTTTTCTTCCTTAACCTTTTCGCTGGTTATGTCATTGATTTTTTCAAGTCTCTGCTCCGACATAAACGGGAGAAGATTTTCAGAGTTTTCGTTTTTCAGAATATATATATTCATAGCTCACCTTATAAATCAAGGGCGAACAATGTCCGCCCTTTTTATCATAATAAAATTCTTGTATCACAGTATTCACATTCAAGCACATCTCCTGCACGGCGGAAGCTGTGGGGAAGATACGGCTCGGTATGACAGATACATTTGGGGTTGGTGCAGGTCACATCGCTGATAACCTCGCCCCTTAAAACAGGCTTGCACTTCATCTTGTAATCAAGCATGGACAGAATAAGCGCCATACGTACATACATACCGTAATTTGCCTGCTTGAAATATAATGCTCTGGGATCGTCGTCAACCTCAACCGCAATTTCATCAACTCTGGGAAGGGGATGAAGCACTATAAGGTCCTTGCGTGCAAGCTTCATTTTCTCCTTATCGAGACAATAAACATCCTTCTGCGCTTCGTATTCCTCAGGTGATGCGAAACGCTCACGCTGGATTCGGGTCATGTAGAGTACATCAAGCATAGGGATTGCTTCTTCAAGGGTCTTATATTCAACATAAGTCTTACCGCTGGCGGAAATATAATCCTTTATATATGTGGGAACTTTAAGCTCGTCTGTCGAAACAAGAATAAACTTATTTCCTTCGTAACAGGATAATGCTTTTAAGAGAGAGTGTACCGTTCTGCCGTTTTTTAGGTCACCGCAGAAGCCTACTGTAAGACCGGTAAGTCTGCCCTTTTCCTCATTGAGTGTGAGAAGGTCGGTAAGCGTCTGTGTGGGGTGGAGATGTCCGCCGTCACCTGCATTTATAACAGGACAGTCTGCGGAAATTGCCGCTGCCTTTGAGGAGCCTTCAAGCGGGTGGCGCATTACTAAAATATCAGAATAACCGCTTACGATTTTTGTGGTATCCTTTAAATTCTCACCCTTTGCAACAGAGGATGTGGAGGGATTATCAAAGCCGATAATACCTCCGCCGAGACGAAGCATTGCTGTCTGGAAGCTCATCTGTGTTCGGGTGGAGGGTTCATAGAAAAGAGTTCCCATTATTTTACCGCGGCAGGCACCTGCATAAACCATAGGTGCTTCCATAATGTCATGGGCAAGCTTTATGATAGAATTCCACTGGGAAACAGTTACGTCATTAAGGTCTATAAGATGTGTGGGACAGTTCATTTTTGACTATTCCTTTCTTTTTTGATTCCGCTATAAATTATATCATTCACCGCCCCTGTTGTCAATGTTATTTTCAAGTTTTTATAGTATTAGTATTGCAAAAAACGTTTCCTTGTGCTATTATATTTATAGAATATCACAAATACGGAGGATGCGAAATGAAACAGAAAAACTATTCCGCTATAATTGAGGATTCCATGTCCGAAACAAAAGCAATTTATATGTTTATGGCAATTATCGAGCTTGTTTTCGGTGCTTTTCTCGTTATTTACCCTGATATCAGTGCGCAGATTCTTACCATTATCTTAGGCGCAATTCTTGCGGGCGTCGGCGTTTTCAACATCATTTCATACTTTATGAATAAGAATTCCTCCTTCCGCCAGGGTATCCTTTCAGGTGTTATCTCCACCGCTCTGGGTATTGCTTTTATCGCTCAGGCGGAGACTATTACAAACGTAACCTCCATTATCCTCGGTGTGTTTGTAATCTTTGAGGCACTCACCTCCTGCAAGCGTTCAATTATCATGTTCAGACTGGATTTTTCAAAATGGTTTATTCCCCTGATTATTTCGGTCGTGGCTGCGGTACTGGGTGTGCTTCTCCTTATCTTCCCCACCTTCTTCGGTGAAGCGATTATGATTATCGTGGGTATTGCCCTTATAATCGAAGCGGTTATGGGTATCTGGGCAATCATCTTTATTATGAGACTGCGCAGAAAGTTTGAAGATATGATGGATAACGACGAAAAGGCAATCGTAGTTAAGTAATAAAAAGAAATGCGGTGCATAAGCACCGCATTTCTTTATTTTATTTCAATTACCTTGCCGTCAAATTCAACCGCACAAATTTCTTCAGAGTTTACAGGCTCTTCAAAAGCCATGCAAAGCATTGTTGAACCTGCGGGGTCATCCTCTGCATATCCGGAAGAATACATATTATTTATTTGTACCTTTTCACCGCTGTCAAGTACAATATATGTTTCGCTTACATTCCAGAGTGTATCAAAGTACTTATCGAAATTTTCACCCTCGAAATAAACGGAAATGGGAGAAACCTGAATTTCTTTTAACTTTGAATATACAGGGTTTCCTTCATAATCTGTTCCTGCTAATTCTATATCCTTTTCATAGCAGATTTCTTCTGCCTCGTAATCTGCTACAAATTCAGCACGCCATGAATAATCTGCGTTAGTGTCAAATTCATATTCGCCGTTTTCATTCTTTTTATTCTGGCGTCTTGCAATCAGGGTGCACTTTTTATCCTTGATTTCGTAATCAGTCTCCATTCTTATACCAAGACGTACCTTTTCCTCGCTCTGCTCAATAATGTGAACACCTACGCCCTGACCGAATATACTCTCGGAATCAATATGGATAAATAAGTCACTAAACGGCTTTACGATTGTTACGCCGTCAACCTCTTCAATAAGCTTATAGCCGTTTTCAGAGTAGATATCAAGAACCGCAAGAACACCATGCTTATCCGCTGCCGCAGCTACCAGCTCAAAATCCATTGTATCAATGGTATCCTGTAAAACTGTTGCTTCGGGGACAATATTATCAATGATATTTTCCGCCTTTTCTTCGCCGAAAAGGTTTCTGAACATTCCCGCATAGTCCCAGCCGTTAGCCGCACCGGCAGTTACTGTAAGTGCGGATATGCCGACAGATGCAGCAAGAAGTGCCGCTACCGCCTTTGACGGTCTTTTTCTTGCGGTTGTTCTGATTTCGGTGTCCATTACCTTACGGGATAATTCTTCGGGAGTTGTCTTAGGTGTAATCTGATCGTATAAGTTATTTAATCTTTTCATAGCTTGTCCTTTCTCACTTTTCAAGTATAGCTTTCAGCTTGTCTCTGCCTCGCTTTAACCGTGCCTTTACATTGCTTTCCGTTATGCTGAGCATTGAGGAAATTTCCGTTACCGTATAGCCCTCATAATAGTGAAGGTAGATTACCGAACGGTAGTTTTTGCCAAGACGGTTCAGTGCTTCCAGAAGCTCGTAGTCCTTTTCGCTTTTCAGGGGGATATCCTCCTCCAGCGGAAGCTTACGCTTTATCCACGCAGAAGAAAGGTAATTCTTCGCAACATTTGATGTTACACGCATAAGCCACGCCTTTACATTTTCCTCAGCCTTGAAGGATTCGTGGCTTCGGTAAAGCTTTAAGAATACCTCCTGCGTTATATCCTCCGCATCTGCGGAATTTTTCACATAGCTGTATGCAAAGCGGAATACAGATGGCTGAAAAGCACTTACATACCGTGTGAATTCAATACTGTCTATTTTAATCATTCCTTTTTGTTTAGTCGGTACCGTGAAACGTTTCTATATGTAAGACAAATCAGAAAGCAGAATGGTTACACCCTATAAAAATTTTTTATGTTTTTACATAATTTTCGCAGAATTTACACATTTGCCCTTTACAATATTATTGTAAGATAAGCAGATACTGTACTGTAAGGAGAGAGAAAAATGAGAATGCTTGAAAAATTCAGAAGACTGTTTGAAATATGGTTTCTTTACGCTTTCGGCATTATTCCCGCCGAGGAGCCTAAAAAGAAAATCCAGGGTGGAAGCGTTGTTCCCCTGAGAATTACCACAAGTGAGAAATAACATCAAAAGCCGCTGCAATGCAGCGGCTTTCTTCATCAATATTCAATTGTAATCTATAATCAATGCATGGGATTTTACCTCTTGAATTTATTTTACTAATAATAAATCATTCAGTACATCGGAGTTTACCTCTCAATAATTTTTAGTAGTTAAACTGAGTGCTTTTTTGGACTCACTCCACTCCGTATAAATTTTTATATGTAACGCTTATAGTAGCGGTTAATCGACTGCGACAGTCACGTTCCATACAACCCTTTATCGTTCACGTACTGCTTTCATAGGTAGCGGTAAAACACCGTAAGTCTAAAATCTGTTCTTAAATTGTGCTTTAAGAATCCGAGATTTTCAATAAAACCTTTCCGAAGCAGAGTCTGTGCCCGATAAAGTCTTAGATGATGATATTGGTTCCGTAGCCATTGGACTCGCTCCCCTTTCCGGTTGAATTTACAGCGTTGCTGCATCTCAGAATGTTTGAATCTTCTGTATAGAACTTAATCAAAAGATTAGTCTTTCTGACTCCTGGGTTCAGGAACTTTGCTTCTCCCGAAGTTTTTTTGTGTTCCCTTTCCTTGATTAAAGAATACCATATTTTCGGGGCATTGTCAATAGGTTTTTCTTGGTTATTTTGTATGATATTTTCCACCTTTTTGTGTGCAATTTATAAGATTTGTGCAGAAAATCAAGGCTTTTGACCCCAACCGTATTGACAACAACACACCTTTATTGTATAATAAAAATGTTGAGTGCAACAATTCTTAACAGAAAGGAAGTTTTTACAATGTCCGAAGAACTTGAAATGCTTGAAGAATACGAACCTGTTATCGTTGATCTCGACGGTGAACAGTTCGAGCTTATTGATACAGCTGAAATCGATGGAAAGGTGTACGGCGCATTCACTCCCTATACCGAGGAAGACGAAATTGACGGCGAAGTTGAATTCATTATCCTTGAAATCATCGATGATGAAGACAGTGAACAGTGCACACTGAAAACTGTTGATGACGAAGAGCTTTATACAAAAATCGGTGACGAATTCATGAAGCTTTTTACGGAAGAATTTGACGAAGAATAAGCGAATTCTTTCAAGGCAGAATATTATTGCAGAACCATTCTGTATCTAACCTGCTTGGGACACCGCAGTTCTGCAAAACGCGGTATCCTACAAAACTTTTTAAAGGTGGATTTTGCAGGGGCGCTTCGCAGTGTTTGTTTCGATATCAGCACTGTTTATGACCCCGCCGTTTTGCAAAATGCGGCATCTCACAAAGCTTTTTAAAGGCGGATTTTGCAGGGGCGCTTCGCCCCTTTACTGCTTCGTTCGATATTGTATGGATTTTATGATCCGACAATTCACAAAAGGGATTTCTCCATGGCAGCGGATTGCAGACCTCCCGTACTGCGGAAGAAGGGAGCGTGAACCTGTCAGGCGATCTTACCCGCCCTGCTTAAATGCGGGTTCTGTTTCCATACAGACGGCGCGGCGGTAATACCAATAATACCCCTCTGAACATACGTTCAGAGGGGTTTTCATTTTAATATCCCAGTTCTTTCAGAAGCCCTTCGCAGCCACGTAGCACATCATCATAAGTTTCATCAAAATTGCCCGTGTACCAGGGGTCTGCAATATCTCCGCCATCACCTGCAAAGCTGAGAAGCTTTGCTACCTTTGAGTCCTTGTCTGAGCCTATAATTCTCATGGTGTTGCGGACATTCCAGCTATCCATACAGATAAGCAGGTCATACTTTTCATAGTCGCTTTTGCGAAGCTGGACCGCGGTCTTGCCCGCAGTAGAAATCCCAAACTGAGAAAGCTTACGCTGTGTGCCGTGGTGAACGGGATTGCCGATTTCCTCCGTGCTGGTGGCACGGGATTCAATGAAAAAATCATCAGCTATCCCGCGTTTTTTAACCATATCTTTAAGTACAAATTCCGCCATGGGTGAACGGCAGATATTGCCGTGGCAGATAAAAACTATTCTGTGCATTAATACTCCTTTATTCCATATTCAGCCAGTTTTTCTTCTTTCATTCTCCAATAATCAAGCGCCAGATTCATATATTCCCTTGCGCTTTCGGAATCGCAGACAGGTTTTGCACCGCCTGTGATAAATCTCTCCAAAAGCCTTTCATCATCAATCAGATATATTTTTCTGCAATAGCCTTTGATTCCTTCGTCTTTAAAAAGAGATAAATACCATTCCAGTGCTTTCCTGTTTCTTGCAAAAATTCTTTCATTTTTACCTTCGCCGTAATAGATGTCCAGCTCTTTTATTAAAACATCAGGTCTGTCAAGACTTGTTTTTTCAATACCTTCCCTGCATCTGATGGTGCCTTTTGTATTGTTTAGTCCGCCGGTTATAGGCATAAACGAAAAATTCACAAGACTATGATGAGAGGCATGACATTTATCCAGTAATTCTCTGTCATCTTCGTTTATCATATTTTTAAAAAGCATGAGCTTTTTTTCATTGAAATTAAAGATGCAGTCTCCCGAAATCTTGAATTTAGGAAAGACCTGATACTCAGGTCTTTCTTTGCGGATTTTAATATACCAGCGCTTACACTTATCCGATGATTCAGTATCGTCCAATGAATCAAAATCAAAAAGTTGTCCGAAAGTATTTCTGTAAATTTTACTGTATAGCCTTTCCCAGACATCCCTCGATGAATCGACATCGTGTATTTTATCCTCGAATTCCATTTTATCTCCGTTTTCTGTAACCAGATTGTAATAATTTGTAACCACTTTGTAATTGCTTTCGGGGGTTACGGGTGGTATAATAATAGCAAATCAACGCTGTTTTGCTCTTGAAACGCTTACGTACCCGTCGCTGTAATAGGCAATTACACTCTTTTCTCGCTGTTCGTCAAGGTCATAGCCCTTTACGGTCATTCCCGAAAGGTTCATAAGCTCCGCAACCTTCACCTTTGTTAGTTCACAGCGCATGACGTTTATTCCGCCGCAGACAATAACAAACTCGCCGTTCATTACGTTCAGCGCTCCGTTGTCACCCAGCTTCTTTTCGCGGAAGGTTTCACTGTCACGTTCTGTAACATACTTTATAGGCGTTTTATCGAATTTCATAAGCATATCAACGGGCATTCCGTCTTGCTTTTTCTTCTTTCCGAACAGCATAAAAGCCACTCCTTACAATGAATTTTGTAAATTTATTGTACCATTTCTGCCGAATAAAGTCAAGGTTTGTGCATACATACCATTGACAGCAGACAAAATAGCGTGTAAAATAAACTATGTGTGATTTATCCAATGAAAAGGATTGATATAAATATGGAAAACAAACTGAATTTATGTATGGGTTGCATGAGCCGTAAGGAATACAGCGGTCCTTGTGAAGTGTGCGGTTATATTGACAATACCGCATATCTTTCCTCATATCTTGCTCCCCGTACAGTTCTCATGAACAGATATATAGTCGGCAGACTCCTCTCCCACAACGGTGAAGGGGCTGTTTATATTGCGTACGATACCGAAAAAAACATGGTTGTGGAAATAAAGGAATACATGCCCGACCTTCTCTGCACAAGAAAGAAGAACGAAAGACAGATTACTGTAAATCCTGATGCTCTCCCTCTTTATAAGTCTTATCTTTCAGAATATGCAGACCTTTACAAAACCCTCATGAACAGCATTGAAACAGATGCAATTCAGAAGATTTACGGCATATTCTCCGAAAATAACACAGGCTATGTTGTTATGGAGCATCTTAAAGGCGTTACTCTTTCTCAGTACCTTGAAAAGACTGAGGGCGTAATGGTGTGGGACAAGGCGAAGGAAATCTTCCCGCCCCTGTTCACTGCTCTTAACCTCCTCCACAGCGCAACTATCGTTCACAGAGGTTTAAGCCCCGACTCCATATACATTGACGAAAGAGGAAAAATAAAGCTTACCGCTTTCGGCATCTCTGCAAGCAGGACAGTTGACCAGAGCTTAAACTGTGAGCTTCTTCACGGCTACGCCGCTCCCGAACAGTATTCTGTTGCAGAAAGACAGGGACCCTGGACTGATATATACGGCGTTTGCGCAATGCTTTACCGTGTACTTACAGGCACCCAGCCCCAGCCTGCAAACGAAAGACTCCGAGATGATACACTGGCTGAACCCTTTCTTGTGAACCACAATGTTCCCCATAACGTATCACGTGCTGTTATGGCAGGGCTTATCCTTGACAGCGGTGCCCGTATCCATAACATGAATCTGCTTGTTTCAAAGCTTTTTGAACAACCTAAGACCAATGACGAATCCGACGGTCCTGTAAGACCTGCGGTTGCCGTTCAGAATATCCCTTCTCCTGCAAGACAGGAGAAAAAGGCTCCCCAGCGTAAGCCCGCACAAAAGCCGAAGAAAAAATCCAAGAAGAATAAGGAAAAATCAAATGTCGGTACAATTGTCGGCTTCTCATTCTTCCTGCTTATTGTTATTGCGTTCATTATCGCAATCATTTATTTCTCCGACCAGACTCATCAGCTTACAAATCCTGCGGTGACTACCACCGTTACCACTACAACAACTCAGACAACTCCCGTTGTTACCACAGCTCCTCCCCGCACAACCACTACCGAAGAGCCTGTGGATAATGTTGAGAAGATTCTTCTTCCCGATTTCGTGGACCGTTTCTTCAACACCCTTGAATCCCGCTATCCTCAGCTTGTATTTGAGGCTGTTTATGAGTACAGCGATGTTTACGCCGAGGGTATTGTATTTGACCAGGATATACCCGAAGGTACCGAAGTTACCGACGGTACGATAGTTACCCTGAAAGTAAGTAAGGGGCCTGAATTCGTTGAGCTTCCCGACTATGTAGGAAAGAAGCTTAAAGACTACACAAAGGAACTTGACGAGCTTAATATCAAGTATGAGATTGAACCCGAGGAAACTACCGAATTCAAATCCGGCTACGTTGTACGCTGTGATAAGGAAGTCGGAGATAAAATCCAGCTTTCAGAAGAAGGAACCATAAAGGTTTACTATGCGGTTAAGCCTGAGGTTACCACTGAGGCTCCCGAAGAAACCGAAGCTCCCGAAGAAAATACAGAGACAGAAGAATAATTGAAAGGACAGCAAAGAAACCCATGGATTTAAACGAAATCCGTAAGGATATAGACGCTATTGACGACCAGATTGTAAAGCTTCTTGAACAACGCTCACAGCTTGCCGTTGATGTTGCAAAATACAAGAAAGAACACAACATGCAGGTAATGCAGCAGGGGCGCGAGCAATTCATTCTTGACAGAATAAAAGACGCTGTATGTGACGAAATGAAAAGCACTGCCGAAATTACCTTCACCACCATTATGGACCTGTCAAAATGCAGACAGCACCACCTTCTTACCGAAAAGCGCGATTTTCATACCCACAAGCCAATGAGCGGCAGGCCTATTGCCGCCACCGTCACAAAGGGCAGCTATTCGGCTGTTGCATGCGACAAATTCTTTGACGGAAAATGCGACGTAACCTATGTCAAGCATTTTGAAGATGTTTTCGAGCTGGTTGAAAAGGGCGAGGTTGACTACGGTGTGCTTCCACTTGTAAACTCCACCGCAGGCGACGTTACGGCAACCTATGACCTTATGGGTAAATACAATTTCTATATCTGCAAAACCCTTGATGTTCATATTTCCCATGTTCTTGCGGCTAAGAAGGGCACAAAGCTTTCTGATGTAAAAAATGTCTTTTCTCACGAAATGGCTATCAGACAGTGCAGCGAGTTTATAAACGAGCACGGCCTTAATTCAATTGAAGCAAGCACCACCGCAAAGGGTGCGCAGATTGTAGCTAAAACCGATGAAACAGACTGCGCAGCTATCTGCTCCTCCTTCTGTGCGGAAATGAACGGTCTTGAAATTATAGCAGATAACATTTCTGATATAAAGGACAATTACACACGCTTTATCCTGATTTCCAAACGGCTTGAAGTATCCGAAAACGCAAATGTGATTTCACTTTCCCTCACACTCCCCCACACTCCCGGCAGTCTTTACAGACTTTTAACCCGCTTCTCCTACTGCGGACTTAACCTTTCAAGAATCGAAAGTAAGCCCATGCCCAGCGGATTTGCGGATATGAAGGATGATGCATTTGATTTTATATTCTACCTTGATTTTATCGGAAGCATCAGAAACGAAGGCGTTGTAAAGCTTCTGAATAACCTGGAAGATGAAATGAAATACTACCGCTTCCTCGGAAATTACGAGAATATAGGCGAACAGTAAAGATTTACCTAATATTTTTAAAAAAAAGACGCAAAAGACTTGTTTTTTGCGTCTTTTTATTGTATAATATAATATGGTAAATTATCATGGGGTTTTATGTGAATCCCATTACAAAAATAAACGACTGGAGGATTCTCAAGTGGCAAAAAAATCATTGGCTGAGATGGAGCAGGCGCTCACAGACAGCAAGGCAAGACAAAGACTTCTCAAACTCTTTGACGAAAGTTTTGATGAGGAGGAACCCTTTGTTGAAATCAATAAGTTTGTTTCGCCCGACGGCGATACAGCAGGAGTAATTACAGCCTGCGGAACAATTGCGGGCGTTGATGTTTACGCTTTTTCACAGGATGTTACTGTTAAGGGCGGTGCAATGAGCAAGGCCGCTGCTACCAAAATTAAAAAATTATATGATTTAGCTGTAAAGAACGGTGCACCCGTTATCGCCATTTACGACAGCAAGGGCGGTAACATCGCAGAAGGCGCAAATACATTAAAGGCTTATGCCGATATGGCTAACGCAGCTGCAAAGCTTTCCGGCGTTGTTCCTCAGATTTCCTTTGTTGCAGGTGTATGCGGCGGTGCCGCTGCTATGACAGCATGCATGGCTGATTTTGTTGTAATGACAGAAAAATCTGAATTCTTTATGACCGCTCCCTTCGTTGCAGAAGACGGCAATATGGAAGGTGCAGGCTCAGCAGCTAATGCCGCTAAGTCCGGTGTAGCCGCTATCGTTGAAAAGGACGAAGATGAAGCAATAAACAAAATTAGAGATTTAATCCGTCTCCTCCCCACCAACAATCTTGAAAAGGGTTTTTGTGACCCCTCTGATGCAAGCATCGATGAAATCACAACTTCCCTTAAAGGCATGGATATGATTAAGGCTATCGCAAATGACCGTATTTTATTTGAGCTTTATAAGGATTTCGGAAGCTGCTCTGTTGTAGCCTTAGGCGAAATTCAGGGTATCGTAACAGGCTTTATAACTGTTCAGGGTAAAATCACTGCCAATGACAGCGCGAAGATTGCCCGTTTCGTTTCCTTCTGCGATGCATTCTCTATCCCCGTTGTTACAATTCTTGACAGCGAAGGCTTTGACGGTGGTGTTGCCGCAGAGCTTGCAGGCAGCATAAGAGATGCAGCTAAGCTCGCACAGGTTTATATGAGTGCCACAACAGCTAAGGTAACAGCTATCACAGGTAAGGCTTACGGTAGTGCCTACTGCGCATTTGCTCCTGCAAGTGATATAGTTATTGCTGACGAATCCGCAGCAATCAGCGTAACCTCTCCCAAGGCAGCAGTTATCTTCTTAAAGGGCGACGAGCTCAACGGTACAAACGAAGCTCAGCTTGTTGCCGACTATGAAGCAAATGAAGCTTCTCCCTTCACTCTTGCAGGACAGGGTCAGGTTGATATGGTTGTTGAAACCGAAAATTTACGTGACGCTATCGGCGAAGCTGTTTGTATGTTAGACAGCAAAAGAGCAGGTACACCTAAGAGAAAGCACATTAATTTCGTTTATTAATAGAAAGGATTTAAGACAATGAAAAGATACAATATCACAGTAAACGGTACAGCATATGATGTAACAGTAGAAGAAGCAGACGCTTCCGCAGCTCCCGTAGCCGCAGCAGCTCCCGCTCCCAAGAAGGTAGCAGCTCCCAAGGCAGCTCCCGCAGGTGCACAGGGTGGTGTTAAGATTGAAGCTCCCATGCCCGGCACAGTTATGGACGTTAAGTTAAAGGTTGGCGATAAGGTTACAAACGGTACACCTATCGTTGTTATCGAAGCTATGAAGATGGAAAATGAAATCCCCGCTACCTGCGACGGTACAATCGCTTCCATCAACGTTAACAAGGGCGACAGCGTAAACACAGGTACACTCATCGCTACAATCAACGCATAATAAACTGAAAGGATAAATAAAATGGCACAGGTTAAAGTTACCGAAACTGTTCTCCGTGACGCACATCAGTCTCTGATTGCTACACGTATGACAATGGACGAAATGCGTCCTATTTTAAGCACAATGGACAAGGTCGGCTTCCACTCAGTAGAATGCTGGGGCGGTGCTACTTTTGACTCCTGCTTACGTTTCTTAAACGAAGATCCCTGGGAAAGACTCAGAACTATCAAGAAGGAAATGCCCAACACTAAACTCCAGATGCTTTTCCGCGGTCAGAACATGCTTGGTTACCGCCACTACGCAGATGACGTTCTCGAATATTTCGTTCAGAAGTCTGTTGCTAACGGTATCGACATTATCCGTATCTTCGACGCTCTCAACGATATCAGAAACCTTGAAACAGCTGTTAAGGCTGCAAAGAAGGAAGGCGCACATACTCAGATTGCTATTTCCTATACATTAGGTGATATCTTTACAACCGACTACTATGTTGATTACGCAAAGAAGATTGAAGCTGCCGGCGCAGATTCCATCTGTATCAAGGATATGGCCGCTCTCCTTACTCCTTACGAAACAGAAAAGCTGGTTAAGGCTCTCAAAGCAAACGTAAAGATTCCGATTCAGCTTCACACACACTATACATCCGGTCTCGCTTCTATGTGCTTATTAAAGGGTATCGAAGCAGGCGTTGATATCATCGACACAGCTATGTCTCCTCTCGCTCTCGGCACATCCCACGCTCCCACAGAGTCTATGGTTGCTGCCCTCGAAGGTACAGAATATGATACAGGTCTCGACTTAAAGCTCCTTACAGAAATCCGTGACTACTTCATGGGTCTCAGAAAGAAGTACATTGACAGCGGCCTCCTCGACCCCAAGATGCTTGCCGTTGACGCAAACGCACTCATCTACCAGGTTCCCGGCGGTATGCTCAGCAACCTCCTCTCCCAGCTCAAACAGGCAGGTAAGTCCGACCAGTTTGAAGAAGTGCTCAAAGAAGTTCCCAGAGTACGTGAAGACGCAGGTTTCCCGCCTCTCGTTACTCCTACATCCCAGATTGTTGGTACACAGGCTGTATTCAACGTAATCTTAGGCGAACGCTATAAGACAGTTACAAAGGAATTCAAGGGTCTTGTAAAGGGCGAATACGGTAAGACTCCCGCTCCTATCAATCCCGAATTCCGCAAGAAAATTCTCGGTGACGAAGCTCCTATCGAATGTCGTCCCGCAGACCTTATTGCTCCTGAACTTGATAAGCTTAAAGCTGATGCAGCTAAGTGGACAGAACAGGAAGAAGACGTTTTAAGCTACGCAATGTTCGGTCAGGTTGCTGAAAAGTTCTTTGAAAAGCGCCGCGACAAGAACAACGGTATCGACAACGTTCACGCAGACAAGACAAATAAGGTTATGCCTGTATAATAAAAATATCGGATATGCAATTGCATATCCGATATTTTTTTAACCTTCCTTGTGTTTCGGTTTGGGAGCTGATGCAACTTTTTTCGCAAGTTCCAGAGACGAATATTCCTTTTCGTCACCCTGGGCATTGCTCTGTCCGTTACCTTCTCTGAGTCTTGCAAGGGCCTCCACTGATTCATTCGCCTTTTTCCTGGGAGTCTTTTCTGCCTGCGGCTCAGCCTCAATTATAAGCTCCGGCTCACCGCCTATAAACTGATTTACGCTCTTTTCCATATGCTCGTGATAACGGATAAGATATTGCTGTGCAATTTCCTTAATAGGAATATAAACAGGATCCTCAGAATCTATAATACCCTTAAATAACTCATTTATCTTTGCATCCATTTCAAATCTGAGACGTTCAGCTACATAACGGTAGGTTGCCGCAAGGGACGGCGTATTCAGAATAGTAGTCGTAAATTCTATAAATCTGCTCTTGTCCTTGTATTGCAGGTAATTGCAGGCATAGACGATACTTTCATAATAGTTGGTAGAGATAATGACCTGGTCATTGAACTTGGTCTCTCCTGCAAGAAGGAACTGAATCTGCTCATCAGTAAGCTCGGTTATAGCGAACGTAGATGCAAGCATTTCCGCATCAGGCAGCTTCTCCATATTCTCCGCAATAATGGAAGAAATACCCTTGTTACCGCCCTTTAAGGTAATTGATTTATCTGCTTTTGAACGAATTGCGGTATAAAACTCAGGAACAGACACGCGGCGGTTAAGCAGGAAGTTTTCTACCACACTTCTGGAAATTGCTTCAAGAGGAAGCTTCGCATAAGGTGCGGATAATGCAAGGATTCTGTCCTTATCCGTAATTTCATCGTGAAGATATAAAACATCATTTACAGGCTCAATGGTTATGCAAGGGAAATCCTCGCCTCGTGCAAGGCAGGCGCAGGCATTCGCATGACCGCTGAGTAATGCCGAGAACATACCTGTTAAATGGTATGCAAGACCGCCTATTCTTCTGCCCTTCTTTACTCTTGAAGCCGCAATTGAGATATTCTTTTCACTATACATGGAAAAGCTCTGCGTGGGAACCAGGAAAGAAGGCGAAAACACCTTATGCTTGCCCACTGCGGGAATAAGTGGCGCTGAGCCGTTAAGCTCATGACGTACAAGATAGGCGTTCCAGAAGAAATTACCCGCACCGTCTGTCGGATAAACAGGTCCTGTATGCACCACATAAAGTCCGTCTGTAAGCATTTCAAGTACAGGCTGAATCGCCTTTGCGAGAGGGGCGCCCTCGTAGAAATACTCATCAACAACATGTTTAAGCTTTGTTCCTAACACGTTCTTACATTTATCGATAGACGAATTCTGCCATATCTGGCGGTTTGATGTCTCATCATCAGGGCTTATTATACTGATAAGGCTTTCGCTTCCCACATAAAAGCTGCGGCGGATACTTCCGGGGGTTCTTGTGGTATCACAGATGCCGATAATACCCTTTCCGTTCACAACATTTACAAGCAGGTATTCACCCAGTATATTACGTGAGGATTCTATTGTAATTGTAGGTTTCAAGTTCAGTTTGCCTCCGTTTTTTATTTAGCCTGAACACGACTGGCTATAAAAGAAGATATATCATTCTGGACATTTTTCGGGAACACCCTTTTGGGAATCCAGCAGATTGACTTATCCTTGCAGGTTATGACAATTGTTGTCTTAGTCTCAAAATAATGGTCGGCATTTGTCCAGGGAATAAGCTCCATACCTGTATAAACCGTCTGTTCAACAGCCGCAAAGCCCGCATGAGCGATTACAATTGCTATTTCTTCCAGGGCTGATACATCGTGCTTTACAAAATCCGCAAAGCGAAAACGTGCAATTACACCGCTTATGAGATAAACCGCCACGGCAACACCAACACCGCTGAAAAGTGAAATGGGCAGGTAATAGAACCAGTTTGCCGCAACATCGCCTCTGAAATACGCAAGCAGAATAAATACCGCCGCAAACACCAGCAGACCTATTGCAACTACATATTTTCCCGTACGGCTGTGCATATTTGCAACACTTCCCGAATTAATGTCCTTTTCATTGTAACGGCAGGTTGCTGAAAAGGATTGTTCAGGTGGATCTACGGAGCAGAAATTGTATTTTGGCGGAAGTATGCGCTGATTAAGTTTGCAATTTGTACTTTTCAGCTGCCCCTCGGCAATTGCTCTGAAACGGATAAGTTGAAGATTATCCGCAAAGCAGCTGCGGGGAATAAAATAAGATTCACCGTCACCTGTGGAAATAGTAACACCATTCTGAAGCTCAGAATATCCCTTTACATCCGACCACTCATATATCATAGGGATTTCATCCTCCATCTCATAGACAGAGAAATAATCTCCCACAAGAAATGTCTGTGCGCTCTGGCTTACATAAATTCTTTCGCCAGCCAAAGATTCAAATGCCATTGTAACTACCGGCCTTTCATTGAAAATTTACAGTATAACAACACTATTCGTTATATCGGATAAAATCCTGAAAAATGAAGAGTTTTGTCTATTTTTGTAACAATCCACAAAAAACCGCCTCTTATTCTGACACAAAAGGCGGTTTGTATTTATCTTTCTTTACCGAATAACTGAACCCAGTACACCTTATCTCCGTTTCTGGTATATGCAATTCCGATTTCGTCGTTTACATCATCAAGGATATTTTCTCTGTGGGTTTTTGAATCAATCCACATCTGAACTATGGTGTTAGCGGTATTGAGCTCTCCCACTGTAAAGCCTATATTTTCCGCTGCGTGAGCATAATCATATGATACCTCTTTAAGCACTGTTCCCCAGTTGCTGCCATCAGGACGGGTATGTATTATTGAGTAATCACTTGCCAATAACTCATCTGCGCGGATATTTGCCGCCTTACAGAGTGTGGCATCAAGTTTAAGCTCTGAAAGTCCGTTTTCCTTACGGAATTCATTTGTAGCTTCAAGAACTCTGAGAACTACATTACTATTGGTTATCTTTGCTGCTTCGCTCATAACCGAGCTGTCGGATACAGTTTCGACTGTAAATGACTCGTTAAGAACAGCAGATTCTCTCAGATAAGAGCTGTAAAGCCAGTCGGTTTTCTTTGCAACCGCACGTATGGTTGCGCCTTCTTCAACAACAAAGGGACCTTCATAAACCTTAGAAGATGTAGTAGGCTTTTTTCCGTTTGTGGTGTAATAAATTACCGCATCATTCGTACCCGATGTAAGAGTAACCTCTACTCCGCCGTCAATCTCTTTGGTTGAAATTTCAGGTTTAACGCACTTTCTTTTTAGGGTAATCTTCTTACGGTCAACTTCGTTACCCTTTGCATCGTATTCAACGATACGGACAGTAACCTTTCCGGAAGCACGCAGACGTGCTTTATAGAGTCTCGAATCCATATCCGGAGCAGAACCGTCAACCGAATAGTAGATACGGTTACCTTCCGCACTGGGAGTAATGGTGAGATATGTATATTTTGTGGAATAAACAACCTTGCAAAGCATATTCGCATCCTCAGCGGAAGCGTTTACAGAAAAAAACTGAGCAGAACCTAAAACCATAACAGCAGACAAAAATAAAGCTGTCACAGGACGCGCCACAGCATTCAGAAATCTTTTTAACATAAATGGTACCTTCCTCGACGGATATATGAAAACGATTATATCTTATATCCAAAATAACTACTTCGAGTTATATTGTAGCACAAATAAAAAATTAAAACAACCTCAAATCCATAATTTTGTAATTCATGTTAAATTTATGAGCAGATATTAGTGCAGATTAACAAAATTAAAGGTAATTTCTTCCTTCTGCATACAAAAATAAAAAAGCCGTACACTATGTGTACGGCTTTATGGAGCGGATTACGAGGCTCGAACTCGCTACCTCCACCTTGGCAAGGTGGCGCTCTACCAGATGAGCTAAATCCGCATTATTGGTGCCTCCGGTCGGAATCGAACCAACGACACGAGGATTTTCAGTCCTCTGCTCTACCGACTGAGCTACAGAGGCATCAAATTGGCGACCCGGATGGGGCTCGAACCCACGACCTCTAGCGTGACAGGCTAGCGTTCTAACCAGCTGAACTACCGGGCCAATTTGGTGGGAGTTACAGGGCTCGAACCTGTGACCCTCTGCTTGTAAGGCAGATGCTCTCCCAGCTGAGCTAAACTCCCATGTCCTCTATCAAGGTTTCCCTCGCTGACGACTATTAGAGTATACTACATTTAAGGACAAAAGTCAATAGATTTTTTTAAAAAATTTATCTTTTGTACTTTTTTAATATTTATTTTCAACAGAAATTTCAAAAATTATTCATTTCGTTGAGGAATACCGCCGGCATACCAGGATATAATAAAATTGAAAGCATTGCTTTCGGAAAGGAATGAAAACAGATGATTGACAAAATTGCATTATTTATTCTCTTGATCGGCGGTATCAACTGGGGTCTTGTAGGCTTATTTGATTTCGACCTGGTTGCATGGCTTTTCGGACCGCTGAGCGTTTTAAGCAGGATTGTTTACATTCTTGTTGCACTCTCAGCTCTCTGGTGCATTTCCCTTTATTTCAAACGAAATGAGCTTGTCCACGCTGATTAACGGAGACATCTTTTACTACGGGTGCGTATAATTTACGGAGAAAATCCTGATAACAGGATTTTCGCCGTTCTGTTATATTCCGTTCAAATGCTTTTTCCAGTGACCTCTCATGTAGAAAACTACGGAAAGCACTGCTGATACAACCCAGCCCACAGGCCAGCACCACCATAACCCTTCGGCTCCCAGAGTATCTGCAAACAAATACGCCAGCACAACCCTTATAATCAGGTCTGTGAAGGTGGTTATCACAAAATATTTTACCGCACCTGCGCCTTTGAGCACCGCATCACAATTAAGCTTGGCTGTTACGGAAAAATAGAAGGGTGCTACAATGTTTAAAAAGCCGCAGCCTACCGCAACCGCCTGTGCATCAGGCTCCTTCATAAACATATAGATAAGATTTTCACCGAAAATCAGATATATTGCTGTTACAGGGAGAGCAATACAAGCGGACATTATCAGCGAAGTCAAGAATCCCTTTGAAATACGGTCGCTTTTTCCTGCGCCCACATTCTGAGCGGTAAAGCTCGCCATTCCGTTTGACATGGTGGAAACGCAGGTTACCATAAACGTATTGAGCTTTATTGCAGAGGAATATCCCGCAATTACCGCAGGGGAATTATACCCGTTGACAATTCCCTGAATGAAAAGATTACCCACAGAAACAAAGCTCTGCTGTAAAATAGAGGGGATAGAAATTGCAGATATTTTCTTCAAAAGCTCCCATGAGAAAAAGCTTACCTTTTCATCATCCGTTTCAAGCCTTCTTATACGGATAATCAGTGTTACAAATGCAAGCACCGCCGCACAGCCCTGCGCAATGAAGGTTGCCCAGGCAACACCGTCAACACCCATTCCGAAAGCCTCAATCATTACAATATCAAGAATGATATTGCCCACAGAGGAGCCTATAAGAAAGTAAAGAGGTGTTTTTGAATCGCCCAGAGCAGAAAATATGCCTGTGCAGACATTATACAGGAACAAAAACGGTACGCCGTATACATAAATATCAAGATAAACACATGCGTCATTAAAAATCTCTGCGGGAGTGTTGAGCGCCTGCGCTATATCCGTTGAAAAAACAGCGCCGATTAACATAAGAATCAAACTTAGCACCGCCGAGGAAATAACCGATGTCCATATGGCTGTACGCAGACGGCTGAATTTATGGCTTCCGAACAGGTTGGAGCAGATTACCGAACAGCCTGAGTTGTAACCTACCGCAAATGCCATAAAAAGCATAGTGACAGGATAGCTGGCACCTATGGCGGCAATTGCGCTTTCCCCGTCAGGAATGAAATTCCCCGCAATTATGCTGTCGGCAATGTTGTAGAATTGCTGAAATGCAACGCTTATTAGCAGCGGCAGACAGAATTTCCACAAGACCCGAGAGGGCTTGCCGACGGTCATATCCGTTATCATTAATTAACTTCCTTCTTTGTTAGTTTTTCTGTTATTTTATCTAAAATTTCCCGCCTCATGCGGTTTATTTCCGAAGCGGAAACAATAAGCCCGCCATCAATGGAGCAGGCGATATTCCCTTCTTCAAAGACAGTACCGCCCATTTTTGACATGCGCAAACATACATCTTCCGCCGTCAAGGGCTTATTAAGGGCAATTTCAGGAACAGCTCCGCTGTCGTAATCAAATTTAAAGCCGGCACATTCCACCATGGCGGTAACAGGCTTATCCCTTCGGATTTCAAGAGAAATATCCACCTTGTGACGTTTATAAGGTTTGTCATACAACCTTCTGATATCCTTTAATACCGATGACGAGGCTTCAACATTGTCCTTTGTGCGTATTCCCTGCATATCTCTCATACTACCGTCAAAGTAGGATTCCGTAAATCCGCTGCGTGAGAAAACCGAACCAAGCTGTTCAAGGTCGGGAGCTTTGCCGCTCAATGCCTCACGGCAGGCATTGACCGCCGCCGCAACATACTCAGGGCGTTTCATACGTCCTTCGATTTTCGCAGAGGTAACACCTATGCGGTCCAGCTCACGAAGATGCTCCACTATGGACAGGTCTTTCAGAGAAAGCACATTATGACGTTTACCGCAGGTGAAATCAAGACGGCAGGGCTGTGCACACATACCTCTGTTACCACTTCTGCCACCGTACATTGCACTCATAAGACATTGACCGCTTACACAAACACATAAAGCACCATGGACAAAAACCTCTGTTTCAATATCCACGTTTTTTACAACCTGCTCGATTTCCTTAAACGACATCTCACGGGCAAGTACAACTCGTTTAAACCCCTGTTTACGAGCAAATTCAGCACCCGAAGCAGAGGTTATGGTCATCTGAGTGGAAGCGTGCAGAGTAAGGCCGGGCAATTCCCTTTTCAGTCTGCGCACAAAACCCATATCCTGAACAATAAGGGCGTCTATTCCCTTTTCGTAAAGGATTCCTGCGGTTTTAACCGCTTCATCCATCTCATTATCAAATATGAGCGTATTCATTGCAACATAGACCTTTACCCCTGAAAGACGGCACTGATACAAAACCTCGTCAAGCTGTTCAAAAGTAAAGTTCTTTGCGTTTTTACGCGCAGAAAAAGCGGTTACACCCAGGTAAACCGCATCTGCACCTGTATTAAGGGCGGCGGGGAGACAATCCCCGCCGCCTAATGGAGCTAATATTTCAATCATGCGTCAAAAGTTGTCTGAACGTAGGAACCGCCGATCTTTTCTGTTTCAGGAACATTGAGTCTTTCTCTGAGCTGCTCTAATTCCATCTGAAGCAGATTGATTTCATTTTCCTTCTTTGCAAGGGTGATTCCATAGGAGTTTTCGTAGTTTTTAAGAATATTGCGAAGCTTCTGGTTTTCGTTTTCCTTTTCTTCACACTTCTGGCGTACAGACTGTTCAGTTTCGGCTAAAATACCTCTGAGCTTATCCATTTCACCTGAACGGCCTTCGAGAGAACGGATCTTCTTTTCATATTCCGCAATCTTTTCGCTGAGTGCCGCATCAGTAACGGGAGCTTTTGCTTTAAGGTTCTCGATTTCTTCGTTTGCAATAGCAAGCTCGATTTCAAGCTCTTCCTTCTCGGCTTTCAGCTTCTTTACATCTGCGGGAATATCTGCAACCTCGGAATTGATTTCCATGTTTGTAAGCTTGCCGTTAAGCTCGGCAATAGTCTTATTTGCATTTTCGAGGCGGTCACGAGCCGCATCAAGCTCATTTCTGAGGGCTTCGTTTGCAGCAACCTCAGTAAGCTTTTCAGTATTGAGCTGAGCGATAATCTTATTAGCGGAGGAAAGTGCGGATTTAACATCAGAAACAGCTGTTTCGCTTTCATCAAGCTTTCCGCTTACATCACCACAGCGTGCCTCAGCGTCTTCAAGACCTGCTTTAAGGCTGTCATTTTCGGCTTTAAGGGCAGCAATCTCAACATCGAATGCCGCCTGCATACGAGCAATTTCCGCTTCAAGTGCCGCTTCCTTCTCGTTATGGAGGATAATTTCATTTTCAAGAGTCTGCTTTCTTTCTTCAAGCACCTCGATATTTCCGCTGAGCTCTTCAAAAAGTGCAGCATCCTCTTCGCTTCTTTCCTTTTTCAGCGAATCCGCCAGTAAAAGAAGCGCCGCAAGTGCAGTAGTCTCCGCTTCAATAGCGTTGGGCATTTTTGTTTTAATATGTAAAATCTTTTCTTCAAATACCTTTGCAAATGCCAATACTTCATCAGGCTTGTCCGTTCTGAGATAATATCCTCTGCCGTTGACCTGAACTCTGAGTTTATCCATGATTTATCTTCCTTTCGGGATACTAAAACTATATTCCTTATTATTATATAATAAAATCACGAAAAAGAAAAGGGGTTTTTGAAAAAAACTTTCTATTTTTAAAATTATTTTCAAAATTTGTTGAAAATTTACTTGATATATAGTATAATATACTTAATTGTTTATATATGTATTATTCCCCGAAAGGAAAGATAAAAT
The DNA here is from genome assembly GCA_045579565.1 of Ruminiclostridium sp. Classification (GTDB taxonomy): domain Bacteria; phylum Bacillota; class Clostridia; order Oscillospirales; family Ruminococcaceae; genus Ruminiclostridium_E. The sequence continues at coordinate 71,108 of JAZNML010000052.1, forward strand.
CATGCTCGAAACAGGTATCAAGGGACAACAGTCCGAAATTGTCACAAATGACAAAACCGCCGCAGAAATGGGCAGCGGTACTCTCCCAGTTTACGCTACTCCCGCTATGATTGCACTCATGGAAAAAACAGCTATGCTTTCTGTTGCGGCTGAGCTTTCCGAAGATGAAGCAACCGTGGGAACAAAGCTTGAAATCTCACACCTTGCCGCATGCGGTCTCGGTGCAAGAATCAACTGCGAAAGCACTCTTACCGAAATTGACAGAAAGCGCCTTGTATTCGAGGTCTGCGCTTATGAAGGCGAAACCCTTATCGGAAAGGGGCTTCACGAGCGTTTTATAATCAATACAGTTAAATTTATGGATAAGGTAAACAATAAATAACGAAAGGGAAAAGGCTATGAACATCAAAACATTCTACCTCAACAACGAAAAAACCGTTTACATGAAGGCTTATCTCCTTGACGACGTGGATAATATCCCGTGGTGCCAGAAACGTCCCGCTATCCTCATTTTCCCCGGCGGCGGATATGAATTCTGCTCCGCAAGAGAAGCTGAGCCGGTAGCTATGCGTTATCTTGCAGAAGGCTACAATGCTTTCGTTCTTTACTATACCTGCAACAAGAAATATCCCGCTGCTTTCATCAATGCCGCTTATGCTCTCTACAAAATCAGAATGAGAGCTGACGAATTCGGCGTTGACAAGGATAAGATAGCTGTCTGGGGCGCAAGTGCCGGCGGACATCTTGCGGGCTGTATCGCTACAATGTGGACAGATTCCAACATCACAAAGGCTCTTGGCTGCGAACCCGAGGATATAAGACCAAATGCCGCTATCCTCTGCTATCCTGTAATCAGCGGTATCACAAATCCCCATAAGGGCTCCTTCAATGTGCTCTTGGGTGAAGACGCCGACCACAGCGACCTCTCCCGTCTTTCCCTCGAAAACCGCGTTACACCTAAGACTCCCCCTATTTTTCTCTGGTGTACCGCAAATGACGACTGTGTTCCCGCACACAACAGTCTTGTAATGACTAAGGCTTGTGTTTCCAACGGCGTTCCCGTTGAGCTTCACATGTGGGACGAAGGTCCTCACGGCCTTTCCACCTGCGATAAGGTTACAGGCTGGAACGAATATTTTTACAGAGATAACTGCAAGGCATGGATCGACCTCTCCGTTAAGTTCCTTGCAAAATATATGAACGTATAAATAAAGACAAGAAAGGACAGACAACAATGAAAACACCTTTTATCACAAAAGAAAAAGCACTTGAAATCAAGAAGGAAATCCCCACACCCTTCCACATCTACGATGAAAAGGGCATCCGTGAGAATGCAAGAAAATTAAAGGAAGCTTTCTCCTGGAACAATGGATTCAGAGAATATTTCGCTGTAAAGGCTACTCCCAACCCCTTCATTTTAAAGACACTTATGGAAGAGGGCTGTGGTTTTGACTGTTCCTCCTATACAGAGCTTATGCTTTCCGATAAGGTAGGCGGTAAGAATCATGACATTATGTTCAGCTCAAACGAAACTCCCGATGAGGATTTCAAGTTAGCTTACGACTTAGGCGCAATCATCAATCTTGATGACTTTACACATATCGAAATTCTTGATAAGCTTACAGGTATTCCTGAGACAATTTCCTGCCGTTACAACCCCGGCGGAGAGTTCAAGACCAGCGAAACAGGTAACGTTATGGACACTCCCAAGGACGCAAAGTACGGCTTTACACACGAGCAGATTATCGAAGGCTACCGCATTTTAAAGGAAAAGGGTGCTAAGCGCTTCGGTATGCATGCTTTCCTTGCAAGTAACACTCTTACAAACGACTATTATCCCGTTTTAGCAGCTATCATGTTCAGAGCTGCTGTTGAAATAAAGGAAAAATCCGGCGTTGAGCTCAGCTTTATCAACCTTTCCGGCGGTGTTGGTATCCCCTACCGCCCCGGTCAGCCCGCAAACGACATTCTTGAAATCGGCAGACGTGTTAAGGAAGCTTACGAGGAAATCCTTGTTCCCGCAGGTATGGGCAATGTTGCTATCTATACAGAGCTTGGCAGATTCATGCTTGCTCCCTATGGCGCACTTGTTACAACAGCTATCAGAGAAAAGCACATCTACCGTGAATATATCGGTGTTGACGCTTGTGCAGCAAACCTTATGAGACCTGCAATTTATGACGCATACCACCACATTACCGTTCTCGGTAAGGAAAATGAGCCTCTTGACCACGTATATGACGTAGTAGGCGGTCTTTGTGAAAACTGCGATAAGTTCGCAAAACAGAGAGAACTCCCCAAAATCGATATGGGCGACATTCTCTTTATTCACGATACAGGTGCACACGGCTTCTCCATGGGCTATAACTACAACGGTAAACTCAGAAGTGCTGAGGTTATGCTCAAAGAAGACGGAAGCTTCCAGCTTATCCGCCGTGCAGAAACTCCCAAGGACTATTTCGCAACCTTCGATTTCTGCGAATACAAATTCTGATACTCTCCACAACGGGCGGATATTATCCGCCTGTGGATTTTTAAGGACTAAAAAATGAAATTTACCTATTGCCCCGACTGTTCGGAAAAGCTTGTACCTAAAACCCTCGGTGATGAGGGTGACGTACCCTTCTGTGAAAAGTGCAACCGCCCATTCTTCCCTATGTTCAGCACCTGCGTTATCTGCCTGTGTGTAAATGAATACGGCGAAGCGGCTCTTATAAAGCAAAGCTATATGAAAACTGAGCACTATATTCTGGTTTCAGGTTCCATAAAGCCCGGTGAAACCGCCGAATATACCGCAATGCGAGAAATTGAAGAAGAAATCGGTATAACTCCCGAAAGCTGTCATTTCGCACTGAGCGTCTTTTACGAGAAACGTGACCAACTTATGCTTGGTTTTGTCTGCAAAGCGAAGAAAAAAGACATGAAGCTTTCCTGCGAGGTTGCAGAAGCGAAATGGTGCCCCGAAAACGAGGTTATGAATAACCTCAGAGGCGGAAGCATTACCGTACAGTTATTTGAAAAATACTTGGAATTAAAGGAACAGAACAAACTATGAGAATGAGAAAAAAGCGCAATCTCGAAAGCAGAGTTGAAGCCTGTAAATCTGTGAATTTAGGCTGGCTACAAGACTATGCTTCGGAAATGCGCGGCGAAAATATACCTGAAATTATTACAGCCGAGAAGGTTTTCGGCAACTCTAACCCCATTCATCTGGAAATCGGCTGTGGAAAGGGACAGTTCGCAGAGGAAATTGCCAAACGCAACCCCAACATCAACTACATAGCCGTTGAACAGAACATCAACGTGCTTGTTACCGCAATGGAAAGAACCAGGGATTCAGGCACTCCCAACCTGAAATACCTTATGGGCATGGCAGAATATCTTGAAAAGGTATTCGAAAAAGGCAGTGTTCAGTGTATTTATCTGAATTTTAGCTGCCCCTTCCCCAAAAACGCTTATGCAAAGCACCGTCTTACACATCAGCGTTTTCTGGATATTTACAGAAATATCCTTGCTCCCGATGGCGTTATTTATCAGAAAACCGATAATGCGCCCTTCTTTGAATTTTCGCTGAACAGCTACTGTGATAACGGCTTTAAAATGCGCAATATCACCTTTGACCTGCATAACAGCAAAATCCAGGGGAATATTATTACCGAATATGAAGCGAAATTTTCTTCAATGGGATTCCCCATTTATTATGTGGAAGCTTTTCCGCAGAAAAATTGACAAAATCTCTTTACAAAATCTAAAAAATATTGTATAATAGTATTAGTATATTTTACATCGGCAACCATTTCAGAAAGGAATGATTATTATGGGAAAGTTATCCACCATCATCAGCGTTGCTGCGCTGGCTGGCCTCGGCTATTACGTAGGTAAGAAGGTTTTTGACAAGAAAAAGGCCGAAGAAGCAGACAGAGCTGAGAAAATTGCCAACGGCGAGCTTGACGAATCCGAGCTTTTTGTTGAGGAAACACACTCCTCTCCTAAGGAAAAGCTTCAGCGTGCTTCCCTTTTCGCAGTAGGCGCAATCAAGACAGGTACAGAAAAGTTCAAGGAAGGCATTGATGAAATCATCAATTCAGACATGATTTCCAAGGGCGAAACAACCATGACTGAGGTTAAGGAATTCGCCGCTGATAAAAAGGAAAAGACCGCTGCGTTCGTAGCTGAAAAGAAAGAACAGACTGCCGCTTTTGTTGCTGAAAAGAAAGAGCAGACAGGCGAACTTTTCAATAACGCCAAGGAAAAGACAATTAACTTTGCAAATGAGACAAAGGAAAACATAAAGAGCGAAATCGATAACCTCAAAAACATGGTAACTTCCATCAATACAGCTCCCGGCGAAGAGGAAGAAGTTATCGACATCGATATGGAAGATATCAGCGAAGCAGATGACGAGAATGTTCCTGCTGAGGATATCGAAGTTGAGGTTGAAGAAGTAGTTGAAGAAGTGATTGACGAAATCCCTTCCGCCGAAGAAATCGAAGAAGTTAAGGAAGAAGCTGCTGAGGCAATCGAAGAATACAAGGCTGAAATTACAGAGGCTACCGATGAGGCTTCCGAAAAGCTCGACGCACTCAACGAAAAGGCTGAGGAAATCGGAAATGCTATCGAGGAAGCAGCAGACACAATTGAAGACCAGGCAGAAGAAATAATTTCTACTATGGAAATCAATGATGTTGCTTTCGAAGAGGCTGATGACGACGGAGAAGACCTCGATGACATCTCCTTAGACAGCATGGATACAGAATCTGTTGACACATTTGATTTCGGCGGTTCTGACCAGTTATAATTCAATAACAAAAACAGCGGATACGCAGTAATGCGTATCCGCTTTTGTATATCTGCATCTAGAATTTTAATACAAATATAGTTGACTTTAAGTTAACTATATGCTATAATTGTCTGAAAAAGGAGGATTATAGCAATGAACGAAAAAGACGAATTAATAGCAAATATCAACGCAAGCTTCGACATCATGAAGAAAATTGAAATTCTGGAAAACGGTATACTTATGTACAGTGATAAACGCCGTAAAGCAAGAGGTGTAGGAAGCTTTATCCTGTTTTACATTGTCGGCGCCGTTCTGGGCGGGCTTCTCATGATGGTACTCTCAAATATCCCCTTCTTCGCTTATGGGCCTATGAGCGGATTAATTGCATTTTCCATGTTTATTCTTCCTATCCTGGTGCCCATTCTTGCAAGAATTATGCGTTCAAAACAGTGCGAAAACGAAATCAACAAGCTTAATGCTCAGCTTACCACTTATAAGAATGACCCGGTCCTTTACTGGCTTCCCGCAGCATACCGTGATTCATTTTCATTTACCCAGATTGCATCCTATATCCAGAACATGCGGGCAAACAATATCCAGGAGGCTATCAACCTCTTAGAAACCGAAAAGCACCAGGCACGTCTCGAACTTAACGCAAGATACGGAAGAAGATATTAACAAAAAATCCCAACCCTTTCGGGTTGGGATTTCTGTTATATCATGGATTCTTCCCAGCAAGCAGGAGCTTCAAGACCGAACATCTTTACAACAGTAGGAGCTACGTTTGCAAGACCGTATTCGCCGTCCTTGATGGTGTATTTTACATCCTTGTCATAGATGATGAAAGGAACAGGGTTTAAGGAGTGGGCTGTTCTTACGTTAACCTCACCCTTCTTATTCTTTTCAAGCATCTCATCTGCATTACCGTGGTCAGCTGTGATGAGCATTGTTACGCCGTACTCATCGCATACTTCCTTTAAGCGAGCAAGACCGATATCAACGGATTCAACACCGATGATTGTAGCAGCCATGCTTCCTGTGTGACCTACCATGTCACCGTTGGGGAAGTTGCAGCGGATGAAATCGTACTTACCGCCCTTGATTGTTTCAATAAGAGCATCAACGATTTCTGCGGACTTCATCCAGGGGCGCTGGTCAAAGCTTACATTATCGGAAGGAATTTCAACATATTCTTCAAGCTCTTCGCTGAACTTACCGCTCTTGTTACCGTTCCAGAAATATGTTACGTGACCGTACTTCTGTGTTTCGGAAATAGCGTACTGCTTCATTCCTGCCTTTACAAATACTTCGGAAAGTGTATTTGTGATTTCGGGAGGATTTACAAGATATCTTGCGGGGAGCTTTAAGTCTCCGTCGTATTGGAGCATACCTGCGTAGCATACATCAGGCTTTGCACCTCTGTCAAATGCTGTGAAATCGTCCATATCAAATGCCATAGACATTTCAATAGCACGGTCGCCACGGAAGTTGAAGAGAATTACGCTGTCGCCGTCAACAATCTTACCAACAGGTTCGCCGTTTTCAGCAATTACAAATGCAGGTAAATCCTGGTCGCTTGTAACACCTGTTTCAGCTACTAATGTATCAAATGCTTCAATAGCGGAAGCAAACTGTCTGCCTTCGCCCTTTACGTGTGTCTTCCAGCCTGCTTCAACCATGGGCCAGTCTGCCTGATAACGATCCATTGTGATCTTCATACGTCCGCCGCCGCTTGCGATTCTGCCGTCAAAGGAAGCGTCATTAAGCTCAGCGAAAACTTCTTCAAGCTGCTTTAAATACTGGCCGCCTGTAAGAGGGGGAACGTCACGACCGTCGAGAAGAGCATGAACTCTTACCTTAGAAACACCGTCTGCCTTAGCGCGCTTAACCATGCTGATAAGGTGGCTGATGTTGGAGTGAACGTTACCGTCGGAAAGAAGACCAATGAAGTGCATTGTAGAATTCTTGTCCTTTGCATTCTTTGCAAGCTCCTGCCATGCGGAAGAATCATACATCTTACCGCTTTCGATAGATTCGTTTACAAGCTTAGCGCCCTGAGAGTAAATCTGTCCGCAGCCAAGTGCGTTGTGACCTACTTCGGAGTTGCCCATATCGTCATCAGAAGGAAGACCAACTGCACCGCCGTGTGCTTTGAGGCGTGTCATGGGGCAATTTTCCATCATCCAGTCGAGTGTGGGAGTATTTGCTTCGGTAACAGCGTCGCCAAGACCTGTCTTGGAAAAACCGATACCGTCCATTACTACTAATAATACGGGTTTTGCCATTTTGTTTTCTCCTTATTTATAAATCCTTAACGGGCGGATATATATCCGCCCGTATTTATGCAAATCAATTGCGGTTTAGCCAACCTCAGCAGCCTTGATGATTGTTGTGAAATCAGCAGCCTTTAAGGAAGCACCACCGATAAGACCACCGTCTACGTTCTTCTTGGAAACGAGTTCAGCAGCGTTAGCAGCGTTCATAGAACCGCCGTACTGGATTGTGATAGCCTCAGCAACCTCTGCGCTGTAAAGCTTTGCAAGCTGTGCACGGATAAATGCGCAAACTTCTTCTG
>JAZNML010000053.1:0-14606 GCA_045579565.1 Ruminiclostridium sp.
ATTCGGTCCCAAGGGTTTGGCTGTTCGCCAATTAAAGCGGTACGCGAGCTGGGTTCAGAACGTCGTGAGACAGTTCGGTCCCTATCTGTCGTGGGCGTAGGATATTTGCAAGGAGCTGTCCCTAGTACGAGAGGACCGGGATGGACGCACCTCTGGTGCACCAGTTGTCACGCCAGTGGCACAGCTGGGCAGCTATGTGCGGATCGGATAAACGCTGAAAGCATCTAAGCGTGAAGCCGTCCTTAAGATAAGATATCCCACTTTTTAAAGTTAAGACCCCTTGAAGACTACGAGGTTGATAGGCTCAATGTGTAAGTGTAGTGATACATTTAGCTTGCGAGTACTAATCGGTCGAGGGCTTAAACCTAAATTCAGGTTATTGTCAATTCGTGTTTCGTTATTCAATTTTGAGAGTTCTCTCTCAAACCATAGTCGGTGTCGATGGCGGTGAGGGTCCACCTGTTCCCATTCCGAACACAGTAGTTAAGCTCACTTGCGTCAACAATACTTAGCTGGTAACGGCTCGGGAAGATAGATAGATGCCGACACATATGCACCTTTAGCTCAGTTGGTAGAGCAACTGACTCTTAATCAGTGGGTCCTGGGTTCGAGTCCCTGAAGGTGTACCAAAATATACGGCAAAAGAATAGGCTAGTCCTATTCTTTTCTGTATTACGGCTCGTTGGTCAAGCGGTTAAGACTCCGGCCTCTCACGCCGGCGACGGGGGTTCGATTCCCCCACGAGTCACCAACCGTTTGAAAACAAGCGCCAATAGCTCAGTTGGTTAGAGCAACCGGCTCATAACCGGTCGGTCCGGGGTTCGAGTCCCTGTTGGCGCACCAAATTAAATAGGGGTGTGGTTCAATGGCAGAATAGGGGTCTCCAAAACCTTTGACGTGGGTTCGATTCCTACCACCCCTGCCAAATCAAAACTTCGGTGCAATAGTGCCGGGGTTTTTGTTTTTTCCATATATTTAATAAGAGGAAAAATGCAAAACGCTAAATTAAGATTATTATTAATTTGCTTGATCGTTTTAGCCCTTATACAAGCTGAAAGGAAATAGTATTATGTTATTTAACTCAAATATGATAACGAAGAACAAAAAGAAAATGATGTATTTGATTTCTATAGGTGTCAATAAAGATTGTGAAGATTATGATGCGATTTGGTCTGAACTTATACGAAGAATGAACGCCGTAAGCATCCCTATTGTGCGTGTAGACTGGCTTCTGTATGACGATGAAAACCGTCCTTGTGATTTAAGCAAATACTTGTTTTATGCACAGACATTTGAAACAGGGATGGGGTTTATAGCTGGCGTTATGGAGAACCATGAACTTCGTACCAATTTGGATTTTTGTAATTTCTATAATGGAGATGCTTACAAAAATGATATGAAAAAATATGATGCTGAGAATGTGCTGAAAGCCGCAAAACATTGTGTAGAAAAATACAATCCAGGCGAAATATGGTAAAATGTTTTTATATAGCCTAAACTTATGCCCCAGCATAACACTTTATAGGAGTTTTTGTTTTTTCATATATTTTATAAGAGGAACAATGCAAAGCGCTAAATTAAGATTATTAATTTGCTTGATCGTTTTAGCCCTTATACAAGCTTAAAGGAAATAGTATTATGTTATTTAACTTAAATATGATAACGAAGAACAAAGAGAAAATGATGTATTTGATTTCTATAGGTGTCAATAAAGATTGTGAAGATTATGATGCGATTTGGTCTGAACTTATACGAAGAATGAACGCTGTAAGCATCCCTATTGTGCGTGTTGATTGGCTTTTGTATGATGATGACGGTGAATCTTATGATGTAAGTGAGTTTTTATTTTATGCACAAACATTTGAAACAGGTATGGGTTTTGTATCGGGTATATTAAAGGTTCATGAGATTCGCTCGAATTTAGAATTTTGTAACTTTTTTAACGGTGATGCTTATAAATGCAATGTAAAAAAATTTAAAGCTGAAGATTCGCTTAACATAACAAAAAAATTCCTCGAAAAATATTATCCAAACGAAATATGGTAAAATGTTTTTATATAACCTAAACTTATGCCCCAGCATAACACTTTATAATTGAATTTATTAATTACTTTTTTATTCATAAGAGGTAAAATATGTATAATGTTAAATTAAAAATCACAAAAAACATGCTCGACAGTGCCAGCCCTTTCGCACAAGGTCTTGTTTTGGAAAACGACTATTATAACGTTAGAATTACTTACACTGACTACAAAACCCATAAAGCTAATGGCACTATCGATAAATCGTTTATCAGTATTAATTCAACTCCGTTTAATGAGGTATGCACTCCCCGATTAACAGGTACAGGCAACGGTATTTTAATATCTTTCAGAGATGTAGCTGTCTCTTCGCAGGATGGTATAGATGATGTTAAAGATGGCATTGAAGCTGCCGAGTCTACAATCAAGCAAATCATGGAGATTATTGAAGAATATTTCTAAATTCATAAAAAATTCGGCATTTTATTGAAAATCCCCCTGCGTAACCTATTGCTTATGACCCTGCGTAATACTTTATAATAGGGTCAAAGGAGGTCGGAACTATGTCCAAATACACAACAGGAGAAATTGCAAAGCTTTGTGGTATAACCGTACGTACAGTTCAGTATTATGATACCAGAGGGCTGCTTATTCCAAGCGAACTCACCGAAGGAGGCAGACGTCTTTATTCCGAAGAAGATCTTCAAAAGATGAAAATTATCTGCTTTCTCAGAGGTCTTGATTTTTCTATTGACAATATTGCAACTTTATTTAAGGAAGATAATCCTGATAAGGTTATATCTCTTCTTATTGAACAGCAGGAACAGGCATTGTCACAGGAAATAAAAGAACGCCAGGAAAAGTTATTCACAATAAGGGACGTAAAGGCTCATCTCAAAGATATTAAACATTTCTCCGTTGAATCCATAGGCGACATAGTGCGAGTAATGGAAAATAAGAAAAAGCTTACAAAAATACGGATCATTATGATTGCTGTGGGTATTCCGCTGGAAATTATGGAGGTAGCTACCTTTATATTAGGTATGTTACAGGGAATTTGGATACCTTTTATTATAGCATTGGCTCTTATGATTATTTTTGCGGTGATTATTTCAAAATATTATTATGAGAAAATTGCTTATATTTGCCCTGAATGTCATAAGGTTTTCAGAACCAGTTTCAAGGAAGTATTCTTTGCAGCACATACACCTAACACAAGAAGGCTTACCTGTCCCCATTGCAGCAAAAAGAGTTTTTGCGTAGAAACTTATAACGAGGGGGTTGAAGTAAATGCTTAAAAAATTCAAAAAACCATTAATTTTCACACTTATACTTATCCCAATAGCCTTAATCGGCGGATTTTTTACAAGCATCTACCTGGAAGAGACCTATGACCCTGCAATGGTTTCTGAAATGCTGGCACAGGCGGGCATTTCAGATATAATCATCCTGCATATTGTTACCGCCGTTCAGACAGCAGGGCAGATAATGTTAATGGGATTTTTGGGTTATATACTTGCCGAAAAGACAGGGCTTCTCAAAAGCTTTAAAATCAGTAAATCGGGTTTAATTCCCACAGTTGTCTTAACTGTAATCGGCAGCATTATTTTTATTGCTCTTGAATATGGTGTGTTTGCAAATCTTATACCTGAGGTTGCCTCATCCTATGAAGCAAAGCCTACTATCGCATATATGGTTTCCTGCCTTACTTATGGCGGTGTTCTTGAAGAAATCATGATGAGATGGTTTTTGATGTCACTGCTTATATTTATAATATGGAAGCTGTTTTTCAAAAAGGAACAATCTGCACCCAAGGGAGTTATGATTGGCGTTAATATTGTGGTTGCGCTTTTATTTGCGGCTGGTCATCTTCCTACAACCGCAATGACAATGGGAATAACGCCTCTTATTCTGGTACGTTGTTTCTCACTCAACAGTCTTGCCGGACTTATTTGCGGTCATCTTTACACAAAGCACGGTATTCAGTACGCAATGCTTTCCCATGCAGGCTTTCATATTTTATGGAAGATTTTCTGGATATTATTCATATAAAGCAAGCAAAGGGCGGTCTGAAACCGCCCTTTTTACATACTTTACAAAATCACCCTTTTATCACTTTAAAGCTTTTATGCACCATTACAAAGTTAAGCGGTTTCCCTTGACTTTTTAGCTTGTATTTGATATAATGTAACGTGCGGTATTATTAAATACTGTAAATTTTACGGGTGAAGCAGAAAGCTTCAATTATAAGGAGGTTATATCATAATGAAAATCAGTTTTTCCACATTAGCATGTCCTGATTTTTCATGGGTTGATATCTATTCAATGGCTAAGGACTTAGGATTCCACGGCATCGAAATCAGAGGTATCGGCGAAGAAACAAACGTAGTAAAGACAAAGCCCTTTTCCGCAGAGAAGGTTGACGCAACAGCTGAAAAGCTCAGAAGCCTTAACCTTGAAGTTCCCTGCCTTTCCACAGGTTGTTGTCTAAAATTCTCTGATAAGCGTGAAGAAAATCTTGCTGAGATTACCGCACACGCTGAACTTGCCGTAAAACTAAATACTCCTTATATCCGTATCCTAGCTGACCTGACACCTGCTCCCGAGGGTGAGGTTGACGATAACTATATTGCTGAGGTTTTAAAAGAGGCAGCCGAGGTTGCAGAAAGTAAGAATGTTACTCTCCTCGTTGAAACAAACGGTGTTTATTCTGATACAAAGCGCTTGAAGAAGCTTTTAGATACAGTAAACAGCTCCGCTGTCGGTGCTCTCTGGGACATGCACCACCCCTATCGTTACATGGGTGAAACAGGCCAGGAAACTGTTGAGAACTTAGGCAATTACATCAAGTTTATTCACGTAAAGGACTCTCAGATTGTTGACGGAAAGCTCACATATAAGCTTATGGGTGAAGGCGATATGCCTTTACACGAAATGCTTTCCGCTCTTCAAAAGATAGGCTATGATGGATATATCTCTCTCGAATGGGTAAAGAGATGGTCCAAGGATTTATATGCAGCGGGTATTGTATTCCCTCAGTTTGCACGCTATATGAAGCCCTATCTCATGGCTAAGAAGAGCAAGCTTCAGATAGATAACAGAGGAACAGGTTATTACCCCTGGCCCAAGGAAACTATCATTAACGAAACTTTCCCTGATGTACTGGACAGAATCTGCGAAGAATTTCCCAACCAGTACGCTTTCAGATATACTGAACTTGACTATACAAGAACATACCCCGAATTCCGCGAGGATGTACTCCGTTTTGCGCGCGCACTTATTGCAATGGGCGTAAAGAAGGATGACCACGTTGCTATCTGGGCAACAAACGTTCCCGCATGGTACATTACCTTCTGGGCTTGCACCTATATCGGTGCAGTTCTTGTAACTGTAAATACAGCTTATAAAATCCACGAGGCAGAATACCTCTTACACCAGTCTGATACACATACTCTTGTTATGGTTGACGGCTACAAGGATTCCGACTATGTGGGAATTATGAAGGAGCTCTGCCCTGAGCTTTCTACAACAAAGCCCGGCGAATTAAAGTCTGAAAGACTTCCTTTCTTAAAGAACATTATTACAACCGATTCCAAGCAGGACGGTTGCTTCACATGGGACGAAGCAATGGCCCTCGCTGATTCCGTATCCATGGCTGAGGTTGAAAAGATGCGTTCCAAGATTGATAAGGACGATGTTGTAAATATGCAGTACACATCCGGAACAACAGGCTTCCCCAAGGGTGTAATGCTCACTCACTACAACGTTGTAAATAATGGTAAGGCTATCGGCGACTGTATGGATCTTTCCACACATGACAGAATGATGATTCAGGTGCCTATGTTCCATTGCTTCGGTATGGTGCTTGCCATGACAGCAAGTGTTACCCACGGCGTTACAATGAGCCCTATCCCCGCATTCTCCCCCAGAAAGGGTCTTGCTTGCATCAACAAGGAAAAGATTACTTGTTTCCACGGTGTTCCTACAATGTTTATTGCAATGCTGGGACATGAGGATTTTGACAAGACTGATTTCTCAAATATGAGAACAGGTATTATGGCTGGTTCACCCTGTCCTATCAAGACAATGCAGGAAGTTATCGAAAAGATGCATATGCCTGAAATCTGCATTACTTACGGCCAGACAGAAGCAAGTCCCGCTACTACAATGTCCAAGACAACAGACAGCATTGAAGTGCGTGTAAATACAGTAGGCGCATCTCTGTTTGGTGTTGAAACAAAGATTGTTGACCCTGAAACAGGTGAAGATCTGGGTGATAACGTAGACGGTGAATTCTGTGCCCGTGGTTATAACATCATGAAGGGTTATTACAAGATGCCCGAAGCTACCGCAGCGGCAATTGACAGCGACGGCTGGTTACATTCAGGCGACCTTGCAAGACGTACTCCTGACGGATATTATAAGATTACAGGACGTATCAAGGATATGATTATCCGCGGTGGCGAAAACATCTACCCCAAGGAAATCGAAGAATTCTTCTACACACATCCCAAGGTTAAGGATGTACAGGTAATCGGTGTACCCGATAAGGCATACGGCGAAGAAATCATGGCTTGTATCGTGCTTAAACCCGGCGAGACAGCTACCGAGGATGAAATGAAACAGTATGCTCTCGAAAGACTTGCAAAGCACAAGGTACCCAGATATGTTGCATTCGTTGAGAATTTCCCCATGAATGCGGCCGGTAAGATATTAAAGTACAAAATGCGTGAATGGGCGGTTGATTATCTTAACCTCCATGATGCAAGTAAGATTGTTACAGCTTAATTTAAAAAGATTAACGGCGGATTCCATTTTCGGATTCCGCCGTTATTTTGTTATTTAATTATCTGTATGTGCAGACGATATTGTCCATCTTTTCTGCGTCTGCGGCAACTTCAGCGGCAATACGCATACTTTCATTCGCGGTTCCTGTGCTGTAAGAGATAACTTGAGAGATATTATCAATGTGATTCTTTACGGTATTAATGGATTCTGCCTGGTTATGAGTGAGGGAGTTGATATTATTTGCATGCTGTGCACTCTGATCAGCGGTAGCAATAACTTCGTCCATCTTACCTGCCACGGCATCAGCAATTCTTCTTCCCTTAGAAACAGCGGCGAGAGACTCATCAATAAGAACGGTTGTATTCTGAACAGCTTCCGCACTCTTGTTGGCGAGATTTCTTACTTCATCAGCAACAACGGCAAAGCCCTTACCAAGCTCGCCTGCTCTTGCGGCTTCGACAGAAGCATTGAGAGCTAAGATATTTGTCTGGAATGCAATATCCTCGATAGCCTTAACAACATCCTGAATTTTCTGGGAAGCGGATTCGATTTCGCCCATTGCGGCAACCATGTTGTTCATTTCTGCCTGGCTCTCACTGAGAAGTGTTCTGCTTCTTGCAGCAGTCTGAGCGGTCTTGTCTGCTTCGATGATGCTGTTCTTGTTTTCGTTTGTAACAGAGATAATTTCTTCTGTGATACGTTCGATTTCAGTCATCTGCTCTTCGGAGGAGCTACTGATATTAGCAGCAACTTCCTTCATATCAGCAGAATACTTATTTACTGCTGCAGAAATTCCGGCAATCTGTTCAACAACCTGACGCTGATTATCTGCGAGAACGTTACTTTCTTCCATCTGGACACGAACCTGTTCAAGAAGACTGGCGGTTTTTGCTTCTGCTTCCTTGACGGATACAATCTGTTTAACAGAGAAATTGACAAGATAGCGGATAAGGAATGCGCCGATATTGATACCGACAATACCCTTTATAAGAATGCCCATATCTGCATTTCCGTAGAATATATCTTTCATAGCAAAGCCAAGAATAGAAGCAATATCCATAATTACCCAGTGAATGTAAAGGTTACGTATGGAGAGATATACACCAGCAAAAGCCATTGAAGCCAGCATAAGAGGGAACATTGTATGTAATTCACCTTTTACAGAGGAGGCAATTATTATAATAAGGAGCTGAATCTGAGTAAGGATGGTACCTATGGTTACAATGCTCATCTTATTTTTCATAAAGTATGCTATAATACCAGCGGCAGCGCCGGCAACAATTATAATAGCACCGATGAGGAATTGTGAGGAGATAAAGTTGATAACACCGAAAATTGTGCACACCGCAATAACAATAATTGCGTGAACTTTAAGAATTTTCGCGTTGATAACATCTGAGAAATCAAAATTTTGAGCCATAAACGACCTGTCCTTTCATAATTCGGCATAAACAAATGTTAATATTATATAAATTTTAACATAAAAATGGCATATTGTCAATCACAATACACAAAAAATCGGCGGAATTATGTCCCGCCGATTTGATTGATTGAACTTACTTAGCCAGCTTATCGATAGAGTAAAGCTTGATTGCAGCTGCGTTTTCGGTTACGGAATAAGCGGCACCCTTAGTTTTAAGGGTTTCTTCAAGCTCACCGCTCTTCATATCATAAAGAACAGCATCGGAATATTCAGCCATAATATCAGCATCAGCAGAGATATCCAGCTTCTGAACAACATAGTAGCTTATAGCTGTGGATGTTGTACCGTCGGCAGCTGTTGTTTCCTCAGAAACGGTGATAAGCTTGTTTTCGCCGGTTGTCATAGCGAAAACTTCCTTAACATAGCTCTCGTCGGGAGTTGTATCATTGATGTTAACTACATCTTGAAGTGCAGACTGTTCAGGGATAGCAACTTCAAGCTCTTCGGGAAGTGTACCGTCATATTCTTCGCCTGCTTCTTCCGCTTTCTTCATTTCCGCCTCAATTTCAGCAAGTGCCTCAGCCTTATCATAAGCCTGCTTTACTTCGGGGAAAGCTGTACCGTTATTAAGCATATCAACGTAATCCTGAGCCTTGCCGTATTCGGGGTCAACCTCGAAGGAAAGTACAAGTGCATAATCACTTAATATCTTGGCATTGATTTCATCAGCAGAAACCGCAAGCTCACCGCCTTCGCCGTAAAGATGGTCGAAGATAGCTTCCTGCTTGTAGTAAAGTGTCTGGATTTCCTTGAAGGAGTTCTTGCCAACACCCTTGGATTCGTAGTATTCGCCGATTGTATCGAATCCGTAGATGTACTGTGCGTACATATTTTCTTCATCCCAGGAAGAAGTAACGTAGTTGTTGATTTCGGTCTTCTGTTCGGCTGTAAGGGAAAGGCCGTATTCGTCAAAAGCCTTGTTTGAAGCGACAAAGTTTCTGCAAAGCTCAATTGTCTTATCCTTTACCCATTCCTCAGCTGCTTTACCTTCGATATTGTGGTTTTTGAGATCGAAATCTTCAGCTGTCATGTCAAGGTCAGGCTGTTCTTCTTTAAGAACCGACTGAGCCTCGCTGAGTGCGTCCATCTGAAAGCAGATGTAAACACCTGCGGGAATTTCTGTACCATCGATTGTAAGCGCTGTGCCTGTGGTGTTACCACAGGAGCAAGCTGTTAAAGTAAGAGCACCGCAAAGGATTGCAGCCACTGCTCGTTTAGTCATCTTGTTCATTTTTATTTTCCTTTCTTTTGCCTGGCTTATCAGCGGAGAACTGCGCCGATTTCGGAAAGTGCTTTAAGCACCTTTTCAACTATCTTGTCAGCTTCTTCGGTTTCCATTGTCTTGTCTGCTCTGCGGAGTACAAGCTTATAGGAAACACTCTTCTTGCCTTCGGGTACGCCTGCGCCTTCGTAAAGGTCAAACAGTGTAACCTGTTCAAGATTCTTCGCTGTCTTTTCAATTGTTTCAATAATATCGCCGGAAGCTAAGTCCTTGTCACAAACAAGGCTTAAATCACGGGAGATAGCAGGGAATTTGGGAAGGGACTTGTACTTGACATCGAGCTGTGCATTCTTGAACATAGGTTCAATTGCAAATGTAGCGATGTAGATACGTTCCTTCACGCCGTAATTAGCGGCAACCTCAGGATGAATTTCACCGATTTTACCGATTTCTGTATCGCCGATAGTCATAACAGCGCATCTGCCGGGGTGGAATGTTGCGTCATCCTCACACTTTGCAAACTTAACTTTAAGACCTGTCTTTGCAAATAATTCTTCTGCAATACCCTTTATTGTGAAGAAGCTTTCTTCCGCACCGTAAAGACCTACACAAAGAACATCCTTTTCAACGGGGAGGTCATTAACGCTTGCTTCGGGGTAATATTCACGGCCGATTTCAAAGAATCTACCGCTCATGTTACGGTTGTTTATGTTACGAACAACAAGCTCCATCATGGAAGGAATCATTGTTGTACGCATAACGCTTGTATCTTCACCCAGAGGGTTTGTGAGAACAACACTTCTTCTCTTATCTTCTGCAAGACGGATTTTTTCATACCACTTGGGAGAGATAAAGCTGAAGGTCATTGTTTCGAGACAGCCCTGAGTAAGCATTATGCCGATAAGCTTATCCTCGAATTTCTGTTCTGCTGTAATCTTTGCCTGAGAGGAAAGAGCGGGAACAGTAGAGGGAATGTTGTTGTAGCCGTAGATTCTTGCGATTTCCTCGGCAATATCACAGGGAAGCTCCATATCGATACGAACGCTGGGAACTGTGATTTCGTTTGTGCTTCTGTCGTAGATGTAGCCGAGTCTTTCGAGAATACCAATCTGTTCTTCTTCAGAGATATCGGAGCCTAAGAACTCATTTACCCACTTCCAGTCGTGCTTTAACTTGTGGGGAACCTTGTTGGAATTATCGATATCAATAACGTTTCCTACAACCTCGCCGCAACCAAGCATTTCAACGAGCTGTAATGCGCGGTAGAGAGCATCCTTTGCATTGATGGGGTCAATACCCTTTTCAAAACGGGAGCTTGCCTCAGTTCTTTCGCCGATTTTCTTAGCTGTACGTCTTACGGAAACACCATCGAAGCAAGCAGATTCGAAGATAACCTCTGTTGTGTCATTCCAGATACCGCTGTGCTCACCGCCCATTACACCTGCAACTGCAACAGGCTTTTCAGCGTCGCAGATAACAAGCATTTCTTCGGAAAGTGCAATAGGCTCCTTGCCTTCATCTAAAAGCTTGAGTGTTTCGCCGTTCTTTGCATTTCTAACGACAATCTTGTTTCCTGTAAGGTATCTTGCATCGAATGCGTGCATGGGGTGGCCGTATTCCAGCATTACGAAGTTTGTAATATCTACGTAGTTGTTGATGGAACGAACACCGCAGGCGCGGAGTCTTTCGACCATCCAGCGAGGAGAAGGACCAATCTTTACATTCTTTACCTTCGCTGCCATGTATCTTGAACAGAGCTTTGTGTTTTCAACGGAAACGGAAAGCTCGTTGTTTATATCTCCGCCGCAGCCCTTGAAAGAGGGTGTTTCAACGTGGAGAGGTGTGTTGAATGTTGCACTTGCTTCTCTTGCGAGACCGATAACAGAAAGACAGTCGGGGCGGTTATTTGTGATTTCAAATTCAACGCTGATATCGTCAAGGCCAACTGCCTTGCATACATCGTCGCCGACCTTCATCTTGTCAAAATCGGGGTCATCGTTGAGAACAAGAACTCCGTCTGGAGAAGAGTAGGGGAAATCGCTGTTGTCCATGCCAAGCTCGTCAAAGGAGCAGAACATACCGCAGCTCACTTCACCTCTGAGCTTACCCTTCTTGATTTTCATTACTGTATGATTGTGTCTGTCGATAACTGTACCGCCGTCAAGAACAACAGGGATAAATGCACCTTCAAAAACATTCTGTGCAGCAGTTACAATCTGAATGGGAGCATCCTGTCCCACGTCAACCTGGCAGATCCACAGCTTTTCGCTGTCCTCGTGCTTTTTGATTTCTACGACCTTGCCCACAACTACCTTGTCAACAGGGCCCTTTGTATATTCATAGGTTTCAACCTTTGAACCGCTCATTGTCATATCGGCAACGAAATCTTTAATAGGCATATCGGCTTTAACGTAGTCGTTAAGCCATTTCATTGATAAATTCACTTTATTTTTCCTCCGTTAATCAGAACTGTGTCAAGAATCTTGAATCGTTTTCGTATAAAAGTCTCATATCGTCGATGTTGTATCTCATCATAGCGATACGTTCAAGACCGATACCGAAAGCGAAACCGCTGTATTCATCGGGGTCAATTCCGCAGTTTATGAGAACCTGAGGATGTACCATACCTGAGCCGAGCATTTCAATCCAGCCCTCGCCCTTACAAAGAGGACAACCTGTACCGCCGCACTTGAAGCACTGTAAGTCAACCTCTGCGGAGGGTTCTGTATACGGGAAGTGGTGAGGACGGAAGCGAAGCTTGATATCCTCGCCATAAAGACGCTTTGCCCAGATTTCGAGAGTGCCCTTTAAGTCGGAGAAACGCACCTTTTTGTCAATAACAAGGCCTTCGCACTGGTGGAAAATAGGGGAGTGTGTAGCGTCAACAGCGTCGGAACGATATACACGGCCGGGGCTGATAATAGCAATAGGGGGCTTTTCTTTCAGCATTGTTCTTATCTGAACGGAAGAAGTCTGTGTACGGAGCAGAATCTTATCTGTTATGTAGAAGGTATCCTGCGGGTCACGGGCAGGGTGGCCTTCATCGGTGTTGAGCATATCGAAAACATACTTTGTTTCTTCAACCTCGGGACCGTCTACAACAGTATAGCCCATACCTCTGAAAATAGATTTGAGATCTTCAAGTACAATATTGAGAGGGTGGCGCTTACCTGCTTCAAAGCGTACGCCGGGCATTGTTACATCCACGGATTCGCTTTTCAGCTGTTCTGCCAGCTGTGCGGATTTAAGTGCATTCTGCTTGTCCGCCATAGCCTTTTCAATTTCTGTACGTACTTCGTTTGCAAGCTGGCCGATAACGGGTCTTTCCTCAGCGGAAAGGCCGCCCATCTGCTTTAAGATGGCGGTAAGCTCGCCTTTTTTACCTAAAACCTTGATTCTTAAATCTTCAAGGGTTTTTGCATCGCTTAATTCTGCGATCTGAGCAAGGGTTGTCGCCTTGATGTTCTGAAGCTGTTCCTTCATAAAGGACCTCCGTATTTTTTATTTTTACCGTTTTAATCGGATTTTTTACTGTGTATTTCTTCTAATTTCTTTAAGAAAATAAGCTTTCTTTCTTTTTTGGGAGTACCGATGCTTTCCAGCCATTTCTCATCCTTTTTGCGTTCGGAATCGGTGTACTCGTAGCCATCCACATACTTGTCCAGGTCATTCCTGTTGTAAAGCTGACCCTCGCTTGGCATATTCTTCTTTTCCAGGCGGTTGCCGAGGAATTCCTTAAAAAGAATGTAGAGAACCGAGAATACAGGCACGCCCAGAAGCATACCGGGAAGACCGAAAAGGTTTCCGCCGATGATGATTGAAATTAATACCCATATAGCAGGTAGTCCCATTGTTTCTCCGAAGAGAAGGGGCTTGATGACATTTCCGTCGCACTGTTGAAGAATGATAATGAAAATACCGAACCACAATGCTTTCACGGGATCTACCAGCAGAATCAGAAGGAAGCTGGGGATACCGCCAAGGAACGGACCAAAGAAAGGAATTATATTTGTTACCGCAACAATTACGGTGATAACAATCGAATAGGGAATCTGTGCAATTGACGCAAAAATGAAAGTAGCGCAGCCGATAACCAATGCGTCAATAAGATTACTGGTGACATAGTGGCTGAAAATATCATTTGTTCTGCTGCAAACGTGGAAAACTCTGTTAGCGGTGCTGTTTTTAAAGAACGCAAAGAAAATTCTCTTCAACTGAGATTTCAGCATATCTTTTGAAACAAGAATGTAGATTGCAAAAATTATACCGATGATAAAATCCTTCAAGCCTGTAAGAATACCCAGTACGTTACCGCCAAGGGTGGTACCAAGGTCAACCAGGGATTTTGAAATATCAGCCCATGAATCAGTCAGATACTGTTCAAGTTGGGCAAGGGGATTACTGAGAATTGCTGAAAGCTGTGCGTTTTCGCCGAATATACCGTTGAACCATTGCAGGAAATTATCTGCATACACATCGAATTTTTCCACAAGTCCCTTCATGCTTGTTGTAAGCTGAGGCATTATCAGGAAAACAAGACCTGTAACAACTCCCGCCGCAAGCACAAATACGATAAAGACAGAAATATTGCGGACAAAATTCTGTTTTTTGATAGTAGTTGCCTTTTCGCTATATTTTCTGAAAACTTTGAAGCGGAAGAAATCCACCCCCGGATTCAGAAGATAAGCAATAACACAACCCCATATAACAGGCGCAAAAGCAGCAACAATCTTATCAAAAATTTGGCTCAGATTCGGCAGAACATCCATGGACATCAGCAAAAAACCGCTGAGCACAATAACAATCAAAGCATATACAGCGATTTGTGTGTATTTCGGATTAAGTTTGAATTTCATATTTTTTCCTCATGTTTGTTTTTGCGTATATGGCACCCCCTGCGAGAATCGAACTCACAACTAACCCTTAGGAGGGGTTTGTTATATCCATTTAACTAAGGAGGCACGTTCTTATCTGCGATAAATGTCTTTATACTTCGTCAATGATAGTTCGGCGTATCGGCATACGCCGTCACTATCATTTCCTCGTCTAAAACCATTTATCTTGATAATAACCGATTCTGCGATAAATTCTC
>JAZNML010000054.1:0-32128 GCA_045579565.1 Ruminiclostridium sp.
TCACGGACATACTGCGGCTGAGGTAATATTTGAACGTGCAGATGCTGAAAAGCCGTTTATGGGGCTTACTTCCTTCTCTGGAGAAGTGCCTGCATTGAAGGATATTGGAATTGCTAAGAATTATTTACAGGAAGATGAACTTAAAATCCTTAATAATCTTGTTTCCGGTTACTTTGATTTAGCGGAAATCAGCGCAATCGAACACAGACCCATGTATATGGAGGATTACGTTAAACAACTGGATATGGTTCTGACTTCAGGCAACCGAAAGCTGCTTACTGATGCTGGTTCTGTAAGTCATAAGCAGGCGCTTGATAAAGCTAAGGCCGAATACAGAAAATATCAGGAAATCACTATCGCCCCTGTGGAACAGGCATATCTTGACAGCATCAAGGAAACTGCAAAGACAGTCAAGAAGAACAATAAATAATATACATAACGGCAACATTATCGCCTCACTCTGAGGGTCTAATTTCAGCCTTAATTTGTGTTGCCTCTTTTGCGAATTGCTCTCTTGACAAATCTTCCCCAGTCTGCTATAATCCCTTTTACAAAGCCGTTTTTTATAAGGCAACATCAGTGGAATTTTGATTTTGCGCAGTTGCGGTTGAAGAAGCTATGAAGTAAGTTCTGAACGCAAAAATGCGGATCATATGAAACACAGGGCGGTCACCTTTTGGTGACCGCCTTTTTGCGTTGACTTTTGAGAGATAGGGTGATATAATGAATCAATTAGAAATTCAGGAGGAAAAAATCATGAATGTTTTGGTGATGAATTGCAGCCCTGTAAAAAATGGAGCGACGGCTGAAATAGTAAGTATAGCTTCTGCTTGCTTAAAAGAAAAGTATGTTGTCAGAAACATTTGCATTGATGATTATGATTTTAAATTTTGTAAGGGGTGTCGTTCATGCCATAGCACCGCAAAATGTGTACAACATGATGATATCGATAAAATAATAGGACAGTATGAATGGGCGGATATAATAATTTCGATAGCACCATCTTATTGGGCAGATATACCTGGACAATTCAAAGCATTTATTGACAGGTGCACACCTTGGTGCAATACCCATGAGCCACATGCGACAATAAGCAGAGGCAAAAAAGGTTATTCGATTGCTCTGAGAACAGGTCCGAGTATGAGAGAGTGTGAACGAATTATTGAAAGCATTGAGCATTTTTATGGGCACATGGAAATTGAAAGTTGCGGAAGATTAGGATTGTGTTCGATAGAATACAAAGAAGCAGTAGAATCAAGAAAATCTGAAATTGTAGAATTCTGTAATAAAATATAATTACCTTATATATAAATCACGGCAAAATGCCGTGATTTTTTTATCTTCTCTAAAATCGTTAAATTAACGACTGTGTGATTGCTCATAGTATAATGTAATTACAGCGAAAGTCAAAACTCAAAAGTTGATTGTTGAAAATTGAATAGGTTACAAATTCGCTAAATTAACGATTGACAAAATTTCTTTGATATAATGTAAACAAGACCAAAGAGACACAAGGAGGAATTTAAAATGCTCGATATATTCGACACAATAAGAGGTAAGGTTATAGGCGACAGCAAAACTTCCCGATTTATCGTATCCGATGATCAGAACGGATACAGACTCAAATGCTCAACCGCTTTACCTGTCGGCTCCAAGGGGCTTTTTACCATAACAGGTTACAGCATAAATTTTGAAGGTACTCTTTACCGGGCAGATCTCGATTCCATGGAATACGAGATTGCCTGAGAACAGGAGGTGAAATCCATATGGCAATTACTCTTAAAGAAGCAACACTTAACTCTGAAAGGGGGTATATAGATAATCCCGGGGATATTGCTGAAATAATGAGTCATCTAACAAAAATAACAGTGGATGATTTTGTCCGTAACACAAAGCAATGCTTTCTCGGAGATTTTTGCCAGGATCTGGAACTGCGCCATATTCCCACAGAGCTTATGGGAAGCTGTAATTTATCCGAATTGATGTGGCTTGCGGATAATACCTGGTATTCCCGCAAGCTCAAAGTTGCAAAAGAACGGCGGAATTATTATCTTGCGGTAGTAAAGCATGCGTTACTTAACAGCAAGGCTTCAATAGGCTGGGTACGGCTGTTTATGGCTATAACCGTGAAAGCATATCTTGATTATCACGAATCCATAAAAAGTACGTACGATAAATACACGAACTTTAATAAAATCCTTGTTTCCTCTTCTAATCATCTCGGAAGAGAAATTAATGAAAAAACAACTATCGAGGAGCTGATAAAAATGATAGAAAAACGCCAGGCTACACAATGGGTTCCCTGGAAATCCGAAAAGGACTATATAAAAGACATCCGTGCAACCTACGATATGCTCGATATTCTTTTTATCGGAACGATAAATAAATACGAGGATTTTACGGATAAAAGACTCACTTTATCGGCAACTAAGATAAAGGAACAGGAACGAATGTCCTTTGAAGAAAAAACTGAA
Organism: Ruminiclostridium sp.; assembly: GCA_045579565.1. Lineage (GTDB taxonomy): Bacteria > Bacillota > Clostridia > Oscillospirales > Ruminococcaceae > Ruminiclostridium_E. Next base: position 2,475 of record JAZNML010000054.1, read on the forward strand.
AAGGAAAACGGAAAAGAATCTGTGTAGCAACAAAACATCTTAATGTAAGGAGGAATGTCATATGGCATGCATTTTAAAGGAATCAATGAGAGGTTTTGACAGAATAGCAATAGAAGATGAGCTTCTTACAGGGAGAGAAATCTTCCTTGTTGACAAGGTTGATGCAGAAAGCTCAAATGAGCTTTTGAAACAACTCATGTATCTTGAACGCCAGGATTCAGGCAGCGAAATCACGCTGTATATCAACAGTCCCGGCGGTGAAGTGGTGAGCGGTCTGGCTGTGTATGATTACATCAATATGATGAAGTCGCCCGTAAAAACCGTGTGTATCGGTACAGCGGCGAGTATGGGCGCAATACTGTTCCTTGCGGGAAAAAAGAGGCTTATGTTACCTCACACCAGATTGATGATACACGATCCATCCTATTCTCATAATGATATCAGCGGAAGAAAGTCCCACGAAATCCAGCACGAACTTGACCAGCTCAATGAAACCCGTGAGGCACTTGCAAAAATCATTGCGGACAAAACAGGAAAGTCCATTGACGAAATATACGAGGTTACCGTTTCTGATACATATTATAACGTAAAGGAGGCGATTGATTTCGGTCTTGCAACAGGAGTGCTTGACAGCACAGACAATGTCTGAAAAAAGGGGGAATATTTATGAATACATCATTAATTAACAAGGACATGGGAATCAGAACAATTGCCCATAATGTGACCGTTTCAAACGACACAACCGCTACCGGTCTTAATAATAACGACATGATAATCGGTTCTTCCGGTTCCGGTAAAACAGGCGGTTATGTTATACCTAACATTCAGAACATTACAGGTAGTATGATAGTATCAGATACCAAGGGTCAGCTCAACAAGATGTTTTCCTCTGAGCTCAGAGAAAAAGGCTATGAGGTGTTTGTGCTTGATCTTGTAAATCCTCTGAATTCCTGCGGATACAACCCGCTCAGAGCAATAAGACGTTATTCAGACGGCAGATACAGAGAACAGGATGTGCTTACTCTTGCCAATACAATAATGCCTGTGCTTGACAGCCAGGATCCCTTCTGGGAAAAGGCAGCCGCAGGGTATATAGCTTTCCTTATAGCTTATTGTCTGGACGCTCTTCCTGTTGAGGAGCAGAACATGATAAGCGTGTGTGCGCTTCACAGGGCATATATCAAGCCTAATGGGGACTTGTCCTTTGTGCAATGGGTGGAAAAGAATCCTGACACCTATTCCGCTCGAAAGTTCCAGCAGATTCGCGCCTGCAACAGTGCGGAAAAGATGTGGTCAAGTATTGTAGAATTTGTAAATTGTGCTCTTGAACCTTTTGAGTTTGCAGAGGCAAAAAAGATTTTCAGCAACCCCGATTGCTTTGACATCGGCACTCTGGCAAAGAAAAAAACAGTGCTTTTCCTTAATGTAAGCGACACGGACAGAACTTTCGATCTGCTGGTAAATATATTTTATACCCAGGCATTGCAGGTACTTTGCTCCATAGCTGATGCGAACACAGACGGCAGACTGGAAGTGCCGGTGAGAATGATAATGGACGACTTTGCGGCAAGTGCAAGAATCCCTGATTTTGATAAGGTGATATCCGTTATCCGTTCAAGAGAAATATCGGTAAGCCTTATTTTGCAAAGCCTTACACAGCTTGAAAGCATGTACACTCATGCAGAAGCCATCACAATTATAAACAACTGCGACCATTTGCTTTATCTCGGCTGCCAGGATATGCAAACGGCGGAATTTATAGGTTGCCGCGCATACAAAACCCCTGATTCTGTACTGTCAATGCCGCGAAGTAAAGCTATTCTTATAACAAACGGCGAGAAAGCAAAAATCGTGGATAAGCTGAAACCTTACAGCACGATTACAGAAGAACCTGAATTTGATATGAATGAGGAATATCCGTTTTAACGAAAATTCCTCAACCGCTCTGAATAATGAAAGGAGAACAGATATGTGTAAAGAAATGTATAACAACTTACCGGCTGATCTTAAAAAAAGCGGTCTTTTCTGTCTGTGGAAAAAGGAGGAGATTGACGGAAGAATAACCAAGATGCCGTATCGTTTAAACGGGTGGCGGCTCCGTTCTACCGAGCACAGTGACTTCTCTGATTTCAACTCGGCGGTTTCATATCTTAGCAATGGTTACAATGGCTTGGGCCTTGGCATTTTCGATGGCTTTTGCGCAGTTGATATTGATAATTGCTGTATTGATGGCAAGATATCCGACATGGCTAAGGATATAATTGCTCAAATTGACAGCTATACCGAATACAGCCCGTCGGGTAAAGGAATCCGTATTATTTTCAGAGCACAAAACCTCGATTATGACAAGGCGAGGTACTACATAAATAACCGTAAAATCGGTCTTGAAATTTACGTTTCGGGGTATACAAACAAATATGTAACCCTTACGGGTAACCGCATAAGCGGAAACAACGCCGAGGAGCGAAGCGAAAAGCTTATGGCGGTACTGGAAAAATACATGGTAAAGCCTGTTCCTGAAAAAAAGCCAACCGCAACTATAACTGAAACAAAGGGAGAAAATTCTGTTGGAGCGGAAAGATTACAGTCCTGCTTATTGTCCGATGAAGAGGTAATCATCAAGGCGGCAAAAGCCAGAAACGGCGCAAAGTTCTGTTTTCTGTGGAATGGCGGAATTCCCGAAAAGAAGAGTCACAGCGAAGCGGATCAGTCTCTTTGTTCAATTCTTGCTTTCTGGTGCAGGGGTAATATTGCGCAGATGGACAGACTTTTCCGCCAGAGCGGTCTTTACAGACAAAAGTGGGAAAGAAGTGATTACCGCAGATATTGTCTTGACGGTGCGGTATCATTTGTGCAGGATTATTACAATCCCAAAGAGTATGCAGGAAGATAAATTTATCTTCCTGTTGCGGTTTTAAATACGATGTGTTATAATGAAAACACAAAAATTCCGGCGAATTTTTTGAGGTGTGTTATGATTAAAAATATAAATATAGATTTAGTTGAATACAGAAGAGAATTTTTAAGAAATGAGCTTGAAAAGATATATGCTGTTTCTTCGGGCAGAGCGGTTAAACTTACGGAGTTTATTTCGGATGAAAACGGCGCTGTAACCGAGGAAAGAATTGAAATTCTTATAGAACAATTACTGGCTTGTCTTGGAAATTGCAGAGAATCCTGGAATAACCCCCTTGACAGCAAAGAAGAGGAATTTTATCACGATTTCCTTTACTGCATGATTCAGGGCGTTGCATCCCGTGATTATCTGGATTTTAAGGCTGTGGCTGATTTTTCGGACATAGTTAAAATTGCTGAACAGACAGCAGATAATCCGTATGAGGACAAAAAATCATTCTTGACACGTGAATATGATTTGTCCGACAATGACTTATGGTGCCGTATTGACAAGACGGGATTTTTTGAAATTACAGCCTATGCTTACTATCTTCTTACAGGTAAATATATTTCCGAGACCTTTACAGATGAAGAGAAAAGCCTTGTTTCCGATTTTGCAAATTCAAAGCAGGCTTCGTTGGATGCGTGTATAACTGATCTTGACGATGATGATGAAAGTTATAGCTATGACTCAGAAGGAAATGTTGTGGATTCAGACGGGAATATTGTTATCAGCGTCGAGAAGCTTATGACAGATGAAGAAGAGATTTCCTGGGAGATTGAAAGACAGGCTGCTGCTGAAAAATCAGAACAGGAATGGAAGGCATCGGTGATTAATCCGGACAAATTTGTTGCCTCATATATGAATACACGCAGACTTTATACGGAAATGTCTGTGCAGAATATGAAGCGGGATGTCGAAAATATGATTGATATTTTCCTTTGTGAAAACGGATTATCGGTTTTATCGGATGAAACCGCTCATGCCGATACAGTGTACAGAATAAGAAAGACCGCAAATACTATCAGATTCAGAAGAAAGAGTGAAGTTAAATGATAAGCATAACCCCCAGTAAAGATGAATTGTATATGAACCTGCTTACCGAGTATGCCGATCTTAGCGGTGAAGAACGTAAAAAAAGCTTTGTCTATAAGTATTTAAAGGCTAATAAGCTGAAAAGAGCCGGTAAGCTTGCTCAGGATAAGGATGCTATCTTAAATTATGTCAACAGAAAACGTAAGGACAGGTATTTGTTTTTCGCAGCTTTGAATATGGCGCACGAAAAGAATATACTTACTGATAGCGAATATCTGGGGTTGTTTGTAGAATTAACAGGTGAGAAGGACTGTGAAAAAGTAAGCGGTGAGCTTATAGAAAAATATGGGCATAAGTTTTTATGTGATTGTATCAACGATTTCTTCATGAATAACGGATTCAGTTTAAGCAAACGCGGTAAGATCAAATCTGAGAAGGCAAAGTGCTATGTAGATGACCTGGACCTATGGAGACAGTTCTATGCCGATATTCCGGAAGATGAACTGGGAGCGCTGAAAACATCAGATGCATGTGAGCTTACAGAGGAATACGAAAAGGAATGTACTTTGCTTTTGAATACTCTCAATGCCAGAAAGGTGGACAATGCCTTTGTACCGCTTTATTTTGACAGCGAGGTTGGTGCAGGTATATATATTGTTGATACAAACCGCTTTCAGACGGATGTGACAGATGAAAGCTGTTGTGTTTGTACTGTATTTTTTAATGATCTCAATTGTTTCGATAATGAGTTTGGTACAGTTGATCTGGAAATGAATGTGGAGTTTTTTGAAAGTGTTGCGGAAGCGTTCAGGGACGTCAAAGAAAACAAATGTATTTTCTTTGATAATTATCCGGATCATAACGATATACGCAAACGAAACGAAATAAGCAGCCGTTTCAGTAATTTCTTCCTGTTTGAAAATGCAGGTCCGGGTATAACCGGGAACAAAGCTGTTCAGGATACAGCCGGTGAAATCAATAAAGGTTTTATCGACAAAAAAGTCAAGACATTTCATGGAAAGAAATAAATTTCCACTAAAAAATCCCGTTCTCATAAGAGAACGGGATTTTTGATTAATTAACTGTATTTACATAATCGTATTTTTCAATATTCTTTGTTACGCAGTCGTTGAACATTGAATCGAGGTCCTTATATCCGTTGAAGGTGTATGCTTTTGTGCCGAAGAAGGTTGTATAGCCATATACACTGTTTACGGAATTTCCGCAGATTTCATTTCTGCTTAAATCAACAGATGTTGTACCATCGGGAAGGTTGAGAATTTCATCGAAAAACACAAATGTATAGTATTCATCTGTACCTGTGTGAATTGAAGAATCGCCGTTGATATACGCTTCTTCGTAAAGTCCGGTCATATTTGCGGTAACCTTGAAAACATAGTAGATACGGTTGCTGGGGTTTGCGTTGAATCCGCTCTTTACGGAAAGATAATAATTGCCTAAGAATTCGAGATTTGCAAGAGAGTTGCCCTCTACCCAGCCGCTGCAATAAGCTGTAATTGAATCCTCTGCCTGCTTCTGCATTTTTGCCTTCATATCCTCGGAAATGTCGTCAATGGAAGCGGGGTAAGAAGCAAGACCTTCTACTGTGTAGGTTTTTTCGGTAACAGCAAGCACCTTACCTTCCTGCTTTGCATAGTCGTCTGCTGATTTAGCATATGCGGGAGAAGCGGTAACAGTAATTGTATCACCGTTTGAAAGACCGTTGTTTTTATCCATCTTATAAGTGATTGAGTAATCACCTGAATTGTTATTCAGTATTGCGTTTCCGTTGGGAGACTTACCGTCAAATACTACTTCGATATTTTCAAAGGGGTCAATTTCCTTGATTTCTTCAAGACCTTCTACTGTGAAGGTGATCTCTCTGTTATCAAGAATGAAGGCATAGTCATCTGCTGCCTTTCCTACTTTGGCGGTTACTGTTACTGTATCGCCGTTGGATAAGTTTTCCTTTGGTTCGTAGCTGAATTCAACAACATCGCGCAGCTCTCTTTCGCAGGAACGTCTTTGAGCGTCTGTTATGCTGTCGCCGTACCAGTCCATTACATCGTCAATCCAGTCATAAGTGCCTTGAAGGGATAATGTACCGTATCCGTCGTAGCCGTTGAAGGTGGGATCAATATACTGTGTTATGTTGAATTTTTCCTTGCCGCAGGCTGAAAGACAAGCACAAAAAATAACCGTCATGCTTACAGCCAATAAGATTTTTGATATTCTTTTCATATAAATTATCCTTTCCTTTTACCCCAGCATATCTGCGCCTTGGAGAATTGCATCTTCAATCTCGCTGTCAGACATGTTTTCGATTTTTGATTCAATATCTTTTTCGTCATCGCCGCAGGCGGAGACGCTTACAAGCATTAACGCTGTGAGTAATACTGCTAAAAGCCTTTTCTTCATAGTAAAATATCCTTTCTTGTTTTTTATTACAGCCATAAGTATAACACACACTTTATAAAAAGTCAACTATATTAATACTTAAAATTAACACATGTAAGCTTGTCTGCAACAAAAAAATCTCCGCTCAAATGAGCGGAGATTTGAATTATTCCTTTTCTGTTTTTACTAATGCGTTTGTTAATCTGTTAGTATCTTCAAGGTCCTTTTTTTATTTCATCCGGCTTTTCATTAAGTAATACAGACATTTTATTTTCTATAAAATCATTGTATTCTTTGAGAGCTTTTTTACCTTAGCCTCGGCAGCCAGGAATTGTGCCATTGCTTCTGCTATCGTTTAGACAAAAAGTTCATTATTAAGCTCAGTCTGAGACAATGCATTATCTTTCTGTTCTTAATCAGAAAGAGAATGCACTTTGTTGTCTATAAATTGTCTCCGTTATTATCTGTCTGAGAGATTTTCGTAATCTCTTCTGGGCTGAACATTCATGTAAGCGGGACGGATAATCTTCTTTCCGTTGATAAGCTCTTCGATTCTGTGAGCTGACCAGCCCGCAATTCTTGCGGTAGCGAAAAGAGGAGTGTAAAGCTCGGCGGGAAGCCCAAGCATTGTATAACAGAAACCGCTGTAAAAGTCGATATTTGCGCTTACGCCCTTATAAATGCGGCGTTTCTTCGCAATAACCTGAGCGGCAAGCCTTTCAACTGTTGCATAAAGCTGGAATTCCTTTTCCATGCCTTTTTCAACAGCAAGCTTTTCTACATAACCCTTGAATGCGCCGGAACGGGGATCGGATACAGAATAAACGGCATGACCCATACCGTAGATAAGACCGCTTTTATCAAAAGCCTCCTTATTAAGAAGCTTTTCGAGATATGCAGAGATTTCATCTTCGTCATCCCAGTTTTTAACGGTTGCTTTAAGCTCGTCAAACATTTCGACAACTTTCAGGTTTGCTCCGCCGTGCTTAGGTCCTTTGAGGGAGCTTAACGCAGCGGCAATCGCAGAGTAGGTGTCTGTGCCTGATGAGGTTACAACGTGTGTTGTAAAGGTGGAGTTGTTACCGCCGCCATGCTCTGCGTGGAGAACGAGAGCCAGGTCCAGAACTCTTGCTTCAAGTTCGGTGTAGCTGCTGTCCGCACGAAGAAGATGGAGTATATTTTCAGCTACGGAAAGATTCTTTCGGGGCTGATGGATAACAAGGCCCTTGTTGTCGATATAATAAAGCTTAACCTGGTAAGAGTAAACCGCTAACATAGGGAAAAGAGCAATAAGCTCTAATGACTGGCGCAATACGTTGGGGATACTCAGGTCGCAGGGATTTTCGTCATATGCGTAAAGGGTAAGCACACTTCTTGCAAGAGTGTTCATTATATCATTGCTGGGGCATTTCATAACAATATCACGTACAAAAGACGAAGGCAGCTGTCTGTAATCTGCAATAAGGTTTGTGAAAGCTTCCAGCTCCTTCTTATCGGGAAGATTACCAAAAAGAAGAAGATAAACAGTTTCTTCAAAGCCGAAGCGTTTGTCATTCATAAAGCCTTTGATAAGGTCATTTATGTTATATCCACGATAGTAAAGCTCGCCGTCGCATGGAACAAGCTCTCCGTTTACTTCCTTTTTGGAAACTATTTCAGAAATGTCAGTAAGTCCTGTAAGAACACCCTTACCGTTAAGGTCGCGGAGTCCACAGAATACGTTGTGTTCTGTATACAGGTCGGGGGCGATATTGCTGTTATCTTTGCAATGCGCCGCAAGATTTTCAAGCTCTGGTGTTACATGGGAAAAGGCGTAGTGGTTAGCCATATCGTACCTCCTTAGAAATAAATCATTACTATTATAACATATTATGGATAAAATTGCAAGTTTTTAAAGAGAAATATTCATTTTTCTGTTTTTAAGAACATATCAACTACAAATTAATAAATTGTCACCAAGATTTCACAGAATAAGAGTATGATAACAGTATCAAATCACTTGTATGAAAGGAAAAATATGAAATTAAGAAGATTATTTACCGCATTTGCGGTAGTTTTTTCTATGTGCGGCTGCAATCCGAAAGACGCCGAAAACGAATCTGGTCTGATTGATAATAATGAAATAGAAAATTCTGGCAATATCAGCCAGAGCGTTCTGGAAGAAACAGAGACTTTTTCCAATGAATGTTCAATAGAATTAGGCAGTACAATTTCTATAAACGGAAGCGGCGCATGGCTGGATAATAATTGCATTACCATAAGCGAAAGCGGAGTCTATACCGTAAGCGGAGAACTTTCCGACGGCATGATTCATGTGGATACAACCGAAACGGTTAAAATAGTGCTGAATAATGCGGATATTACCAACAAGTCGGGGGCTGTGATTCTGGGTGGAGAAGGAAAGCTTATTATTGAAGCTGCCGATGGAACAGAAAACAACCTTAAAGACGCTAAGGAATACGATTTTTCCCACAGCTTTGAAAACGAAGAGCTTCACCGCTCGGCAATCCATTTTGACGGAGAGCTTTATATTTCAGGTTCAGGAAAAATAAATATAAATGCACGATATAAAGACGCTGTTTACGGCGGAGAAGCGGTTTACCTGAACGGCTGTAATATTGAAATAGAAGCAGATAAATCAGGCATCGGCTCGGATAAGGTTATAAACGCCCGAGGCTGCACAATCAGTATTGCAGGCGAAGGCGACTGTATAAAAACCGAAACCGAAAACGGAGACGGAATTATTCTTGACAGCTGTAACATTACCCTTTCAACAGAAAAAGACGGTATTCAGTCCGCCGATAAATTGCAGATAAACGGCGGCAGCATAAATGTGAATACATGCGGAGATATTCTTGCAGATTCCGAATTGAGTAGTAAGGGAATCAAGGCGGCATCAATGAATATTTCAGGAAGTGATATTACAGTTAATTCTACCGACCATGCAATAAAATGCGACGGAGAAACAGTAATTGAGGGCGGAAGGCTTACTCTTGCATCATCCGAAGGTAAGGGGATAACATCCGAGGGCGTTCTTACAATAAATGCCGATGTTACAATAACCGACAGCACCGAAGGAATTGAAAGCAAAAACACTCTTAATATCACAGGCGGAAATATAAACGTAATTTCAACCGATGACGGTCTTAATACAGGCGGAGACGATATGCTCACCGACCATACTCTGAACATAAGCGGAGGACAGGTTGTAATAAATGCAGGCGGTGACGGGCTCGATGCCAACGGAAGCATCAATGTGACCGGCGGTTCGGTAATTGTTTTCGGACCTGATAATAACGCAAACAGCTCCATAGACAGCGGAGAATTCGGATACAGCACCAATGTTTCAGGTGGATACATTCTTGCCATGGGAAGCATGGGTATGATGAGTACTCCTGATGGGGAATGTGTAAGCTCGCAGACTTTCAGCGCGGCAGAGGGTACGGAAATTATTGTTCAGGACAGCAGCGGCGATACAATTATTTCCACGGTTGCTCCCAAGGAGGTCAAAGGCCTCATATTCTGCGGAGAGGGTGCACAAAGCTGTAAAATTCTTGCTAACGGAAGCGAAATAACCACAGAAGCCGGCTTCAACGCCGGATTCGGCGGAATGGGCGATTTCGGCGGAGGAAGAGGCGACAGAGGAAATAATCAGGGGATAAGAGGCGAAAAGCCGCAGCTTCCTGATGGCGCAATTCCTGAAAGACCGGAAGGGGATTTCGGCATGGCGCCTCCGGATGATAATTTTATGAGAGCTCCCGAAGATGCTTTCGGCGGACAGATTGATGATACAACACAGATATAAAAACATTTTACCCCGCAGTTTCAAAACGGCGGGGTAAAAACTTTTATATGGCGGATTCATCAAGGCTGTCCGCTTTTGTTTTAAATAAAGAATGGTATAAACATAACGATAACACCTAATATTACCAGCGGAGATTTTACAAATTCAAGAAAAGCCTGATTCTGCGTCAGATAAGGATTACGACTGTGCAGAGTGAAGCATTTTTTTGCTATGCAGATGAATAATGTGATAAATCCCGCAGGGATAAGGATTACTGAAATAAAAGAGCAGACTGCCGAAAAGCCGGATAGGAATGTTCTTATGGCGGGTAAAGCGCTCTGGCTCGGGGTTTCCAGGTTATTTCCGCAGGTAACAAGGGTATTGTTTATTGCGTGAAGCAGAATTGTAGGGATAATGGAGTTATACCTTACAGCAATAATAGAGAGGAATATTCCCAGAAGAGTTGCATAGGCGAACTGGTCAAAGTTGCCGTGATACAGGCCGAAAATTGTGCCTGAAACAACAACGGCGGTTAAGTCGCCGTAAGCTCTCAATGGTTTCAGAAGCAGGTGACGGAAAAGGATTTCCTCAACGACAGGAGCAACAATACACAAGCAGATGGCGAAAATGGTGAATTCCCCCATATTCTGAGGTTCCATTCCTGCGAACACATCTTCAATTTCACCGGTCTTGAAAAAATAGTCAATGACGCTGTTTATACTTTGCGTTATGAGAGTTCCCATGCCGCCAACGGTCATACCCGTAATAAACATCATTACCGCTTCGGCAAAAAAGGGCTTATAGGTATGGTCGGGGACGGCTGTTCTGAGTTCATTCCTGAACATCAAAGAGAAAATAAGCACAGGGAAGAAATATGCCGCAAATTCATTCAGCACCATTATTCCGTAATAGTCTAATTCTCTTACACCGCCGAAAATATGGACGATTCTTATAAAGAAATAAGGCGAGAAAAATTTATTCAGCACCAGTACGATCATGGCTAAACCGAATTTCAGGGTAAGCTTCCGGTATTTTTTAACTTCATCGGTGTAAGCCTGTATGTCAAATATATTTTCGTTCATTTAATCTCCTCAGAACAATTTTTCAATCAGCATATCAGAAAAACCAGCAAAGGTATCGATAATCAGTAAAATAGCAATTACAGACGGTACGGTGAAGATGAGCATAGCGGTTTTCTTACCGTTGGAAATTTCGTTCCATACCGCAGGAACCTTGTATTTTCTTATCTGTCTGATTTTCATAACCGCGCAAACAATGCCTGCAAGTATGAGTGCTAACGCACATACCATGAATAGTCCGAAGAATACGATTATTATCATATCTCCGTCGGGGATTGCTTCGGTGCTTCCGCTCATGACGTATTCCTGAACACTGGGTGTAGTCATAAGTAAAAGAAGTATGCCCGAAACACTGTTGAACATTGCGTGGATAATAGTTGTTGCAAAAATTGATTTTGTGACATTTCCGATATATCCCAGAGCAATACCGATTACCGCTGTATAGAAAAGCTGATTGAAATTACCATGGTATAAACCGAAGAGGATACCGGTTACGAAGATGGCAAAACCGTTTCCGTATGGTCTGAGAGCATCCATAAGTACGCCGCGGAAGATAAATTCCTCAAAAACAGGCGCAATAACCACTAAGGTAAAAAGCAGATACCATGCAGAAGCCATATCGGGCGGCTGGATGCTTGTAACAGTGTTGAAGGAATCGTTGAGATCTGCAAACTGTGTAATAAGCACAGTTACAATCATTGTGAGGATATTCGCAATCTGTCCCATACCGTAGACAGCGGCGAAATTTCCCACAGCCTTTATACATCTTGAAGGGATTTTGTATATTTCCTTTATTTTTGCGCATTTATTGTCAAAAAATCCGAACATACCTGCGGCAATCAGCGAAGGACCGATTTGCAGACAAAGACCCGACAAAAGAAGGTGCAGTATGTAGAGAGTTGTTGCTGACAGGGTATCCGAAAACAATGCATAAAGTCCGTTTATAAGAAGGGCTGCAACAATACGCAGAAGAAAGCTTATTGCAACAAATATACCTGTTTTAAACACTATCTTCTTAAAAGACGAAAGCTTATCATTTTCGGGTGTTAATATATATTCTTCCATTTTATTTCCTTTCCAACAGGTCGTTCTTATGCCTTTCTTTTTCTCTTGTTGTTGTGTTCCCAGCTTTCAATTACTCTTGCCTGGCCGCGTTCAATTACAAGACTGTCTGCGGGGACATCCTTTGTAATGGTTGAGCCGGCGGCGGTAGTGGCGTTATCGCCGATAGTAACAGGGGCGATAAGGTTTGTATTACAGCCGATAAAGGCATGGTCGCCGATAACTGTGCGGAATTTATTGACGCCGTCATAGTTAGCGGTTACACAGCCACAGCCGAAGTTTACATCCTTACCTACATCGCTGTCGCCGACATAAGTGAGGTGGGCGATACAGGTCATTGTGCCTACTTCTGAATTTTTCACTTCCACAAAATCGCCGATTTTTACACCGTCGTGAAGAGTTGTTCCGGGGCGCAGGTGAACAAAAGGTCCTGCCTTAACATTATTATGAAGAACGGAATCATATGCGTGAACATTGTTAAGCTCTGCATTTTCACCGATAGTGCAGTTTTCGATAATGGAATTGGGACCGATAACTGAGCCTGCACCGATAACGGTTTTTCCTCTGAGGATAGTATTGGGGAGAATTTTACAATCTCCTGCAATTTCTACATCCTTTCCTATAATTATTCCGTCTGTGCAGACGAATTCAACACCGTTATCCAGGTGTTTATCAATTACAGAATTTCTTGCAATAGTGTTGAGTCTGAGAAGGTCACGTCTGCTGTTTGCACCAAGAACGATGTCGGAGTTTTCGGCACAGAAAGCGGATACCTTTCCGCCGTCTGAGAGGGTGATTCCGATAACATCGGTGAGGTAATATTCGCCTGCGGCGTTATTGGGCTGCAATTTCGGGAGCGCTGTTTTAAGTGCCGAAGAATCAAACCAATAAACGCCTGAATTTATTTCCTTTATGAGTTTTTCACTTTCATTACAGTCCTTCTGTTCTGTTATTCTGAGAAGTCCGCCCTTTTCATCGCGGATAATTCTGCCGTAGCCTGTGGGATTATCGATTTCCGCAGTTACAACTGTAACCTTGCTGCCGGAAGAAATGTGAGCGTCAAGGGAATCGGAAATTGTTTTGCTGTCGATAAAGGGTGCATCGCCGCAGAGTACAAGCACGTTTTCACATAAATCCAGCATTTCTGCCGCCTGCATTACTGCATGGCCGGTGCCTTTTCTTTCTGTCTGCATAAAGGTACGTGTTACACCGGCGGAATTTACACACTTAGTAACAGTTTCCGCACCGTTTCCTACTACAACACCTATGCTTTCCGCCTTGAAGTCCGCTTCGTAAAGGCTGTCCAGCACCCAGCAAATCATGGGCTTTTCAAGTACCTCACACATAACCTTCGGAAGTGAGGATTTCATTCTTTTTCCATCGCCTGCCGCTAAAATAATAGCACCTGTTTTCATATATTTCTGTCCTTTCTATCGTACATTGAATCGTATAAAATACATTTAATAATTGATATTCTTTTACATACCTTTTTATTATCGCACATTTTCCGTAAATAATCAAGTATATTTTTATATTGATTTAAAATATCCTTTGTGGTATAATTAAATTAACTATTTCTATAAAAAAGGATTTGCGTTATGATTAAGGAATTTGAAAAGAATAAGGATAAATTTATAAAGGCTGTACGCGAAAAAGCGGAAGGCGGCAATGCTGAATCACTGAATGCAGAAGCGAGAGAGACTAAGGATGCTGTAACTTCCTTTGCGGCAGTATTCTGTGCTATCAGGGAAGGGTTAGGACTTACCCCCTACAACACTCAGATTATGGCTGGTGCATATCTTGATGATGCAGCGATAGTGGAACTTGCCACAGGTGAGGGCAAAACCATTGCCGCGGTGTTTGCTGTTTATTACAGCGTTGTTAAGGGCGAAAAAGTAAATGTTTTCACTTTTAACGATTATCTTGCAAAGCGTGACAGAACATGGATGAAGCCTGCATATGACATTCTCGGTGTAACAAGTGCGTATATAACAGAGGACACTCCCAGAGAACAGAGGGCAGAGCTTTACAGCTGTGATGTTGTATATTCCACAGCCAAGGAATGCGGATTTGATTATCTGCGTGATTTTACCGCATTCAGCTCCGAAGAAAGAGTTTCCGGAAAGCTTCAGCGTGTTATTGTTGACGAAGCGGATTCTCTTCTTATTGATGAAGCAAGAATCCCGCTTATTATTGCCGGAAGCTATGAAGTAAAGCTTGATGCGGATTTCCCTGCAATTTTCGAGTTTGTTAAAACGCTTTCTGACAGCGAATTTGAGGTAGATATGGAGAATTCTTCTGCATATCTTACCCCGAAGGGTCAGAAAAGGGCAGAGGAGCATTTTGGATTAAATAATATCTATGACGAGGAAAACAACGATATACTTACAAGAATCGGCGACTGTCTCGAAGCTCTTTATGTCCTCAAAGAAGATATTGATTATATTGTAAAGGACAACCAGATTTGTATTATCGACAAGTTTACAGGCAGAGTCTCAGAGGAGCGTCATTTCCCCAGTCTTGTTCATGCGGCGGTCGAATTAAAGCACGGGCTTAAAGTAACCGAAAGAGGTGTGTTGCTGGGTGATATCACAATCCAGTTTTTTATCCGTTTGTTCAATCGTGTTTCAGGTATGACCGGTACAGCGGCATCATCAAGCCGGGAATTTGAAATTCTGTACGGTCTTATTGTGAAGACCGTCGAGCCTAATACCCCTTCTCAACGCGAAGACTTACCCATGGCGGTGTATTATGATAAGGAATCCAAGCTTAATGCCGCAGCCGATGAGGTGATGAGAGCGTACGAAAAGGGCCAGCCGGTGCTTGTGGGAAATGCTAACATCGACATGAGCGAGGAATTTTCCGCTCTTCTTACAGACAGAGGAGTACCTCACACCGTTCTTAACGCAAAGAATGACGAGCTTGAAGCTGATATTGTAAAAAATGCAGGTATGCCGGGGGCGGTAACCGTTTCTACAAATATGACAGGCAGAGGTGTTGATATAAAGCTTGGAGGCGATAACGAAAAGCTCCATGATGAAACAGCGGAAAAGGGCGGACTTTATGTAATCTGCACCTTTATGGCGGAAAGCTCACGAATCAACAATCAGCTTTACGGCAGAGCAGGCAGACAGGGTGACCCGGGACAAAGCCGGCTGTTTGTATCTCTTGACGAAGATATCATGGATATTTTCGACCTTAAAAAGAATGCAGGCAGGCATTATCCGTCGGAAGCTACCTCTGAGGAAATTGAAGACAAGGTGTTATCAAAGGAAATATGCTTGATACAGCAGACTTCACAGAATAAGCGTCTGGATCAGAGAAAGAGGCTTATGGAATTCGGACTTATCAATGAATCACACAGGCAGGCTGTGTTTCTTTCCCGTGAAAAGCTTCTTATGGGCGGTGAGTCTACCATATGGCAGGATAATTTCCCTGATGAATATGCTGAGGCGGTAGAAAAGTACGGTGAGGAAACAGTAAACAATATTCAGAGAACAGTGGCAATGGCTGTTATGAATCTTCATTGGAGTGAGTATCTCGATTACACCGCTTCGCTCAGGGAAGGTATACACCTGCGTGCAATCGGAGGTAAAGAGCCGTCAGAAGAATATAACATAGAATGTGATAATTTCTATCAGGCAATGGGCGGTATGGCTGTGGAAAGCATGGGAGAGATACTCAGAAGCCTTATTGCTGAGGGAAAGGATAATCTCGTAATAAACAAGCCTACTCGAACATGGACATATCTTCTTGCGGGAATTGCGGACAAGCTCAAAAGAAGAACCATAGCAGAATATATTTTTGATGACAACGATTATGAAGACCCTTATTCAGATGAATATGATGAGGTTTATGCTGACGATAATGAGGCAGAAACCGAAGAGGAAGTTGTTGAAGAAACCGAACAGCCTAAAAAGAGCTTTTTTGCAAGACTTTTCGGCAAGAAATAAGATAGTGAGGACAACAGTATGAATACAATAGTGGCAATTGCTACACCTCTTGCGGAAGGCGGCATTTCCGTAATCAGAATATCCGGTGATGAAGCAATTGATATTGCAGAAAAGGTTTTTCGCCCCGTAGGAAAAAAGCCCGTTTCTGAAATGAACGGATATACCGCTGCATACGGCGAGATAGTTGACGGAGAAAAAAAGCTTGATGACGGAGTTCTGCTTATATATCGAGCTCCTCATAGTTATACAGGGGAAAATGTTGCGGAAATTTCCTGTCATGGCGGACTTTATATTACAAAACGCGTGCTTTCCGCTTGTTATAATGCAGGAGCGAAATCCGCACAGGCAGGGGAATTTACCAAAAGAGCACTTCTGAACGGCAAGCTGTCTCTTACACAGGCGGAAGCGGTTGCTGATATTATAAGTGCTCAGAATGAACAGTATCTCCTTTGCAGCAAGGCTCAGAGAGAAGGTGCGCTTTACCGCAGAGTAAGAGCGGTTTCAGAAAAGATCCTCACTCTTACAACTCTTATTCAGGCGTGGATAGATTATCCTGATGAGATGGAGGATGATTTTGACGGAAATCTCGAAAGCGAAAAGCTTTCGGAGGTTATAGAAGAGCTCACCTCTCTTCTGAACAGCTATGACAGTGGACAGCTTATGCGCGATGGTGTTCCTTGTGCCATAGTGGGCAGGCCAAATGTTGGTAAGTCTACTCTTATGAATCTGCTTTCAGGAACAGAACGCAGCATTGTTACCGATATAGAGGGTACAACCCGTGATATTGTTGAAGAAACGGTAATGGCGGGGAATATAATGCTACGTCTGGCTGACTGTGCAGGAATACGTGATACTGATGATGTGGTAGAGAGTATAGGTGTTGAGCGAATGCTTAAAAAGATAGACAGCGCAAGTCTTATCTTTGCTGTATTTGACGGAAGCAGACGGCTCTCCGATGATGACAGGCGTCTTATGTCGCATCTTACAGACAAAAACTGTATCTGCATAATTAACAAGACTGATCTCGAACAGGTTATTGATAAATCGGAATTAGCTCAGTTTGATGAAATTATTGAAATAAGCGCAAAGGATATTTCTGCGGCAGAGAAGATAAGCGAAGCGGTTTCCCGCAGAACAGGTCTATCAAAGCTGGATTTATCCTCTGGATTTATTGCAAATGAAAGACAGCGTATCTGTATTCAGGAGGCAATGGAGTATGTCAATCAGGCACTTATGGCATTGCAGACCGGGATAACACTTGATGCGGTGGGTATCATGTGCGAAAATGCGCTCGAAAGATTATATGAATTGTCGGGAGAAAACGTAAGCGAAGCAGTAATTGAGCAGGTATTTGCCCGGTTCTGCGTAGGAAAATAATGAGAAATTCAGATTAATACAGAAAAGGAGTAATTTATGCTTGAAATAATTTACGGTGAAGCGGGAACAGGAAAATCGACATTGCTTTATAAAAAAATAAGCGAGACTGCGGAAAGCGGGAAAAAGGTATTTCTGTTTGTTCCTGACCAGTTTTCCTTTGAGGCGGAAAAAATAATATATAAATGTGTAAAGGCTCCTTTCGGAATGAATGTCACTGTCACCATGTTTTCACGTGCGGCACAGGATATTCTTAAACTTTACGGCGAGACCAAGCCCTATGCAGATGATATAGTCAAGACTATTCTTATGAATCGTGTTCTCAAATCACTCGATTCAAGAGGAAGTCTTGTTTATTACAAAAAACAGCTCAAAAACAAGGGCTTTCCCGGAATAATGCTGGGTATAATCAGCGAAATAAAGGGCGGAGGATTATCTCCTTCCGAATTAAGAAAAGCAGTAACGGATAATGCTGATAATTTCTCAGAGCTTCTGATGAATAAGCTCAATGATATATGCGAGATTTATACCGAGTATGACGCTCTTCTCAAATATGACAGCATTTTAAAACGCTCCTATGACGACAGACTCGATGATGTGTCGAGAGCTGCACGTTTATGTAATGAATCGGAGTATTTCAAGGATTCTGTATGCTTTTTTGATTGCTTTGATGAATTTTCAGGCAGCCAGATGGAATTTATAAGAGCGGTATGCTCGTCAGCTGAGAAAGCTGTGTTTACAGTAACAACTGATAAGCTTGATAAGGACAAGACTATATTTATGGCAACCTCCCAGCTTGCAGGAAAGCTTAAAGAAATAGACAACGATGCGGTTCTTACCTGTATGAAAGAACGTTACCGCAGCACTCCCGAATGTGAAATCGTGAGAGCGCAGGATATGTGGCAGGAGTCCGACTGGATATGCTCATGCATCCATAGTCTTACGGATAAAGGATACCGTTATCGTGATATTGCGGTGCTTACGCCTGATAAATCTTACGGACAGATTATTTCAAGTGCAATGAAGAAATATGAAATTCCTGCATTTATGGATATTCCTGAGCCGCTTATAGATAAATCGGTAGTTCGTTTTATAATTTATTCTCTTCAAGCGTTAAGCTTTGAGACAGATGATCTGCTTAGATATGTAAAAAGCGGATTTGTACGTCTGAAAAACGGAAAGACAATCAGCCGCATCCACATAGACAGGCTGGAACAGTTATGCCGACAGTATAATATAAAAAGCCGTGACTGGCTCAGAACATTCCCGAAGAAAGCAGATCCTGACGGAAGCATGGAGGAGCTGCGCCTTGAAATAATTGCTCCTTTACAGGAATTCAAAAACAAAATCGATAATGCAGACGGAATGGAAATGACCGAAGCTCTGTGCGATTTCCTTTGTAACAAAATGGAAGTCGGAAAGAGAATCTATTCTATTTATATTGAGGGCAAAACAGATGATGGCAAGCTCCTGATTGACAAGAAAAAGCAGGATGAGTACAGTTCTTTGTGGGATGACGTTGTTGAAGTTCTCGAATCGGCTCATGAAGCACTGAAAGGAAGTGCCGTTAATCTTGAAGAATTTACCGAT
Organism: Ruminiclostridium sp.; assembly: GCA_045579565.1. Classification (GTDB taxonomy): domain Bacteria; phylum Bacillota; class Clostridia; order Oscillospirales; family Ruminococcaceae; genus Ruminiclostridium_E. The sequence goes on from JAZNML010000054.1 coordinate 21,645, forward strand.
ATACTGATTCAGGCGTTTTCTTCTGCCGAGATTGCAAAGCCTCCGCAGGTCCTTGATTCCGTAACGGTAGGCGATGTGGCCAGAAGCCGTTTTACAGATAAGAAGGCGGTATTTATCTGCGGCATGAATCAAGGTGTATTCCCACGCAGTGCAAAGTCGGGTGTTAACTTTACCGGTAGTGAAACAGAACAGCTGATTATGTGCGGAATCACAATCGGCAAAAACCGTGTAACCCGTGCTTCATCTGAACTTTTCAAGCTTTACCGCTGTGTAAATATTCCCTCGGAAAAGCTGTTTATAACTTATTCTATGCTTAATGACAGTTTTTCACAGATAGAGCCGTCTCCGTATGTAGATGATATAGGGCGTCATTTTGGCATCAGAACAATGGGTGCAGACGAATACGGCGCAGATTTCTATTGCCGTACAGAAAAGGCAACCAAGCACTATCTTGCAAAAATCTATTACGATTACACAAGGATAGAAGAAAAGAATGCCATCACGGAATTTATGGGCAATGATCCTTTTGAAAGCTCTTCAAAGCCTGTCGGAGAACGTCATTCGCTGTCTGAAAAATTTGCAGAACAGCTCCTCAATAAGGATAGCTTTTCGCCCACAGCCTTCAACATGGCCAATAACTGTCGTTACAGCTATTACTGTCGTTACGGTCTGGGAATAAAGGAACCTGATAAACGAGAGCTTTCCCCTGTTACCGCAGGTAATGTGATGCACTATTGCATGGAAAAGCTCCTTACAGAAAAGGGTGATAAATTCACACAGCTTACTGATAAGGAAATTTCCGATCATGTTGAAAAGAGCCTTGAAGAATATCTCAAAAACGAACTTATTTCCGACTTCGGAGAAGGAGAACGCTTTACGTATCAGGTAAAGAAGTTTTCGGATCTCGCAGTTCCTGTGGCTCAAAGTGTGAAAAAAAGCATCAGCGAAGACGGATTTGTCCCCAAAGAGCTTGAACGTCAGGTGGAATACAAATTAGGGGATGTTACCATAAGCGGAAAGTGTGACAGAATTGACGTTTCCGCAGATGATAAGTATGTAAGGGTAGTTGACTACAAACGCGGTAAAAACGAACTCCCCATGAAGAATGTTTATAACGGCGAGGATTTACAGATGCTCCTGTACCTTTACGGCATCAGTGAGGAATATCAGAAAAAGCCTTCCTCTGTGCTTTATCAGTATACAGGCGAGCCTGTTGTTAAAAAAGCGGAATCTTCCGATTTGAGAAACGATCTTGCCGCAAGTGAGGAAAGCAATACAGCTCTTCGTATTGCCAACGGGCTTATTATAAAGGATTCGCCGGACAATACATATGCGGACAGCCTGAATAATACTCTCAATGAACGCTTTAAAACGAAGAGAAAGAAAGCTTATGCAAAATCGCCTATAATTACCCAGAAGAATTTTGACAGCCTTAAAGAATACTGTAAAGCTTATGTGAATTCTGTGGTTCTTCAAGTTAAAAAGGGCATGATAAGTGCATGTCCGAAGGATGAGAGCAAGTGCGATTATTGTATATACAGCCTGTTCTGCGGGCACGAAAAGGAGGTTGAGGATTAATGGCTACTGAATGGACCGATGAACAGCGAAAAGCCATAGACCATCGTGAAGGCGGTGCTATTGTTTCTGCGGCGGCGGGAAGCGGTAAAACTGCAGTTCTTGTAGAAAGAGTAATAAAGCTTCTTACAGATACAGAAAATCCTGTTGAAGCCGATAAGCTGGTAGTTGCAACTTTTACAGAAAAGGCGGCAGGAGAGCTGCAAGCGAGACTTCAAAAGGCGATATCCGAAGCCGTAGCTAATAATCCCGAAAACACATACCTGCGCAGCCAGAGAACAAAGCTTGAAGATGCCAGTATTTCCACAATAAGTAGTTTCTGTATGAAGCTTATACGTGAAAACAGCGCATTTTTAGGGCTTTCTCCTGATTTTTCCGTTATTGATGAAGCTGAGGGGAGACTTGTGTTTGAGAAATCCCTTGATCATGTAATGGAAAATTTCTATAAAGACGGTGACGAAAAAACCAAAGCGCTGCTTTACGACTGGTACGGAGGCGAAAATGATAAGGAGCTTTGTACGGCTGTTAGAACACTCCATGATTTTATGCGCAAGCTTCCGTCTCCTGATGAATCAATGGCAAAGTGGCAGGATATTTATGATAATCCTGCTAACTATAAAAAGGATTTGTTTGCTTTATACATTGATATATGCGTAAAGCCCGAAGCGGAAGAAATGGCAAAGCTTCTTCCACGAAAAAAAGAGGCGTGGGACGAAGGGTGTTCGCCTTGTCTTAACTCCTGGAAGAATATTATAGCAAATCTTCTGGGTGTATGCGGTGTTTCCGATGCGTTTTTCCCAATGGAAAAACCATCTGTGGAAAAAGCTTTGGCTGTTGAGATTATACCCCCAAAAAGAGCCTCCAAGAATTATGATAATTCCGTTCAGAAGGAAGCTCATGATTCACTTATGAAAAAGTGGGAGAAATTAGTACCCGTTTTAACAGCTATGATTAATTTTGATGCAAACATGAAGGAGTGTGCACCGGTTCTGAAAGAGCTTACCGCACTTGCAAATCAGGTAAGCGAGGAATATTCCGCAAGAAAGAGAGCGAAAAACAAAATTGATTTCAGTGATGCGGAATATTTTGCCCTGAAACTTCTTTCAGATGAAGAGATTGCGGCGGTAATCAGAAAAAACGCAGAAATAATCATTGTTGACGAGTTTCAGGACAGTAACGATATTCAGTACGAGATATTCAAAAAGCTTTCAGATGCTTGTAAAAACCTGTTTTTTGTAGGCGATATAAAGCAGTCCATTTATCGTTTCCGTGGTGCAAACCCTACTGTTTTTTCAAAAATCATGAAGAACAAGGACTTCACCCCTATCCTTCTTAACCGCAATTTCCGTAGCTCTGCGGTCATTATTGACTCGGTAAATGCATTGTTCGAAGGAACCATGACCGAAAAGCTGGGCGAGGTTGAATACGATGATGATGCAAAGCTGGTATTAGGAGCTAAGCAATATACTCCGGATAAGGATGAAAAAACCGAGCTTATCCGTATATATGGCGGAAGCATGCCGGACGCACGTGAAAGAGAAGCACTTTATATTGCAGACCGTATTCGTGAAATGGTGGAAAGCGGTTACAAAGTAACCGAAAAAGACGGCACAAAACGTCCTTGCGGCTACGGTGATTTTGCCGTGCTTATGGGCAGATATTCAAAAACAGTACACATATATAAGAAAGAGCTTATTAAGGCAGGTATTCCTATTGATGCCAAGGAAGACGGCACGTATACAGACAACTACGAAATAAAGCTGATGCTGGCTTTTCTCAGAATTATTGATAATCCGTACTATAATTGCGAGTTAATGTCTGTGCTTACACTTCCGCCGTATTCTATGTCTCCTGATGAGACCGCACAGGCGAAGCTTCTTGGTGGCAGCAGCCTGTATTCAGGTGTGCGCAAATATGCTGATGAAAACGAAAAAGCCAGACGTTTCTGCGATGACATTGACCGTTTCAGAGAATTTGTAGCAGAACATTCAGTAGAACAGCTTATTCGTTATATTTATGATGAGAGTGAGCTTGTAGCGGCAATACAAGCTTCTTTTGACGGAGATAAGCGCGACTCAAACCTTAAACTTCTCATAAGCCATGCAAGAAGATTTTCTGAGAACGGAATACGCGGGCTTTACGATTTCCTCCAATATATGGAAATGGTAAGCAAGGGCGATGTAAGTCTTGTGCAGGCAAGCAGCGCGGAAAGAGCGGAAGGCTCAGTCAAGCTTATGACTATCCACGGCTCAAAGGGACTTGAATTCCCCATAGTGTTTGTTTCAAACCTTTCATCAACTATCAAATCAAGAGATGCCCAGAAAATCAATACAGATATTGAATACGGCGTGGGAATGAGAACTATCAGACATAAAGATAACATTTATTTTGACTCCTTCATGTTCAATCTTATTGATAAGCTTGGTGAAATGCAGAAAATGAGCGAAGAAATGCGTCTTCTTTATGTTGCGGCAACAAGAGCAAAGGAAAAGCTTATCTTCACGGCGCCTGTTACAAGCAAGGAAAACCATAAGGTTCATCTTAAATGGGTTGAAGAAAGCCGGGGCGTTTCCAAGAAGATTATATTCACGGCAGATAAATTCGGATATAAGGCGAAGAAGATTGAGAAAAAGGACAAAAATGATACATCTTTATCAATCAGAAAGTTCAAGTCTTATAAATATTCCGAATATACCGTTATTCCAGCCAAGGTTACAGCAACTCAGATAGGCGTAAAAAGTGTTGATGATTTTTCTGAAACAGTGGTCGGTGCAGACAGATTCTTAAAAAATCCAAGCTTTGTTAACGGAAAGAGCACAAGAAAACTTACCGGAAAGAAAAAGGGTGATGCTTATCACAAGGCTATGGAGCTGATGGACTTTTCGGGCAACGCCTCACAGCTTGATGAACTTTACGACAAAGGAAAGCTTACTGATGCAGAGTATAATTGCATCAACAAAGGCGAAGTCCAGAGCTTCTTTGACAGTGAGCTGTGCGAAAGAATTGTAAAAAGCGGAGAAATGCACAAGGAATTTCCTATTTTCTTCGAATATGCTCCTGAGGATTTCCCCGAAGATGAAGAAAAGCAATTCGTTCAGGGTATTGCGGACCTTTATTTTGTTGAAAACGGTGAAATTGTGTTGGTGGATTATAAAACCAATGCAAATGCTGATCCTGATGTGCTTCGCGAGGAATACAAAGGACAGCTCAGTATATATGCTCAGGCACTTACAAAGATGACATGTATGCCTGTAAAGGAGTGTTATCTGTGGGCATTTACATCAAAAACAGCAATCAAGGTTGAAATATGACCGAATTTGTTGGAAATTACCAAAAAAGTTTTACATTAATTGTATAAAAAGGTATTGCAATTTTGAAATTTTTATGGTATGATGTAAACGATATATTATGCATACGGCATGGTATCGATTAATTTTATGGAGGATTTGAAAAAATGAAAATGACAAAGGCATTAGCAGTTATCGCTGCTTCCGCTGTTGCAGCAACAACATTAGCTACTGTTGCTTCCGCAGCTGATTACAACGGCTACATTCAGTTCCAGACAACACAGTATTCTTTCCGTAACCATTGGACAGAAGCTTCTTATGGTTTAAACACTGAATATTTTGATGATTACATTGCTTGGGGCAACAACGATGAATCTTACTGGCCTCAGTATGAAGACTACTTCGATTATGATATCGCTGGTTATGTTCTTCCCGCTACATACAACGATGCTGTTATCACAGGCGACGGCACATATACAGTAGAAGCTAAGGATCTTGACTGGGGTGTTACAGGCGACAGCGCATTCAACCTTCTTCTTGTTAACACAGATATTCCGATTGATTCCGGCGCTGTTATCACAAAGGCTTCTATTATCGTAGATGGTACTGTAACAGCAACTGTTGACAACCCCCTTGTTAACCCTGATGACAAGGAATATGTAAGTATTCTTTTAGCAAACATCTGGAATACAGATCTTACAAACTCCTACGACGGTGCTTTCCCCACAGAATCTCTTGCTATCGAGTTCACAGTTGAAGGTCTTGGCGGTGCTGACACAACAGTTGATGCTCCTGCTACTGGCGATGTAGATGCTTCTACTGATTCTTCCAAGGGTTCTCCTGATACAGGTATCGAAGACGTAGCAGTTATCGGCGGTCTTGCAGTTCTTGCAGGCGCAGCTATCGCTTTCACAAGAAAGAGAAAGTAATTAAAGCTTAAAAATACAAAAACCTCCGCAATATGCGGAGGTTTTTTGTTTTAATTAATAACTTAATAATTGTGCAAAATCGTATAATATAAATGTAAAATTTGTGCAAAATGTGAATTGCGATTTTTTATCTAATAATGTATAATACATACATACGATTGTGGTGTAAACGTAACCACAACGCAATTTAATTCAAATTATGGAGGACACTCAAATGAAATTAAGAAAGATCTTAGCTTCTGTTTTAGCTTCTGCTGTTGCAGTTTCCGCTATGGCAGTTACAGCTTCCGCTCACGAAACATTCCTTATGTACACAGATAACAGCTGGCTCTGGGGCTGCTGGTCCGCAGCTGAATTCCCTGCTGGTACAATTGATATCACAGAAGATGGTACATACACAGTATTTGTTGATAACACAATTCCTACTTCTCAGGTAGAAGACGAAGAAACAGGTGACCTCGTTCCTTGCACAGCTGCTGGTGCACAGGTATTCTGCGTAGATATCGACGGTCTTGCTGCTGCTAAGGATGCAGGCGCAGGCGCTGACGGTTATGAAGCTTGTGTAACAGGTAAGGATAAGCAGGCTTTTGCTGAATCCAAGGGCATCAAGGTTTCTGATGTTAAGATTACAACAACTTCCACAGATGGTACAACTGCTGAAATCGCTGTAAACCAGGACAACATCATCTTCGGCGATATCGAAGCTAACGGCAAGATCCGTATCGAAATTCACAATGCTTACGGCGACACAAACAACAACCCTGCTATCACACCTGATGATATCAGCTTTGACGAAAAGATCGCTGTAACATTCACAATCGCAGGCGTTGGTGCAGCAGCTGTTGAAGAAGACACAACAGTTGAAGAAGCTCCTGCTGATGATGCAACAGCTGGCGATGTAGATGCTTCCACAGATTCTTCTAAGGGCCCTCCTGACACAGGCGTTGAAGACGTAGCAGTAGTTGCTGGTCTTGCAATCGTTGCTGCTGGTGCAGTTCTCGTTTCCAAGAAGAGAAAGTAATTAATACTTAAAACACGAAAAAGGGCCCCCGTAATAACGGGGGCTTTTTGCATAGGAGAAAAAACATGTTGAACAATTCCAAAGTACTTGTTTTTGATTTCGGTGCTTCATCAGGCCGTGCAATTATAGTTGAAACAGATGGTGCGAGCATTAAAACAGAGGAGATACATCGCTTCCCGAATAACCCCATAACTGTTAATGATACACTTTACTGGGATATTGACGCTCTTTTAAAAGAAGTTGACGCTGCATTAATGAAGGCAGACGGCTATGGTTATACAGCGGTTTCCATTGACACATGGGGTGTTGATTTTGCAATTCTTGACGAAGAAGGCAATTACATTGAACGGCCTGTTCATTACCGTGACAAGCGCACAGCAGATGTAATTGATGAGGTTAACGAACTTTTCGGTGGTGCGGATAAGCTTTACCAGAAAACAGGCATACAGCCTCAGTGGTTTAACACCATTTATCAGCTTTATGCTTTGAAAAAGTCAAGACCCGAAAGCCTCAGAAAAGGCGCAAAACTCCTTATGATGCCTGATCTTATCGCCCACCATCTCACTGGTGCATTCCGTAACGAATACGCGGAAGCTACTACAAGCGGTATGATTGACCCTGAGACTAAATCATGGAGCAAGGAAATTCTTGATATACTGGGGATTGATTCCGATATATTCTGTCCGATGATCAACTCCGGAGAGATTTACGGATTCCTGAAATCTGATTTTACCCGCAGGAGAATGAATATTCCTGTGGTTGCTGTTCCGAGTCATGATACAGCAGCAGCAGTAACAGCCGTTCCGGCAGAGGAGAAGGAGTTCCTTTTTATAAGCACAGGCACATGGGCATTGTTCGGTACGGAGCTTACTTCCCCTGTAATCAATGAAGAAGCTTATAGCTCCGGGCTTACAAATGAGGGTGGTCACAGCGGTACAGTTACATTCCTTAAAAATATTATGGGAATGTGGCTTTTCCAGGAGTTAAAACGTGATTTTGAAGCAAAGGGAACGCCTTTATCCTATAATGATATGGAGAAGCTGGCAGAAAATACGATACCATCCGTATCATTCATAAACCCTAATGACGAAAGCTTTGCTCAGCCGGGAGAAATGATTCAGAAAGTGCGGAATTATGTTGAAAGAACAGGGCAAACAGCCCTTGTTGATGATGCATCGGTTATCCGCTGCGTCTATGACAGTCTTGCGGAAGAATTCTCCCGTACAGCCAAGGATATAGAGAATATAACAGGCAAAAAATATGATAAAATCTATATGTTTGGCGGTGGAACAAAGGATAGTCTGATATGCAGACTTACAGCTAAGGCTTCGGGCAAGCTTGTTGTTGCCGGTCCGACGGAAGCAACTTCAATCGGCAACGCATTGTGTGCGTTTGTTGGTTCAGGGCTTATACCCTCTGTTGCAGAAGCACGACAGATTGTACGCAAAGCGGGTTTTACAAAAGAATACAGATAATAAAAAACGGAATCTTCGAATGAAGATTCCGTTTTTTATTAAGTACATTGGTTTACTTTGCGTAATCAATTGCACGACTTTCGCGGATAAGATTGATTTTGATCTGTCCGGGATATTCCATTTCCTTTTCAATCTTCTGTGCAATTTCTCTTGCAAGAACTATCATCTTGTCGTCATTTACAGCATCAGGTTTGATCATGATTCTGATTTCACGGCCTGCCTGGATTGCGTAAGACTTATCTACGCCGTTAAAGGAGGAGCAGATTTCTTCAAGCTTCTGTAAACGCTTAATGTAGTTTTCGTAGTTTTCGCTTCTTGCCGCGGGGCGTGCTGCACTGATTGCGTCGGCAGCCTGAACGAGACAAGCAACAACTGTTCTTGCCTCAACATCGCCGTGGTGAGCTTCGATAGCGTGAATAACATCTGCGCTTTCCTTGTACTTGCGGCAGACGTCAACACCGATCTGAACGTGCGAGCCTTCGATTTCCATGCTGAGAGCCTTACCAATATCATGTAAGAGACCTGCGCGGCGGGCGAGATTTGCATCAACGCCGAGCTCATCAGCAAGCATACCTGCAAGGTGAGCAACCTCAATAGAGTGTGCAAGCACATTCTGGCTGTAAGATGTACGATAGTAAAGACGGCCGAGGAGCTTAACAAGTTCGGGATGCAAGCCGTTTACATTGGTTTCAAGGATAGCACGTTCGCCTTCCTGACGAATCTTCTGTTCAACCTCGCGTCTTGCACGGTCAACCATTTCTTCAATACGTGTAGGATGGATTCTGCCGTCCTGGATGAGTCTTTCAAGAGCAATTCTTGCAATTTCACGGCGAACCTTGTCGTGGCTGGAAAGTGTGATAGCTTCGGGTGTGTCATCAATAATAAGATCAACGCCTGTAAGCTGTTCAAGAGTGCGGATATTTCTACCCTCACGGCCGATGATACGACCCTTCATTTCATCATTGGGAAGCGGAACAACCGATACAGTCATTTCGGATACGGTTTCCGCGGAAAGTCTTGCGATAGCAAGAGAGATATGGCTTCTTGCCTTATCCTCACATTCATCCTTAATGCGCTGTTCGAAAGCTACTATGCGCATTGCTTTTTCGTGATCCAGTTCGCTGTCAAGCATTTGGAGAAGATGTTCTTTTGCCTGTTCTGTGGTAAAGCCTGAGATTCTTTCTAAAATATCAAGCTGGCTCTTTTTAATGGATTCGGCTTCGGCGAGCTGTTCCTCTGCCTTTTTATTCTTGTTTGCAAGAGTCTCTTCAAGCTTTTCAATCTTATCATTCTTCTTATCGAGATTCTCTTCTTTTTGTTGAAGTCTGCGCTCGGAACGAGTTATTTCGGAACGTCTTTCTTTAAGCTCCTTTTCTGTTTCGTTTTTGAGTTTCTGGATTTCCTTTTCCGCCTGACCTCTCATGCGGTAGATTTCATCTTTTGCTTCAACTAATTTGGTCTTCTTTTCGGTAGCCGCTTTTTCGCGTGCTTCGGACACTATGCGCTGTGCTTCTTTTTCGGCTGATTCAATCTGTGCTTCGGCATCTCTTTTTCTGTGTTCAATACCCATACGGTAGAAGATGAAGCCTGAAATAACTGCACCAATAAGTAAAGCCGCAACAATAAGCGCAATTGCAAGCACTAAATCCATGTCCAATCCTCCTTCTATAAAATTCCCGATAAGATATAGTTTCTCCGAGAAAACATACAGAAAGAGGCGGTAACGCTTGCTGCGGTTATCGCTCCGACTTGAAAAATATTCAGTTAAGGAAACCTCTAAATTTCATCAAATTTGTGATTAAAATCAATAAAATCTATAATTAATTGCCTCAAATAAATATAAAAAATGCTGTTGGGGAGAATATATATAAAACCGGGTGGTTAAAAAATGAAAAATAGCTGTATATAAATGTAATAACAATACAACATATTCACAACTATAATTTTAATATATTTTTACCAAATTGTCAAGGTAATTTTTAAGATTTTTTTAAAAAAAGTCAATTTTGCTTGACGTTTTTTTCGGTTTGTGTTATACTTATATACGCAATTTCAAAATGCCGGCGTGATGGAATTGGCAGACGTGACGGACTCAAAATCCGTTGGTAGCAATACCGTGCGGGTTCGACCCCCGCCGCCGGCACCAAAATACCCCCGCCCCCTTGTGGGGCGGGGGTATTTTGCTATCGGAGGCGAA
>JAZNML010000055.1:0-36495 GCA_045579565.1 Ruminiclostridium sp.
CCTGCAAAACCGATAAGCACCTTGGGTTCAGCAAGGATAATGTCGCCGAGGCTTGCAAAAGAAGCGGTAACACCGCCTGTTGTAGGGTCGGTCATAACTGTAATGTAAAGCTGTCCTGCTTCATTGTGCTTTGCAATTGCACCGGATGTCTTTGCCATCTGCATAAGAGAGATAATGCCCTCCTGCATACGTGCACCGCCGGATGCTGTAAACAAGATTACAGGAAGCTTATGCTTTGTGCCGTATTCAAACGCACGTGTAATCTTTTCACCAACAACACTGCCCATACTTGCCATCATGAAGCTGCTGTCCATGATACCGATAACAGCCTTATATCCTCTGATTGTGCAAAGGCCTGTAACAACAGCCTCTTTCATGCCGCACTTTTCCTGAAGCTCGGCAATCTTTTCCTCATAATCAGGGAAATCTATGGGATTGAGAGAGGTCATACCCTCGTCAAATTCTTCAAAACTGTCCTTATCAACAGTGATTTCGAGACGGTCACGGTAGTTTATACGAGCGTGGTAATTACAGGAAGGGCATACCTTCTTGTTCTTCTCAAATTCCTCACTGTAAACAACAGTGCTGCATCTTGGACATTTAAAAAGAAGATTTTTGGGAATCTCAATACTTTCTTCGGTTTTTTCTGGTTTCTTATCTTCTTTAAAGCGGTCTTTTACTACTTTAAATAAATCTTCAAGTGCCATTTTGCCTCCTGAAAAGTCTTATGTTAAATCCTTACGGTTAAGGAAGCCTATATCAAAATCTCCGCTTTCAAACTCCTTGTCGCGAAGGAGATTGAGCTGAAAATCTATGTTTGTCTGGATGCCTTCGATAAGCATTTCCGAAAGAGCAACCTTCATTTTTGTAATTGCTTCTTCTCTGTCTCTGCCCTTTACAATAAGCTTTGCAATCATGCTGTCGTAATAGGGCGGAATCTGATAGCCCTGATAAACCGCTGTGTCAATACGCACGCCGAAGCCTCCGGGCATATGGATTGACTGTATCTTACCCGGGCATGGGCGGAAATTCTGCTTAGGGTCTTCCGCATTGATACGGCACTCGATTACGTGGCCTGTAAGGGTGATATCCTCCTGCTTGAAGGAAAGCGGAAGTCCCATGGCAATACGTATCTGTTCCTTGATTAAATCCACGCCTGTTACCATTTCAGTTACAGGGTGTTCAACCTGGATACGTGCATTCATTTCCATAAAATAGAAATTCTTATCCTTATCAACAAGAAATTCTACCGTACCAGCGTTATAGTAACCGTAAACCTTAGCCGCTCTGAGAGCTGCCTGGCCCATTTTCTCACGAAGCTCGGGAGTCATTACAGGGCTGGGGCTTTCTTCAAGCACCTTCTGGTTTCTTCTCTGGCAGGAGCAGTCACGCTCACCTAAATGAACCGCATTTCCGTGTTCATCAGCAATAATCTGAATCTCCACATGTCTGGGATTTACGATAAATTTCTCAATATATACGTCGCCGTTGCCGAAGAACTGAATTGCCTCCTGCTTTGCAGCACTGAGTGCTTCTTCAAGCTCCTCCTCGCTGTCGGCACGTCTGATACCTCTTCCGCCGCCGCCTGCACTCGCCTTAACAAGTACGGGATAGCCTACCTCGGCAGAGATTTTCTTGGCTTCTTCAAGGCTTTCAACAACACCATCGGAGCCTGTTACAACAGGCACACCAGCCTGTATCATTGCACCCTTGGCGTTTGCCTTGTTGCCCATGGCTTCCATTGCCTCTGCATTGGGACCTATCCACTTGATACCGCACTTGTCACAGAGCTTTACGAAGTTGCTATCCTCGGAAAGAAAGCCAAAACCTGGATGAATAGCCTTTGCGCCTGTGATTTCGCAGGCAGCAATAAGAGCCTTTGTATTTAAATAGCTGTCCGAACTGCGAGGCCCGCCGATACAGATAGCCTCATCGGCAATCTGCGCATGAAGAGCACTTTTATCAGCTGTGGAATAAACGGCAACTGTGCCGATTCCAAGCTCACGGCAGGCTCTTATAATGCGGATTGCAATCTCGCCTCGGTTCGCAATAAGAATTTTGTCAAACATTGCTTAGCCCTTTCCTTACTTGATTGCAAAGGAGATTTCAGCTACACAAGCCTTTTCGCCGTTAACGGTAGCAATACCCTTTCCTACGCCTACGGGACCCTTTACCTTGATAATCTCGACTTCAAGTCTCAGAGTATCACCGGGAACAACCTGTCTGCGAAACTTAGCTTCCTTTACGCCGCCGAAGAAACCGATTTTACCCTTGTTTTCGGGCATCATAAGCATGGAAACTGCGCCTGCCTGAGCCATCATTTCAAGAATAAGAACGCCGGGAACTACGGGGTATTCGGGGAAGTGGCCCTTGAACCAGAAATCGTCGGCCTTGATGTGCTTTAATGCTACTACACGCTTACCTTCTTCAATTTCCTCGATTTCATCAATAAGAAGGAATGGGTCGCGGTGAGGAATAATTTCCTTTATCTGTTCGATATCCATTTTCATATAGTTTTCCTCCGTTCAATTATTCAATACGGAGAATAGGCTGGTCGTATTCAACCGCCTCACCGTCTTTTACAAGGATTTCTGTAACCTTGCCGTCAAATTCGCTTGTAACCTCATTCATAACCTTCATGCTCTCGATAATGAAAAGAACATCGCCCTTGCTTACAGTTGAACCAACGCTTACAAAAGGAGCCTTTCCGGGAGCGGAAGCAGCGTAGAATGTACCAACGATAGGAGCCTTCATAACATTGCCGCTTGAAACGGGAGCTGTCTGAGCGGTAGCCTCAGCACCGGGTGCGGAAGCCACAGCCATAGCCATAGGTGTACCTACAGGAGCAGCAGGTACAGGGGGCATCATGGGAGGCATGGCAGAACGCTTTTCGCCCATTTCAACCTCGAAATCATCACCCTTGTATTTTAAATAGCTGAGACCGTTGTCCTTCATAATTTCAGCTAACTCTTTAACTGTCTTGATTGTATCCATAAAGTAATCCTTTCCTTAGTTCTCAGTCGTTTACGGGAATTAAGCAGATTGTGGCATTGTGTCCGCCGAAGCCGAGAGAGTTGCTGATTGCACCTGTAATTTTCATCTCTCTGTTTGCGCCCTTGCAGTAATCAAGATCGCAGTCGTCATCGGTTTCCTGTAAGCCTACGGTAGCGTGAACAAGGTCATTCTTCATTTGAAGAGCTGTTGCAATAGCTTCAACACCGCCTGCTGCGCCTAAAAGGTGGCCTGTCATGGACTTTGTGGAGTTGATAACCATGTTCTTTGCATGCTCACCGAAAGTAATTTTAAGAGCATTTGTTTCTGTTCTATCGTTGATAGGTGTGGATGTACCGTGAGCGTTACAGTAATTGATTGTTTCGAAGGGAACACCCGCTTCCTTTACAGCAAGCTCCATAGCCTTCGCACCGCCGTAGCCCTCGGGATCGGGACTTGTTTCATGGTATGCGTCGCAGGTTGCACCGTAGCCTGCGATTTCAGCGTATATCTTGGCACCTCTTGCCTTTGCGTGTTCGTATTCTTCAAGAATAACAATACCAGCACCATCACCGAGAACAAAGCCTGAACGATCCTTGTCAAAAGGAATTGACGCTCTGTCGGGATCAGTGCTTCTTGTAACAGCGTGCATGTTGTTGAAGCCCGCCATTGCAAAGCCTAACTGACAAGCCTCTGCACCACCGGCAATTGCGCAGTCGAGATAACCGTTCTTGATTGCATGGAATGCTTCGCCGATAGCATGTGTAGCGGAAGCACAAGCAGAAACAGTACAGTAGTTTGCACCCTTGAACTTTGTCTGGATTGCAACTGTACCTGCTGCCATGTTACCGATCATCATGGGGATTGTAAATACGGAAACACGGCTGTTGTTCTTGTTGTGATATGTTAAAATCTGTTCTTCTGTTGTGAGGATACCGCCGATACCTGAGCCGATAATAACACCGCAGCGGTAAGGGTCAAGGTCTGTAAAGTCGCTGCCTGCGTCTTCAAGAGCCTTCTTTGATGCGTAAACCGCATACTGTGTAAGTGTGTCCATACGGCGAGCTGACTTTTTGTCCACGTATTCGCTCACGTCGAAATTTCTTACCTTTGCGGTAACATTCTTTTCTTCAGACTGTCCGGGGAACCATTCTTCAAGTGCAAAGCCGTGCTTATTAGCCTTGATATTCTCCCAGAATTCTTCAACTGTATTTCCGATAGGGCTTACAACACCTAAGCCCGTAATAACTACTCTGCTCATATGTTTTCCTTTCCTTTGTGGAATTTATAAAACTGCGGAAATTACATGGAAAGTCCGCCGCTGATTTCTATTGTCTGTCCTGTAATGTAGGATGCTTCTTCGGAAAGTAAGAAGGAAACTGTTGATGCGATTTCCTTTACCTCGCCGAAACGCTTTAATGCAATCTGTCCGAAAATCTTATCCTTCTGCTCATCTGTAAGAGCGTCTGTCATAGGAGTCTTGATAAGTCCGGGAGCAACCGCATTTACTCTGATATTTCTTGCGCCGAATTCCTTTGCCGCGGTCATTGTCATACCGATAATAGCCGCCTTGGATGCGCTGTAATTGAACTGGCCCGCATTACCGTAAAGTCCAGCAACAGATGCCATATTTACGATAGCACCGTGCTTCTGCTTCATCATAATTGAACATACAGGCTTCATCATATTAAAAATAGACTTCTGGTTTACCGCAATAACAGCGTCATACTGTTCCTCGCTCATTCTCGCAAGTAAGCCGTCCTTTGTGATACCTGCGTTATTAACGAGAGCGTCGATTGAACCGAAACGCTCCTTGATTGCCTTTACCATAGTCTCGCACTGGTCATACTTTGATACGTCTGCCGCATAAACCTCAGCTTCAACACCCATTGTGCGACATTCTTCGGCTACCTTTTCAGCCTTTTCCTTGTCTGCATCGGAGGGGTAGCAGTTTACTGCCACATTATAGCCGTCCTTTGCAAGTTTTTTTGCGATACATTCGCCGATGCCCTGAGAAGCACCTGTAACAATTGCCAACATAGTTTTTATTTCCTTTCCCTTATTTATTTAAAAGCTTTTCAGCCTGTGCAAACATTTCTTCAACGATATCCTTAGCGGGCTTTACATCATTAACCATACCCGCGATTGCACCGCAGAGGAAGGAGCCTTCATCAAGATTACCGTCCTGAACAGCCTTTCTGAGTGCGCCTACTGTGAGCTGTTCAAACTCATCAGGTGTTAATGTGCCGTCCTTTTCACCTGTTGCAAGACGCTTAGCAAACTTTGTCTTTACGTTACGGCAGGGGTGACCTGTGTAACGGCCTGTAACAACGCTGTCTGTATCCTTTGCGTCAACAACAAGCTCCTTATATGTGGGGTGAATCTTACATTCTTCGCAGGCAAGGAAGCGTGTGCCGACCTGAACGCCCTCAGCACCGAGCATGAAGGAAGCTGCAACACCTCTGCCGTCTGCAATACCTCCTGCTGCAATAACAGGGATATTAACTGCGTCAACAACCTGGGGAACAAGGCACATTGTAGTATTTTCACCGATATGACCGCCGCTTTCGGTACCCTCTGCAATTACCGCAGCCGCACCTGCACGTTCCATTCTCTTCGCAAGAGCCACGCTGGGAACAACGGGGATAACCTTTATTCCTGCTTCAAGCCACTTTTCCATATACTTACCGGGGTTACCTGCGCCGGTTGTAATAAAGGGAATCTTTTCGTCAATTACAAGCTGTGCAAGGTCATCGGCATTAGGTGCCATAAGCATGATATTTACGCCGAAGGGCTTATCTGTAAGCTCCTTTGCCTTGCGGATTTCTTCCTTTATTACTTCTGCCGGAGCGCTGCCGCCTGCAATAATACCTGCACCGCCTGCGTTGGAAACCGCAGCTGCAAGTGTGCTTTCAGCTATCCAAGCCATACCGCCCTGTAAAATAGGGTATTTAATTCCGAGAAGTTCTGTGATTTTTGTGTTCATTTCTGTTCCGTCCTTTCTTCGCGGGTTGTTGCTCTCCCAATTTTGTTTATATTCAGTAAATTACTGTTCAAAAATAATTGCGCCGCTGGTAAGACCTGCACCAAAACCTACCATGCATATCTTCATGCCTTCCTTGATTCTGCCTTCCTTGTTGAGATCATCGAGACAGGTAGGAATACATGCGCTGGAAGTATTTGCGTGCTCGCCGATATTTACGAACACCTTTTCCTGCGGAATTCCGAGAGCCTTTGTAGCACTCTGGATAATTCTGATATTTGCCTGGTGAGGAATTACAAGGTCGATATCTTCCTTTGTAAGTCCGGCCTTTGCAAGTGTCTTTTCAACTGCCGTAGCCATAGCATCAACAGCAAACTTGTAAACGCCCTTACCGTCCATTTGGAGATACTGCATCTTCTTTTCTGTATCAAAAGCCTCAGTAGAGGTTGTTTCATCTCTTTCATCAACATAAGGACAGTTATGACTGATATTCTTGTGGCGGTAGAGTGCTTCAAAGCTGTCTGCCTTACCGCTGAGGTAGGAATACATAGGCTTGTCGCTTTTTGTAATTACCGCTGCGCCTGCGCCGTCTCCGAAAAGGATACAGGAGGCTCTGTCCTCAAAATCCACGTGGGGAGCAAGTCTTTCGCTGGCAACTACAAGAACAGTCTTATAGTCATCATCCTGCAAATAACGGCTGGCAATATCCACTGCGGAGATAAAACCTGTGCAGGCTGTGTTTACCTCAACCACTGCCGCATTCACCGCACCGATGCCGCCCTGAACAAGACTTGCAAGATTGGGGTAAAAATATTCAGACGAGCAGGAGGAAGCAATAACAAGGTCGATATCTTCTGCCTTGATTCCTGCATTTTCCATAGCCTTCTTTGAAGCTTCGGCAGCCATATAGTGATTGGATTTATCCTTGGAATAGTTGCGGGAGCTGATACCTGTGCGGGAAACTATCCATTCGTTATCAGTCTCCATGATTTTCGACAGGTCATGATTTGTAACCTTTACGTCGGGTGTATAAACGCCTGTACCTAAAATTTTTATTCCTCGCATTTTAATTACTCCTTGATTTTATTCTCCAAATAGTATATAATAAATAGCGGAATTTATTTATCCGCAGAAAAACACTGCCACACAATAAAAAATATCCTAAATATTATACCAATAAATATATGATTTGTCAATTATTTTTTATAGACACTAAGAAATGGCTTGTCGTTTTTCGACGAATTAGATAAACAGAAAGGAATTACAAACTATGACAACAGCACTTTTATTTTCAGGACAGGGCTCACAGTATCAGGGCATGGGAGAAAAGATTTATAACGAAAACCCCTCAGCCTATGAAAAAATCTTTGAAGCAGGCAGCGATATCTTAGGCTTCGACCTCAAAAAGACCATGTTTACAGCGGAAATGTCCGAGCTTTCAAGAACAGCTGTTTCCCAGCCTGTAATCTTTACAATGTCCCTTCTCTGCGCTGAAAAATTCATGAATGAAAATGACGGCTTCGGAGCGGTTGCAGGCCATTCCTTAGGCGAATACGCAGCTCTCGTTACTTCCGGTGCTGTAAGTCTTGAAACAGGCTTTGAGCTTATAAAGAACCGTGCAATGTGCATGGAAAAGGCAGCTGTAAAGAACGGCGGTAAAATGGCAGCCGTAATGAGCGCAGATGTAGAGCTTATCGAAAGCGTATGTGAAGAAATTACCAAGGGCGGCGATTATGTAACTCCCGTTAACTACAACTCAAAGCAGCAGACTGTAATTGCAGGTAGCGAAAATGGTATTGCTAAGGCGTCAGAAAAGCTTACCGCAAGCGGTGTTAAACGAGTTATTCCTCTCGCTGTTGCAGCTGCATTCCATTCCGAATTCATGAAGGAAGCTGCCGAGGAATTCAAGGGACTTATCAGCGGTGTAGAATTCAAGGTGCCCGAAAAGAAATTCTACTCCAACGTTACAGGCGGTCTCCTCACCGATTTCAGCGACATCCACGATATCTTATCCCGTCATATCTG
The DNA here is from genome assembly GCA_045579565.1 of Ruminiclostridium sp. Classification (GTDB taxonomy): domain Bacteria; phylum Bacillota; class Clostridia; order Oscillospirales; family Ruminococcaceae; genus Ruminiclostridium_E. Next base: position 8,000 of record JAZNML010000055.1, read on the forward strand.
CTCTCCTGTACGTTTCACAAGCGAGCTTGCAGCTATGCAGACAGACGGCTTTACAAACTTTGTGGAATGCGGTCCCGGAAAGACACTTGTGGGACTTGTTAAAAAGACACTTGACGACGTTACTGCAAGCGCAATGGACGTCTAATGAAAGAAGGACAATAAATGAAAACTTACGCAATTATCGGCTACCCCTTAGGACATACTCTTTCTCCGAATATTCACGAAAGACTTTTCAAGCTCTCAGGCAGAGAAGCAAACTATGTGAAAATGGAAATCCCCCCTGAAGAGCTTATTTCCAGATATGACGAACTTTCACAGCTGGGCGGATTCAATATTACAATCCCCCACAAAGTACCGATTATCGACTACTGCGACAGACTTGACGAAGGCGCAGCACGTTACGGCTCGGTAAACTGTCTTAAAAACGGCGACGAAAAAGTCGGCTACAATACCGATGTACTGGGCTTTACAAAATCCATTGACCTTATGGGCGCAACTCTCAGCTCAAAGGTGCTTCTTATCGGCTGCGGCGGTGTAGGAAGAATGATGGCAATTGAAACAGCCTTAAAAGGCGGCGACCTTACAATTGCTGTACTCAAAACAGATAAGGAGCTTGCCGAGGCTGTAGTTTCCGAAATAATGACAATGAAATCCGACGCAAAGGTAAAAATCGTCTACATAGGCGGTAATGTAATCTCCGCTGAGGACTTTGACGAAACACCCGATTTCGACCTCTTAGTGAACGCCTCCCCTATCGGAATGTTCCCTAAGGTTGACAGAATACCCTGTGACGAAAACCTGCTTGACGGCGTTAAGTTCGTATTCGACGTTGTTTACAATCCACGTGATACTCTCCTTACAAAGACCGCTGAAAAGCACGGAATAAAGGCAATGAGCGGTATGGCAATGCTGGTTTTACAGGCGGTTGCCGCTCACGAAATCTGGAACGGCTCACAGTTTGAAGAAGCCGACATAAAGCAGCTTATTTCCGACATGGAGGCACTTGTATGAAAAACATCTACCTCTGCGGATTTATGGGCTGCGGAAAGTCGTATATGGGTAAAAAGCTTTCCGAAAAGCTTTCCTGTACTCTTGTTGACCTTGACGCATATATCGAAGAAAAAGAAGGCAGGACAATTCCCGAAATATTCGCTCAGGATGGCGAACCGCATTTCCGCGAATTAGAGGCAAAATATATCCGTGAAATGCCTGAAAATTCCGTTGTTGCAACAGGCGGCGGAGCTATCATCAATCCCGTTACCGCCGAAACAGCAAGAAATGCGGGAACAGTAGTGTTCCTTGACGCAGATTTCGAGCTGTGTTACAGCCGTATCAAAGGGGATACACACCGCCCTCTTGTTATGAATAATACAAAAGAACAGCTAAGCGAACTGTTTTTAAAACGCAGAGAAATCTATCAGAAGCATTCCGATTTTTCTGTTGACTCAAACATGAACGAAACAGAAATACTTGATATGATACTGAAAGGCTTGAAATGATAATATACAACGCAAAAATCGTTCCTGTAACGAAAAAGAATATTAAAAACGGCTTTATCCAAATTGAAAACGGAAAGATAAAGTCCATAGGCGATATGAAGGATATTCCCTGTAAGCCAGATAAGAACGATATTGACGCAGAAGGACTCACCGCATATCCCGCATTTATCGACGCACATTGCCATATCGGTATTTTCGCCAACGGCTACGGCTTTGAGGGTGATGACGGCAACGAAATGACCGACCCTGCTACCCCGCAGCTCCGTGCAATTGATGCGGTAAATCCTATGGACTACTGTTTCACAGAAGCAGCCAAAGGCGGTATCGGTACTGTTATCACAGGTATGGGTAGCGCGAACGCCATAGGCGGTACATTTATTGCCATGAAAACCCACGGCAGTAAGCGTATTGACAGACGCATAATCAAAAACCCCGTGGCAATGAAAATGGCTCTGGGCGAAAATCCGAAATCCGTTTATCACGAAAAGGAAGAAACTCCAACTACCCGTATGGCAACAGCATCTATTATCCGTGAAAATCTTTACAAGACAAAACGCTATATGGAAGACCTGGCAGAATACGAAAAGACTAAGGGCACAGACGACGAAACAGGCAAGCCCGACTATGATATAAAATGCGAGGCGCTTATCCCTGTGCTGAACAGGGAAATCAAGGTGCATTTCCACTGTCACAGAGCCGATGATATTTTCACAGCTGTAAGACTTGCGGAAGAATTCAACCTTGACTACGTGCTTATTCATGCTACTGAGGGCGGACTTATTGCTGATGAGCTGGATAAGGGAACACAGTGTGTTATCGGTCCCGTTTTCGGTGACAGATGTAAGCCTGAGCTTATGAATGCGGATATCAGCACCGGTAAAAAGCTTGCGGACAACGGTATTGAAATCGCAATCTGCACCGACCACCCCGAAAACCCCATTCAGTACCTTCCTTCCATGGCAGGACTTGCAATGCGAGGAGGTCTTACCGAAAAACAGGCACTTGAAGCAATTACCATAAACCCTGCCCGTTTCTGCGGAATCGAAGACAGAGTAGGTAGTCTTGAAGCCGGAAAAGACGCAGATATTGTATTTTTCAGCGGTGCATTTTACGATATTTCAAAAACACCAGGACTTGTTATTTTAAACGGCGAGGTTATTTAAGCTATGAAAAAGTTTATGAGAATCCCCTATGAGCAGGACAGCACCTACTCATACGAACAGTTACAGACAAATATAGATGAGCTTATAAAAGAACAGAATGAGCTGTCTCTCTATAAGCTGAAAGGCTCTCCCCTTTACCTTATCAGCAAGGAGAAGGAGGACGGACAGTACCGCCTTGAATACCACCATTCCTACAAAAAGGACATGTGTGATACCTGCGTGCGTTTCTACATCGAAAAGGGTCTTAAAAAATGCACAGCAAAGGGCTTTATCTGTAAGCCCGCAGGCTCGTGGGCTGTTTTCTGGGGCGTTATTGCAACACTTTTCATAGACTTTCTTATTATCACATATTGCCTTTTGTTCACTGCGAATTTCGACCTGACAAATGGCATGATGATTTCGTTTATTGCAACAATTATCCGTGGATACATATGCATGTCGGTTATGCAGTTCAACCGCAGAAGGCTTGAAGAAATCAAACTTAAAATGATGGAAATACTCGGCGTTGAGCCCGAAGAAGAAACCGAAAGGAATGAGGAAAATGAGAGAAATTGATGTTTCGCTTATCCGTGAAACTGTTGCAAAGCTCTGTGAGGAGGCAAACCTGAAACTCCCCTGTGGAATGAAAGAGGTTATCGAAAACAGCATCCCCTGTGAAGAAAGTCCTGTCTGTAAAGAAGTCCTCGGCGACATTGTAAAGAATATCGACTGTGCCGCAGAGCTTAATGTGCCCATCTGCCAGGATACAGGCATGGCGGTTATTTTCCTCGAAATCGGCCAGGATGTGCATTTCACAGGCGGCAGCCTTTATGATGCCATAAACGAGGGTGTCGCGAAGGGTTATGTTGAGGGAAAGCTCCGCCTTTCCGTTGTCAAAGACCCTCTTCGCCGTGTAAACACAAACAACAACACACCCGCTATCATACATACCTCAATCGTTGACGGCGATAAGGTAAAAATCATGGTTGCGCCAAAGGGCTTCGGCAGTGAAAACATGAGCAGACTTAAAATGTTCACTCCTTCCGCAACAAAGGAAGATATCATAAATTTCGTAACAGAAACCGTAAACATCGCAGGCAGCAACCCTTGCCCCCCCATTGTTGTGGGCGTGGGTATCGGCGGTGATTTTGAGCAGGTTGCATACCTCTCGAAAAAGGCATTATGCCGTGACCTTGATAAGCGTAATCCCGATGAATTCTACGCAGATATGGAAGCGAAAATGCTGGAACAGATAAACCTTACAGGTATCGGTTCACAGGGCTTCGGCGGTACCGTAACAGCCCTTTATGTAAACATTGAAACATCACCCACACATATTGCGGGACTTCCTGTTGCGGTAAATATCGGCTGTCACGTAACACGTCACAAGGAGGCGGTTATCTGATGAATGTTCAGATTTTCGGAAAAAGCAAATGCTTCGATACCAAGAAGGCGGAACGTTATTTCAAGGAACGAGGCATTAAATTCCAGTCGGTTAATGTCCTTGACAAAGGCCTAAGTAAGCGTGAACTGGAAAGCGTTATTTCCGCTGTGGGCGGACTTGAAAAGTTAATTGACGAGAAGAGTAAGGATTATTTTGAAATCAAATATCTTCTTGATAACGCAAAGTTTGAAAAGCTTATGGAAAAGCCTTCAATCTACAAAACCCCTATTGTACGAAACGGAAAACAGGCTACCGTAGGATACCAGCCTGATGTATGGAAGAACTGGGAATGAACGAAGTATTCAAGCATAGTGTAAAAAACTCCTCAGATGAAACAATTTCCCTGTCCGTAACATATTCGGGGCACGAGAAATGCGGAAGCGGACAGAAATGGGGCAAGGGTATCCGCCGGCAATATATTCTTCACCTTGTAGTCTCAGGCAAAGGCAGATACATCACACCCAATGACTGTTTTGAACTCAGCCGGGGAGACATGTTTCTTATCCGGCCCTATACCGAAATTGAATATTATGCAGATGAAAACGACCCGTGGGAATACCTATGGGTCAATTTCACAGGAGCAGAAGCGGAAATCCTTCTTAAAAGAACAGATTTTACAGCCGAAAATCCTGTTATAAACGGCTGTAACGACGAAATAAAAACCGCTATGGAAGATATTATTGCAAACGCAGGCACAAGCCGATATGAAGCGGCAGGTCTTACAGGCAGGCTTTATATTCTGCTTTCACTACTGATGAAACATTCAAACAGAAAAAGCTCCCGTTCACAGCGGGAACAGGAAAAACACCGTATCATAAAATCCGCAAGAGATTTTGTGGCAACGAACTATCCCCTGCCTGTTTCGGTTGAAGATATTGCAGAAGCGTCGAATGTTTCACGCACCACCCTTTTCCGTGTTTTTAAATCGGAACTGAACACAACACCTGTGGATTATCTTACCACATACCGTATTGCACAGGCGAAAATACTACTTCTTGAAACCGATTTGTCTGTAACGGCTGTTGCCCGTTCAACAGGGTATGAGGATAATCTTTATTTCTCACGGGTATTCAGAAAAATCACGGGAACAACTCCTACGGAATACAGAAATTGCAACAATAATCCATATGAATGATATTATTTTTTATTGAAACCCGGATATATCAGTGCTACAATGTAATTGTAAAGAAAAGCGCACTATCATAAAACAACAGCGAAAGGAAAAATTATTATGGCAATCTTAGTAACAGGCGGCGCAGGCTACATCGGCTCACATACTTGTATCGAGCTTCTGAATGCAGGCGAAGAAATCGTGGTAATGGACAACTTCTATAACTCAAAGCCCCGTGCTGTTGAGCTTATAAAGGAAATCAGCGGTAAGGACTTCAAGTTCTACGAAGCTGATATGTGCAATGAAGCAGAAATGGAAAAAATCTTCGCTGAAAATGACATCGAAGCAGTTATCCATTTCGCAGGCTACAAGGCAGTAGGCGAAAGCGTAAGAGAACCTCTTATGTATTTCAAAAATAACTTAGGCGGTACATTCGTGCTTCTCGAATGCATGAAAAAATACGGCTGTAAAAAGCTTATTTTCAGCTCTTCTGCTACTGTTTACGGTATTCCTGAAACTGTACCTGTAAACGAAACCTTCCCTCTCTCCGCTATCAATCCTTACGGCAGAACAAAGCTGATGATTGAGGATATGTGCCGTGATTTATGTGCATCTGATCCTGAGTGGAGCATTGCTCTTCTCCGTTATTTCAATCCTATCGGCGCTCATGCAAGCGGGAAAATCGGCGAGGACCCCAACGGTATTCCCAACAACCTCATGCCTATCATCATCAACGTATGCACAGGCAAGCAGGCTGAACTCAAAGTATTCGGCAACGACTACCCCACAGCAGACGGAACCTGCATCCGTGACTATATCCACGTTGTTGACCTGGCTCTCGGCCACCTTGCAGCGGTAAAGAGCGTACGCGAAAAGAAGGGCGCAATCCCCTACAATCTCGGCACAGGAAACGGCTACTCCGTGCTTGAAATTATCGAAACCTTCCAGCGTGTAAACAATATCAAGATTCCTTATTCCATCGCAGAACGCAGAGCTGGTGATGCAGCAGAATGTTACTCCGTTCCCGATAAGGCGAAGAACGAACTTGGCTGGCAGGCAACACATACTCTCGAAGAAATGTGCCGTGACGCATGGAACTATATTTTAACAAACAAGTAAAATGAAAAAAATAAAGATTTTAGCTTTGATTTTATGCCTGTCTGTTCTGGTGGGTTGCTCAAAAACCGAACAGACAACCACATCTGCCGTGTCGGTTGTTACAACCGCTCCTCTTACAGTAGACGGTGTGGAAATATCATATGAGGATAAATGGGTTTATGTTAATATCCCCGCCGATTACACCGATGAAAACATCGGCGAGTATTTCCGTGAAACCGAATGGATAGTTTACGTTCCCCACGAGGACAGCATGTTCTGTGTCCGGAACGGCGCACTTTACAGCAAGGATATGACTAAGCTGTATGCTGTTCCCTCATGGAGCGAGGACGAGGAAACAAAGGAGCTTCCCAGCCCCCAGAAAGCATTCACCGTTCCCGAAAGCGTAACCTGGATAGCACCTAATGCCTTTCATATGATTACCTCCGAAAGACCGCTTATAAATCTTTATATCCACGATGGAATCACCGAGGAAAACAGAAAAGAACTTGTCCTCTGGGGCGGTACTTTCGTAATAAGAAAATAATAACAAAAGCCGCACAACTTAGCTGTGCGGCTTCTATCATATTTCAGCGAAAAAAGGCTGAATCTGTTTGTTTTCCATTGCATATCTCAGCGCTGTGGGAATCTGGTCAAAATCTCCTATAAGCGATGCAGGTTTCTTGACAAAATCATCCTGTCCCATGGGAACAAAATAGTAATTCTTATAATTCATCAGCATCGAGATGTTTTTAGCCGAACCGGCAAGAGCATCATTTGTAGCAATATTCAAAAGCACCGGTCTGTTACCACGCAAATGACTTTTCACCGCCATTGTTACGGGTGTAGCAGTTATTAGAAAATGGAAAACATTGCGGATAGATGACCTGGTGCCTTGCACTAATTCTCCGTCGAAAAAAGTGTACAAAAAATAAACACAATCTTTCGTTTATGGATTGTGTGCGATTTTTTGTTTATACTTTGACGGAGAATTAGTGCTGAATTCATCTATCCAGGAGAAAAACGCTGATGTTTTCTCCGTCCCATTCGACTTTGCTTACGCACTTTCGTATAAATGCGCGCTTGTTTTCAACGCTCATTTTATCAAAGCCAGTCTTGAATGCTTTAAGCATTTCCTCGGTGCTGTTTACAGCTTCCGAAAGAGTTTCTCCGCTCTTTTTCAGACGTTCAAGACGCTTGATTTCATTCTCGGCTTCTCCTATCTCCTTATGAAGCTGAGCTATTTCATCACGGACATATTTGGTGGTAAGGTTATCGTCATCTGCCGCCATTCGTAAAAGACCGGAAATGGTCTTTTTCTTTTTTGCAATATTTGCTGTCTGGGTTTTGATAAGGTTTGCTATGTTTTCGTTTTTGCTTCCTATGTGGGCAATTTCACCCACATATTTTGCAAAAACACTGCCGTCATTTTCATAGTCAAGAAGTGCGTCGCAAACCATTTTGTCAACAACTCTTCCGTTGACATTCTGACAGTCGCACTGCTGACGTTTGCTGGCTTCCTTAAGCTCGCACATATAGGTGAAAGGCTTTTCGCCGTCCTTGTTTGCCTTGTAGTATTTAGGGCGCATATAGCTTCCGCACTTACAGCGAAGCACACCTGAAAGAAGCGCAACTGAATTATGGGACTGGCGGAAACCAAGCTTCTTTTCGGAGTTGCCCTCAATGATATTCTGAACCTCAATCCAGTCGGCACTGGGAATTATTCCCTTATGCTTTCCCAGAGCGATTGTCCATTCAGACATATTGGTAGACTCACGGCGGTCATCCTTTTTCGTGAATGTCTTTTTATACCCTATAAATCCACGCTCGCCATTGCATTTTTCATCGATATCAGCAATGTCACAATCCTTACTTCTGAAAAATTTAAGGCTCTCCTTATCTGCTGTGCAGTAGGTTGGATTTGTGAGTATGTAGCGCAGTGTGGACACATGGAAATTTGCATCCATACGAGTTTTATATCCGCCGTTAAGCATAAATGTTTCCACTTTTGTTATGGAGTGTGTTTCAAGATATTTAGCATATATAAGACGTACGATTTCGATTTCTTCTTCGTTTTCTGTAAGCTTACAACATCTTCGTTCTTCGCCTGAATCGTCAACAAATTCTACCTTTTCAGCGTGAAATCCAAGGGGCGGAGTGCCGCCAAGCCAGCGGCCTGTTTTAGCGAGTTTATAGACGTTATCCCTTACACGTTCAGCGATTATCTTACGTTCAAACTGGGCGAAAGCTGCGGAAATTGTCATCATCAGCTTGCCTGAAATTGTGTCGGTATCGAAGCCCTCATTTGTGGAATAAAAGGAAGTGCCTTTATTTGTGAGCGTTTCCATCAGCCTGTCAAAATCAGCCATGTTACGACTGATACGGTCAAGACGGTAAACAACGATTAAATCAAAGGGTTCCCTTTCCTCTTCCGCCATCATCTGCTGGAACTGTGGACGATTTGTATTCTTGCCTGAATAGCCCTCGTCTTCGTAAATGAAGATGTCGCTTTCCTTGGCATCACGGTACTTGTTCATTATGTGAGTTCGGCAAGCATCAATCTGATTTTCCACAGATTCACCCCTGCCAGTAAATTTAGATTTTCGTGAGTAGATAGCAAATTTCAGATGGGACACCTCCTTTGTGGGTTTGTTTTATTATACTACAAATTGAGGGGGATTTCAATCGGATCAGGGAAAAATTTTAAAAGAAACCGCCCTGTATGCCTTTTAAACATACAGAGCGGTCTTGTATAGAAAGGTAAAAGGTGAAACTTCAATTTGTTTTTATTTCACACCATAAGCAGATTTATCATCAGTCATCGTTATCATCATCAAAGGCTCCCTGAGAACCCAGCATTCCACCTAATTTTGCAAAATCGTCAAACGAATCATGACCAAGGCCAGCTGCCATACCTGCGGCTTTATATGGATCAGGTTTTCCGTTCTCATCTTTACTTGCTTCAATGCAACCCTGTAACGCAATATTCTTAAGTAAGCTATCAAAAAATCCCATAATTTTCTTCCTTTCCAGTTGTGTTTTGTTTTCCTTGATTACTATTATACACATTATCTGTCCGATAAAAATGTCAGAAATAAATTATTTGAAAATTTTCTGCACTGATAAAGGTACAACAAGTCTGATATAATGTAAAAAAGATAAGACAGCATATGCTTTTTTCTTTGATTTATACTTGATTTTAAGGCTATGGGGGAGTATAATTAGTTATAGGTTTTATGCACATATTTTTCTATAAGAGGTGTTTGTATGAAAATAGAGATTGGCGACGAAAGAGCCGAAATACTAAACGAGCTCAGAAACCTTAGAGAACGTTTTACAGACCTAATCGAAGAACGCGATGAGCTTGTATATCATATATGCCCTGCTATAAAGGCAGATTATGTGGCTAAGGTAGGTGCGCTTGAAACTAAGGTTATTAATCTCCAACTGAATGTCCATTCAATCAAGCACAAAATTGAGCTTGTGAGAAAAAGAACCAACCACGGCAAAGAGGTCATTATTGAAGAAATCGAAGCAGAGCTTGAAGCGGAAAAAGATGTGTTCGAGCAGGAAATTATAGCGAATAACAAGGTTATGCTTGAACTTGAACAAATACTCAGCGATCCATTTGAAAAGAAATCCGTAGCTGAAGTAAAAACAATTTATAAAAATATCGTAAAAGCTATTCACCCTGACATAAATCCTGATATAACAGAAGATGAAAAGGAATTGTTCTTCAAGGCGGTCGAGGCTTACGAAAATGCAGATTTAAAAAAGCTGAGCATCATAGAAACCGCTATTGTTACTGATGAAGAGAGTATAGCAAGCGAAAAATCCCCTGAAATACTGGAAGAAAAATGCCAAAAACTTCGTTCTGGCATAAATGACCTTGAATTTGAAATTTCTGAAATAAAATCTGACGTTCCTTATACCTGGAAGGATTTCCTTGCTGATGAAAAAGCAGTCAACGAAAGAAGAAGCGTGCTTTTAAAGGCATCAGACGATTTAGAAGCACTTTACAAAGAATACGAACGAGAACTTGAAGAATTACTGAACATTTAAGGAGCAGACTATGGGTGAACTGATAAAATATGAAAACAGTCAACTTTCAACTGTTTTCAAAAATGACAGCTTTCTTCTTGATATACCAGAGATAAAAGAAATATTCCTTATGCATATCAATATAGTGGGAAGTTTTTTCATACCTGGAATTAAAGATTTATTCAACGAACTTTATGACGGTGAAAAACTCAGGCTTGTACGTGAGCCTGAAAATCCGCACGACAACAAAGCTGTTCGAATAGATGATTCAAAGGGTAGAAAACTTGGCTATATTTCTCGTCGTGAGAATGAAGCAATTTCAAACTTATTGGATGCAGGTAAGAACATTTACGGTATTATTAAAATTCCAGAAAAAGACGAAAATGGTGAGTACGTAAGCCGTTTTATAGAAACCTGCATTCCTGTGGATTTATATATGAGGGATTAAAATGAACGAACTTATAAAAGTAGAAGACAATAAGTTATCAGAGCTTATTACTGAAAACAAACTGATTATAGACAAACCTTTCAAGGAAGATATTTATCTTATGAATTCTCTTACAGAAAGAGGTTTTTTAGCCAAAAATATAAAATCAATTTTTGAAGACATAAATGTAGGAGATAAAGTAAAGCTGATGCTTGAGCCTGAGGAAAAATATCCAGACAGAATAATCGTAAGAGATATGAATTATTGCTGGCTTGGTGAATTAAATAATACAACCCTTGACCTTATAGCAAATCTTTTGCGTGGTGGAAAGAAGCTTTACGGAGTTGTAAAGGAAAAAATATCGCCTGAAATGAAACCATCTGCAGATATGTCCAAAGAAAAGATTGATTTTTATTCTTTTCGTTATGCGAATTACAAATTCAGCATTGATATTTATATGGAGGACTGAAAATGCTTGAAAGAAAAGACGTCGAAGAGCTTGTAAATGGCTACACCGAAACTTGTGAAGTAATGGTCAGATATGCTGAAAACAACAACATAACTGAGCTTATCGGCGGTGGATTCAGAAATATAGAAAAGCTTGTAATAAACGATTTTGTTCAATATCTTTTTTACCTTGCAGACGCTGACGGAAATGTCAATGATGACGAGCTTGAATACATAAAATGGGTTGATGAAAACGCTACAAAAGAAACAGGCGGAAAGTTCAGCACAGACGGAATTCCACCTTCTTTAAAACTTGTTGTTTCAGCAGAAAATATTATGATGAAAAAGGGGAATATCCCCTATGTAGCCGATGATTCATCACCATCAATATTCTATTTCAGAATTATTGCTTCTCTTGGCGGTGGAATGCTTGTCAGCGATAAAACAATTGACGAGGGCGAAGTTGACAGATTTACTGATTCCGTAAAGAAAATGCAGAGCTATTTATATTCGAATCTTAAAAAAACAGATTTTGGCTCAGTTTTGCGTATTGATATGGTAATATCCGATGATGATAAACCCACAGAAACACGGACTATTTTTGAAAAAGAAACTGCCGACACCAAAGAAAACAGAACAGCAGAAAAAACAGAGAAAAAATCTTTAAGTGAGTTGCTTGAAAAACTGAACGATCTTGTAGGTCTTGAAAATATCAAGAATGATGTAAATTCTCTGATAAATCTTATCAAGATTCAAAAACTTAGAAAAAAGAGAGGTCTTAAAGAAATTCCTGTTTCCATGCACATGGTTTTTTCTGGAAACCCTGGTACTGGTAAAACAACTGTCGCTCGTCTGCTGGCGGAAATTTACCGTGAGCTTGGTGTTTTGTCACAAGGTCATTTAGTTGAAGTTGACCGTTCTGAACTTGTAGCAGGATATGTGGGACAGACTGCAATAAAGGTACAGGAAGTTGTAAAGAAAGCTATCGGAGGTGTGCTGTTTATTGATGAAGCATATTCCCTCGCATATTCCGACAGTGGAAATGATTACGGCAGAGAAGCTATTGACACTCTTGTAAAGGAAATGGAAGACAACCGCGATAATCTTATAGTAATCGTTGCTGGATATCCAGACCTTATGGAAGACTTTATAAACTCAAATCCTGGCCTGCGTTCAAGATTCAATAAGTATATGTATTTCCCTGATTATACACCTGAAGAATTGCTCAGAATTTTCGAAAATATGTGTAATGAATCAGGCTATAAAATCAGTGATGGATGCCGTGAATATACAGTAAAATATTTTACTGAAATTTATAACAAACGTGACAAAGGATTCGGCAACGGCCGAGCTGTAAGAAACTATTTCGAAACCGCAATTACAAGACAGGCAGACCGTCTTTGCGGTGGCGATGGCGCAAGCGATGATGCACTTGTTACACTTGAAATGGAAGATGTAATCAAAACTCAATCATAACATAGTTTTTTGACGAAAGGAGCTGTATCTGTGGAATTATATAATGTGATACCAGACAATTTATTTTCCGTTCTTGCGTCAAAAAATAAAAAACTGTATGCTAATGCCCTTTTTGTTGTTCTTGATGCATTTAAGCTACATTTGAAAATATCCAAAGACGAACTTATTTCAATGATAAGCTCAAAATTGGACGACGAAATAATGGCTGCCGATTTTTCGGAAGAAGAACTTCTCGAAAACGAAAGAACTATTTCAGGAAAATCTCATTTTTTAATACGAAAACTTAAAAGCGCAGGTTGGATACTTGTTGAAACAGAAAATGACTTTAAGGAGTATGTAACAGTTCCAGGTTTCAGCTACAAAATCATTCAGTTGTTATATGAGATTGCAAATGTATCCGAAACAGAAAATTTCGCGTATGTATATTCGACATATTCATCTTTAAAAAACGCTAACGATACTCGTGATCCACACGAAATGATAACCTCCCTTAATGATGGCGCAGAAAAAACGGAAAAGCTAGTCGAAAGTCTGAAATCTGTCTACCACAGTATTTCTTATTATAACCAAGTTCTTATTGATACATTAAATGTCAATAATGTTCTTCATTCTCATTACGAAATATATCAAGAAGAGATTGTTTCAAGAATACTTCGTCCCCTTAAAATCAAAGATTCAGTACCAAAATACAAAATGCCAATACAGCTTATATTAAAAAGCTGGTTGGTGGATAATAATGCTCTTGAAACAATGGTTGAATATTTATCTGCTACGCAAAGCGATATAAATAAAGATGATTACAGAACTGATGTACTAAGCAAAATTCATTACATAATAGACACTTACGAAAATCTTGACAAAGAATTTATAAGTGTTATAGATAAAAGAAACCGTCAATATACAAAGGCTACAACTCAAAAAATAGACTATCTGATAAATTCTGACCAATCTGTAAAGGGGAACCTGATTTCTTTGCTTAAAATGCTTTCAGATGAAACACATTCACAAAATGTTTGCGAAAAACTGTCAGAATCGTTTGAATTATATGAATTGTCATATATTAATGACGAAAGTTTATACGATAGAAAAAAAGCAATCAGACGCAACAGAAATTCAGAGCTCATCATGACGGATGAATCTTTGAATTTCGAAATAAAGGCAAAGGCTATGGCTATGCAGATTATGAATAACAAATACAGCAGGAAAAACGTCGCCGCATTTGTTGATAAAATTTTAGGAGAAAGAAAAGAAATTACTACAAATGATATTGAAATCGATGATGATGATACGTATATTATGACATTGCTGTCTGTTGTTCAGGCAAACGATAAATCTTCCTCATACTTGGTTGAAATAAAAAATGAATTTATTAAAAAACGCAAATATGAGATACCACTTATTACATACAAAAGGAGGGAAGATAAATGAATCTGAATAAATTAAATGAAATGACCCAAAAAGAAAAAGATGAGTTTTCCGCAATATGCAACAAGCTCATGTCTGTTACATATATACTCCGTGACGGTACGGACGGACGAATTTCAAAAGAATATCGCTTTATCGAAGCCAATTTAGACTTGATTAATGATTATCTTGAATTATGCGGATGGAGACTCTATAAGGATATTCAATACGGCGTTATTTATGTAAGAAATATAGAAGGATATAATCATTTGTCGCTGAACAAACTTACAACAGTTATGCTTGTTACTATGAGACTAATTTACGAAGAATCACGCAGTCTGGCAAGCACTACAAACGATGTTTGTGTAACTGTAGGAACGCTGTTTGCTAAAATAATAAACGAATTTTCTATATATCCCAAAAAGCCTTCTCAAAAGGAAATCAAGGATTCTTTCAGAATTTTGGAGGCGCACAATCTCATACGAAAACTTGACGAGAGCTTTGATGATGTTGAATGCAGATTTGTTATTCTTCCATCCGTATTAATAGCTGTGCCTAACGAAAAATGTAAAACAATATGTGATATTTTCAAAGACGAGGGAGAGATGAGCAACGATGAAGAAATTAACACGGTTATTACTGATTAATTGGCATTACTTTCAGAACAACTTAATTGATTTTGGTACTATAAATTTTCTTACAGGCAATAATTCCGCTGGAAAATCAACTATAATTGACGCATTACAGGTTGTACTTACGGGCGAAACGAGAAGCTCATCCTTTAATCATGCCGCAAACAAAAAATCTGAGCGTACCCTGAAAAGTTATCTGCTAGGAACAATGGGTGAAGATATTGAAAAAGGTAAAAAAAATATAAGAGAAGGAAAAGATTTCAGTACATATATCGTATCTGAATTCTACGATGATTTAAAATCAGATTTCTTTTGCTTGGGCGCAGTTTTTGATACTTTTTCTGACGGCAGTAATATGAATAAGCGTTTTTTCTATTTCAAAGGATTAATTCCTGAAAATAGATTTATCGAAAATGGAAAAACTATGGATAGCAGAAGGATGACAGATTTTTTGAAATCTAAATATCCTGGCAAATATGAAACAAAGGATACAGTTGACGGATACAAAAAAATCATTCTTCGAAAGCTTAATATTCATGAGCATAAATTTTTTTCAATGCTAAAAAAGGCGATATCATTTGAGCCTATCAACGATATTGAAAAATTCATAACAGAAAACGTTTGCGATATAGAAGATGATGTTGACGTTTCCACTATGCAGGAAAATATCCATCACTATAAGCAGCAAGAAATTATGGCGGAAAGCTTTGAAAACAGGCTTAAAAAGCTTGAAGATATTTGCAATTTATATTCAGAAATAGAAAAGCTTCGTTCAACCCATAAAATTCAGCAATTTCTCATTGATTACAGTACATACAAAGATTATGTGGTGCAACTTGAAAATGCGCACATAAACCTTGATAAATATAACGCTGACATCAAAGAATTAACAATAACATTTGATGAATTAATAGAAAAAATCGAAGAACTTGAGCGAGAACGAGAAAAACTGATTGAAACAAAAAACAAATATAGATTTGACAATAACCTTGATGTCATTCAGGCCGACAAAGCCAGATTATCTGATGAATTACAAAAATATGAAAAATCTATTTCATCGTTTATAGTAAATATTAAAACAGCGGCAGTTCAATGGCTTGATAAACTCTCTAAGATTGATAAAAATATTGTTTCGGAAGAAATATCAGAATGTATGAAAAAATTAAATTCGCAACTGGAGAGAATTAAAGGTTTTTCAGAAAACGATTTTGAATTGCTTTCTTCTGAATTTTTCAATAAAACAAGAAATGCGTATATTTCGTTCAAGGAAATACTTCTTCCTACTTTTAACATTTTGCAGGAAGAACTAAACAAAATGAAAAGCAAAGCTGATGAACTAAAGGGTCAGATAAACTCTCTAAAAAACGGTGTTAAACCTTATCCCGCTAAGGCAGAAACTTTAAAATCAGCTATAAAAAACGGACTTCAACAAAAATACAACAGCGATATTTCAGTTGAGTTTCTTGCTGATTTGATTGATGTTACAGATGAAGAATGGCATAATGCAGTTGAAGGATATCTGAACACCCAAAGAATGAACATTATCGTTCCACCGCAATATTTTATGGATGCATATGAAATTTATAAAGAAGCTCGAAATGATGGCAATATACACGAGTATGGATTAGTTGATTTGCAGAAAGTATATGAATTCAATTATGCGCAAAAAAACAACAGCTTAGCTGAGGTTGTATGCAGCGAAAACGAATATGTTCAGGCATATATGAATTTTCTACTTGGCGGAGTAATTCGCTGTTACAACGATGACTCTCTTCGTGATTACAGAACGTCGATCACAAAAGACTGTATGCTTTACCACAATTTCGCTGCAAAACCGCTTAACCGCGATGCTTACAATAACCCTTATATCGGAAGAAAATCTCTTAAAAAACAAATTGAAACTAAAACAGCGATGCTTGAAAAACTTAATACCCAAATATCAGAAGATAGTGTTAAAGTGTACTCTTTTAGCCCTGTCATTTCCGATGAATGGTTCCTTACTGAAAATTATATATCTACTTCGATTGTTGATGCGTTTTCAAACTATGACAGCAAAAAGAATACGATTTCTAAGCTTGACGAAATTCAACGCATACTTGATAAACTTGATTTATTCTGGATAGAAGAAATGGAGCAAAAAATCAAGGATAAAAAAGCAGAAATCAAGACTGTCGATGACGAAAAAGTGAAAGCGGCACAGCTCATTCGAGAATGCGAAATTGAACGTGACAACACTGTTTTAAAACTTATCCCCTGTTTAGAAAACAATGTAACTGAAAGCAAAAAAAGCATTGATGAAAAATACACTGATGAATATCAAAATGAAACAGGTATTCCACGATATGAAACAGAACTTGCTGAACGTCATTCTCCGATAGCTGTCAGAGAAAAGTTTATTTCACCTACTCAGGGAACACTTACAAGAATAAGCAATAATGAGGATTTACTCAGAGAAAAAAGAAGCTCTTTTAATTCAGAGGAAAAGACTTCATTCAAAGTTTCCGATGTATCTGATAACTCCGAATACAGTAAGGCGTATGATCAAATCAAGGACTACGAACTTCCGAAATACAGAGAAAAAATCGAGCAGGCGAAGACAGAAGCGATGGAACAGTTTAAGAGCGATTTCCTGTATAAACTCAGGGCTAATATCCAAAGTGCTTACGAAAAAATAGACGACTTAAATAAAGCACTTAAAATGATGCAATTCGGAAATGATAGTTACAGATTTAAAATAGATCCTAATCCTGCTTATTCTGAATATTACGACATGATTATGTCAGACTTGCTTGAAAACGGAAACGTCGGATTATTCAGTTTCGCTTTTACAGAAAAGTATCAGACAGTTATTGATAACTTGTTTTCACAGATCATCAACACTGAAGACGATTCAGGAAAAACTGCACAAAATGTCGAACTGTTCAGTAAGTATAAAACATACCTTACATTCGATTTACTTTCAACTGATGTCAATGGTATAACACAAAAGCTTTCTAAATCTGCACGAACAGACTCTGGCGGCGAATTGCAAACTCCTTTTTATATTGCAATACTTGCATCATTTGCGCATCTTTATAAGGTGAATGATAACAATGATTACGGAAACACAGCAAGACTGGTTATATTCGATGAAGCTTTCAACAATATGGATAGTAAAAGAATTGATGAAAGCGTTAAACTGTTGAGAAAATTCGGTCTGCAAGCGATTGTTTGCGCTCCACCAAACAGAGTTTCTGATGTAGCACCGGTTTCGGATAAAACACTATTGGTTTATAAAGAAGCCACAGGAAGCATTTACAAATCAACCGTAGTCGAATGGACAAAAGAAATGGGTGAGGCATAATGGATTATGAATCTTTAATTCTGGACAAGCTCCTTGATAAATACGAAGAGAGGATCCCAACATCTAATCGCAGGGTGCGAATTATTCTGGATAAAAAAGAAGTCAAGGTTCCGAATATAGAGAGCGGTGAATATATCGAGTTCAGAGAAGTCATGATACAATTAAAAGACAAAGGTTTTATTGATATTGATTGGATAAGAAAAGACTATATCATCAAAAGCCTATGGCTTAATCTCGATAATGTAAATACTGTGTATCATTATCTGGAACGGCAAACTCGCAATTCAAAAAACTCATTAATTCTTGAAATCATAGAAAAAACTTTGCAAAAAATCACAATTAGTTGGATAAGAGATTATTTAGAAACTGAACGTGATAATATACTTGTTAAAGAGAAAATTGCAGGTATTTGGCGTAAAGAACAAAAAATAATATTTGATTTTCTTGCTGCTCTCGAAGGCGTTGACAAACTAAACGGAAACGCTGTTTCTATGAGAGTGTTTAGCATTAAGGTCTATGGCGATTCAAAGAAATTCGAGCGAGAAATCAAGCAGCTAATTATACCTGTAATAAAACGGTTTGAACCAAATCTTACTGATGTTGAAGAAATAAGCGACAGAGAAGTATTGGCACAAGTTGGAATAATTATGATGCCTGAAACTTTTGAGTTTTGTGGAAACATAAAAATCAATTTCACAAATGGAGAGGTTGATTTTTCTCCTATAATAAAAGGCTCTTGTATTTCAAGCGAAAGCGTTTCGGATATACATAGTGTTGAGATTTTCAACACTGAAAAGATTATTTTCATAGAAAATAAGACAAATTATTCTGAATATTGCCTGAATTCAAAAGCCGAGGGAGAACTCGTTATATATCACGGTGGTTTTTACAGTCCACAACGCGGAGAGTTTTTTCGAAAGCTGTGCGCCAGCACTAATCTACCCATTTATTTCTGGGGCGATATTGATTATGGCGGTTTCAAAATGTATATGCGTTTAAAAAACAATATCATAAGTAATCTTCAACCTATGAATATGGATTTGCTTTCCTATAATCGTTATAAAACAAAAGGGCTTCCAAAAAACGATGAGTACATAACTAAACTCAGTTTTTTGAAAGCCGATGAAAATTATAATGAATTTTTTGATGTAATGGACGCTATTATTGTCGAAAAAACTACTGTAGAACAGGAAGCCTTCTTAGATAAAGAGGCTGTTGTTGTATAAAAAGTACTATCATTATATTGTGAACACTTAATATACATAAGAGGAATACTATAATGCCAAATCAATTTTTAACCAATTATACCGAGATAACATTTCTCGATAAAATTAAGGATAATTTACGCAGGTGCAAATCGTTTGCATTCTCGGTCAGCTTTATAAAAAAAGCTGGCCTTGTCCTGCTTTTCAAAGATATTGAAGCAGCAGTTGAACGCGGTGTCCAAGGGCGAATTATTACTTCTACTTATCAGAATTTTACTGATATTGAATCAATAAAGAGCTTTTTTGCACTCCAGTGTAAACATAGCAATTTTGAATGTCATCTTGATTACGAATGTTTTCACGACAGTCATTATTCAACACTCGGTTATCACTCAAAGGGTTATCTTTTTGAATTTGAGGATAGTTACGAAGTAATTGTGGGCTCTTCTAATATTACTTGTTATCTTAGGAAATACTGGCAAAACCACAGCAAAGAATGTATATATGCATTTAGGAATTGTAGTCCTGATTGAGACGATTAATAAGATATAAAAAAGAGTCATCGATGATAAATCGATGATCCTTTCTTGGTTAATGATTTGTAAAATAATTCGATTCTAAGATAAACCTAATTACACGTATATTCAGCTAGTTATTCTTGGCCTTTAATCATATGTAATATGTGTTATATTTATAATGCTGCATATAGCGATGAACATAAATATCTATTTGTTAATATTATAAAACTTGTTTTCGTAGAGATTTTATGTTATAATAATAAAATACATACACATGAAAGGATTACAAAAATGTTCCACTTTGAGCAAGTAAAAAAAATTACAAACCTTGGTATTGATGACAATTTACTCGTAGCGTTAGTTTTTGAAATGAGCAGATTTTCCGATAAAAAATTTACAAATGAAATACAACAAATCCAAAAAAACAATAAAGTTGTAATCGATACTCCAACCCGAAAACTGTTAAGAAAAAAGTTTTATTATGGAGATTTCTGCACCTTAGATATTCCTTATATGATATCATATTGTACTTATTCTAAAGAGGAAATCGAATCTGCCTTTGAAGATTGTTTTAATCGATTGAACACATACGATTCTGAAAGAATTATTAAATCCATGAAAAAAAGATTGAACGATTTAGAAAACAACATTGATAGTGATACCTATATGAATGAGTGGCTAAAACAATACAACCTTCGAAGAGAAAACAAATTATATTCATTTGTTGCTTTCAAACTTGATCAACAGATTTTTCAAGATTCTGGATTTAATGAAAACATTTTAACAGACTTCATCTCCAATACATATACATGTTTGGAGAATTATCGCTACATGGCAATAATTGTCCAAGGGGAAATATTTAATAAGAATAATGCTTGTATAACATGGAATTTATTGTACAAATCAGGAATCTATGCAGAAAACTTTATTCAATATAAAGAGAAATTTTTTCCTTTTCAAAAAGCAAAGCAAATTGAAAATCTCACTTCTTTTTTAGAAGAACGAAATATCCAAAATGCAACTCAATTATCAGAAACGTTTTATTCCGGAATATCCACTGGCTATAAATACGAGGATTGCTATATTAGTGATAATCAAGATTACAAAATACTAATCTATAAGAAAATCGAATTAGATAATTCAAATGTACCTTGTCCATCTTGCAACACTACAATTCAAAGTGGCAATTCTTATCCAGAAGTGTTTTTAAGAAGTTGGGAATGTAAAAACCCTTCATGCCCTGATAGAAGCAAATCCGGACGCGGAAAGCGTTTTGATGAATATGGAGTATACAGGTATTTCAAGCTTGTAGAGAACGATCCAGATAATCTCATTAGCCCGGAGTTGTATCAATCTTTCAGAAGAGATATTTTTAATCACAATAATGATTGGAGAGAAGTTCTAATCAAGGAATATACTTATGCTGATGAAGATATTTTTATGTGTAATTGTACAATTGATAACACTTACAATAGACATCTTGTGACACCAGATGTCAGCACGATGACGTTCCCTAAGAATTATACAAAAGTCTACTCGGAGCTGCCTGTAGTAGTTCTTTATAATAATATACTTGCCAATACCCACTTTACCACTGGTGGCAAAATTTTAAAAAACGAACTAGAAATAATAAACGATAACTCAACATATTTCATTCAAACTCTTAAAGAAGGACAAATTGGAACAGCCATTACTTCTCCTCCATATTACAATGCAAGAGAATATTCTCAATGGGGAACTATGATAATGTATTTTGTTGATATGTTGCTAAATTGTAAAGCAATATATAATTCCCTTGCACCTGGTTCTTACTATCTCTATAACATTGGCGATATCGTATCAGAAGATAATATTTATGTTGTTTCAAACATGTCAAAGCATAGAGTACAATTAGGGTTCTGGTCATCTATGATTTTTGAATTGGCAGGATATAATCTCACCGGCAATATCATTTGGGACAAAGGAGAAGTACAGTCCAAAAGAAATTCCACTGTCAATCTTATATCCGGATATGTTAAATGTATCAATTGTTATGAACATGTTCTTGTTTTCAGGAAAGGCAATTATGACCGATTAAGTAATTCGGTTGAACAAATCACGCCGGTAATAAAAATCAATAACAAAGGAGAAAATACATACAAACATACTGCTCCATATCCTCTTGAATTGGTTGAATTAATTATACCATATATCAATAAGGATTTATATGTACTTGATCCATTCCTGGGAAGTGGAACTACATTAAAATGGTGTAAAAAAAATAACTTAAAGGGTATTGGAATTGAGCTTAATCCGACCTATTATGAATTGTGCAAAGAATACATATATGAAACTGAAAAACAATTGAGTTTGTTTAACGATCAATAAAATAAACAGCAGAGAGTCGCATCTATTACGATTCTCTGCTGTTTTGTTTACGATTCCTTGATTTTCTTTATCAATTCTTGACGTTTCCTGAAACGAGACTCTTCATATATAAAATAATCATCTAAATTGTAGTTTTGTTGCATCATATTTGACAAGTGATAAGACCAAAATACATTTGTTGGGCGCGCTGGAGATAATATGCATTTTTTTACTTTGTCCCAGTAATAAGTTTCAAATATCACTGCTTCCTCATGAGTGAAATCAATACTATCTTCTGTTCTTGTACTGATGTTAAACTTATCTATAGTAATTCTTTTAAGCT
The DNA here is from genome assembly GCA_045579565.1 of Ruminiclostridium sp. Lineage (GTDB taxonomy): Bacteria > Bacillota > Clostridia > Oscillospirales > Ruminococcaceae > Ruminiclostridium_E. Next base: position 30,473 of record JAZNML010000055.1, read on the forward strand.
GTACAGGATCTGTTAATTGACCAGGAACCAAAGATACAGAGTACTGTTTCTTAACATAATTATACAGATTTCCTTTATACTTTGGATAATCATATTCTATAGTCTTTAACATTTTTTCTAATTCAGCAATTAAAAATTTATATTCTCTCCATTTCTCTATATCATTATTTTTAAGTTCATCTTCATCGATACTAATAATTGCATAATAGCTCATAACAAGATTAATATCTTCACATACATCAACAGATGCGTATTCACAAGCAGGATTGAATAATGTCATTTCAATTCCAGAATGAGTTTCAATTTTATCTTGTTGACCACCTCTAATAGAAATAAAAAGGAAACCACTCCAAGTTTCATTTCCATATCCTTTACCTGAGATGTTTTGGGTAATCGCGTAGTTTTTATAATTTTTTTTGTTTATACATATATCAACATCGCGGTATCTAACGATTGTATTATTTGTTAATTTGGCAAATGCATCTCTTTGAACAGCAGATGACGAACTACCAGCTTCAGACTTTATAGATATCATTGCAGAAACATTTTCATTGCTGCCTAATCTATTCTTCAATATATTGAACAGCTCATTTGTTTGATTATTGTCATCAAAAAAATCATTATTAATAAATTCAACTACAACTCCACCTTCAAACGTATCCAATTGAGATAAAGTAAGATTATTTCGTTTTACAGCTTCCCATGATATCAATACTCTATTTTTTCTAGATGTTCTTTTCTGGAATAATTCCAACGGCACTGAATACGAACCAGTCTTTGAACATATATTATTAAACTTAGCTTGCATGTTTTTACCAAAACATCTTAAAAAAGAGAACGATCTTAATCTTAATTGAGTTTTAGTCATTTTTTTCACTTTCTTCCTTCATTTGATTTATTCTTTTTTCGCGTTGTACAAATCTGTTCTTTTCCATTTGAAAATACTCTTCTAAGTTGTAGTTTTGTTGCATCATATTTGATAAATGGAATGACCAAAAAACATTGGTGGGTCGTGCTGGTGATAAAATACAGTTTCTCTTCGCGTCCCAATAGTATTTATCTCGTTCTACTGCTTCTTCATGTGTTAAATCTAAGCTGTCCTCTTTTCTCTCTGAGATGTTGAAATATCTGGTTTCTATTTTTTTCATCTGAATAGGATCAGTGAGTTGATTGCGATACAATGCAACACTATACTGACTCTTAACATAATCTAATAAATTCCCAGAAAAACTACCTTTAATATTATATTCAGTTTTTTTAAGTTCTTCTTCAAATTCTGAAATCAACTTTTCTAGTTTCTTATAAAGTTCATCATTTGATTTTTTTAACATATCCGCATCAAATGATAATAACACATAATACTCCATGATAAAGTTTAAGTCTTCCGCTACATCTTCCGATGCATATTCACATGCCGGATTGAAAAGAGTCAGTGATTCACCTTTATGAGACTCTAATGTTTCTTGCTGTCCACCCCTTATTGATACGTACAAAAAACCACTCCAGCTTCCGTTTCCTTGAGTATTTCCGCGACCTCTCTTGATTTGCTTTATGTAATAATTTTTATAATTTTTTTCAGTAATAATTATCTTTTTTCCTTTATACTCTACTTCAGTATTATTTACTAACTTTCCAAAAGCATCTCTAGGCACAGCAGATGAAGAGCTTCCACTCTCGGATAAAATGAAAATTGCAGATGAAACACCTTCATCGCTTCCTAATCTTTTCTTCAATTCAATGAATAGCTTGTTTTTCTGATATGTTGTATCAAAGAAATCGTTATTTCTAAATACTACAACTATTCCACCTTTAAATGTTTGTAATTGTTCCATTGTCATATCGTTATCAAGTACTGTTTTCCAAAAAATCATAGCTCTATTATTTCGTGCTGTTCTCTTTTGAAACAATTCATTCGGAACAAAATACCGACCAGTCTTTCCACATACATTAGATAATTTTGTCGTAATATTATCTTTTTTCTTACTTCCAGGTACATAATTAAAATCATCTATATAACTGTTACCATATTCTCTAATAATTTTATTTGCTTTTTTTCTTAGTTCAGCTTTTTTCATTCCTATACTCCTTTCAACAATTCCTCTACTGTAACTCCAAAACCATTTGCAATCTTCTCGATATTTTTAATTGACACATTCCTCTTGCCGTTCTCAATGGAAGAATAATAAGTTCTATCCATATCGATCTGCAATGCAAATTTTTCCTGTGATATGTTCAATGACTCGCGCAATAGCTTACACTTACGCCCAAATCTAACACAAATATCCATATTTCGTTCCTCCTATTAATATTATTATCTTTTATTGTTAAGTATATATCAACGGACTATAAGCAACACTAATTGAATAAAATAAGTAAACATTATTAAATATCGTTTTAAAAAATCCCCGAGTTAAAACTCGAGGATTGATCGTTTATTTAGTTTATGTGCTTATTGTATTCATAATTATAATTAAACAACTTAGCGACATATGTGCTGTGCTTACTTTATATTTAATTAAAATTATCAGCTATTATTTATGTATGCAATTAAACCATTTAAATAATACTCTTCTTTACAATAACATTAACCCACTTTTCTTCTCTCTCAGGTCTAGCGTCTTCTGTAATCCATAAATCAACTATTCGTAGTTCAGGGAATTTGCTTATAACCTCAGAAATAGTTTCTTTTGTATAATCGGTAAAGTATCTGCCGTTTCTTATACCCTCAAAGTCGCCATATTTGAATGAGCAATATAAAATTCCGTTTTCTTTTAAAGCAGTTGATATTTTTTTGATTACGCCCTGCAATTCTATTGAGGGAATGTGTAATAAGGATGCACAAGCCCATACAGCGTCAAATTCATTACTAAAATCAATTTTATCAAAGGTCAGGTTGAGAACAGCCTGGCCTATTATTTTTTCTGCACATTCACACATAGCAGAAGAACCGTCAACAGCTGTTACATTATACCCATTTCTGATAAACATCAGACTATCTCTGCCTGAGCCACATCCTAAATCAAGAATATGTCCATTGGGTTGTACGTACTCTAAAAACCTGCTCTGAATATCTGTCATTCTGGTTTCTAAAGTATCATCAATAAATTTCTGTGCATTGTTGTCGTAATAGTTGATTGTTTCGTTCATTTTATTCTCCTAAAATGTAGCTTCTTGAACCTCTTCGGTTTCCCAAGTGTGAATAAGCATACCCTTTGCAAAATCGTGCATACGCTGAAGATGTCTGTGCCTTTCAGCATCGCTATTGCCTGTCTGCTGTATTAGGGTTTCTCGTAAAGGATGATGACTACTGATAAGAAAGTTATTTCTCTTATTAAGACGTTCAAGATATTTTAATGCTGGAACTTTCGCAAATTTACCGTTTTCACCCCTATTGCAATTCTCGCACGCAAGAACTAAATTCCAAACGCCATCAAGGTTTTCGTTTGTGTACTGCTGTAAGGTATGAGGTATAAAATGGTCAACATCACAATTGTTGTTTTCATCGTCTGTGACTTCAATATCATCAAAGCAATAAAAGCATTTGCCCTTCTGATAACCGTTCAGAGCCGCTCTTGCACTTGTGATGTTTTTTCTTCGGATTTTACTATTCTCTACAAATAAGATTTTTGATTTTTCATCATAATTTATGGAAAGGGAACTTGCAGGTAATCTAAGCCCCCAGGCTGTTTCAACCAGTTTCCATCTTGCCTCTGTTTCGTGTGTGAGATTTTTTTCAAATTTAATTTCTCCCAACTTGAAAACATCATCTGTCAAAACAATGCCTGTGGTTTTTCCGTCTTTTATCTTCTCGAAAAATTTCACAGGAAGTAATGAACCGTTGACATTGTGAAATGCGTCAAGGACATTATTAAACCCTTTTGTGCGTGTTATTCTTATAAGGTCATCATAAGACGTTTCACCGTTATTGAATTTTCTGCAAGCGTCAAGAAATTCACTTGAAGAGCTTGTAGCTTGTCTGTCTGAAACGGCAATATGCTCACAGATATGTTTCGAAAAAGGGACAGAAAGCTCCTCCAAAGAAACAAAGGTTTTATCCTGTTCTATTAATTCAAGAAGGGATTTAGCCAGTGCAAATTTATAAGATGCAACGTTATTGCCGAAAAGTATAACTGAACGCCAGTAGTTTTCAAGGGAAGGATTTTCTTCCTGAAAGGTTATTATATCACTCATTATATCACCTATATAAAATTAAAGTCAACTGTTTTCAGGTCATTTATAATGCTCAGAATGTCGCTATTGGAACTGTTGACTTCCAGAACCATATATCGTTTTCTGTTGTCGTCGAACAAGTCAGAAATCAGTGTTAGAAATTCTGATTTAAGCTCCTGATTGCCACGAAAATAACTGTTAAAATCACCATGATGAGCAGAGCGAGGGTTGTTTCCACTAAGGCCCTTGCCCCAAAGATGTGTGCTTAAAAAATATTCACGAATAATATGTAAACTCTGAATACACAGAGCCATTCTGTTCAGTTTTCCGCTACCCATATTTTCTGCTGTGAATAGCTGAGGAATGTCAAAAGCAATACGCAGATTCAGCTTTTCACGTTCAAGCTCTTCACACAGCAACATAAAATCATCTGTACCGGAAAACAGAAACGGTGCTGTCTTATATGTAGAACCACAGCGATTTTCAATCAGAATTTGTGTATCCGGATATTTGTCAAGAATAATCTGTTCAAAGACTTTATATGTGTTGCAGAAAGTCTTGAAATCAGGACAATAATCCTTGAAAGGCGGATGAATTTCAATCAATGTGGGCGGTTTATGATTATGTGTAATTCTCAATACAAATTCAGCAAATTCCTCTGCCCATTTTTCGCTGTACCACAATCTTGGAATACTGTGATAGGCAGCGTTTGCTATGGTGTCGAGATTTTTTAGTTTATCACTTGAAAAATTACGCGAACCAAAGCTGTACTCTGTATGTAACGAATAATCCAGATTAGTATAGAAATCGTTTTTGTCAAAATGAGCAGCAACCTCTGCATAATGAAGCGGAACATCACTTGGATAATCCCAACGTCCGTATTTTATCATTTCAAAATTTATCATTCGTCTTCACCCATTTTAAACAGCAATTCTGGTTTAATATTGAGAGCCTCTGCAATTTCAAAAATCAGTTCAAGCGATAAGGGAGTAACCATATTAGGTGCTTCAATATTGCTCATATGAGTACGACTTATACCAATAATTTCAGCGAGTTTAGTCTGGGGGATTTTCTTGAGTTTTCTCTGATATGCAATATTCAATCCGAGTCGGATAAATTTCTCACTATATTTTTCAACTTTACTATTCATATAATCACCTCAAATAATATTTTACACCATTTTACTGTGTGCATAAACAAACTGTCACTTTGCAAATACTGGATTTTAGCAAAGAAAAATTTTTTCAGTTATATATCATAAAAATGAGCGAGATATGCTCGCTACCATTTTAAAGGAACATAAAATTTTGCTCAGGCATAATGCCTGGGCATTTTTTATTATTGAAAGGAGTAAATATGTTTAAAAACCAACCCTACTTAACCAAAGGCGTCAACGAGCGAATCCCCCTCCTGTCCCAGCTGTTTCTGTGGAACTTAATTGAAAAACTGGATGAGCCGAAGGACTACATCCAGTTTTTCTATTTAAGCGAGGAAAACGGCAGACAAAAGATAATCCACAAACAGGAACAACCTGAATATTGCAAGGAATACTTGCTTGACACAAAGCCTATAACTGAAACAGTTTTCGTTATCGATGACGGAACACATACCACAATGCTTTTAGGGGAGGAATACTGATGAGTGAGATTATCTGTGCCTGCTGTCATTGTGAGCTTACAGAAGATACAGGCTTCTGGTTTGATGAAGACTTCTATTGCCAGGATTGTCTGGACGACACAACCTGCTTATGTGACCATTGCGGAAAGCGTATATGGAATGATGATAATGCTGGTAATTCAGAAAGGCCTTTATGTGATGACTGTTACGAGGATTACTACACAACCTGTGAAGAG
>JAZNML010000056.1:0-19394 GCA_045579565.1 Ruminiclostridium sp.
ATTGATGACCTTTATGATGTTGCTTGGAGCTTTGGTGTTGATGAAGAATGTATTGATTTACTCTATTCTTATGGCTACACCTCTGATGAAATCGAGGAACTACTGTACGATCCAGATGAGCTGATGAATACAATGGAAATATTAAACTGCGACTATTGTTTTTAGACCAAAACTTAAAGGGACATATACGAAAAAGTACACCTTATGAAACGCTTTAAAAACAGGGTTTTGAACGTTCAATAAACACAGATTTGCACTTTTCGGATATGTCCCATAAAGGCTTAACTTAAACGAACGGAGAAATATATGAAAGGAAGAATGTATGGCTATGCAAGAGTTTCCACAACCGACCAGCACCTCGACAGACAGATTGAGGCACTTACAAGCTATGGAGTTGCTGAACGCGATATTATCACGGACAAATTTTCAGGTAAGGATTTCAATCGTCAGGGGTACCTTGCACTTAAAGATCAGATGCTCAGACGAGGGGATGTACTTGTAGTCAAAGAACTTGACAGACTTGGTAGAAACTACGAACAAATCAAGGAAGAGTGGCAGGAGCTTCAAAAGATGGGTGTGGATATAGTAATTATCGATATGCCCATTCTCAACACAGCAGAAAAGAGCGACCTGGAAAAGTCGCTCATTGCTAATATTGTTTTTGAATTACTTGCTTACACCGCAGAAAAAGAAAGACAGAAAATCAAGCTCAGGCAAAGAGAAGGTATTGACATTGCTTTACAGAAGGGTATACCATTCGGCAGACCTAAGAAAGCTATTCCTGACAACTTCTTTGATGAATGCCGAAAGTGGCTTGAAGGAGAGCAGACGGCGGTTATTACTATGAAGAAAACTGGGCTTAAGAAGACTACTTTCTATCGCATGGTTTATGAGAATATGAGGGAGATTTCGGTGAAATGTTGAGGACAGCACAAAAGTGCTGTCCTCGTTCCTTCAAATTATATTTTTTATTTTTCTTAACATGTTTGATAAAGGTGTGAAATATTAAAAATTACTTATCTTTATGCAAGGATTCTCTTTCTATTTAAGCAATATGTTTTAAATATTTAAAATGCTTATTAAACAAATTAAATCATCAATTATTTGCTTAAACGTTTTTAAGAAGTCTTTTAAGTTTCCCAAACTTTCCTCTAATTCTTCTATATAAAGTAGGTTTTGCATATTTATTCACAAGAATATCAAAATCTTTTTTTTCAAGATTCTTAAAAAAATACTTTCTGTTTTTATTGATCGTTACAGATTTAATCGCAGCGGAATTATATTTTAATGACAAATCTATATCAACTTCACCTAACCTAATTCTATTTTTTATTGACTCTAATACATATCTGCCTTTTTCAGAATGAACCATTATAAACGATATTCCCTTGTCATCATCTATTTCAGGGATGAGTTTTTCAACTCCCCAAAAATCCGCTAAAGTAATATCGCTTTGCCTATTGATTTTCTTAAACTTACATTCGTAGCAAGAAGGACGAAGACATATATTATTCGAAAATGTCTTTATAAATAAATCGTTAGATGGCTTACTGGTGTATTCAATTTCATTTTCAAAAGAAATTGAAACCGAAAATAAATGCCATCCATACATTTTTGAGCGGAAATTAACGCTCTTGGTTTTAGATTTATGTTTTCCTTCAATGAAATCAACATACTTATTCCATACCTTAACTGAAGGTACACCATGACATATAAAATCGACACAAAATAGATTTTCATAATCTTTTCCAAGAAATGAAAGCAATCCCTCAACCTGACACGGCGTACCGGAAAATAACACTTCCACATTCTTGTTGAGATACTTTCTTACAGTTCTATATGTATCAGCAATATCGCTCTGTATATATTTGCTGCCACGAAGTTTATACATATGATCTTCGTTTTTTACAAAGATATGGTTCACACTTCTCATATCGTCTGACATCGCAGCACCAAAAACAATACCGCCGTTTTCTAGCGTTTTTTCAGCCAACACTGAAAAAACGCCTCCTGATGAACTTTCGCTACGTATTTTCTCATCAATGTTTATTGCCCAGTATGCCTTTGTTTCCTCCGTATCAGATTGACTTCTTTCAATAAGCGATGGGCAAACATTATTGCACTTATTGCATTTTACACATATTGAGTTATCAATTACAGGATAAACAAACCCCTCTTCATCAGCTCGCATTTTAATAGCATTTACAGGACAAATATTATGACAAGCACCACAACCACTGCAATCAGATTTTTCAGGAAGAGAAATCATACCTTACTCCTTTTTATTATTTTTAAAAGCATACTCTTTTCATCTTTATTTGTTCCAAGTAAAACAACAGAAATCATGTAAATGACCACATATACAAAAATCCATAAACAAAATTCCATAATACTATCTATAATAATATAGTTCATTATAATAATTCCGAGAATAATAGGAATAACTAAACCTTTTACAACTCCTAAAATACTCTTCCAAAAAGATATGACATCAATGCCAATGGATTTATGATAATAAATATTCATTATTATTCCATTCGCCAACACAAGACTTAAACCAGTCCCAAAAGCAGTTCCGACACTTCCAAATCTCTTTCCTAAAGGTATACTAATGATAATATTAATAAATGCCATTGCAAGGTAAACAAGTGACCTGAATTTGTGCTTATTTACCGCACGCTGTATTTCGATACCCACGTTTTGAATTAAAGGGATAATTGAAGGAAGGATAAGGAAAAGCGCTGCATAATAAGAAGTTTCATACTCCTTTGTAACATAAATATCAGTTATAAAATATTTGCCAAAAAATACAAACCCTGATGACACAAGACCAAGTGCCATAAGTTGTATTCTTCCTACTTTTGTAAAAATAGATGTAAGCTCTTTAAGCATAAACGGTTTGTTTTCAGACACAATCTTGTTTACACGCGGAGCAAATACAGAAGATATTGCAGTAGAAAACTGAAGAAAAATCGAATTAATTGTTGCACTTACACCATATATTGCAACTTCATTGGTTCCTGATACCCTGCCTAAAATATATTTATCTACTGACCAGTTAACCTGATCAATAACCATATTTAAAAACAAAAAGAAACTAAATACAACTATTTCACGCAGCAAAGAAAAATCAAAATCTTTTAAATTAAATTTTGCATTTAATTTTTTTATACAATATAATGCGTTTATTATAAGTTTTAAAATGCTGATAAAAAGCGTTATGAGAACAACGGCAACCGAACCGTATCCCATAAAGAGCAAAGGAAGACATATCAACGGGTTAAAAATAACTGATAATAAATTCAGAATTCGCTGAAAGACAAATTGCTCATGCGCACTTACCATTGAGTCGAAAATAGAAGAAGGAAATGTTACAGCAATATTAAAAACAAGAATGTACATTAAAACTTCCGCTTTTTCTAGTTCATCAGTAGTAAGCTTATCGCCAAAAATCTGTGGTGTAAATTGAGCGAGAATACAACCGCTAATTAATGCAACAGCACTCATTATCAAAAAAACGGTCAAAAACATTCCGTTTAATTGACCGATTTTTGCTTTATCTCCGCTTTCGCGAAACCGCATATAAAATCTAAGATATGCGCCGGTAGCACCAAAGCTTAACAAACTCAAATAACTAACAACGCTTGCGACAAGCGTATATAGACCATATTCGCTCTGACCAAGCAGGTTTATCATAATAGGCGTATATATAAGTTGTACACCCATCTGAATTATTATAGTAATATATGATAAAATTACTCCAAATTTTAATTGAGATTTCATTTAACCATTTAACTCCTCTGCTTCCGCATCAGCGAACGCGCTAGTAAGGTAATTCTGCATTCTTTTTCTTTCCATAGCTAAAATATCATCAACTTTTGAAAAGTCACAAGCAATATCCAGTTTCTGACTGGCGGCATCTCTATATTCAAGTCCAAATTTCATCAATAATGTAGAAATTCGCCCATGCATTCCTTTTAAATCATTTCGTTCAAAAACTGTAAACGGTGTATGATAAATAATAGAAAAAACACAGCCATGAAAAGAGGTTGTGCAGAAATGTTCAGCTCTTTTAATAAGATAAAGAAACTCATCAGGCTGAACATTTACATATTCTGGATGAGTCCAATCATAAAGATTTATAATCGGCAATTCTTCTTTTTTGGATAAATTTTCTACAAAACTAATCGCTTCATCAGGAGCTTCGCCTAAAAAATAGGTCAAAATGTATTTTTCAGGCAAATCAAATGATGGCCTAGATGAAATATTATCCCATTCATTTGCGGTAAGAGCCATTGTGGGATCACACAACAACTGTGCTTCGCGCCCTGTTAATTCCTTTATTAACCTACAACCACTTTCTTCTCGACAAGATAAATGCTTGAAACTTGCAAGCCCATCTATATATCTTTGTTTAAATTCTTCAGGAACTGTTTCAAATCCAAAACTTGGAGAAATACAAAGTCGTTTGTACGAAGGAACAAAACTAAGAAAGAAATAATCCAACTCTTCTTTAGTTTTGCTCCAGTTATGCCACACCTGATCGCTTCCGACAATATAGAAATCGTAATTATCAACAATTTTATACGCATCGCGAAACATAACAGTCTCTCCAATTTGTAGTCTTTTATTCGAGAAAATTTTAAAACAACACTCTACCTGTAATATGAAACGATTTCTTTGAGCTTTTTTTTTAGGAAAACCCAAAAAGGCTATAAGCTTGCTTTTTAACCCTCTTAATCTATAACGTCTTACAGAATTAATTGTTTTGCAATCATAACCATGTTTTTTTATCAATTCTTGTACCGCATAATTTTGTAGTTTGTTTCCAAAATTCTTATTGCCATAAAGTGTGACTATTCCTACCTTCTTCATATTTTAATTAATTCACTTTCTTTTATTTTTTTAGAAACATAAAACATTAATGCTATTGCAAATGCGTAAAAATAATAAGTAAAATCATATAAGCAATTGCCTGTTAAACTATAAGATAAGAAAAAAACTTGAATACACAATGATAAAGCTAAATAATAATGAAAATCTTGATTTAAATTATTAGTAACTTTTATCAAATTAACTGTTTTTATAAATAAATACAAAACAATTGTTATGTAACAAATTAATCCAATTATTCCATTTTCGCAAAGCATTTCAATATATACATTATGGGCATACTGATTCGCTTCACCGATTAATAAATATTTATTATACAATGCAATATATCCATACCATCCAATACCTATCAATGGACTACTTTTAAATCCATTTATCGCTAACGACCACAATTCAAATCTGTGGCTTGAAATATCTCCGCCATTATTAACATTAAAACGAGCAAAAGTTTCGCTTAACTCTGGGACGAATCCTGATATAAATATTATTAAAAAAAACGCAGCAAATAGCAAAATAGAGATTTTAATTACTCTTCCTACCTTATTATCCGGTTTAATAAAATAATATGTAACAAAAACAGAAAAAACAGTAAACAAAAGATGCGCTCGTTTTGTAGTTAATAATAAACCAACGAAAGAAATAACCATTAGTACCTTCCAAATTTTTTTATTGGAAAATAATACTTTAGTATAACAGCAAATACACGCTATCGCACAATAAATACCATTGTTTGAATAATGTGTTGTAAAACCAACTTTATATAAACCGCCAGAATGACTTCCAGGTGCGTAAGGAGTACCTCTAAGATCAAGCCATATTGGTTTCATAACAGACGAACATAAATCTGGTAAAACAAAAAATAATATTGTTATTAAAGGGAAAAAAACTGAAAATCTAATTAACCATTTACAAAAAAAGTGTGTCCAATTTTCACTGTTTGATAAAGAAAAAATCAAAAAAGTAAAACAACCAAATGAAATAACAGTCCCCATATTCCCTGTTTCATGCGCAGAATTATGGAATATAAAAGTTAATGATAAAACAACAAAAGCTATCAGTACTATAACATCAAACCATCTTTTTTTTATTGTTATATTTACTCTTTTTGAGAATTTAGAAATTGGCAACAACAAAATTGTTCCAAACATAACAAATGGAGTAACTCTTAATAAATAACCATTAATAAAAGCTAAAAAAAAGATTACAATAAATAGTATTAATATTCCAACTTTGCCTATAAGTAGTTTCATATCTATCCCTTGCTTTCTCACAGCGAAATTTATAATTAATGAGTAATAAGCATACTCTTACTATTCACTACATAATAAATAAAGAGAGCCTTTAATCGCTCTTAAAAACCTAAATACTTTGCGCAAATAATATGAACAATAAATTTTAAACATTGTTATTTTTTTAAAGCTAAATAACAGCTTAACCATGCCTCCAAGCTCTTCTTTGTTGTAGCTCTTCAAGGCTTCGGCAAAATTTTTTGAATTAATGAATTCAAAAATATATTTCTTTCTATTTTTATAATTAATAGATTTATTTTCAAATGCAAAAACAATTACTGAATTTAAACTGTTAATATAATGAAGATTGCGTACAATTAAGCAATCTTCAAAATAATTACCCTTATTAAACACCTCAGTAGTCTTTTCAAATAAAACATCTGCATGAAGTCTTATATCATCAATACGAACGTTTGAAGCAGAAACAGGGTTATTTCTATAATTATAAAAAAACCGTGGAACATAAGCAAAAGATTTAATATATTGATAGCACTCAAGTCTGAATAAACGATCTTCGGCATTTTTTAAATTGGTATCAAATTTTATTTTATTTTTTACGCACTCAGATTTTACTATTAAAAAACAGACAGTCGTGGCTTGAGAATAAGCTTTAAATGCATCAGCATTTTTTAATTGGCTGTAAAAATCCACATTCTTTTTGCCTTTTATAGACTTGTGATATGTTTTGAATTTCGAATAAACTCTCACATAATCAAAAAGGACCATATCTGCTCCGGTTACATTTGCTTTTTTTAATAGAACATCGAAAGTTTCAACTTCAAGCCAGTCATCCGAATCCATAAAATAAAGCCACTTGCCTGTCGCTAGCTCCATCCCCACGTTGCGCGCAGATGAAACTCCACCATTTTCCTTATGTATTACTTTTATACGGCTGTCTTTTAAGGCATATTCATCACATATTTTACCGCTTTTGTCAGGAGAACCATCATCAACCAGAATTATCTCAAGATTTTTATAAGTCTGTCCTATAATACTATCTATGCATTCATGTAAATACCTTTCAGCTTTATAGACAGGTATAATAACTGATACAACGTCTTTAATATCGTCAACCATTACAAATATTCTCCTTCAAAAGACATTTTTAACGAAACTAAAATCAAAATTTATTTTTCTTATTTTTATACATTTCAAAAAATTTAACCATCAAATATAATAATCTATATAATTTAAATTTGATAGCAAAGACAAACGCCTTTTCGCTTAAAGTAAGGTATTTGAAATCTATACGATCAAACGCTGTTTTGTAAGGTTCTCTTTTTAATAGAAAAATAATTTCTTTCTTTATATCTGCAAATTTATGTTCACTAAGATTTTCAGAAGTGAAGAAATATCTTGTTAAAGCCTTATAAATATTTACTGTAATTTTAACATAAAGAACCATTTGAAAATCTATATCTTCTGACTTATAACGATTTGCAAATAATTGTTCTTCTCTAAATGTTGCTTCCAAATATGTAATAATTTTATTGTTTATTTTATTTGAAATTGAATCAGCAAAAACTCTATAATAATACAAAGGTTCCTTAAGAAATACAATTTTATTTGTTTTTTCTAAAGCATATAAATTAAAAATGCCATCTTGCATAATTCTAACATTAAAAGGAAATAGTATATTATTTTCAATTATAAACTCTCTTTTAAATATTCTTGCCCATGGTGCACCGAAAAAAAAGAAACGAGGCCACTTTGCTTTGTAACCCTTAATCAACAATTGTTTTTGTAAAATATTGATATCTTCTTTATTCTCGAAAATTAAATCTTCTTTCATCCATTTGTTTTGAAGAATTATTTCACTTTCATACTTTCTAAAATGATTACATACAACCATTTCCGCATCTGTTTCTTCAGCTTTATTAACAAGTTTTTCAAAAATAAATTGAGATATTACATCATCCGCATCGACAAATGAAATATATTTACCTTTTGCAATATCAATACCACTATTTCTTGAAGATGCACTTCCCTCATTCTTTTTATCAATAACAATAATTCTGTTATCTAATTCAGCATATTTATTACATATTTCAAAACTGTTATCTGTACTACCATCATTTACAAGGATGATTTCAATGTCTTTCAGGGATTGCTTTATAATACTTTCTATACATTCACTTAAATAATTTTCAACATTATACACAGGTACAATAACACTTACTACTGGATTTATCACACTAAACACCTCTGCCTATTTTCTGAATTTAAATTTAATTGTAAAAAACAAATTTAAAAACAATTCACCACAATTTATTTAACATATTCTATATCAGGCTTAAAGCTAAAACCACTTTTTGTACCTTCAATAATATACTTAATTCTTTTTTTCTTATTATCTTTCGCTTTTAATAACACTCTGATGAAATGGGCTGTTAATCGAACAGCTTCATAACAAAAGCCTACTATTCCTTCACGTCTGTATAAATACACATCGTTTCTATATAACATTTTATATCTATCAAGTCGTTCAACTGTATCAGTCGCTATATTTGCACCAATGTTTGAAGCAGATTTGTGAACAACTACGCTTGTATTATTTAAATAACACTTGTACTTTCGCGAAATTCTTCTTGTATATTCCCAGTCATCAGTCCATATAAAAAACTCTTTTATTGGAAGACCCAGTTCCTTAATAACGGAAACAGGAATAAACAGCGAAACAAACGATGCCATAGCAACAGACACTAATTCTGAAGAAAAATCCGAAACGCATTTAGTAAGAGTTCGACGTTGAACATTCATCTTACAAATATTGTTGTCTTTCCACAGCACTTTGCTTGAAAGAAATCCGTAATTTCCATCTAATTTCTCGTCTGTTTTCAAAAATTCTGAAAGAGCAGTTTCTGTCGGCATGCAATCATCATCCATAACCCAGACATAATCATATTCGTTTTCAGCAGCAAGCTTTATACCATAATGAAAACCACCTGCTCCGCCAAGATTTGCGCCAGTGTTGTAATATTTAATTTTTCCTTCTTCGATAAATTCACTTATGTATTCCCGAGTATTATCTGTGCTTGCATTATCTATAATCAATACATCAAGGCAATCTTTTGAATCCTGTGATAAAAGGCACTCTATATTTTCTTTCAATAACTGCTTGCGATTATATGTAACTACAACAGCTGCAACACGTTTCATTAAAAACCTCTTTCTAACAACTACTCGAATATTTCTTCCCAAAAAACTTTGCAAAAAGAAATCCTGAAATTTTCTTCGCCCAATTTATAGACTCCATGTGTATATGCTTGATTTCATTATATCTAATTCCATTTTTAATCAGCCATACATTAAGCAATCTCTCACTCACACGTCCGAAAAGTCGTGCATCAAATGCGCTCATTCCAGTAATATCAATCTGCTTTTCAAGTTCAAAAAGAATATCAAAAAGCCACTCACAATATTTATCGGCAAGCTCTTTTTTCATTATAAACATATTGAACATATGAGCCTTGCGGGATTTCATAACCTTATCATAACTTGAGAGATAATCAGGATATTTTTCTTCAATTATTGCTCTTGTTTTGTCCAGATGTGAGGCATCATGGGTGTGAGAATAATGGTCATAAATATTCTCTATATAGTAATTTCTCGCTTTAGGCATAATTACATCATAATCTGAAAGAAGCACTTTTAATTCAGAAGATTTAAGAACACTTGCCTTTTTATCTTTTAAAGGTTTCGCAGAAAAGTGCCTGCGATAATGAGCAAGACCGAGATAATCACAATCAAGATTTTTCCACGCCCAATAAAGTCCTGTAAGTTCACAAAAATATGGGTTTTTGAGGCTTATGTTTTCGCCAGTATTATCACCCTGAAATCCTATTTCTTTTTTGCCTTCACAACCTACATGAAGCGGAAGATACATTTCATCTTCAGGCATCCAATATGGCTTATGAGCTGCGATAATTATTTTTATATTCATTTCTCTATACCCTTTTATAATATTTTTCTTATTGGTTTAATTGTTCTTGCAATAACGCAAGTTATAAAAGATAAAATCGCAAATATAATCGTGAACAAAAATAATTCAATGCAATTTTGAGGAGCAATTTTTAAAACTTTATATGCAAACTGAATCCATAAAGGATGAAAAACATACACACCAAAACATAATCTATCAAGACTCCATAAAATCTTCTGGGTTTTAGTATTTTTAATCTTTATTTCAGAAAATAAAATAAATAAAACAACTGATGCTACCGCAATAAACGGATTTTTATACCCATTATCATTCATCATAACAAATGCTACTAACGACATTACAAGTAACGATATGTAAAGAATATAGGTTACGCTTTTCTTTAGTTTGGTTTCTATCATGTATTTTATTTGTACAATATTCTTCCCAACAAGAAGATAGAAAATCTCATACCCAAAAGGAACATAGAAAGCAATGTGGATTTCTAGTGCTTCGTTTAAAAACTCAAACAAATAATTACAAACATATAAACACATTGCTAATATTAGCTGCTGTTTAATATCATATTGCTCAGTAAAGCTTTTTAAAATCGGGATGGCAACATACGCACCAATTAACATATACAGATACCATAAGTGCGGCGGCCCATTACCTTGAATAATATCTAAAAAAGCTTGGCCAATATAATCAGGAAGACCACTCCAGTTAAAATCAGAATCTAACAATCTTGCTAAAAAAGCTAAAGGAATACCAAAAATCAACAGTGCAATAAAAATACGAAAAATATACTTCTTAAAAATAACACCATATGAAATTTCACCTGATTTATTTAAGAAAAGATTGCCTGTAATCATTATAAAAACCGGAACAGCCCAACGACATATTTTTTCAATTATAGAAAACCATTCGATCTGATAATCAGGTACAAGAAAAAGTACTTTTTCATTATCCAATATAGTTGTACACGCATGAATAAGTATAACCGCTATTGCCGAAAGAATTCGAAGTATTGAAATACCATAATTGAAATGTAAATTCTTCTCGCTTTTCATTAACTTAAATACCTTTCACAGGTTTCCAATGATGCCTCAATAACCTTATCCATATCATAATACTTATAGTTACCGAGTCTGCCGCCGAAGATAACATTGCTTTCAGCCTTTGCAAGCTCTTCATATTTTGCAAAGAGATTATTGTTGCGTTCATCATTTATGGGATAATACGGCTCATCACCCTGTTTCCAGTCCGCAGGATATTCGCGAGTAATCACAGTGTGATTTGTTTGCTCGCCACCTTGACAGCCATATTCGAAATGCTTATGTTCAATTATTCTTGTGTAGGGAATTTCGTATTCTGTGTAATTTACCACAGCGTTACCCTGATAATTTTCAACAGGCAAAACCTGGGTTTCAAAACGAAGACTTCTGAATTCAAGCTCACCATAACAATAATCAAAGTAAGCGTCGATTGCACCTGTGAATACTACCTTTTCAGCAAGTGCAGAAAGCTCAGCCTTGTTTTCAAGGAAATCAGTATCAAGTCTTACTTCAATACCTTCAAGCATTTTTTCAATAATCTGTGTATACCCTCCTGTGGGAATACCCTGATACTTGTCATTGAAGTAATTGTTGTCATATACAAAACGAACAGGAAGGCGCTTTATTATAAACGAAGGTAAATCCTTGCAGTCGCGTCCCCACTGCTTTTCAGTGTAGCCCTTTACGAGCTTTTCGTAAATATCTCTTCCTACAAGAGATATTGCCTGTTCTTCAAGATTCTGAGGCTCGCCTGTAATTTCAGCCTTCTGTTTTTCTATGATTGCTTTAGCTTCTTCAGGAGTCTTTATCCCCCACATCTTACTGAAAGTATTCATATTAAACGGCAAGTTATAAAGCTCATCCTTGTAGCTTGCAACAGGCGAGTTTGTGTATCTGTTGAACTCAGCAAAGCTGTTGACATAGTCCCACACCTGTTTATTGTTGGTATGAAAAATATGAGCGCCGTATTTATGCACATTTATTCCATCTACATTTTCAGTGTAGATATTACCTCCAATATGACTGCGCTTGTCAACCACAAGAACAGATTTACCATGTTTCTTTGCTTCATGAGCAAAAACTGAGCCAAAAAGGCCAGCACCTACTATAAGATAATCGTACATAATGAATTCTCCATAATCATAAAACTCAAAAGGACTTTTTAATCCCTCATAAAAATGTCTCTGGTATAAACCTTATCATCAACATCATCAAGACAACTGTCATATCTGTTAGCGATAATAGCATCACAAAGCTTCTTAAACTCATTTAAATCGTTGACAACCTTGCTGCCAAAGAATGTGCTGCCATCTTCCAGGGAAGGCTCATAAATTACAACTGTTGCGCCCTTCGCCTTGATTCGCTTCATAACACCCTGAATACTACTCTGACGGAAATTATCACTACCAGACTTCATTGTAAGTCTGTAAACGCCGATAACACATTCCTTTTCTTCTTCAGGACTAAAATCGCCACGATTGTAATAATCGTAGTAACCTGCTTTATTAAGAACTCGGTCAGCAATAAAATCTTTTCTTGTTCTGTTGCTTTCAACAATAGCTTCAATAAGGTTTTCAGGCACATCCTGGTAATTTGCAAGAAGCTGTTTTGTATCCTTGGGCAAACAATAGCCACCATAACCAAAGCTGGGGTTATTATAATGAGCACCAATACGAGGATCCAAACATACGCCGTTGATTATTGCCTGTGTGTCAAGACCTTTCATTTCGGCATATGTATCAAGTTCGTTGAAATAGCTTACTCTGAGAGCAAGATATGTATTTGCAAAAAGCTTTACAGCTTCAGCTTCAGTAAAGCCCATGAAAAGTGTGTCGATATCTTCTTTAATAGCGCCTTCCTGCAAAAGCTCTGCAAATTCATGAGCTGCTTTGACAAGACGTTCATCATCCAGATCTGTACCCACGATAATTCTGCTGGGATAAAGATTATCATAAAGTGCCTTGCTTTCACGGAGAAACTCAGGGCTGAAAATAATGTTCTTGCTTCCAGTCTTTTTTCTGATATTTTCTGTATAACCAACAGGAATTGTGGATTTTATAACCATAATTGCATCAGGATTGTATTTAATTACAAGGTCAATCACAGATTCCACGGCAGATGTATCAAAATAATTCTTCTTGCTGTCATAATTTGTAGGTGCAGCAATAATTACAAAATCTGCATCCTTGTATGCCAGTTCTGCATCAAGTGTAGCTGTTAAATCAAGTTCCTTTTCAGCAAGATACTTTTCGATGTACTCATCCTGAATAGGGGGTTTTCGGTTGTTGATGAGTTCTACTTTTTCAGTAACAATGTCAACCGCATAAACCTTATGATTCTGCGAAAGCAGAACGGCCAAAGAAAGACCTACATATCCTGTGCCAGCAACGGCAATTTTCAAGTTGTTATTCATATTTTTTCCTTTTTAAAAATATTTTTATTCCACCGTAACACTCTTAGCCAAATTCCTCGGCTTATCTACATCAAGTCCCTTTGCTACACTTACATAATATCCTAAAAGCTGGAGCGGAACAACAGTAACAGAAGCTGCGAAATGCTCGTCGATTTTAGGTATGTATGTTACAAAGTCACATGTTGTTTCGGTATCGTACTTGCCATAAGGAACTAATCCCATAAGATAAGCTCCACGGCTCTTACATTCAAGCATGTTTGATATTGTCTTCTCATAAAGCTTGTCCTGTGTTAGAACGCCGATAACAAGCATATTCTCTTCTACAAGAGAAATCGTTCCGTGTTTCAGCTCGCCAGCTGCATACGCTTCGCTGTGAATGTAAGAAATCTCTTTAAGCTTGAGGCTTCCTTCAAGGCAAATTGCATAGTCAATGCCTCTTCCTATAAAGAAGATATCCTGTGCGCTTGAATATTTTGAAGCAAACCACTGAATGCGTTCCTTGTCTTCAAGAACCTTTTCTATCTTTTCAGGAATTGATTTAAGGTCAGATATGTATTTGTTGTACTGTTCTTCAGCTATACATCTGCGAACCTTTCCGAACTGAACTGCAAGACAGTAACCTGCCATAAGCTGAGCTGAATATGCCTTTGTTGTAGCAACGGAAATTTCAGGACCTGCAAGTGTGTAGAATACATTTTCAGCTTCTCTTGCAATACTGCTGCCGACAACGTTAACAATTGCAAGAGTTTTCATACCCTTGTCTTTTGCCAATCTTAACGCGGCAAGGGTATCAGCTGTTTCACCTGACTGGCTTACAACAATTACTAATGCGTTTTTATTAAGGGGCATCTTTCTGTATCTGAATTCAGATGCAAGCTCAACTCTCACAGGAATGTCAGCAATATCCTCAAAAACATACTGCATAGCCATTCCAACGTGCCAAGCGGAGCCACACGCAATCATATAAATACTGTCAAAGTTCTTTATTTCATCATCGCTTAATCCAACGTCTGAAAGATTGATTTTTTCATCTTTAAGTACTGAATTAAGGGTATCTCTCACAGCTTTAGGCTGTTCGTGGATTTCCTTCATCATAAAATGCTCATAGCCGCCCTTTTCAGCAGCTTCGGCATCCCACTTGATTTCAGTTGTTTTCTTTTCTATCTGATCACCGTCAAGGTTATAGAATTTTACATCACCCTTGCCGATTCTTGCCATCTCGTGATTGCCGATATAATAAACATTTCTTGTATATTTAAGAACAGCAGGAACATCGGAAGCAACATAGGATTCGCCATCAGATATACCAATTATCATAGGGCTGTCCTTACGAGCAACCCAGATTTCACCAGGATAATCCTTGAACATAAGTTCAAGAGCGTATGAGCCTCTTACTCTCACCATAGTTTTAGCCATCGCGTCTATGGGATCGTGAGTGTATTTTTTATAGTAGTAATCAACCAGCTTTATAATAACTTCTGTATCTGTCTGGCTGTAAAACTCATAGCCATGCTTTAAAAGCTTTTCTTTAAGTTCAGCATAATTTTCAATTATACCATTATGTACGCCTACTACATTGGATTCTACAAAGCCTGAAGCAGAGCCTGTGCAGTTGCCTGAAACATGAGGATGTGCGTTTGTCTGACTTGGCTCACCATGTGTTGCCCATCTTGTGTGAGCAATACCGCAAGTGCCTTTTAATGCATTTCCACTATCTGTCTTTTCAATAAGGTTTGATAAACGGCCCTTGGCCTTTACAACCTCAGCTAAATTTTCGCCATCACGGACAACAATACCGGCTGAATCATAACCTCGGTATTCAAGCTTTGACAAACTATCAAGCAAAACAGGGGCAGCCTGTTTATTGCCTACAAAACCAACTATTCCGCACATGGTATATCCTCCGTGTTATATTCTGTCAAATATATAAAACAGCTTATTTTTTAGTCTTATAACATTCGTTTCTCTAATTAACCAGTTTGAAACCTACTTTTGATTTTACATTCAACATACATTACAATTATACGCTTTTTTACCGTATTTGTCAACATCAGATTAAACGATTTACATATATTTCTATAGCCTAAATTGTAAACTTTGACGGAGAATTCGTATCAAAATAAACATAGTGACAATTATTGGATAAATTATACATTTCACTAAGTTACAAACAGCTTTTCACATGCATTTGCGTCTGTTTTAGTACATAAAAAAGACAGCTTGCTATAAGCAAACTGTCTTCAAATATTACCTATATTTTCGTTCCCATCTCTATCAAGTGGTTCCACAGACCACTGGATTACTTTTAATCCCATGCCTTCAACCGTTGTCATAACATTGTCATCATATTCACCGTATGGCGAACGATAAAGCACAGGCGCTTCGCCGGTAATCATCTCAATCTTACGGGAACATTCCCTTGTATCTTCAATAAGGCTGTTGATGTTCATGCCGTTTACATGAGGATGAGTATCAGAATGATTCTGCACAGAATGTCCAGCATCATAGAATTTCTTTACATCCTCAGGATATTTATCACAGAATTCACCGGTTACAAAGAACGTTGCTTTAGCATTGGCTCTTTCAAGTATAGATAACAGTTCATCTGTGTTGGAATTACCCCAGGCGCAATCAAAAGTAAGCGCAATCTTATTATCGCCCCTGTCAACACAATATATAGGGAGCTTCCTTTCACTTGCGCTGGCCGTAACAGCGTTAAACACCGCAAAGATGATTACCACAGCCACAAGAAGGGCGAACAAAATAACCGAAACAATTCTGAGTATTTGCTTTTTCGTCATTGTATAAACTACCATATCAATCTTTTCCTTTCGGGATTTCTGATTGATTATATGCGGCTTGTTCTGATAAAATGACAAGTTGTGATAAAAATTAAAATTTCTTTATTTTTAGCCATCAGCAAATATTTCAGAACAGAAGGTCTTCATGTCGGTATCAGGCTCAAAAACCGAATTTTCCATATCAGCCAAACACTCTTCCTTTGTCTCAAAGCTTCTCTCTGCCATATAAAATGTTGTATATGCGTTTTCATGCTGTTCTGTTTCATCATGCTCAAATATTATAACATTATCATTTCCCCAGCATGAAGAAATAGGCTCGTACACCTTTCTTATGATATTTTCAAAGCTTATTTCAGTAATAATATATTTCGCGATTCTAAGATAATTGCCCTGATGGCATATCCATCGCACGTCTCTGCCTATCCTGTCCGCTTTCAGATTATAGGGGCAATCCCAGATATTCATGAAAATCCAGCTAACATTATCATGGGCAAAACTTCCCCTGCCGATTTCTTCAACCGATTCCGCAAATGGCATTTCTGAATAAGCTATATTAATTGTAGCTTCACCATTGTCAAGCCACTTCTGAAACGCCTGAACATGATTATCGTTTTTATTTTCCTCGCGGCTTATAGATATAAACTCTGTAATATCACTAATATAACCATAATGATACAGATTGAATGAAACAAAAGCCGGAACGGACATATTCCAGAAAGGAACAGCATATAAAATCTCTTCCTCAAAACTAAGTTCAGCCATTACCTCGCCTCTTTTCTTTATATTAAGTTGCAGGATTGTTGTTTCTGAAAACTTCGTTGTTATGCACCAGCTCCTTAAACGTAACCGGCATATAACCATTTATCATGCATCCCGCATTCAGAGCCTTTGACAATGTCGATATATATGCATAAGCTCCGTCTGTGCGGTTATGTATATGAGCATAGATATGGTAATACCCCTTGAAATAGCCATCCCATTCCGCAAGAGGAAAATGACACAGACACAGCTGGTTTACGTCATCCGTTACTTGAAGCATTTTATCAACACTTACAAAGTGCTTAACCGCCTTTTCATTATTGCACAGCTTTTCATCATGGTTGCCGATTATAAGGTGCTTTCTGCCTTTCAGTTGTTCTAAATACCACTCCTCCGGCTTTGTATTTCTGAAAGCAAAATCGCCTATAATATAAACATCATCATTGTCACTCACTCTGCTATTCCATAACTCAATCAGAGCATAATCCATTTCATTTGCGTTCTTAAACGGGCGACTGTCAAGACGAATTATATTTTCATGACCAAAATGAGTATCTGCAATATAATAGTTCATATTTTTCTCCTGTAAATCAAGGCTTTATTGACTAAATATATTATACATCAAAAAGTAAATGTTGTCTACTAAAATAAAAAGGCGGTATTTTATACCGCCTTTTATTTACATCCAGGAAACGCTGTTATCTCCTACGGATAATACATATACATCACAGAACTGTGCACCCCAGCGACATGCGTCGCCATAGTGCTCTGAGGTAACTCCCATAAATACGTCTGCTACAACCTCTGTAAGATCACCTGTGTCTGCCGCGATTGCATAGCCGTAAACGTGGGTTCCATCCTTTGAACATATATAAAGCTCCGAGCCGAAAGGAATAATATCGGGGTTTACCGCAACTGTACCAACACCAAGTGTACGGCCGCTGTATGTGCCCGCGCCTTCGGGAGCTGTATAGGCGGTAACCTTTCCGCTTACAATATAGGCGTATTCTGTGGGAACTCCGTTTTGAAGCTCAAAATCACCTATACGCTTGCTGTAAGGCTCATTTAAAGCAGTCCCTATGGTAATTACCTCACTTACAGGGTTAATTGTTGTTGTGCCTGTTACAACGCTTGAAACCACTTCGCCATTTACAAGCTTTTCGTAATATGTTGTTGAAATTGTGCCCATTTCTCCTTCTCTGGATACAAATTCATGGCCTATCTCATAAAGAGAGCTTTCTTCATAAACTGTCTCGTAATCAATTGGTGTTACTTTTTCTGTTTCAATATAAACCACTCTGTCAACTACGATTTCCATGTTGCTGTTTATAACTGTATCAGCAGGTACGCTGAGTTCATCATTCTCGCTGAGGATTATGCCTTCGCTTTCAAGAAGTTCTGCAACAGTAATTCCCGAAGTAGTGCTCTCGATAGCTTCGCCGTCAACATAAATGACAACTTTATGCGCATTAGTCATACCCGTAAGAAGCATTTCGGCGGTAATGAAAACACTTACAGTTATAGCAGCTGATGTTCTTTTTCTGATTCTGAATATTTTTGTTTTAGACATGATTTTTTTAACAATAGTCATTAAATCTATTTTCATTTCGCACCTCCATCTTCTATCATTATTGTCATGCTTGGGTTATTATAACCATATTTTTTCGTTATGTCAAATAAATATTATTGTTGAAAATTGTTGGATGTGCACAACAAAAAAGAAATTTTTAACTTTTAACAGCGTAAAAAAGCCGTTTTTAGCGCTATTTTAAATGGATTTATACAAATTGTAATGTAATATTCGGTAAGTTTGACAAAAAGTAAAAATAACGGGAGAAACGGCTCTATAAAGCCATTTCTCCCGCTTTTTTCAATTAATCATCAGTTCCGATGCTGTTAACATAATTTCTCATTTCCTGTTTGGATACAATGCCCCGACTTTCTTCAATAACCTGTTTGCGATGTTCCTCAGAAAGCTTAGCAAACCGCTCCAATGCCTTGTTATTCATCGCCAAGGCATATCCCAGCCCTAAGGGCACCTCAGGTCGTTTGTTCATTTCATGCATATTCATCATCCTTTCAATAATAGAATATGCAAAGCATTTGTATTTATACAAAAGAAAAAATCCCCTGCATAGCAGAGGATTTTTCTTATGTTAGTAATTAAATTACTTTCTCTTCTTGGAAACGAGAACTGCACCAGCAGCAACGATTGCAAGACCAGCAACTACTGCTACGTCTTCAACGCCTGTGTCAGGAGAG
>JAZNML010000057.1:0-47744 GCA_045579565.1 Ruminiclostridium sp.
ATCACGCTGAATGTGAAGCTTACCCATCATAAGTACCAGAATATTGTCAAGATGTTCACCCTGACGAAGAACATATTCTCCTTTTTTATATGTGCGAAGCTTTGCCTGTAAACAATTAAGCATTGCTCCTATTTCTTCCTCACCCACTCCCGAAAAGAGCTGGGTTCTTTTTAATATTGGGATATATTTCTCCATAAAAGCCTCGTTTCCGTTGTAAATACAACAGACTTGTTACAAATATTATAGTATAATATAAACACAAAGTCAAGAATTAAACGGAGGAATAAAGATGATAAGAAAAATAATAAAAATTGATGAAGAAAAATGCAATGGCTGCGGTCTTTGTGCAGAGGCTTGTCACGAGGGTGCAATCGAAATGATTAATGGAAAAGCAAGGCTTACCCGTGAGGATTACTGTGACGGTCTGGGTGATTGTCTCCCCGCATGTCCCACAAACGCTATTTCCTTTGAAGAACGCGAAGCTCCTGCATATAATGAAGAGGCTGTTCTTGCGGCAAAGCAAAAGAAAGCGACAAAACTTCCTTGTGGATGTCCCGGAACGCAGTCAAAGGCTATAAAACGTGAAGCGGTTTCCGTTTCCGCACCCGTTACAAGTCAGCTTTCACAGTGGCCTGTGCAGATTAAGCTTGTACCTATAAATGCGCCATATTTTGACAATGCAAATCTGCTTATTGCGGCGGACTGTACCGCCTTTGCATACGGAAATTTCCACAACGAATTTATCCGTAATCATATTACACTTATCGGATGCCCGAAGCTTGACGAGGGGGATTACGCCGAAAAGCTCACACAAATTATTACGAACAACAATATCAAAAGTGTAACTATTGCAAGAATGGAAGTGCCTTGTTGCGGCGGTATCGAAAACGCTGTTAAGCGTGCTTTACAGGCAAGCGGCAAATTTATTCCGTGGAGAGTTGTAACAATTTCCACAGACGGAAGAATTATTGATTAACGAAAGCTAAGACTATGAAGAAAGTCTTTACTTTCAAGCTTATTAATTCTTCTCTGCCTTTCTGTACTGCCCTGCACTCATCCCTTCCCGTTCCCTGAACTGACGCATGAAATGTGCGGCATTTGTATATCCGCATTCCTCTGCAATTCTCTGAACAGGCATCGACGTATTTCTGAGTAAATAAGTTGCTCTGTTCATACGGAAGGTTATCAGATCCTCAGTGAAGGATATTTTGAAATGCTTTTTGTAAAGCCTCTGAAAATGACTTCCGCTTAATCCTGTTCTTAATGCTGCTTCGGATATGCTCCAATTACTCTGAGGAGAATACTTCATTTCCTTACGCAGATTTGAAAAAATTTCCGAATAAGCCTCTGTGCTTCTTGGTGTACTTTTTTCAGTAAGCGATAAATACATTTCTGTGATATGTCCGTCAATGTCAACGCCCGAAGACAACTTATCAACAATAATATCTACCTCACTTTCAGCAACATATATACCCAGCTCCGAAATAGAACAACATAAGTTATCAGCAAAATCATCAACACTATGTTTTTTCAATGAGACCCCGAAAACCGTTTCACCAAGATATACCGCTGCTTTTACAGACTCATCAGACGGAGTGTTCTTGTATCGCTTGGGAAAAGAAAACAGCATTATACTGTCACCCGTTTTTATCTTTGATATAAATCCTCTTCTACTGTTAAGCCCCGTATAGATATCAGACATATTTTTCTCTTCAAGCTTTTGCCAGATATATTCTGTGTTGCTTTTTTTGATAACTATATCAAGTCCGTTAGCTACTGCATCACACCAACCTATATAATGTTCATCAGCTGCAAATTGTTCCGCTTTTTCATACGATGTCGCAATATATCCTATTATCCTTTCTGAATAATGAACCGAACTGAACACCCAGAACTGTGGCTCATGAGGAAGATTGAGACAAGGTAACAGCCTGTGTACAGGAAAATCAAGTTGTCCGGGCTGATTCTCCGAATAAATAAGCTGCATATTTTCAGAAAAACCGCTTTTACGGTATTCAGGATGCTCAATGCGCCAATCTTCGCATACACAAACATTTATAGCATTGCATTCAGGAAGCAAATGTCTCAGACTATCCAGTACCGCTGCAAATTTTGGTATTGATTCACAGTCTGACATTTTTGCTATATAGTTTGAATACATGAAGGTTTTTCTGTCAAGCTGCCTGCGGATTACCGATTCCGTGTACCGAAGAAGATATTCTTTTTCCTGCTCTTCGTTAGAACATCCGCAGCTCCCACAGATTCTTAAATACTGTGCACAGCAATCGCTGTCATAATTAATACCAAGCTTTTCAACAAGCCTCTTTGCAGCAAGCATACCAAGACTTTTTTCTCCGCCGCATACAGTAGTTATCTGCGGTCTTGTAAGCAATGTATATACACTTCCGTCATAGCCTGTGACAGCAATTTCATCCGGAACTTTTATACCATGCTCCGATAATCTTCTGCACAGGGAAACAGCCATAATATCACTTGTACAGACAATTGCTTCCGGTTTATGACGTCGCCCCGCAACAATATCATCTGCAAGCTCCATAGCACTGTTATGCCAGAAATCGCCGTATATCACGCTACTTTTTCTGATTCGGTGTTTTTTTATAGCACTTCTGAACCCTGCGGCACGCTCTTCAGCTTCTCTGTTACCCTGAGGTCCTGTCAGACAAATAATGTCCTTGTATCCATGAACATTTATAAGATGCTCTGTTATTTCGGATATACATTGACTCTGATTGTTAAAAATCCCTTCTATCCCTTTGTACTCCTCCTCGATAGCAACACAGGGTATGCCTGATGCCGCCAGACGTTCCATAAGAAGATTTTTTATCTTTTTATCCTTAAAATTGCTTGCAGCAATTATAACACCGTCTATATCCGCGCAAAACACAAGCTCATAAATATTGTTTTCGCCTCTTGTGTAGTCTATGTCACCATCTGCCGAAACACCTGTAAATACAAGTGTATCAAAACCCATATCGCCTAAAACTTTGTGAACTCCTGCAAGAAATTCACGTTCAAGAACATCATATATATCAGGCATAAGCACAGCAATACGGCCTTTAATCATGTATATCACCTCACTGATATAATAACATTACCTACATGCGTTGTCAACACAAGTGATACAAAAAGTAATTTTATAATTTCAAAAAACGCATATAGCAAGCAAATATGATATTAAATATCATATTTACGATATAATATGCAATTGTATAACAAAGCTTTATGATGTATAATGTGGAAAAAGGAGGTAATAAACATGAAAAAGAAAATATATTCACTCTTACTGGCAGCAATGCTTGTACTGTCTGGCTGTAACAACATAGAAAAAACTAATACGGACACAGAAAGTAGCACAACTCAAACAACAACAGTGCCTGTAACAGAAATAACCACAACAAAGGAGGAAATACCAATTTTGCCTGAAAGAATATATCCAGACAACGCCTATAAGGAACTTGACCGTTCGTTTCTTGAAGAGAACGAAATAGAGCGAGGGTCAGTAGTAAAATTCACTTACGAAACCAAGGACAACGTAGGCGGCGGAGATACTGTATATGAAAAATATGCGCTTGTATACCTTCCGGCAGGCTACGACGAAAATGATACCGAAACACGATATAACGTTATGTATTTTATGCACGGCGGAAGCGATTCGCCAAACTGGTTCCTTAAAGGCGAGGGAAAGAAAAGCCAGTTTGCATATCTCTTTGACCAGATGATTGCAGACGGAGAAATGGAGCCTATGATTCTGTGCTTTGTTTCCTATTATACAGATTATCGTTCAGATGATACACAGAATTGTCTCAATTTCCATCATGAACTTATTAATGACCTTATCCCTGCTTTTGAGTCAAAGTATCACACTTATGCCGAGGATGTGACACCCGAAGGTATAAAAGCATCAAGACTTCACAGAGCCTTCGGCGGATTTTCAATGGGCGCTGTAACAACCTGGGCAACCTTTGAAAACAGACTTGATTATATTGCATATTACCTGCCTGTAAGTGGCGATTGCTGGGCGCTCGGCGGTACAGCAGGCGGATACCGCCCCAATGAAACAGCAGAACATCTTGCCGAAGCTGTAAAGAACAGTGGGTACACAGCAGAAGATTTCTACATTTACACAGGTTGTGGAGGCAGCGATATGGCTAAAGCAAACCTCGAACCGCAGGTTGAAGCAATGAAAAAAATTAATGATACTTTTATTTTCTGTGATAATTTCGCAGATGGAAATTTCTATCACTGTCTTTATGAAGGCGGCGGACATGACAAGAACACAGTAATGCACGTTATGTATAACGGTCTGCCCAAAATGTTCGGATAAGGAGATAATATGAAAAAAACAATATCATTTATATGTGCACTTCTTGTAACACTTACTTCAGTTACGGCATGCAACACCACACCAAAAAACGAATCAGATACTACAACAACGACCGCTTTGACAACAACCTCGGAAATAACTACAACAACTGTAACTGAAACCGAAACAGAAAATTATGAAAGCCGCTATCAGCTTTCCAACCCCAACGCAGACATAAACGCAAAAAAGCTTTACGATTATATCAATGACGTATACGGAACAGCAATTATCACAGGCCAGCAGGAATCCACATGGATGGGCTCGCCTGATTACGAGATGGACTATATTTTTGAAAAGACAGGTAAGTATCCTGCTATCAGGGGTCTTGACTTTATGAACAACGACTTTAACGGCGTTGTTGACCGCTCAATCGAATGGCATGAAAAGGGCGGTATCGTTACTATCTGCTGGCATACAGGTATTATCAGTAGCGGATATCAGGAATCAAAGGATGATAAACCAGATTTCGAAAAGCTTCTTACAGAAGGTACTGATGAATATAATGAAATGATTGAAAGCTGGGACAAAGCCGCTATGGCTTTACAAAAGCTTCGTGATGCCGGTGTTCCTGTTCTGTGGCGTCCTTTCCACGAATTTGACGGAGGTTGGTTCTGGTGGGGTAAAGGCGGCGGAGAAAACTTCATAAAGCTTTGGCAGATGATGTATGACCGCTATACAAATGAATTCGGACTCACTAATCTTATCTGGGTACTGGGGTACTGCGGAGAAGTAAAGAACGGATGGTATCCCGGAGATGAATACTGCGATATTATCGGTTCGGATACTTATGACAATTCTACTCACGTGTCTGCATGGAACAAGCTTTCTGCTATGGAAACAGGTAAACCCCTCACCTTCCACGAATGCGGCAAAGTCCCACGCATTCCTGTATTCGAACGCGACGGCGCAATGTGGTCATGGTTTATGATATGGCATACAGACCATATAACAGGTAACAGTGTAAAAGTGCTAAATAACGTTTACAACGACGAAAAAGCTATAACACTTGATGAACTTCCTGATATTTATTCATAATAAGTTTCCTCACATAAGAATACCGCCCTTGTTTTTTACAAGGGCGGTATTCTTTTATTTAAAAAGCATTTTTAAAAAATTATACAGATGCGGCTTTACGCTTGTATGATCGTGGCCTGTGCGTTCCATAACGTGACTTAGATAATCCACATCATTTTCGCTCATAATTTTTCGATAGTTATCAGGATTTGAACCTACAACGCCATCTGTTTTTGACGAGCTTATAAAAATAAGATAAGGATTGTTCTCTGTGAATGCCATTTCATCCTCAGTCATCTGTCCGGGGTGCATAGCAGAGCCAGGTATTTCCACAAGTCCCGGAGCTGCGCATACAGTACCTATATAACCGAACAAATCAGGGCGCTTGAATCCAATGAAAAGGGATTCCCTGCCACCCATGGAAAAGCCTGTTATTGCGGTATTCTCCCTGCCCTTTGCAACAGAAAATTCATTTTCAATAAAAGGCATCAGGTCGGTAGTAAGGTCATTTATAAAATTATCATATGCGAGACAATTTGCCATATCCATACCTGTGCAATAAGGCATGTCCTTATCACAGAATATGTAAGGAAGAACGATTATCATTTCTTCCGCCTCACCCTTTGCAAGTAGATTGCCGTATATAGTATTCAGATTTACCGCAGGTCTTGCCATCCAGTACTCATTGTCATAAAAGCCATGGAGAATATAAAGCACAGGGTACTCTTTATTTTCATTGTAATCAGGCGGAAGCATTACATTTACATTTGTATCACGCCCCGCAGTTGAAGAATAATAAGTATATTTCTGAAATTCAGAATATTTAACACCCTCAGACTGTTCTTCATATTCTTCGGGCATAAGTTCTACAATAATATCCTTAAATTGTTCCATATAGAGTATCTCCTGTATTTCTTCGGTTGTAATTGCCGTTGTGCTTTCAGCAACAGTGGTTGTGACCTCGGCTGATGTTGTTGTATGTAATTCAGTAGAAGATTCTGTGTCGCAGCCCGAAATGAGCATTGACATCACAAGCAGAATCGGAAGAAGCTTATTTTTCCTGTTGTTCATATAAACACTCCTTATTGAATTTTATATTATTATACAATAACAATATGCTGTTTTCAATGATATTTCAGGCTTTATTTATTGCATATTATATCATTATCTGAAAAATATTTCAATAATCCTTCCCTATTATCCTCATCATAATTTGTCAAAAATAAAAAAATTTTTAAAAACTATTGCAATTATCAATTATCTGATGTATAATATAAACACAATTTAACAGGCGGGAGCTTGTGTTACAGGCTGAGAGGAAGGTATAACCTTCGACCGATAACCTGATTTGGATAATGCCAACGTAGGGACGACTGTAAAGCGCTGACGCTTACACGTCGGTGCATTTTTTATGTGCAGAACAAGGAAGCTATCGAAATCGGTAGCTTCTTTTTTTATTTCCGTCTGTTAAAAATTCTTTTAACGGAGGAAAGCTATGTATAAAACTCAAATGGAAACCGCACGAAAAAGAATTGTCACAAAAGAAATGGAGACTGTTGCTAAAAAAGAATACCGTACTCCCGAAGAAATTCGTCAACTCGTTGCAGAGGGCAAAGTCGTAATATGTGCCAACAAGCTTCATAAAAGCATCGACCCTAATGGTGTAGGTTCAATGCTCCGAACAAAAATCAACGTAAACCTCGGCGTGTCAAGGGATTGTAAGGATTATGAAATTGAGATGCAGAAGGTTATGGCGGCGGTTGATATGGGTGCAGAAGCAATTATGGACTTATCCTCTCACGGCAACACACAGCCGTTCAGACAAAAGCTTGTGGAAGAGTGTCCCGCAATGATAGGTACAGTTCCCGTTTATGACAGTGTAATTCACTATCAGCGCGACCTTG
Organism: Ruminiclostridium sp.; assembly: GCA_045579565.1. GTDB lineage: Bacteria > Bacillota > Clostridia > Oscillospirales > Ruminococcaceae > Ruminiclostridium_E. The sequence continues at coordinate 7,303 of JAZNML010000057.1, forward strand.
CAACGCTTACCGCAAAGGATTTTATCGATGTTGTTCGTCTTCACGCAGAAGACGGGGTTGATTTTGTAACACTCCACTGCGGAATTACACGTAAGACGATTGAACAGATTAAACAACATAAACGTAAAATGAACATCGTATCTCGCGGCGGCTCCCTTGTTTTTGCATGGATGAGTATGACGGGCAACGAAAACCCGTTTTACGAATATTATGACGAAATTCTCGATATCTGCCGTGAGTATGATGTGACGATTTCTCTCGGTGATGCCTGCCGTCCCGGGTGTCTTGCTGACGCAAGCGATGTGTGTCAGATTGAGGAGCTTGTGCGCCTCGGCGAGTTAACAAAAAGAGCATGGGCAAAGGATGTTCAGGTAATGATTGAGGGGCCTGGACACATGCCCCTTGACCAGATCGAAGCTAATATGAAAATACAACAAACAATATGTATGGGTGCTCCGTTCTATGTTCTCGGACCTCTTGTTACGGATATTGCTCCCGGGTACGACCACATCACTTCTGCAATCGGCGGTGCTGTTGCAGCAATGAATGGCGCCGCATTCCTCTGCTATGTCACTCCCGCAGAGCATCTTGCATTACCCAATGTTGATGATGTAAAGCAAGGCATTATCGCTTCAAAAATTGCCGCCCATGCCGCCGACATAGCAAAGCATATTCCTCATGCAAGAGACACTGATGACACAATGGCAGACGCACGCAGAACATTTGACTGGGAAAAACAGTGGGAATGCTCAATTGACCCTGAAACCGCAAAGAAAATACGTGACGACAGAAAGCCTGAGATTGAAGAAAGCTGTTCAATGTGCGGTAAATTCTGCGCCGTAAGAAGCATGAACAAGGCACTTGAAGGCGAATATATTGACATTCTGTGAGAATATTCTCACTTGAAAAGTAAATACAAAGGAGGTTAAAACGGATAGGCGGGGAGCTCCGTTTATCTTTGATTTTTGCGAGGGAAGTCGTGTTTCGACGTGAGAGGGAAAAATTGATTTCCGACCGAGCGAGGTGTATTCACTTCGTATTTCAAAAGAAACGAAGGAAATAAAAAATGAAAACAAAAAACAAGCTTTTACGAATGGTAATCTTATCGGTACTTATTGCTCTTGGTGTTGTAATTTCACCCATACTGCGATTTGAAGGAATGTGCCCTATGGCGCATTTTATCAACATTGTCTGTGCTGTGCTATTAGGACCTTTTGAGTCACTTCTGTGCGCTGTACTTATTGGCATTATTCGTATGATTTTTATGGGAATACCGCCTATCGCATTGACGGGTGCAATTTTCGGTGCATTCTTATCGGGAGTATTCTACAAGGCATCAAAAGGCAAGCTGTTATTTGCAGTGCTGGGCGAAATAATCGGAACCGGAATCATCGGTGCAATAGCTTCGTATCCTGTAATGACATTTCTCTGGGGAAAAGAGGGACTTAGCTGGCTCTTTTATGTACCATCATTTATTTGCGGAACACTTATCGGCGGAAGCATTGCCTTTGTGTTCTTACGTAAGCTTTCCAACAGCGGTCTGCTTTCACAGTTCCAGCAAACACTCGGTTCCCAGCATTACAACGATAAAAGCGGAGTGTTGGAAAACGCCGTTACAATCGGAACTCTGGGTGTCATTTCTTTTATTGTTATAAAAGTACTTACAGGAATTTTTGAAATGTCTGAGCCTGTGTGGAATTACCTTTCTTTTGCAATTCTCGGCATATTTATCTTATCCGGTATTATTTACTTTTGCGTACAAAAGCTTAAAGACAGGAGGAATAGCAATAACATCTGAAATTAACAGAATACGTGAAGAGTTGAAAGAGAAAAATCCGCTTATTCATTGTATCACAAATCCTATTTCCATAAATCAATGTGCAAATATTATACTTGCGGCAGGCGGCAGTCCGATTATGGCAGAGCACCCCAAAGAAGTTTATGAAATAACAAAAACCGCTTCAGCTGTTATGCTTAATATGGGAAATATAACCGATGCACGTATGGAATCAATAAAAATTACCGCGGAATGCTGCAAGAAAAATAATATACCTTTTGTTCTCGATATTGCAGGCTACTCCTGTTCATCTATGCGGCGTGAATACATAAATAATTTACTGAGCCTTGCTGTGCCGGATATAATCAAAGGGAATTACTCGGAAATAAAATCGCTTTCCGGAGGATATACATCAGCGGGTGTTGATTCGGAAATTATTGAGAAAGCTCAGATCGAAAATATATCAATCAAACTTTCAAGGCATTATAGAACAGTAATTCTGGCAAGCGGAAAGACCGATATAATAACCGGTGAAAACAGGCTTTTTCGCATTAATAACGGCACATCACAGCTTAGCAATATCACCGGAACAGGCTGTATGCAAGGTGCTTTATGCGGTGTGTTTCTGGCTGCAGGCAATCCGCTTCTTTCTGCCGTTTCATCTGCTGTAATTATGGGGATATGCGGTGAACTTGCCAAAACTGATAAAGGTAACGGTACCTTTATGGTTTCGCTTATGGATAAACTGTCAACCATAACAGACGAAGAAATAAAAGAAAACATCAGAATGGAGGAAATTAGAATTGAATTTTGACAGCAGCTTATATTTTATCACAGACAGCACATTTTTTGATGAGGAAGAGTTTCTCCGCCGTGTCGAAAGCGCCTGTAAGGGTGGTGTAACACTTTTACAGCTTCGTGAAAAAAACAGAAGCACAAGAGAGTATATTGCTCTTGCCCAAAAAGTTCATAATATAACTCAGCAATATAATATTCCTCTTATCATTGATGACAGGGTTGATGTTGCACTTGTGGTTAATGCGGAAGGTGTTCACGTTGGGCAATCGGATATGCCTGTTAAATATGCTAGAAAGCTTATGGGCAACAACAAAATCATAGGCGCCACCGCCAAGACTGTGCCACAGGCTACTGAAGCTTATGAACAAGGTGCAGATTATCTCGGAGTTGGAGCAATCTACCCCACAACCACAAAAGTAAAAACGGTACTTACATCTGTTGAAACTCTTAAAGAAATAGTGAATGCCGTACCCATTAAGGTTAACGCAATAGGCGGGTTGAACAAGGAAAATATCCATGTTCTGAACGGAAGCGGAATTGACGGCATATGCGTGGTATCTGCGATTATGAAAGCAGATAATCCCTGCGCAGCAGCAAAAAAACTAAGGGAGGCATTTGATGGATTACAGCAGAATTAAAACCGCCCTTACAATTGCAGGAAGCGACAGTAGCGGAGGTGCAGGAATACAGGCAGATTTAAAAACCATGCTTGCAAACGGCGTTTATGGTATGAGTGCAATAACCGCTCTTACCGCACAGAATACTATGACTGTTTCTGCAATTATGGAGGTTACTCCTGAATTTCTCTGTCGGCAGATAGACGCGGTTTTTACAGATATTTACCCTGATGCTGTTAAAATCGGCATGACTGCAAATAATGAACTGATTGAAGCTATCGCGCAGAGACTCTGCTTTTACAAAGCAAAAAATATTGTGGTTGATCCTGTGATGATCGCCACCAGCGGAGCAAAGCTAATTTCTGAAAACGCAGTTACTTCTATGAAGGAAAAATTATTACCTGTTGCAACAGTTATTACGCCCAACATTCCCGAAGCCGAAATTCTTTCAGGAATCAAAATTGCCGAAAAATCCGACATGGAAAAAGCAGGAAATTACATTAACAAAAACTATGGCTGTTCAGTTCTTATCAAAGGTGGTCACAGCATTAACGATGCAAACGATTTGCTTTGTGAGAACGGCGAATTAACATGGTTTGAGGGTGTTCGGATTGACAATCCTAACACTCACGGAACAGGCTGTACACTCTCTTCTGCCATAGCCTCGAATCTTGCCAAAGGATATGATTTAAAGCAATCGGTACAACTTGCGAAAAAATATATTTCAGGAGCACTATCCAGTATGCTTGACCTGGGTAAAGGAAGCGGTCCGCTGAATCATGGCTTTAATGCAAATAACGCTGCCGGATATATGGTTCAATAACAAATAAAAAGCATATAATGATTTCGGTCATTATATGCTTTTTTAATAGTAATTATTATACAGCTCTTACTATTTCTGTAATAGCAAAACTGTGTCTGTATTTCATGGGAGAACAGCCTTTATATTTACCGAATTGCCTTGCAAAGAATTTTTCGTCATTGTAGCCACAGTTTAATGCAACAGCATATATGCTCATGGCGGTTGTAAGAAGTAAATAACAAGCCTTCATAAGTCTTGCATTTATACAGTCCTGATTGTAGCTTACGCCAAAACACTCTCTGTAAATCGAACGGAAATAACCCTCACTGACACACAGCTTTCGACTTGCTTCGGATAAAGACAATTGCTTATGAGGTTCGGTTATCAGTCTTTTCCGAAGTTCATGCAAAGCACTATAATGCTGCATATTCATCCGTTCCTTAACAACAGAAGAATCCTGTTCGCTTTGAACTACAACCATTTTATAAAGCTCATCTATTGTTCCTTTGTAATGCTTAACAACACTTACGACTACCTGCCGTTCATCGAAGGGGCTAAGTGCATTGAAAAGCAGAATTTCCAGTCTTTCTGCAAACATATCATCACTATTTTTACTAAGTATGAAGAATGTATCGTCATAGGCTCGACAACATATTTCATGATTTATGCAGAATTTCTTTATTGCTCCTGCTGTTGCGGAAATAATATCACTGCTGTAATTCTCGCCGTACAGGAATTCCCCGTCAGCTACAAAGCTCAGTTTTATTGCGTACATTAAACAGTTTGGTATTTCCTCGGTTATCTGCCTGAATTCACGAAGATTATAGAAGCCTGTAAGAGAATCATACAAAGACGAGGCTCGCTGGCATTGCGTTAAATAATGGATATCATTTTTCATTCGCAGAAATTCCAATGTATCCGCAACAGTCTTGTTCCAATTACGGAAGCTGAAATCATAACCCATAGGATATGAATATCTTAATACCGTATAACCGAAAAATCTTGTCTGAAAACACAATGGACTGAAATAATATACACCGCATTTTTCAGAAAACACAGGCGGAAGTTCATGCGCGGAAAATCTTTCGGGAATACCACATACTTCATTGGCACCTACTTTACAGCAGAGATATTCCTCGCCCGAAAATTTCTCACTACCCCATTCGCTGTCAAGACAAAGGTGCATGTTTTCTGTACTATACAGAAGATAAAAGAATTCAGAAAGCGTAGCCGTATATTCTGCAAGCGTTTTACAAGTAGCAAGTCGACTGGAAAACTGTGCAACACTACTGGTCATCGTCTGATACTGGCTTATTCTCTCTGCATACAATTCATCTGAAAGCTGTGACATAATCACACCGCAAGGACATGAATCGCCGCTTATGAATCTATCCTTATCTTCTGCGGAATATTCACAACCGAGTAATATGTTCACTGCGTCATGACCGAGCTTGCGTCTGTTACGGCGCATAGTAGTAAGAAACGGGAGATGATATGTTCTTTCTCCTGTATAATCATAGCCAGCCACACTGATTTTTTCCGGTATAGATATTCCTGCTGATAGAAGTGTATCACACAAGCCGAAAGCCATGTAGTTATTTGTGCAGATTACTGCCTGAGGGAGCGGAAGTTCTCCGTTGATATATTGTCTCGCAAGTGCTTCACCGGATGTATTCCAGAAATCACCGTAATGAAGCTTGCTTTCATCAAATGGAATATGATATTTTTCAAAAGCCTTTTTGCATCCGTGTGCTCGCCGCTCGGCTGTTTTATCTCCTTTAAATCCTGTAAGAATATCTATATCTGTAAAACCGTGGCTGATAAGATGCTCTGTCATAAGCTCCATATCTGTTTCATCATCGGAATATACACTTTTAAATTCTGCAAGCTCTCCGCCTATTATAACGGTGGGGAGCTTAGATTTTTTCAGCTTTTCAACAACTTCATCAAGTATCGAAATATCCCTGAATGCTTCATAGGTAATTATTGCCCCGTCGAAATGTCGCGGGTCGAATAACGAGTATATAATATTCTCGTAATTGAGAGTTGTATCATCTACCCAATGATTGTATATATTGGAATAAATTACGGTATCCGCATCAGCACAAAGCATTGCCTCGGCTATACCGCAAAGAATCTCTTTCTGCTCGGGATCATCCGCTCTTGCGGTAATAACCCCTATTCTTTTTCTGGTCATAGGCTCACCTCTTTATTTCAGTATATCCTATTCCGCCTTCTTAGTCAATACAAAAAGTTCATATTATGATTAAATAGTGGACTATCCGAATATTTGCTATTGCTTTTAATATTTGTGTTCTGTATAATATGGATAAAGAAAAATACTGGAACACAACCTGATTTTTAGTAAGGAGTAATTACTATGGCTAATCCTTTTCTTCCCCTTTGGGAATATATCCCCGACGGCGAACCGAGAGTATTCGGCGACAGAGTTTATATTTACGGCTCTCACGACAATGCAGGCTCAGACAGCTTCTGCGATTATAAGCTTAAAGTCTGGTCCGCCCCTGTAAATGACCTCAACAACTGGACTTGCCACGGTGATATTTTTCATACCCGTCCTGACAGAGATCATCCTTCGGACACCGACTGGACAGATTATCCGCTGTATGCTCCCGATGTTGTTGAAAAAGACGGCAAATACTATCTTTATTGCTACATACTCTGGAATAAGGGCTGTGTTGCTGTAAGCGATAAACCCGAAGGTCCTTTTAAGCTGCTTTCAAAATACAAATATGATCTACCGGATAATTTAGTTGAAGACGGCGTGTTTGTTGACCCGGGAGTGCTTGTTGACGATGACGGACGTGTTTACATTTACTGCGGATTTGAAAAGTCATATATGGCTGAACTTAAAAGCAATATGTATGAAGTAATAGGCGATAGCTACATACCTGATATAATCCCTGCGGATAAGAGCGATGAAAAAGGCTTTTTTGAGGCCTGTTCCATGCGTAAGGTGGGTGATATCTACTATCTTATTTATTCCCCAAACAAGGGCAATCGCCTCGAATATATGACTTCTGATTCACCCAGAGGACCTTTCACGTATCGTGGTACAATTGTTGACAATGGTATTGACTACCCCGCAGGCAACAACCACGGTTCTATCTGCAATATTAACGGGCAATGGTACATTTTCTACCATAGAATGACAAATGCAACTATAACATCAAGACGTGCCTGTGTTGAGAAAATCGAGATACTACCCGATGGAACAATACCACAGGTTGAGATGACTTCGCTTGGTTTTGAAGATTCTCTTAATCCTTATAGGATTACAAATGCGGACATTGCCTGTGTGCTTAAAGGCGGCTGCTTCATAACAGAGCTTGACAAATTCACAAGAGTTATAACAGCTATAAAAACAGGTGCTGTTATTGGATATAAATACTTTGATTTCGGTGAGGATTACAGCTCAGAAACTATGGAATTTGCTGTAAAGGTAAACGGCTCTGGCTGTTCGGCAACCATAAAAATACTCATTGACGGTGAAGGTGGTACTGAAATCGGAGAATGTAAAATCGGATCATCAAGCGGAACATACACAGCTATTGTAAAGAACGTTACAGGCAGACATTCAGTATTCTTTAAAATTGAACATAATTACGAAGGCTGGTTTGTGGACTGGTATAAAGACAGACATCTTTTTGAACTTGAAAGCTTTGTTTTTATGAAATAAAAGTCACAATTTAACATGGAGGTAAAACTATGAAAAAATTCAAAAGAATCACTGGACTTATAATTTGTGCAGCAATGATTTTAGCCACAGGCTCCTGTAACAACGGAGATGGAAGAAATACAGAACAAGGTGCAGATACCACAACAAATGTTGCTGTAACAACTACCGAAGACCCCAACAAAGATATTGATATCATTATTGACTACGATGAAATGGCAGATATTGACGCCGTTGACGAAAGCAACGAAGCAGGTACAGGCGAGCTCTGGGAGGCAGGAAAAACCGCAGGTACAGTTCATGTATTAAGCTGGTTCGATTTTGTTAACATTTCACCTGAAAAGGATATTGCAGAAATTTTTGCGGAACGCTTCGGCGGTACTGTTGAAACAGAGATTGTAGGCTCCCTTGAAGTTAAAAACCGTCTCGGCGTTCTTATGGCCGCAGGTCAGACACCCGACCTTATGCGTACTGATGATGAATTTTTCCCCGGTTATTTTATTCAGAACAGATTTACAAATCTTGACGGTTATCTTGACATGAATTCGCCTGTGTGGTCTGACCTTGAAAGCATCATAGATATGTACGGCTATGATGGTAAACATTTCTATTACCCTTACGCTGTCACCCCTTCCAGCTACACTGTTACATACAATGCCTTAGAGCTTGAAGAAATCGGTGCGGAAGACCCCATGGACCTTTACTTTGCAGGCGAATGGACTTGGGATAAATTCAAAGAAATCTGTCTTGACTGGATTGCAAACAATCCCGACAAATACCCTGTTTCCTGGCCCCAGTCGGGCGCAATTCAGCTCGCCGCAACAACAGGTGTGCCTGCTATTGAATTTACTGGTACAGAAATCAAGAACAACATGAAAGACCCGAATGTTACAAGAGCAATGGAATTTGTCGAGGGCCTTAAACGTGACGGTTGCTTCTGGGAAGGCTGGCACGGTCCTGATGGTCTTGAATCCTGGCTTGGCACATTATTCTTTGTAATGCCGGGCGACTGGGCTTTACCCTGCGGTCAGGAAATCTTCTTTAAAAATCAGATGGAAGGTAATATCAAAACCGTTCCTATGCCCCGTGACCCCAACTCCGATAAGTATTACCTCTACGGCACAAGCTCAGGCTATGTCGTTCCATCAGGCTCCGACAACGTGCAGGGTGCCGCAGCATTTATCCTTGCTTCAAGAATATGGGCTACCGACCCTGAAATAATTGCCGCTGAACGTGAAGAAAAGATGTATAACGGAGGATATTTTTACATAAAATGTCCTGAATGCAAATACACATTTGATACCGAACGCGACGAAGAAAATGCGGTTTGCCCTGAATGCCAGACACCCAGAAAACCGAAGTTCAAAACAGTTTACACCGAAGAACAGCTTCAGGTATATGATGATATGATTGATACCTCTAAGTTCTCTTTTGTCTTTGACTGTCACCGCGGATTCGGTGCAGATAATACACAGATTATCTTTGATGTTTTTGATGGTCCCGTTAATACCGATTCCAGCTATACACAGCTTTTAAGTGAAAACTACAACACAATCGAAGCTACATTAAACGAATATCGTGATGACCTGAAAGAATAATCTGTTGATTTAAAATCAAAGTAATAAGCGGTAATTATACTGTTGATGCAATGTTGCTATGAATCGTATTTAAAATCAACTTTTCGAAAATATCGGCAGAGAGAATTTTGGCGCAGGACTCGATAATCAGCACAGTGTAATTTCAGACAGCATAAAAATAAATGGGCATCATCAGTTCATATAACAAATATATCTGTTACCAATTGATGAATGGTAAGTGAAGTACGGAATTATACACAAATTCAGATTATATATAATAAAAAAACAGCGGCATATCAATGCCGCTGTTTTGCTGTAAATAGCTATTTATTGAACTGGCTGTGCTTAGGCGGATATCCAAAAAGTCTTGTATATGCTCTGTAAAATACAGAATAATCTTTGAAGCCGCAGCTTTCAGCTACTTCCTGGGCTGACACACCGGTTCTAAGCATTTCCTTAGCAATAGTAAGACGTTTTTTGATTACATAATCCCAAGGCGCAGCGCCGGTTGCCTGCTTGAATACACGGTTGAATTGCGATGAACTAAGATAAAAATGTTCTGCAAGTTTTGGAACTGATATATCTTCTGTTAAATGGTCGTTAACATACATTACAATACGTTCCCCTGTGCTCAGTCGCTTTGTGCCTGTCTTTTTCTTTTCGCTCCATGCACGGTTTATCATATCCAGTAGCGTTATAAGATGAGTGTTTATTGTAAGTTTTTTGCTGTAATCGTCATTGTCAACGCACATCTCAGAAAAAAGCTTATGCACAAGCTTCATATCCAGTTCGACTGAGGAAAACATATTATCCTTACCCAGTGCTCTTTCTGTAAAAGGTGTTAAAAGCCGCAACTCTGCATCAATATATTTCACAAAATCAAGAGGAAAATTCACAGCGTAACGTTCATATGAGCTGCTGCCTGTTATTTTTGGGGAATGTGCTTCCGCAGGGCGCATTATCATCAGACTGTTTTCAGTAAGCGGATATTTTGAACCCTCTACAAGATATTCCACATTTCCCGAGACAAAAAAATATATCTCACATCGATCATGAATATGCATTGTAAATTCTTTTCCGTCAGGAACTTCATCTATCGCATGTCTTATATAAATCTCCTCAAAGCTGTATTCATTGAGCATAATATCACCTCTACATGAATTATAGCATATGATGCGTGAATTTGCAATATATTATGCTTAAAAAGACAATGGAAATGCTAAAACATTCATGGTAAAATAACATCAAGAAATAAAACGGAGGTAACCTTATGAATTATAAACTTGCAGCTTTCGCCGACGAAGCAGATGGCAGAATATCCGAACAGATAAAAGCAATGAAGGATAACGGCGTTGATTTCCTTGAAATAAGAGGTGTTGACGGAGAAAACATCTCGGACATTTCCCTTGAAAAAGCAAAGGAAGTACACAAACAACTTAACGATGCAGGTCTTTCAGTATGGTCGCTGGGTTCACCTTATGGTAAAACAGGAATTTGTGATGATTTTGAATCGCACCTTGACAAATTCAAGCACGGTCTGGAACTTGCGGATGTTCTTGGTGCAAAATACATCAGAATGTTCAGCTTTTACGTTCCGTCAGATGACGCAGAGCGTTACAGAGATGAAGTTATGAAGCGCCTTGATAAAATGATAGATGCCGCAAGAGGAAGCGGTATTATCCTCTGTCATGAAAACGAAAAGGGTATCTATGGTGATATTGCTTCCCGTTGCGAGGAAATTCATAAAGCATTCCCCCAGCTTAAAGCAGTGTTTGACCCGGCAAACTTCATTCAGTGCGGACAGGATACAAAAGAAGCATGGGAAAAGCTTGCACCTTATGTTGAATATATGCACATTAAAGACGCTTTGGCAGACGGTTCGGTTGTCCCTGCCGGAAAAGGCATCGGAAACCTTCCATATCTGCTTGAAAATTATAAGGGTTCTGTTCTTACACTTGAACCTCATCTATCTGTATTTGATGGTTTTGATAAGCTGGAAGGCGATGAAAAAACAAAGATGGGTTATTGCTACCCCTCTTCAAGAGCAGCTTTTGATGCTGCTGTAAATGCACTTAAAGAACTTTTATAAAGGAGAATAATTATGAATAAGATTAGACTTGGTATCGTGGGACTCGGCAACATGGGAAGCGGACATTTTTACAATGTTTTCGGTGGCAAGTGTCCTTCTGTTGAAATTACCGCCGTTTGTGACATCAACCCTGAAAAAATGGAAAAAGCAAAGGAACATCCTGAGGTTGCCTGCTTTACAGATTACAAAGAAATGTTAACATGCGGACTTGTTGACGTAGTTCTTATTGCTGTTCCCCACTATGACCACCCTACTATTGCAAAGGAATGTTTTAAACATAACATCCACGTTTTAACCGAAAAACCCGCAGGCGTTTATGCGAGACAGGTACGTGAAATGAACGAGGCGGCTGAAAAATCAGGTGTAAAATTCGGCATCATGTTCAACCAGCGTACGAATCCAATGTTTGCAAAAGCACGTGAAATCGTACAGAGCGGACAGCTTGGCGAACTCAAAAGAATGGTATGGATAATCACCAACTGGTACAGAACACAGGCATATTATGATTCGGGCACATGGCGTGCTACATGGAACGGTGAAGGCGGCGGTGTACTTCTTAACCAGGCTCCCCACAACCTTGACCTGTGGCAGTGGATTTTCGGTATGCCCAAGAGAGTACGTGCTTTCTGTGAATTCGGAAAATACCACAACATTAAGGTCGAAGATGATGTAACTATCTTCGGTGAATACGAAAACGGAGCAACAGCAACATTCATTACCACAACAGGTGATGCCTGCGGTACAAACCGCCTTGAAATCACAGGCGATAAGGGTAAGATTGTAGTTGAACACGGTAAGCTGTGCTGGTGGAAGCTTGATGTTCCTGAACGTGAGTTTTGCTTCACATCCAAGGAAGGATTTGCTACTCCCTCCAACACATACGAAGAATTTACCGCACCTGAACCAGAAGGTCACCCCGAGGTACTGGAAGCCTTCGCTCAGTCAATTCTTAACGGCACAGAAATGATTGCAAGAGGCGAAGAAGGTCTTAACTCTCTTTCCATCTCCAATGCCGCATATATCTCCACATGGACAAACGACTGGGCTGAAATACCCACAGATGAAGCACTCTTCGAAAAGCACCTTAACGAACTGTGCAGAAATGAGAATTGCTCAAAAAAATAACATCCGCTCACGGCGAGAGTATAGATAAACTCCGTGAGCGGTGGAAGGTAAGATGGTAGTTTATTATCATCTTAACACATATAATACATTTTTCCGAACCTCCAAAAGCACACCCCGTCATATCTTATATGACGGGGTGTGCTTTTGATTTACTGTTATAATTTCGCTTCAATAATTATATAATTCAGAATATCCATATAAATTTCAGGCACATCATCCTCTGATAATATCTCGCTGTATACCTCGCGGAAAAATTCCTTTTCAAACTCAGTAGCATTACACATTCGGTTAAGCAATATCTGAACATCTGTTTTGTTTCCGCTGAATGCTTTTTCGACAGCAGTCCTCATCTGCTCGTATTTGACATAAGGCTCAAATAATTCCCCTGCTTTTTTATCAGCCTTGATATCCTCCAATGAATACCATTTTTCCTTTCCATCAATACGTTCGCCTGTAAATTTTCCTTCTTTGATTAACCGTTCTTTTTTTATTTCGCTTTTACTTGGCTTATTTACCTGAATAGGTTCTTCAACTGGTTGGGAAGACGGACTTGCAGCAATGTATTCAATTGTTTTTTTCCGCCTTGTCTCTGCCTCGTCTATGTTCTTCTTGAATAATTCAAATTCTTTTCTTCTGGCTTCGAGAAAACTACTATATTTTTCATTAAAGCCTTTAATACTCAGGTTACCGTTTTCAAAAACAAGATTATCTGGTGTGGATTTAAGCTGGAAAGAATTATGGTAGCCTGATGAAAATCCAGGCTTCCGGCCTTTATATGTATAATCATTATTATCCTCTTTGGTTTGCGATACTTCCGTACCGTTTTCGTCTATTATTATCAGATCCTTATTAGCGGAATGATTATACTGATACCGTATTATGTGGTATGTATGCTTTTCTTTTTGAATTACATCCGGATCGCCGATTATTATCCTCTGAAAATCATACCCTGCATTTTTACAATCTTCTTCTACCCTTGCATTATAATTGGCACTGGTGGCTGAGGACTGAACTTGTAAAGCAACTGTTTTTTCACCCACTTCTATCATCAGATGTGCATAAGTATGGCCACCAGGAATTTTTACTTCCTGCCAGACTTTATAGCCATTTGATGTCATTACTCTGTATAATTCTGAACAAATATCCTTAATAACCGATTTATCCACCCGAAAATTCTCATCATAAACGGCATAATCGCAATTACCTTTTTTCTTATGCGCAAAATGAGGGATAACCTCCGGACCGTGCTTGTATATAACATGCGGGTATTCACAATCAGGATCAGTACATCTTAATTCATTTCGGCTGCCCGCCTTTCGTATTTCCGTTTCATATTGCTCAGTTCTTGCAACATCATCAGCATAAACATGCTTATCTTTCCATACTGCATGAATCATCTGTTAATCTCCTTCCGTGTATTATTTATTATTATAACACTTTATAGGTACAATTAAAAGGACCAAAACCAATATTATATATCTTTTTTAAAAATATATAATAAAACCAGATGCACATCTTCTATGCATCTGGTTTTTCATATTTATCTTCCGACTTATTTAATTGAATGGAGTAAATTTTATCCATTCATATTCCGCAGAAACAGGAAGGTTGCTGTCATCAAAAGCATTCAGCCAGCCGTCAACACCTTTTCCGCACCATGCATTCATCATAATCTTGCTTTCTGTCACAGGAATATTTTCATTCGCGCTGTGTACTTCAACACCGTCAACAAACCATACAATCTTATCCTTGTGCCATTCAAACGCATATGTATGGAAATCCTCTGATGCGTCAAAACCGAGATCATGCATATATTCGTGATTGCCGCGGCTGTCTGTAAAATAATTGAACTGTACCTTTGTTGTGTCCTTACCAAGAATTTCTACGTCGATTTCATCCCAAGGGTTATTATCAGAAGGTCCTGTGTAAGTAAAGAATGAAGAAACAACTCCGTCATTCTTTATTGCTTTCATGCTAACTTCATATCTGCCGTAGCCATAAAACTCTCTACTTCTGAATTCACCGCCGGAATATGGTACATTATCCTTGGGTACAGTGTCATTATCAATGGTAAGTTGCATTTTTCCGTCGTTAAAAGTAACATTCTTTTTTCTCCATGTTACATTGAACATACTACCGTTGCACCAGCCGTCTGCACACTCCCAGCCAGCAGGCATTCCGTTTGTAAATTCTGCATATACGTGGCCTTCCGGAATTTCAACAGCAGCTTCGGTTTCAACCACTGTGGTAGTTGTTACGGGCGTAGTAGTTGTTACTGTTGTTGTATCAGGAGTTTTTTCCGCAGCACAGGCGGACAATACTGATGCCATTATAACTAATGCGATAATATTTCTTATTTTTTTCATAACTTATACCTCCGTATGTTTTACTTTCTATCAGAATTATATCATCACAGACAACAATTTTATATCAAAATATAGCAAAATATACCATTATGTTGCTCTTAATGTGTGTCGAGAATTTGACACAAAGAATAAAATTGTGATATAATAAATTTGAATACTGTGATATATTATTATCATCACAAAAATGAAAGGCAGGCAATATCATGCTTAAAGAAAAAGGATTTTATAGAGGTGTAAATTTCGGCGGCTGGCTGTCACAGTGTGATTACAGCGATGACCGTCTCAATTATTTTATAACTGAGCCTGATTTTGAAAAGGCAAAAAGCTGGGGAATTGACCACATTCGTATCCCAGTTGATTATAACATATTCGAAGCAGATGACGGAACTTACAAGGAAGATGGGTTCAAAAGACTGGAACAGGCATTTGATTTATGCAAAAAATACAACCTGAATGTTATTCTTGACCTTCACAAAACAGCCGGTTTTTCCTTTGATAATTACGGCGAAAATGAAAGCGGATTCTTTGAAAGCGCAGAGCTACAAGAACGCTTCTATCTTTTATGGGAAGAATTTGCAAAGCGTTTTGGCAGCCTCAATGACAGAGTTGCATTTGAACTTCTCAATGAAGTAACCGACCAGGCTTTCAGCGATGAATGGAACCGTATTTCTAACGAATGTATAAAAAGAATACGCGCCTTTGCTCCTGATACTCTGATTCTCGTAGGAAGCTACTGGAACAACAGCGCAGAAGCTGTCAAGGACCTCTTACCGCCCTATGATGATAAAGTAATATACAATATGCATTGCTACGACCCCATTAAATTCACTCATCAGGGAGCATACTGGACTGATATGATAAATCAGAACGACCGCTTTTCTTTTGAGGAGTCCGATATTACTCCAAAATATTTTGAGGACCGTTTCCTTTCTGCTATTGAAAAAGCAAAGGAAAACAACACTGAATTATATTGCGGCGAATACGGTGTTATTAACATATGCTCTCCCGAAGATACTATCAAGTGGTACAAATGTATCAACAGCGTATTCGAGAAATACAGTATCGCAAGATGTGCGTGGAGTTATAAGGAAATGGATTTCGGTCTTTCCGATTCCCGACTCGACAACGTGAGAGATGAACTTATAAAATATCTGTAATTTTAAAATCTGCTGATTTTTCAGCAGATTTTCTTTTTTGCAACACTGTTATCAAAATAGCAAAAATATGCTATAAACCATATCACAATTATGTTATTCTTAATATACCAAATACAATTCAGAAAGGAATTATTCATTATGAAAATCAGAAAATTTTTATCAGTTATTGCTGCAGCAGTAGTTGCAGCATCCGCTCTCGCTGTAAGCGCGTCCGCTTACGAGCTTAACAAGGATTTAAAGACAGGTTGGAGTATTAGCACAACAATTCCAGGCAGCGAATTTGCCGATATTACAGAAGATTCTGTAATCACTCTCACCTACACAGCCGACCCTTCACTTGCCGACATGCCCGGTCACGAATACTGGGTAATCAAGCCTATGGTAAATGATACAGGCTGGCCGCTCGTTGAAAACATCAAGGGTCTCGAACCTTCCGAAGACGGAAGCTCTTATGTGGTTCCCGTTGACGGCACAGAGGTTAAATTCTGCTTCCCCGCTGATACAATCGAACATATCAAAATTGCAGGTATTGCATTCATGGGACACGGTGTAACACTTGGAGAACTTACAATTTCCAATAACGAAACACTTCCCGAAGCTCCCGCTGCAACTGAAAACCCTTCTACAAGCGTTGCATTAAGCGGTTCATTAATGCTCGTTACAAGTGCCGGTGTAATGTTACTTACAAGAAAGAGAAAGTGAGACAATATAATACAGGAAAACCTGTGAAGCGTTATGCTTCACAGGTTTTTTCATGTCGCAAACAGAAAAATGCGGCTCAGCATTGCTGAGCCGCAAAGGGAGAAATATGAAGAAACTCAAAAACAATTATTCGAGTCGTGCGTTGACTGAATCAAGCTCTGCTTGAAGCGCAAGTTTGATGGATTCCTTGGTTTCTGTCCAGGAAACACCAGCATTATAGGTTTCCTTAATAGGATTGTTTACAAGGTCATTTACTGTATCATTTACTGCTGTATAGAATTCAATAACAGGATGCTGTTCCGTCATTTCTCTTGTTTTGAGAAGCATATCATACATTTCAGGAGTCCACTTATAATCTTCAAAAATCTGTTCCTGTTCAATCTTTACAGCCACTTCGTTATCACGGCAGATCATTAAGCAATCAAGATATGCTGCAACACCTTCGGGATTCTCAGCACCTGAACAAAGAGTAAAGCCTGTGATTGATGTGGGGAGGTAATGTGCATCTGCATAAGGACAAGCAGGCATGGGAACGAATCTTATATCTTCCATTTCACCGTAGTTGGAAATATCTGCTTCATACAATGCCCAGATACCGCAGGGGTAGAAAAGTGTTTTGCCAAAACCGATATTTTCAGGATGTATCTGCCAGCCGTATTCGGATTTCGGGAAAGGTAAATCCTGCTTCTTCATATTGAACATATAACGCTGTACCTGTTCAATCATAGGGTCATCAAGATTCTGTACAATTTTTCCGTCCTTCATTCCTACATATGGAACACCTGTTGTAAGAGAGATTGCACCCTCAAACCACCAGCCGTCAATTGCAAACTTTTCGTTTGTTCTGTCGCAGAAGGCAATCATCATATCATATAATGTATCCCAGTTCCAGTCGCCTTCTTCAAGAAGCTTTGCCGGGTCCGCAAGGCCGTTTTCTTCAATCGTTTTCTGATTGTATATCATTACTACACCTGCATCAGTGCTAGTTGCACCTACATAGTGCTTGCCGTTGAATACGAACTGGTCATTTACCTCTTTCATAGGTGACCAGAGTTCAGAATCAAAATCTACATAATCATCAAGAGGAAGAAACATCTTGCTTACCGCACCCTGAGGGAAACAATCAAGGTCACCTGCACTGAACATATCAGGTGAATCACCTGATGCAATCATTTTTCCAAGTGCTTCATAACGTTCTTCCCATGTACAAGGAAGATACTCTATTTTTCCGCCGTAATTTGTTTCAAACATTTCAAGTGAAACCTGCTTGGGCTTGCCGTCAGCGGGATTTATATCCCATGACGAAAGAAATTTTACTGTTCCGTTTTCCAGCTTTTCGTAGGTTGTTTCAACCTCAGCAAGTGCCTCCTTATCTTCTTCCGCAAGTGTTGCAGCAGCAGTTGTGGTAGTTGTTGATGCTGCTGTAAGTGTAGGCTGGGTTGTTTCACTTCTCTCACCGGTCTGTGAGCAGGAGGTGATACTAAGCAATGTTGCCAAAGCCAGCGATGATGATATTATTCTTTTATTTCTCATAATGGTTATCCTTT
Organism: Ruminiclostridium sp.; assembly: GCA_045579565.1. Taxonomy (GTDB): domain Bacteria; phylum Bacillota; class Clostridia; order Oscillospirales; family Ruminococcaceae; genus Ruminiclostridium_E. The sequence goes on from JAZNML010000057.1 coordinate 25,557, forward strand.
CTTGAATTAATATGGTAATTAAAAGATAACACATAAATCATGTTGTTTATTACAGATTTTTGCCTTTTTTATAATAACCGTGAACAGAAAGAAATTAACCCTTATATTAAAACAATATGTTATTGACATCAAAGCCTGCATTATGTTAAAATATATCCATCATAAACTCATTACGTTTAATAATACGGGAGGTTAATATGACCTTAAAATTTAAGGATATCAGAAATTACATGGCAAAGCATGCTTCACCCGTTTCTATAAACATGATAGATACAGGTAATTATGAAAACTATATTGAAATAAGTCTTGTCCCGGAAGAATATAATGAATTATATCTTTACGGCATAGGTTCTTATGAAGATTATTTTGATTTACTGGGCGAGCAGACCTGGATGAATGCCGTTGAAATAGTTCTTTCAAAAAATCCAAGATTTGACTAAAAAACATTATTTCAGAAAGGAAAATTATTATGAAAACACCTATTGCGCACACACCTCCTATGGGCTGGAACTCATGGAATACATTCGGCTGGAATATAAACGAAGAGCTTATCAAAACTACCGCAGATTTCTTTGTAGAAAGCGGTCTTTGTGATGCCGGCTACGAATACATTGTTATCGATGATTGTTGGAGCGAAAAACAGCGTGACAAAAACGGTAGGCTTGTACCGGACAAAGATAAATTCCCCAACGGCATGAAGCCTGTGGCAGATTATATTCACTCCAAAGGCATGAAATTCGGTATGTACTCTTGTGCCGGCACACATACCTGCGCAGGTTATCCCGGAAGCTTTGAGCATGAATTTACTGATGCTGAGACCTTCGCAGAATGGGGCGTAGACTACCTTAAATACGACTACTGCTATAAGCCGAAATCCGCTGACGGAGAAAACCTCTACAAACGTATGGCTATGGCTCTTCGCAATTGCGGAAGAGATATTCTCTTCTCCGCATGTAACTGGGGTAGCGACAACGTTCATAACTGGATTCGTGAAACAGGTGCCAATATGTTCCGTTCAACAGGAGACATTCAGGACAACTGGCTTTCAATAAAGGGTATTGTTGAATCACAGATAGGCAAACAGGCTTTCAGCGGTGTTTATTGTCATAACGACATGGATATGCTGGTTGTTGGCATGCACGGTAACGGTGATAATGCCGAGGTTTTAGGAAATGTTGTAGGCGGTTGTAATGATACCGAATATAAGACTCATTTTGCTCTGTGGTCAATCATGAATTCCCCTCTTATGATTGGCTGCGATGTAAGAAAAATGACCGATACAACCAAGGAAATCCTCACAAACAAGGATATCATAGCTATTAATCAGGATATCGAAGTAAGAAGTCCTTATTGCATCCGCCAGTGGAATAACCCCGAAAACGTGTTCTCCCTCATTAAACCTTTAAGCAATGGCGACTATGCTATCGGTATGTTCAATTTCAGCGACAAGAAGAACGAAATGTCATTACAGTTCTTTGATATCGGTCTCCCCGCTTCTTCCGGCAGAGGTCTGGAACTTTATGATTGCTACACTCATTCCGTAATCGGTACATTTACCGAGCGTTACGCCGCACAGATTGAATCGCACGATTGTCTTATGTTCCGTGCGAAAGTTGTAAAAGTATAATGGCAAATTATAAGACCTGTAAAAAATGCGGTGCGGAATTATTCTCCGATGATATCTCAATTCACCGCAAGCTTATCATGAGAAATGCTGATGAATTTTTCTGTATAGATTGTCTTGCAGAACATTTCAGATGTACCCGTGAAGCTGTCGAAAAACTCATCGCATACTATCGCGAAAGCGGAGAATGTACATTATTCAGATAACAAAAAGGCAATCCTGTTAGGATTGCCTTTTTACTTTATATTTTAAGAATTCAATATATGTCCGGCAGCTCATCAAAGGTTATAACATACTCACTGTCATATGCCTTTTTAATTATTTCCTTTTCGGTATACTTCTCACTGTACGACGAGCCGTTTACAGCGAATTCTCCACCCCATGTGCAGAACCATGCCCACATGGTATTGGTTGCCACAGCCTGATCAATATCAAAGATACATCCATTTTCTGTAAGAGCAACTATTTTATCGCTATATGCTGCCGCTTCCTTGAACTTTGCTGTCTGAGGTGAATACACTCTTTGACCGGGGTATATATCTTCGCCGATTATGTCAACATATTTATCACCGGGATACCAGTCGCTGTTCTGTGCGTTGAATACCCAGATAAGATTATTACATTCATACTTGTATGTAAGCTCTTCATAAAGATAAACCCACAGCTTCTTGTATGCATCAGCACCCTTTGCACCCCACCAGAACCAGCTGCCGGATGCTTCGTGAAGGGGTCTCCAAAGCACAGGAACTCCCGCATTGTCAAGACGTTTGAGCTGTTTTGCAATTTCCTTAATATCACGGTCAATTGCTTTCTTTCCTTCGGGGTCCTGTCCGTTCATAACCTTTTCAATATCAAAGGTGCTGTTTCTTGTGTAAAATCCGCCCCACCAACGAGGATTTCCGTTATCATTGTCGTTGCCGCTTTTCAGGTACTCAGTAGGCGCATTCCAATGCCAGCAGAATGTGACGATTCCTCCCATGTCGCTAAACTCAACCGCAGTCTCTACCGCATCTGATCTTGCTCCAAGGGCGGTTCTTGAAGGAGTATAATCCATCATGTCAAGTCCTAAAATTGCAGGGCGTTTACCTGTTACATTATAAATTGCAGTAAATTCTCTTCCATTATAACCGTCATCACATACCTGTCCTGAAAGAACATATTTACCGTAGCTTTCAGAAAGATACTTGAAAAGTGCTTTTGTGCTCTCATTTGCGTTTTTATTTACAAGAACCTTATCCACCTTGTAAATTTCATCACTGATTCCCTCGGCCTTATTTATCCTTATACAGTCAAGTCTTATCCAACCCCATGATTTTGTAATCTTTATCTCATGGCTGCCTTTTGAAAGACTTACGCTGGGAATAGTGCTTTCTGTCAGCTCCTCATTTTCACTGGTAAATATTCCAACAGGCGTTCCGTCTATAATTACATTATTTTCCTTATAAGAACCAATACCGGAGGATACAAATGTTATATCATACATGGTATCAGCAGGTAAGTCAACTGAGAAAACAATGTAATCGGAATCGTTACCGAAATTTTCAACCGCCTTTCCATTTGAAAATTTGTTGTTGCCTGATATGGTTAATCCCCCGTACAGCTTCGCATCCTCTGCTTCATAAACCAATTCCGAAACAGAAACATCTTCCTTTTTGGATGTGGTTGTTACCGGTTTTGTAGTTGTAACAGCCTCAGTTGTGGTGGTTGTTACAGTTGTTTCGGTGGTTGCTATAATTGTTGTTTCAGCAGTCGTGGTAGTTTCTTCGAATACATCAGTAACAGCTTCTGTTATCTGAACAGTTGTTGTTTCATCCTCTGTTACTTCTTCCGTAACAGCTGGCTGAGTTGTTGTCTCCTCTTTTTCTGTTGTAGCTGAGGTGGTTTTTTCGGTTGGCTGTTCAGTATTAGTTGTCGTTTGCTCCGAAACGGTAGAAGTTGTAGTTGTTGCTACGGGAGGCTCTTTACTGTTACAAGCGGAAAAGGTGAGTATTACCGCTAACAATCCTGCTATTTTTCTTCTCATGTAATCTGTCCTTTCTATCACGCAAGTTCAAAACTATCCTGCATCCAGAGATTAAAGTGCAGCTTTTCTTCGGGATTGTAATTTTCAGGAATAAGCTCGTGATAATCAACTATATACTCGTTGGTATATACATCGGCTGTTCCGCCGTTTAGGGTAATTACGCAATCATTATGCAAATAAATATAAGCAAATTTGCGTTCTGATAAGTCAATTGTCTGTGTGGTAATTCCATCGTCTACTGTAAATGATTCAGCACCTTCTGATTCGATCCAAACATAAATTATTGAATCCTCGTGCGCACGTTTAATATTGAGAGTTCTGCCTTCGCTTGTAATAAGCGAGGAGATATTCAGATCAAGCTTTTCACCTGAACAGCTATAACCATACTCTTCTTCAACGTATTCCATTTCAGGACCATACTTTTTCAGCACCTTATATGCATTCAGGTCATAAATGCCATAGTTGAAATAGGTTTCATTGTCCGTTGAATATATGAGTGCGTCGTCATCATTGAAGCTGAAACCATCTGTAAGATCGGAATGTATGCTGTATTCTGAAAGACTTACGCAAAGGAAAATTATAAATGCTGTTCCTATAATATGAACTGCTCCAACCCAATTTGAAACCTTCTTTGTTTTATCCTTTCTGAAAAGCATATTGAGTGAATAATAACCACATACAGAGGCAATGCTTGTTCCTGCACCGAATATGGTAATTGCAAACAATACTCCGAAAACATATGCCATATCAAGACCAAGGGCAGAGACTGCAAGAGTAATGATTGGCACAACAACAGGTAAATACAAGGCTTCTACAACCAGCTCAAAATGACACTTTTCAAGCTCAGGTTTTACGGTAATGACAATTTCATTTGACATAAGCAGAAGTCCGCTGATAATAAACAGGTAACTTGCATCGGGAACCGCAAATGTAAGAGTAATACCAAGTAAAATATGGATATATGAAAATGCACGTCTTACATCACCGGATTCAACTTTAAACAGCCTGCATCCTAAACATGTAGTAAGAGTAGTTACGCCAAGCGCAAGCACAGCAATGCCAACAGTTATGGCTGTATTGGAGTAAGATATTCTGCCGATTGAATGAAAATCGATATTTCCCGCAAGAGCTGAAATAAGCTGGAACAAGTAGTAGCAGCCGAATGTAATACCGGCTGTCAAAGCAAGACCGATAATAATAACAAGTATTGATTTCAGCGTTTTTACAAGATTCTTCTTTTTATAAATTACTGAAAGAACGATATTTGCAATAAGAAGAATTATTCCGATAACCGCAAGTACAACCGAAAAAGCATGGTTATAAACCACATCGCCAATATTGAGATATGAGAAGAAGATTGCATTTTCTTCTGCTTCGTAAAGCTTATCAAGATCGTAATTTCCAAGCTTGTTGATAAGATTGTTTATAATCTGCGCCTGCTGTGTAAGACAGCTTTCCTTTATATTTTCAGGGCTGTCATTCTGAGTGTGATAATTTTCGCCCTGGGCAATATTCGCCATATTTACGCCCTGATAATGAGTTTTCAGATTAGAGAAATCAGTGCCATTGGGCATCATATCATAAATCATTGTGGCAATTGAACAGGTAAAAAGATTGTTGTTCACTTCACCGAACAGCTTTACAGTATTGTAGTTATCCGCTGATGTTTCAAACATTATCTGTGTACCCGCTGTACCACGGGCTTCGAGATTTATTGCAAAATTTATACGTTCAAGAAGATTATCGAAACCGCTGAATTCTTCCATAAATGCTTCCGAACCTAAAAGTCCGTATTCTTCGCCGTTTACAAAACAGAATACAAGGTCATTTGATATAGTGTATCCCTTTTCCATTTTATCAAGATAATAGCGAATTGCTTCAAGCATTGTTCCGCATGCTAACGTATCATCAGCTGCACCCTGGCCGGTTAAAACCGAATCGAAATGAGCCATGGTCATAACCGCTTGATTTGTCTTATCAGGTGCGTTGGCAGGAATATGTACTATTACGTTATCAAGATAAAAGTTCTGATATTTCTTTGAATCTGTAACAAAACTCTGGACAAGATATGCAGGGGCTTCTGTTGTATCGGAATTGACAACACCTAAGCTTTCAAGCTCGGACATTATGTATTCCTGAACCTGCTTATTTTCTTCCTTATCCATAATTGAATGAGGTCCTACTTCACAAATTTTTGAAACATGTGAATAAATATTGTCATGGTTGAATTCCGAGGTTGTCGGCAGCTCATTGGTGTCAACAATTGATAACACAAACGAAAGACATAACAAAAACGAAAAAGCAATACATAAAATTTTTCTTATTTTTTCCATAATAACTCCCATTTCATAACATTTTTATTTCTTTTTTGGAATAGTCGTACAATTATCATATTTTCCGGATTTGATAAGCATCAGCATTGCTACAAATTCACGGCTTAACATATCCTGAATTTCATCAGTATCAAAGGAACAGACTCCCGTAGCAATCAGAGAGCCGATAGCATAAGTATTTATCCAGTTATGCTTGAATAAAAGCTTTGCATTCTCATAACTGAGTTCGTAATCACGTTGTATTACCTCTACGCATAATACGGCAATATCACCGAGATTCCGGAACACATCATCAAAATTTTTTGCCTCGGGTTTTTCGCTCATAAATAAAAGGCGATACAGCTTAGGCTGTTCAACAGCAAATAAAACCATCTGTAATCCAAGCTGTTTATAAACAGGGGTAAACTCCTCCGCTTTTCTTGCATACTCCCCGAATTTTGTAAGTGCAGCTTTACGTACCTCTTGAAGCACCTCTTCCATGTTTTCAAAGGCTGTAAATATAGGCCGTGTAGATGTTCCGAGGGCTGAACCAAGCTCTCTTGCGGTTAAAGCTCTTATTCCTTTATCGGCAGCAAGTGTCAATGCTGTTTCTATTATTTCTTCTCGTGTAAATTTTGCTTTTGGCGGCATTATCATTCTCCATTCTGCAACTTGTGTTGCGTAACATCAGACTTTATTATATCAATTGCAAACAGATTTGTCAACCTGTTATTAAATTAGTTTTACAACCGGATTTATTTATTTGTAATACAACAAACATGGATTAAATAAATTATGCCCGTAATTATTAAAATTACGGGCATTTGTTCCTTAAATTAAGCTTTTCTTATTTCAAACCAATCAAAATCAAAATCACATCCGGGAAGGAATTTGAAATTAACAGAACATTTTTCTCTGATATCAGGGAGTTTTGCAGATACAGTAATACTTTCCTCGCTGTAAGGGAACTCTATTATTTCTGTAATTTCCTTTCCGCTGTCTGTTGCAAAATGAACATGTATGGAATCATTATCATGGCGGGTTTTTCCTGTAAGAAGAATTTCACTTGTACCCTCTCTGAAATCCATATCGGAAAAACGAAGGAATACGTTATTACCGATACTCAGAACACTTGTTCCCGAAATCTCGAAGGTATCACCGTGGAGCTCATCGTTATTTACCGCATTGATTCTTTCGTATGCTTTCAGCTTTGGCGAAAATTCAAATCCACCGAAATCTATTCTTAAATCTGTTTTGTCAAATTCAAAATACAGGTCATGCATTCCGGTTATTCTGTCTTCAAGCTCAAAACTATTAGGAATATAAGTCTGCCAGATAAAGTTCGCCTGGTATGTAAAGTCGCCAAGCTTCACAGAGCCTTCTTCAAAAGGCTTTCCAGACCATAATCTGAAACCGAAGGGACAATCCTTGTGCCAGTTTATGATATTAACATAGAAGCTGTCGGAACCATAACTACCAAAATCAGTTTTTCCGAATCCGACAATGTTATTGTCCTCCTTGATATTAACACCGCCGTCACGCACCTCATCCATAATCTTCAAGCTATCGGTATAATGACAGCTAACTACAAATTCATATGGGTTGATATGAGCCTGGCCGAAGCCCTCAGCCGTGTACTCCAATTCGGAAATAATCTCAGGCTGTTTTCTTCCGTTGAAACTGTAACAACGCAGACGGAAGCTTCCATCTCCCACAGGAGTAATTACCGCTTTATTTCCGTTGATTTCAAGAGCTGCAACCTTTGTTTCAATACCGCTGTTTGTTACAACCTTCCATAAAAGCTCAGTATAAGATGCATTTTCAGGGAGAACAGATGCCGTAATCTCAGATTCAGGACAATCGGGAGTAAGTACGCTACCTGTATTACGGACAAGTTCAATCTTTCTAACAGGTATTTCTGTTCTGTAAATATCCGATGTTATATTTTCAACAACACTTATACCCTCGCGTACAGTTGCGGGGACAGCCTTTACAACAACGCTTGAAGAAACAAGTCCCTCACCTTCTGCTGTCACCTTAATATCGCAAGGCGATACAGGTGCAGCAATATACGCAACTGCCTTTCCTGAGAACAGACGGCGGGAAGTGGATTTATATTGGTCGTAATCAGTGCTGTCGCCATTGTCAAAGCCTAATAATCTTCCGCCTTCAACTGTAAGTCTGATACGATCACGGGCATTTTTAACCTCAAATCCATTCTCATCCGTAACACTTACGGTTACAGTAAATAAATCCTCTCCGTCTGCATTTATTTCGTTCTTATCAGCGCAAAGAACTATATTTCTGCTGTTACCGAAGCTGTGTTCAGAAGCGGTGAGTGTTGCTCCGTAGGGAGAAGAGGCAACAACAGTTATTTCACCTTTTTCATAAGGAACCTGCCATGCCGCTGTGTATTCCTCCACTGTTCTTTTACCGGCTGATTTGCCATTCACAAAAAGCTCAGCCTCGCTCATGTTTGTATATGCTACAACATCTATAAGCTGTCCTTCATTGAAATCCCAGTAGGGCATTATATGAAGCACAGGCTTATCTGTCCACGCAGACTGATAAAGCCAGAAGCTGTCCTTTTTCAGACCTGCTGTATCAACGTTGCCAAAATAAGCATTTTTTGTAGAATAAGGAGAAGGCTCACCTATATAGTCTGTACCTGTCCATATATACATACCTGCACAATAATCAGTATCACGATTTACAGCAATTACTTCCTGTGCGGTTGTGGCAGATATACCGCCGCGGCAATTACCCAGAGACGAGCATTGCAGATCGTCATGAGTCATAAATGCACAATCGCGGGGGAAATGATATACTCCACGGCTTTTTACACCTGATGTAGTTTCACTGCCGTATATTTTCCAATCGGGATAGGTTGCATGATGTTCGGGGTACAGCTTTTCACCATAGTTATAACCGGCAAGATCCACTTCCTTTGCACAGTTCTGGGCACCTTCCCAGGGCATGTAATTTGAGCCGATCGTTGTAGGCGCATTCTTTCTTGGATCATGCTTTCTTACCGCCTTGTGAAGCATGGCAGATACCTCACAGCCCCTGAGGGAAACGTGAGTATCATATATTTCATTACCCACACTCCACATAATAAGGCTGGGGTGATTACGGTCACGGCGCACCCATGATGCTACATCCTTTTCGTACCAGTCTATAAAGAATCTTGCATTATCAAATTCAGTCTTTGGCCGCTCCCACATATCATATGCTTCACTGTTTACGAGAATACCCATTTCGTCGCAAAGCTCCATAAGTTCCTTTGCAGGCATATTGTGAGAAGTTCGTACAGAATTAACTCCCATGTCAAGCATGGTCTGTAGCTGGCGTCTGAGTGCTGCTTTATTTACCGCCGCACCAAGACAGCCTAAGTCATGATGCAGACATACACCGTTTATCTTTATATTTCTGCCGTTTAGGAAAAATCCCTTATCCGACGTAAACTCAGCTGTACGTAGGCCGACATGCTGTTCAATACGGTCAAGCTCCTTACCGTCACATAAAAGCGCAACAGACAAATCAAGAAGCGAAGGCGAATTTAAATCCCAGATATCCTCTGTAGTGACTTCATCTAATGTAAAACCGTGTTCTGTGTAAGTTGCGGCAGGAATTAAAGTTTTATAGGAAAGTTTTTGACCAGTAAGGCTCACTTCAAGAAGTGTACCCACAGGGTTTTCTACCTCCGCTGAAAGAATACAGCGCCAGTCATCGCCTGATTTTTCAGCTGAAAAATATACCCCGTCTGTTTTAAGATAAGTTTCGCCTGTTTCTATAAGCCATATATTGCGGAATATACCTGCACCTGAGTACCAACGGCTATTGGGAGCATCATGGCGCACAAGTACAGCAATCTCATTCTCGCCGTCATGGAGAAAATCTGTTATATCCGCTTCAAAGGAAGAATATCCGTATTTCCAGTCAAATGCTTTCTTGCGGTTAACGAAAACAGAGCAATTCATATAAACACCTTCAAAATAAAGGCGTACACTTTTTCCCTTAACCTTTCCGAAATCGTAATTCTTTATGTATCTTCCGTATGAACTTTCATAAAGGTCATCCGTATTATAAATCAACCAGTCATGCGGAATATGAACAGGTGAAAATTCATAATTCCAGTCATCGTCTGAGGTTTCGGCAGGAGTTTTTGCAAATTTCCAATTATCATTAAACAGCTTTTTCATAAGGGTCCTCCATTAAATTCAGTTTTTTACCCATACTTCGATTTCCTCTTCCGTAGGTTTTTCAAAAAAGCCTTCTACCTTACGTGCGAGGTTTTCATCAACAAAATACGCGGAAATTTCATCCGCCATAACCATTTTATTGCGTTTTTCAATACGTTTTTTCCATTCGTCATCCGAAATTTCAAGGTAGTGAAACTCATATTCCACACCGTTTTTTCTGTAAAACTCGCGAGCATATTCCCTTTCGGATTTCTGCCAGAATCCCCAGTCAAGTATCACATCAATACCGTTCTCTATGACTTCAAGTGACTTATTATAAAGATAATGCTCAGCCTTTTCCACGTATTCATCATGCTTATCTCCGATATTATGCTCAAACAAAGCCAGAGTGATTTCATCAACAGACAGCACTATGCCCTTTCGTTCCTTACGGAGTTTTTCCGCATAGGTACTTTTCCCTGTGCATATTTTTCCGCAGGTCATTATTACCTTAGCCATATATTTTCACCTCTTTATGTTCAATTATATCACCTTGAATATATAATGTCAAAACATTTATACTTTTTACCAAAAATATTCATTCCGGTTAAAAAATATATCACATTTTCATATTGATTATTTTCTGATTTTATGTTACAATAACAACACAATAATGTAAACTACTATGGTTCGAAAGGCATTTGCCTAGTAGATTAATAGGGAATCCGGTCAGAATCCGGAACAACCGCCATTACTGTATTTGACGAAGAAACAGAGTATACCATTGGGGATTCCTGAGAAGGTTCTGTTTCATAGTTTATACTGCGTCATAAGTCAGGATACCTGCCATTGTTTTTTAGGTTAAACGCAACTTGGGTGTGAAGTGTTCAGCCGATTTACTGCATATTTTCCTAAGCCGTACTATGCGGCTTACTATGTTATGCGATTAAATCGAACTGTTCCCTTGACCGTCAGGTTGGGGGATTTTTTATTTGCAAAGGAGGGATATTGTGATCAATGAAGAAAAAAAGGGCTGGGCGGTAGAACTTTTAAGAACTAAGTGCCATGAAACAGGAAGAATGCCTAAGAAAGACGATTTTGATTCAGTCACACTTTCCCGTATAAAAGCTTACCTCGGACCATGGCCAAGAGCATTGGAGGCTGCCGGACTTAAAGAAGCAGCCAAAACCAAAAAACAAAAAATAAAGTGAGGTATTTGAAATGAAAAAGTATTTAACAACAATTTTATTAGCATCAATTATTGCAAGTCTGTGTTCAGTTATCGCAGGCGCAGAAGAAAAAATCGCAGCAGTTAACATCACCATCTCAGACGGTAACGGAAATCTTGTGATTACCCAAGAGACAATTGTTGCAAAAGACAATAACAACGACGGAAAAATAACCATAGACGAAGCATTATACGAAACCCATGAGGTTGCATTTGACGGCGGAGCCGAAGCAGGCTATCTCGCCTATGACAGTGAATACGGCCGCTCTCTCGGTATGCTCTGGGGTGATGATTGCGGATCATATGGATATTATGTAAATAATGCATCAGCCATGAGCCTTGATGACGAGGTTAAAGAAGGCGACTATATCAACGCTTTCTGCTATTCCGACCTTGAAACCTGGTCTGATACCTATTGCTTCTTTGACAAGAATACAGCAGAAGGAAATGAAATCACACTTACACTTTCCGCAGCTGCATGGGACGAAAACTATAACCCTATAACCGTTCCTGTTGAGAATGCAACTATAACATTAAACGGCGAAAAAACAGCATTTGTTACAGACGCCGAGGGTAAGGTTACAATCACAGCAGATGGAACAGGCAAATATGTAATCAGCGCCGTTACAGACACACAGACATTAGTTCCCCCTGTCTGCATAGCAGATATCACTGCAGATACACAGGCTGATTCCGTGGTTTCTTCTAATCCTTCAACCAGCGTTTCACTGAGTGTTACAGCACTTATTACAACTGTTGCAGCCGTACTTGTTTCAAGAAAAAGAAAGTAACATGAAAAGAAAACTATCAATAATTGCAGGAGTGATACTTTCAGCGGTAATTTCCTTTGGTAGTATCACCTCCTATGCTCAGACAGATACAGATTCCATTGGTAAGGCGGAAAGCCTTACCAATGGAATTATCAGCTATAAGCTGAATGAAACACAAAGCAAAGATATTCAGGAATGGATAGACGGTGAGCTTACAGACAACGCAGGAAGATCATCGGAATGGTATATCTTCGGACTCAGCAGATATGGAAAATATAATTTCTCTGCATACCATGACGCCTTACTTGAATACTTGTCTGAAAACACCGTGCGTTCAGCTGTTTCAAGACAAAAATATGCACTTATTCTTGCTCTTACTGGTGAAAGTGACAGCTATATTTCTGAAACAATTGACAGCACCATAGGTGAACAGGGAGTAATGAGCTATATTTATGGCCTTCATCTCCTTAACAACGGATATAAAAGCTCTGTAACTGATACAGATACTGTTATCAATGAGCTTCTCGCTCTTCAAAAAAATGATGGCGGCTGGGCGGTTATGGGAGATATAGGTGAAGTTGACGCTACTGCAATGGCTATACAGTCATTGTCACCCCATTACAATCAGCGTGAAGATGTAAAGATAGCAATTGACAGGGCTCTTACTCTTTTATCTGAAAGACAGCTTGAAAATGGTGATTATTCAAGTTACGGCATACCTAATCCCGAAAGTACAGCACAGGTGCTTATAGCTCTTACAAGTCTCGGAATTGATCCCTTAACCGATGAACGATTCATTAAAAACGGTTCAACTCTTCTTGACGGCATTGAAATATACCGCAACAATGACGGAAGTTTCAGCCATGAAAAAGGAAAAGAATCAAGCGAATCAGCTACGGTACAGGTTTTCTATGCTCTTGTTTCGTACAAACATTTCTGCGAAGGAAAGGGCTCTGTTTATATCTTTACAGAAGAGGAAAGCACTTCGGTTGAGTTACCTGAAACAAAGGAAGATACAGAGGAAAAATCTGATAATTCCAAAACAGTTACCGAACCTACTACAAAAGAAAATAATAACAGCTATAAACTGTGGGTTTCTATTATAATTACAGGTGTAGGTATAGCTGTCACCGTTATTCTCTTTGTTCTGAAAAAGAATAAAAAACAGAATTTAATCGCTGTTGCTGTAATTACTGTTATAGCTGTTTTATTTGTTGTTTTTACAGATTTTCAGAGTCCTGAAAAATACTACGGCGAAACAACTGTAAAAGAAAATCCGGTCGGAACAGTTACAATTTCTATCCGTTGTGATACTATTGTCGGCAAGTCAGATAAAGAATACATACCTGATGATGCTGTTATTCTTTCAGACAGCTTTCTCATCGAGGAAAATGAAACGGTATTTGATATACTGGTTGAAGCCGCAAAAAAACACACTATTCAGCTGGACTACTCAGGTACAGCAGATGCAGTGTATATTGCCGGAATAAACTACATTTACGAGTTTGATTTCAGTGATTTATCCGGCTGGCTTTACAGAGTCAACGGAGAAACTGCATCAACCGGCTGTGACAGATATATACTCTCAGACGGAGATAACATTGAATGGCTTTATACCTGCGAAATGGGTAATGATCTGAATTAAAAGGAGTGAGTATAATGGGTACAATCTACAACATTAATCCTATGGCGGTAACGCTGTATTTTCTGATGACCACAGGAATCGCCATGTTCAGCATGAACCCGTTTATACTCTCTCTTTCTTTAATTGGTTCTGTTACTTTTTTCCTTATCAGGCACAAAAACAAAGAACTTAAAACACATGTTTATTCCCTGTTGTTATTTATAATAATGGCGGGTATCAATCCACTTGTAAATCATAACGGCGCAACCGTTATTTTCATTATGAATGATAACCCCATAACATTTGAAGCGCTTATTTACGGTATTTTTGCAGCAGCCATGATAATATCCGTATTATACTGGTTCAGAAGCTTTTCGGATATTATGACAAGTGATAAGCTCCTATATGTTTTCGGCGGACTTTCTCCAAAGCTTGCACTGATTTTATCGATGGCATTACGGTTTATTCCATTGTTCTCAAAACAAACTTCCAGAACACAGCAAACGCAAAAAGCCATGGGACTCTACAAAGAAGACAATATTGCAGATAACATAAAAGGAAAGCTGAACATTTTCAGTATCGTAATAACCTGGGGACTTGAAAACGGAATAATTACCGCAGACAGCATGAGCGCACGAGGATACGGCACTTCCAAAAGGACAAGCTTTTCACTTTTCGCATGGAAAAAAAGTGATATTGTGTTTCTGATTATTTCAGCATTGCTTTTCGTCGTAACTGTATGCGGACTTTATAATTCAACAATTACTTACTACCCTTATTTTTCAATTTCTAAAAACGGAATTATGGAAACAGCCGGAATAATCGCTTATGGTATAATGGTGTTTGTACCATCATTTCTTGAAATAAAGGAGGCTTTGAGATGGAAATTTTTACAATCGAAAATCTGAGCTTTTCCTATCCTTTATGTGAAGAAAAGGCGGTCAACAATGTTTCACTTTCAATAGAAAGCGGTGATTTTGTTGCAGTATGCGGCGGTACAGGAAGCGGAAAAACAACCCTGCTTCGTTTATTAAAAACCGAGCTTTCGCCAATGGGCAAGAAAACAGGTAAAATACTTTTCTGCGGTAAGAATACCGAAGATATCTCACCCCTTGAATCCGCTACCGGAATCGGATTCGTCATGCAGAAACCCGAACAGCAGATCGTTACAGACAAGGTATGGCATGAACTGGCATTCGGTCTTGAAAACACAGGGGTTTCAAAAGAATCTATACGGAGCAGAGTTGCGGAAATGGCAGCTTATTTCGGAATTGAAGAATGGTTTGAAAAGAATACGGCAGAACTGTCCGGAGGACAAAAGCAGCTGCTTAACCTCGCCTCAGTAATGGTTATGCAGCCGAAGGTTCTGATTCTTGACGAGCCTACCGCACAGCTGGATCCAATTGCCGCTTCGGAGTTTGCTGCTACACTGAAAAAGCTCAACCGTGAACTCGGAATTACAGTAATTATCGCAGAACACAGACTTGAAGAAATAATACCTGTCTGCGATAAGCTGGTTGTCATGGAAAAGGGTGCTGTAATCGGATTCGACTCACCCGAAAAAGTTATAGAATCCTTAGCAGAAAACAGCACTGTTCTTGAAGCAATGCCCGCAGCGTCAAGACTGTATCATGCGGTTTCGGGAAACGGCAGATGCCCTATTGACATACGTGAAGGCAGAAGGTTCATTGAAGCAAATTATAACAACCGTATCAGAAAAACAGAGAAAGCCCCTTACAAGCACCTTAAAGCAAAGGCTCTGGAATTTTCAGAGGTTTATTTCCGATACGAGCGTAACTCCCGTGACGTTCTTAACAATCTCAATTTAACCATATATGAAAATGAAATCTACTGTATCTTAGGCGGAAATGGTTCGGGAAAAACAACTTCTCTTTCCGCCGCTGCGGACCTTATAAAGATTTACAGTGGTAACATCAGGGTTTTTGATACAAATATCAGAAAATATAAAAATCAGACACTTTATAAAAATTGCCTTGCTATGCTTCCACAGGATGTTCAGACGGTATTTCTCAAAAACACTGTAAAGGAAGAGCTTGAAGGCTGTGAAAGTGCGATAAAGCTTTTGCCCAAAAACATTTCTCATCTTTATAACAAGCATCCTTATGACCTTTCAGGCGGTGAACAGCAGCTTGTTGCTCTCGCAAAAGTCCTTTCTCAGAATCCCCGCCTTCTGCTTATGGATGAGCCCACAAAGGCTCTGGATTCCGAATCAAAAAACAAACTATCCGAAACAATCAGAACTCTGAAAGCTCAGGGTATGACTATTGTTATTGTAACGCACGATACAGAGTTTGCAGCGCTTTGTTCAGACAGATGCGGTCTTTTCTTTCGTGGAAGTATTGTTTCAGAGGGAACTCCTGACGACTTCTTCTCACAAAACAGCTTTTATACAACCGCCGCAAGCAGAATGACCAAAGGGTATTTTGATAATGCGGTTACTATTCAGGAGGTTGCTTCTCTTTGTCTGGAAAACGGCAGAAAGGACAGTAAAAAATGATATTTATTAATAATTCAGGTATCAGAAAAACTGTTAAAATCCTTGTGCCTTTTCTGATTATTCCGCTTCTTGCTGTAATCGGAAGCGTTGCAATGTTTGAAAAGAGACACATAATCATCTCTCTTGCTGTTGCCGCATTCAGCCTTCTTCTATTTGCGGCAGGCTTTGAAAAAAAGGTTACGGGTTCAAGAAGAATGGTAATAACTGCCGTTATGATTGCCTTGTGCATCGCGGGAAGATTTATTCCCTTTTTCAAGCCCGTAACAGCAATAACAATACTTACAGCAATTTATCTCGGCAGCGAGGCGGGATTTCTTACAGGCTCCCTTGCGGCATTTCTGTCGAATTTCTATTTCGGACAAGGGCCATGGACTCCCTTTCAGATGCTGGCATGGGGACTTATCGGTTTTTTTGCGGGACTTCTTTCAGAGCCCTTAAAAAAGTACAGATGGTTTTTACTTATATTCGGTGTATTCACAGGAATCTGCTACTCCCTCATCATGGATATATGGACTGTAATCTGGTATGACGGAGGTTTCCATTTAGAACTGTATCTGTCCGCAATTGCAGCGGCTATTCCCCATACTGTTGTTTACGCAGTATCGGATTTTGTTTTCCTGTTTCTTCTTGCAAAGCCTATGGGAGAAAAATTACAAAGAATAAAGATAAAATACGGAGTATAGAAAAACCGTAGTTCTTATGAACTACGGTTTTTTATTTTCTGCTTAAACGGTACTCCTTGGGAGAATAACCTGTATATTTTCTGAAACGTCTTGCAAAAAGACTGGAATCCTGATATCCGCAATCAAGAGCTACATTGGTAATGCTATCGTTGGTGCGTATGAGCTGAGTCATTGCCTTCTGCATACGAAGGTATGTTATATACTCCTGAGAGGTTATATGATATGTATTCTTGAACTGGCGCTGGAAGTGTCGCACAGACATACCCGCTATGACGGCAATTTCTTCAACAGTTACCTTATCCGTAAAATTACGTTCCATAAAAGCAACAGCACGGGAGAAAGTCGAAATTTCATCATTCACCGCTTTGCTGTCATCATACCTGCGGACAAGAAATATTACAAGCTCGATAAAATACGCTGTAACAGATGACACAAAACCCGCGTCACAATTCTGATACTCCTTTATCATTCTGTCTATAAGGCGTTCAACCTTATCGAAATCATTTATATTAAGCCTTAATCTGTTCTTATATTTCTGCTCACGAACCATATACGGTTCAACAACGAACAGAGAATGAAATCCGGCACAATGCTTCAAATCAGGAAAGGGAGCAAAAATTTCATCAGGGCGGAACATTATGTTACAGATTTTGAAGTCCTTACATTCTGAATAAGAATGTGACAGCATCTCATTTACAGCAAATACATCACCTTTTTTGATGAAATAACTTTCTCCGTTTACATTATGCATTGCTGTGCCGTCAAGAACAATGGTTAGCTCAAAGAAATCCGCATGGTCATGGACAACAAGGGAATGTTCATGATGTCCGTACTGGACAAAAAACGGAAATTCGCTTTTTCCTATAAAATTTTCAAGATAAAAGGTCTGCATGAATAACTCCTATGTCGCAAAAATACTATTCATTTTATTAATTGTAGCACTTGTGCGACATCAAGTCAATATCTTATTACAAATTATGACGGATTTTAATAATTTTTTGCCGTTTATATACTTGAAAAAAACATGGATTATGATATAATAGGTGTGATAATTAATTTTACGGAGGAATAGTCAATGACCAAAAAGTGCTTTTCTGTTATTATGGCCGCAATCGTATCTCTCAGCTGTCTTGCCGGTTGTAACAGCAATACAACATCTGATACAAATGATACAACAGACTCACAGGCACCAAGTGAAAATATTACCGAAGACTTATCCGCAGGGATAGAAGGTTGGACTTACGGACAGGTTGCCATGGGCGGCGGCGGATTCGTAACAGGCGTGTTCTCCACTTGTGAAGAAAACGTATTCTATGCCCGTACCGACGTAGGCGGTGCTTACCGCTGGAACGAAGCGGACAAGCAATGGAAATCCCTCAGCTACTGGATCTCTGCCGAGGATGTCGGTCTTATGGGTGTAAGCGCAATTGCGGTTGACCCTGAAAATGCCGCAAAGGTATATATTCTCGCAGGTACAGAATATTTCAGCGGCGGCAAAACATGTATTCTTATTTCCGACGATTACGGCGAAACCTTTGATGTCGTTGACGTAAGCGATTTAATCAAGGTTCATGGTAATGGCATGGGCAGAGGTAACGGCGAAAGGCTTGCTGTTGACCCGAATAATAAGGATACTATTCTTGCCGGTGGTTGCAGCAGCGGTATCATCCGCAGTACAGACGGCGGTAAGACCTGGACACAGACAGACTTCCCCGTTAAAGGAACAGCAAACGGAAACGGTGTCAACGTTATCGTGTTTGACCCCAATACAGAAGGTCTTGTTTATGCAGCTGCTTCACAGACCAGCGAAAACCTGTTCGTTTCCAAGGACAGTGGTGCTACATGGACTGCTCTCGGGTGGAATCCCGATCAGATGCCGGCACGTATAAAGCTCGACTCAGCAGGAAACCTTTACGTTGTATGCGCAGACAAGGAAGGCCCCTGGAATCAGTCAAAGGGTGCCGTTTATAAATACAATCCCGCAGATAATAAGGCTGAAAATATTGCTCCCACATCAAACCCCTTCGGAGATATTGTAATCGACCCCACAGACGAAAACAGAATGGTGCTTGTTACAACTCAGACCTGGTTGCAGCAGCCCAACGGAGCTTTCGGTGATTCCTTCTTTGTTTCAACCGACGGTGGTGCTACATGGACAGACAAGCTCAGCTCCATGACTATGTCAACAAATGATATTCCCTGGATTGAGGACTGTGCTATTCACTGGTGCTGTTCTCTTGCAATGAATCCCTTTGATACGGATGAAATCATGGTTACAAGCGGTAACGGTATATTCGCATGCGACAACATCTTCGATGAAGCGCCTGCATTCTATTTCAATTCCGCAGGCATTGAAGAAACAGTACCTATGGATATTGTTACTCTTGAAGACTATCCTCTTGTTACCGCGACACTTGACTATGACGGATTTGTTCACGAGGATATCTTTACCCATCCTCAGCGTCACCAGGACAAGATCGGTTCTACAACAAGTATTACAATTGCCGCTCAGAACAGAGATTACTGGGCTAAGGTAGGTGGAAACGATTCTACCCAGCTTATCACATACTCCACAGACGGTGGTAAGACATGGACTCAGATCAGAAGAAAGCCCGAAAAAGGCAAGACCTTCTTCAACGGCTCAGTTGCTTTCAATGCTGATGGCAGCAGACTTATCTGGATTCCAGAAAACGGACTTGGCGCATACTACACAGAAGATTTAGGTGAATCCTGGACCGCATGTGAAGGCATCTTTGGTAAAGATATGTACGTTATCGGCGACTATGTGAACCCCGATTATGTATATGCCTACGGCAAGGAAAAGCTTTATGTAAGTTCAGATGGCGGTAAATCCTTCTCCAAAAAAGGAATCGATTTATTAATGTTTGAGGACAGACTTTGCATTACCCCAACAGAAGGCTGCTTCTACCTTCCCACAGGTGCAGGTCTTTACAAAACAAACGATTATGGTGAAACCTTTGAGAAAATTGAAACTGTCGCACAGTGCAACAGCGTAGGTGTCGGCAAGCCTAAGAACGAAGGCGATCCCTATGTCATCTACATCTACGGCAACACCAAGGATAACCAGACAATAGCTATTCATATGTCCGAAGACGGCGGTGCTACATGGACCCAGATTACAGACGAAGCACATCAATTCGGCGGTATGGGTAACGGCGATATGATCTGCGGTGACCTGAATGTATACGGCAGATGCTATATGACAACTGTTGGTCTCGGCGTTGTATACTGTGATAAAACTGAAAAGTAAGGATTTGTATAATGTATTTTGATGAACTTGAAATAGGTATGAAAACCGTAATTCCTCCCGCCTTTATCGAAAAGGAGGAAATGATAGATTTCGCAAGAAAATACGACAATATTCCTCTTCACACAGATGAAGAATATGCAAAAACTACACGATTCGGAAAGCTTATTGCCCCGGGAGTTATGTCCTTTGTATGTGTATGGGCAAAGTATCTTGAAGTTGACTTCTTCGGCGAGGAGCTTATTGCAGGCATGTCCTCAAAAATCGAATGGTTCAAGCCTGTATTTCCTGAGGATACCCTCACCTCCGAGGCTGTGGTTACAAACCTCACAAAACGTAGTGAACGGAATGGCATTGCTGAAATAACAATTAACATCTACAACCAGAACGGTGATTTTGTAATGAAGAATGTTACCGAAGCACTTGTAAGATGTAAATAAAATCAAGGCTGAAAGATAAATATCTTTCAGCCTCAGTTTTGTAAATACAAAGAACAAGGAAAGATTAAAATGTACTTACTATTATTAGCAGTCATATATATTGCATTTATAAGCTTAGGATTGCCCGACTCCCTGTTGGGTGCAGCATGGCCCACAATAAGAATAGATTTCGACGTTCCCATATCATACATGGGGTTCGTATCCATGATTATAGCGGGTGGAACAATTATTTCAGGTCTTTTATCCGAAAGACTTACAAAAAAGTTCGGTACAAGAGCTGTTACAACCGTAAGTGTTTTTCTTACAGCTGTTGCTCTGTTCGGATTTTCTACCGTTACACAGTTCTACCAGCTATGCTTATGGGGAATTCCCTACGGACTTGGTGCCGGAGCTATTGATGCTGCGCTGAACAACTATGTGGCTCTCCACTACAAATCAAAACACATGAGCTGGCTCCATTGCTTCTGGGGACTTGGCGCCTCTGTCAGCCCTTATATTATGTCCTATTGCATCAGCTCACAGCGAGGCTGGCAAATGGGATACCGAAGCGTTTCCGTCATTCAGCTCGTCCTTACCGTCTTTCTTTTCCTCAGCCTTCCCCTTTGGAAAAGGAATGGGACGACGGCGAACGAGAATACCGACACCCCCACGGCGCCGCCCCTGGGCATTGTCGGCGCGTTGAAGATCCGCGGTGTTCCCCACGTTCTTCTCTCTTTTCTTGCCTATTGTGCCGTAGAGACCACGGCAGGACTCTGGGCAGCAAGCTATCTCGAGGAATTTCGCGGCGTTGACCCTGAAATTGCCGCCGCCTTTGCTTCTCTTTTCTACATCGGGATCACCTTTGGCAGATTCTTAAACGGCTTTCTTGCCAACCGTTTCAGCGACAAGACCCTCATTCGTCTTGGAAGCGGCATCCTCTCGGTGGGCTTGATCCTGATCATGCTCCCCTTGGACAAGTGGTTTGCCCTCTCGGGTCTTCTTGTCGTGGGACTTGGATGCGCCCCCATCTTCCCCTGTATCATCCATTCCACCCCCACGCATTTCGGCGAGGAGAATTCCCAAGCCATCGTGGGACTCCAAATGGCAAGCGCCTATATGGGAAGCGCCCTGATGCCCCCTCTCTTCGGGCTGATCGGCGACTACGTACACATCGGTCTTTACCCCTTCTATATGGCGATCTTCGCTCTGCTTATGATCTTTATGACAGAGCGACTCAATCGGATGTTTGACAAAAAAGACGAACCGTAAGGTTCGTCTTTTTCTTATTTGGGTTCGTAGGTCACGCGGTAGAAGATGTCACTCCGCCACGCGGTTCCCCTCTTAGGCGTGGTCTGTCCCGTGATCTCAAAATACGCCTTGTTGTCCGAGCCGCGGATCCAGAGCTTCGCGCTGATCTGCTCATCGGGAATCGACCCGTCGCGAACGGTGTAGCCCGTTTCCATAACAAGCCCTCCGTCCTTTTTGAAAGCCTTGGCTCTCGTTGCCTTCCCTGCCTGATGATAGCCGCCATCCTGTCC
>JAZNML010000058.1:0-37093 GCA_045579565.1 Ruminiclostridium sp.
CTTCAATTCTTGGCACAAAAGTAAAATGCACTGGCACAACTATCAACGGCAAGCCTTATGTAAGAAAGAGCTTTTATTACAATGACGTGGAATGCCACAGTCTGGATGAGGTGAAAGATGTATAAATGCGGCGAATGCGATAGGCTATTTGATGAGCCGGGTCACTTTTATTTGTCCGGTGAATTCTGGGGAGCTCCATTTACTGAAAAAGTTCCTTGCTGCCCCTATTGTGAAAGCGAATGTTATGAAGAGACGGAGGAAGAAGAATGAATAATGAAAATATAAACACGCCTGAAGCTGCACTTGCGACTGTGGAAAGCACAGGAACGCTTGATTTGTTCAGCAACAGGCAGACAATGAAGTTTGTCTATGATACAGCCAAAATCCTTGCGGCATCTAACATTATCCCGCAGAATTATCAGGGGAAGCCCGGGGATTGCATGATTGCCATTGATATTGCGAACAGAGTGGGGTTATCACCTGTGTTTGTGATGCAGAATCTTTATGTTGTAAAAGGTAAGCCGTCATGGGCTGGCACAGCCTGCAAGGCAATGGTAGAAAATTGCGGAAAGTTCAGCAAGGTCAAGCATGTTTATTTTGGGGAAAAAGGTACTGACAGCAGAGGCTGTATGCTTGTAGCCACACGAATTTCTGACGGTGAGCTTGTTGAAGGTCCTGAAGTGACAATTGCAATGGCAAAAGCTGAGGGTTGGACTTCCAACCCGAAATGGAGAAATATGCCTGAATTGATGCTTGCTTATCGTTCGAGTGCGTTTTTTGCAAGAGTTCACTGCCCTGAAACGCTTATGGGGCTTCATACGGTTGACGAATACGAAGATACACAGAAAGCTCCTGAGCCTGCTCCTAATCCCTTTGCGGAGGTAGCCGATGCTTAACGAAGATAATTATTTCAGTCCTGAAAACAGCTTGAAATATATGGGGTCTTCCCAGTTTAAAAGTTTCATGAAGTGTGAGGGTAAAACACTGGCTGAGATAACAGGCGAATATCGAGAAGAGCCGTCTGATTCTTTGCTTATAGGCTCTTATGTAGATGCTTACTATGAAGGCAGCCTTGAACAGTTTGCAATGAAAACGCCTCAGATTTTCACCCAGAAAGGTGAACTGAGGGCGCAATATAAACACGCAAACAAGGTTATAGAACGTGCTGAACGTGACAAGTTGTTTTCCCAGTTTATGAGTGGTGAAAAACAGGTTATTATGACAGGAGAAATTGCGGGAGTTCCCTATAAAATCAAAATAGACAGTTATCACGCCGATAAGTGTATCGTTGACCTGAAGTGCGTTAAGGATTTTGACCAGATATGGGACAGACAAAACCGAATGTATCAAAACTTTGTCGATTTCTGGGGGTATACGTATCAGGGCGCAATATATCAGGAGATTGTGCGGCAGAACACAGGAAAGACACTTCCTTTTTATATCGCTGCTGTTACAAAGGAAAAAGAGCCTGATTTGAACGTGTTCTATATTCCAAATGATACCCTTGAAGAAAAGCTTCAGACTGTGAAACAGCTTTCGCCAAGGTTTGAACAAATCAAAAAAGGTTTTTTAAAACCTCAAAAGTGTGGTTGCTGCAATTATTGCAGATTTTCAAAAACACTTACAGAGCCTATCAACTATACTTCAATGATTACGGAGGGAATAATCGATGTTTAACAAAGTAATTCTTATGGGGCGCATCTGTAACAACCTTGAACTTAAAAGCACTCAGAGCGGCGTCAGCGTTCTTTCTTTCAGGCTGGCCGTTGACCGTAACTATCAGCCTAAGGATGCGGAAAAAACAGCGGATTTCATTAATATTGTCGCTTGGCGTTCAACTGCCGAATTCATTTCCAAATACTTTTCAAAAGGCCGCCTGATTCTTCTTGAAGGCGAAATTCAGACAAGAAGCTATGATGATGCAAATGGCGCAAAGCAGTGGGTGACAGAGGTTGTTGTTTCTCAGGCAAAATTCACAGGAGAAGCAAAAAAAGACAGCAACTCTTCTGGAATGCCGCCTGTTTCAACAGTTGTTCCGCCTCCTGAAGAGATAAAACAGTTTGTCGAGGGTGAAACAAAACCTACTGACGAAGATTATCCTTTCTGAGGGGTGATATAAGTGATAGATAAAAAGCAGTTTATGAAGTCTGTCACGGTGATATATGATACCAGAGAGCAGAAGAATTCTCACATTATCAACGCATTGTCAGATATGGGGATAATGACAAAAGAAAAAAAGCTTGATTTTGGTGATTATACCTTTATGGCTGAGGATAAGGATTTTTCGATGTCGTGTGTTATCGAACGAAAAGCAAATGTTGATGAACTGTATACTAATATTATGCAGGACCGTGAACGCATAGAAAAGGAGCTTTACGCCGCTTCTTTGCTTGGTAATGAATTTACATTGCTTATTGAAAAAGTAGGCTCCTGGGACGCTCTGAAGGCCTATGAGGTGCCTGAATGGCAGATGCAGAAGAATCCTGAAAGAAAAGTCAAGATGATTGGTGCTCATGTATACTCAGCCTTGAAAGCTTGGAGCCCTAACAACAGGTACAGCTTTCGTGTAGAGTTTGTCGAGGACAACACAAAAACAGCGGCCAAAATGCTTGAAATCTTTTACTACTACTGGCGAAATTACAAAGAGCTGACAGCAGCAAGGAGGTGAAGGGCGTGCTAACAGGCGGCTATATAAAAATCCACCGCAAAATAGTTGACTGGGAATGGTATCACGACCCTGTTGTTTCAAGGGTATTTCTTCACCTTCTTGTTACCGCAAACTATGAGCCGGGAAGATTTGAAGGGCATAAAATTGACGTCGGGCAGTGCGTTATTTCACTAAAAAAAGTTGCTGAAATTTTGAACATTTCAAAGGACGCTGTCAATCGTGCGTTAAAAAAATTAGAAAAAAGTGGAGAATTGCAACGCTTGCCGACCGCTAAATTCACGATAATAACGCTGAAAAACTATACCCACTATCAGCAAAGTGCAACGGAAGCCGACCGCTTGCCGACCGAGAGCCGACCGCAAGCCGACCCAATGGAAGAAATAAAGAAAGCAAGAAAGCAAGAAAGCAAGAAGGAAGAAGGGGGCGCTTCTGCGCCTGCCTCTCCCTCCCCCTCAATAACTTTTGAATTTATTCGTTCTTATGTCGGTGATAAGCTGACAGACGAGTATATTGAGCGTGTAAGAGCGTGGCTCAAAAAAAAGAACATTCCCGGTGACGTGAAAGCCGAGACTGTTTACCAGTGGTTGCTCAAAGACGGCAAATGGAAACCTGTGTGTGAAGCAGGCTTACCAAACAATAGCTTCGACGTTGACGAGCTGGAAAAAAGCTCTTATGCGAGGTATCAGATAAAATCGTCGGTTGATACAGAACTTGTAAAAGAAAAGACGTATGCGAGGTACAGAAAGGATAAAGATGGGAAAAAGTAATGCATGGACTGAAGCGGAGCTTGACTTTGCCCGGGAACACTACCCGACGAAAGGGCCAGCGTTTGTGGCTGAGCATCTGCAAAAGTCAAAGGGTGCTGTGATTCGCATGATGTTCGTTATCGGCGTTAAGGTTGCGAATCGAGTGCCACGCTTCACAAAAGAAGAAGAATCGCTTATTCAGGAGCAGGCAGAAAAAGGGCGCTCTGAATGGATGATAGCCAAGAAGATAAACCGTACCCCAAACTCGGTAAGGGGATATATGCAGCGTAACAGTCTGGGCAGATATGCCGACTGCCAACCGCCGCAATCCTGTTTCAATTGCCCGCATAGTGACTGCATCAGAGTGTCACAAGCACTGACAAGGGAAGAAACCGAGTTTTTGAACATAGGACTTGCCAAAGTCGGCGAGGGTACGGTTGTAAGGAGGAGAGTTTGATTTATGCGCATAGCATTACATGACGCAGAAAAAGAACACCTTAAACACAAAATCTTTCCGAATTACGCCCTTATGAAAATATCTGCTTATCATAAATCAGTGGGTGATACTGTAGAATGGTGGAATCCGTTTGAAGAATACGACAGGGTGTATTCCAGTAAGGTAATGGATTTTACACCCGTAAACGAATATCTTCCACCAAATACGATAAAAGGCGGCACAGGGTACGGAATATATGAAGATTTGCCGCCTGAAATTGACAGTATGTTTCCTGATTATAGTATTTATCCTGAATGCGATTATGCAATAGGGTTTATAACACGAGGTTGTCCTAATAAGTGTTCCTGGTGCTACGTTCCAAAGAAAGAAGGAAATGTAAAGCCTTATCGAAAATGGCAGGAGCTCGTTCGCACTGATAGTGACAAGCTTGTGCTTATGGATAATAACATACTGGCGTGTGATTACGGCGTTGATCAGCTTCGGGAACTTTCAAAGACAGATTATAAGATTGACTTTAATCAGGGCATGGATATACGGCTTGTAGACGATGAAATCTGCACTATTCTCAAAGACATAAAATGGCTGAAATATATACGATTTTCCTGTGACAGTAAAGCCCAGTTGCCATTTTTCGAAAAGGTTGTAAAGCTCTTTGATAAGCATAAGATTCCGAAAAGCAAGATTTTTGTATATTTGCTTGTGCGTAAGGACATATCGGAAGCGGAAGAACGCCTGAAAGAGTTATGCGGTATTTATAAGCATTTTCATATTTATGCTCAACCTGAGAGGAACGAGCCAAAAGGGATTATTCCTGATAAAATGCAGTTAGAATTTGCACAGAGGTATGTTTATGGAAGGTGCTATAACAGCGAAACGTGGGAAGATTATGTTGAAAGACACAAAGCAAGACTTTTTTGAAAGCGAGGTACACAAATGAATAGTTACAAATTCGATTCAGACAAGCCCAGACTTGACCTTGTTCCGCCTGAGCTTATAGAAGCTGTCGGAGCTGTCAGAACTTACGGCGTCAAGAAATACGGCGAAGAATATAGCTACAGAAACGTAGAGCCTAAAAGATACAGGGCGGCGCTTATGCGGCATATATGCGCATGGCTCAAAAAACCACATGGGGTTGATTCTGAAAGCGGTTTGCCACATTTATGGCACGCTGCCTGTAATATAGCGTTTCTTCTGGAGCTTGATATTCCTGAATACAGCAGGGACGAAAATGGGGTTATGACCGTAAAGGAGGCTGAATGAAGAAGATGATTATTTATATTCTCGTCGGACTTTGCTGCGCTTTCGCAGGCGTGGCGTTCACGCTGCTGATTACGTCGCATACATACGAAGAGGCGAAATATAATCTTGAAGCAAAGCTTGAAACGGCGAATTTCTCAAAGCTTCAGCTTAAAGAACAGATAACTACCCTTACAGAAGAAAAGACAGCTATCAGCAACCTGTATAACGAGCTGCACGAAGACCACAACAAGCTTCAGGCTAATTATGAACTACTTGAAGATGTTATCGTCAAGATGCGGACAGCCCCAGAGGCGGACAAACTCCTTAAGGAGCGTCTGCCTTATGGCATGACAAACACTCTGCGATTCATGGATTATCGTAAAATCTCCGACACAACAAGCACGCAGTATAAGCTTCAAGAAGACTGTGACACGGATGTTGATTCAGGTATAAGGGTTTTCTATGCTAACGGCACTGATTATTATTGCGCCGCTCTTGGCTCAGCGTATGGGCGTGACATAGGCGATACGTGGCACGTAAAACTTGAATGTGATGCTGAGTTTGATATTATTCTTGCAGAGTTTAAGGATGACGGCACAACCGATTATTTCGGTCAGCCTGATAAGAATTACGACGGTGAGCCTTGCACAAGCGTGATTGAGTTTGTTGTTGATGATGAATGTGTACCTTCAGCCGTCAAATCAGCTGGCACTTATACGGTGCTTGGCGGTTTTGGCGGACTGCACGGCAAAGGCGGAAACATTATCGAAATGAAGTATCTGGGGAGGGTTTGGGAATGAAAAAATTTTTAGCAAGTTTGTTTTTAGCTATTATTATAATGATGTTTTTTTGCGGTTGCGAACATACAGCCGTTAAAAAAGTAAACTCAAGCAAAGAAACTGCATCAATGTTTATCGAGATTGAGCGTACAGCAAACTGGATTGTTGTATATCAAAAAGAAACAATGGTTATGTATGCGATTAGTGACGGCGATTATAATCACGGAACCTTTACGTTATTAGTAAACGCCGATGGCAGTCCTATGGTTTACGGTGAGGAAGGCGGTGCGGAATAATGGCTTATATAGTACCTGCGGAACTTCCGAAAGGTTGTTGTAGCTGTCCGTTTGGTCGGTGTTCTTTTTATTATCCTTTATGGACTACGGCACATCAACATAAAAAAGGCTTTTGCTGCATGCTTGATGATAAAAGAAGAGTGTTAGAAATGAACCTTGACGAAGATAAAAAAGCTGAATGGTGCTTCTTAAAAGAAGTAAAGGAAGGAGGCAAAAATAATGGCTCCAAATGAGGTACCCGGGTTTATTATTTCATGCGCAATAGTATTAGTCACAGTGATTGGCGGTATTGTTTGTGCGATTTTTGGAATTGCTATGTTTGTAACATACGCAATCGGATACATAAAAGATGAAAGGAAAAAATGGAAATGACCGATAACGAGATTATAAAAGCCCTTGAGTGTTGTGGCTCAAATGGATGGGGCAAAGAGGATGTCCGTCCTTGCGATAAATGCCCTATGCAGGAATGCGAGGATTGCGAGGTTGAGCTCCCCGATTATGTCCTTGACCTCATCAACCGCCAAAAGGCAAAGATCGAGAGATTGAAAAGGTATGACGAGGAACGAGATATAGCCCTACACGCACGGTTAATAGCAAACGCCAAAACCGAAGCAATCAGAGAGTTTGCAGAGAATGTCAAAACCGCAATAAATGAACGGTTTTCGGACGAAATCCAAGACAGTAACTCTCATTTATATTTGATGAACACGTTACTTGATGACCTTGTAAGAGAAATGACGGAGGAGTCCAATGACCAACAAAAAACTTAAACCCAGCAACATCCAGTACGGGATGATGAAGCGTGATGTTGTCAATGCAAACGGCAAGGTACTTTTGACCGCTATGTGTGCGCTGCACAAAATGGGAGTCGGAGCAAAGACTCTTGTTGATATGTTTGATTCATACGCTCACGGAACTGTCAAGCAGTGGCGGCAGAATTTCGACGACGATGTATTCGATAAGAGATTCGCAAAGGAGCTTGCACGCATACATATAACCGAGAAACAACTTGAACCGATTGTTTCTAAGATTATAGGCAAGTTTCCTGTTGGCTCTGTATACGCTACGTTCACAACTGAGCTGGCTATGTTCTGCACGCATATCAACCGTTATCTGGGCTACGGAAAAATCAGGCTTCAGCGTATGATTGATACGATGAGCAACTATAACGGTGACTGCCTCGCTGAAATGGAAAAAATCGGCATTACGTTCAAAGGCTTTGATGAATATATCTTCACCGAAAAGGAAGAACGCAAACAAAAGATGCACCGTGATGAACTGTTACACCTTGAACGAGGCAGGGAAGCTCTGAGGGCATTACAGGAGGATAGAAATGGATAAAATCGAAAAATTAAGAGAATTTCTTATAAACAACGATTACAAAGGTTGGCAGACTTTTGACAACAAAAACACAGCAGGTGACCCTATGGCGACCGTATACGAAGAAGACGGAATCACCGTTGATGAATGCTGTTATTACGGATATTTGGAGATATTCGGCTTGACCGATGAAGAATATCAAGGGTTAAGTGAGATTTTAGATATTCGCTGAAAAAGAGAGGGACAAACAAATGACACCGAAAGAGTATCTTGAACAATACCGCACTCTTGACGCTGAAATCAACAGCAAGCGTGAGCAGATTGAGCGCATAAACGCTATTGCAACAAAGGTTTCTCCGTCAACTGGCTTCGGTTCTTCGGGAGAGATTTCCGACAGGGTGGGAAAGGCTGCCGCTAAGATTGTTGACCTTGAAAGAGAGATAGTGGGCGACATCGAAAGGCTGGTAGCCCTGAAAGCGGAAATCCGCACGCAGATAAGCTCTGTAGCTAATTCGGCTTATCGTTACATTCTGGAAGAACACTACTTCAACAACAAAACATTTGACGTCATAGGCGAGCAGATAGGCTATTCACGTATGCAGATATGCAGGATGCACGGCACGGCTCTGACTTACATAACACCGCCCTGAAAAAAGATGTTACAAATGTTACAAATGTTGTAGAATGTTACAAAAAAATATGATATGATTATAATCAGAAAAAAGGCGGTCAAACAGTCCTCCTTTTGGTTTATCGGTATCACACCCGCCATCGTGGCGGGACAAGGCAGAGTAGAGCAGTGGCAGCTCGTCAGGTTCATACCCTGAAGGTCGTGAGTTCAAGTCTCATCTCTGCAACCAGCGAACTACTGACCTGAGTCAGTAAGCGCATTACGCGGATTTCCTCCACCTTTCAGGAATATTCCGAATCCCGTCAAATGGCGGGATATGCACAAAAGCAGCGCATGAGCTGTGATTGTGGTTTACGTTGTTTGAGGTCAGAAAGGCTCCTGACACGCCCGATTAAGCATGACGGCATTTGAGATGATGGATACGCCGCCCATCCAAACAACACCTGCACAGGTACAGCAGGGCACGACCTGCGACTGTGCTCCAGTTGTTCCCATTGGAAGACAACTCCTTTCGTTATTAATTCACACAGAACCTCCGAATGCCAGCTCGGGGGTTTTGTGTTTGTTGTGTGATATGAGGTTATGGCAAATGTGAAAAACTTAAAACCCTTTACAAGCGAACAAAGCCACGAAGAAGCCGTGAAAAACGGCAAAAAAGGCGGCAAAGCTTCCGGAAAAGTGCGCAGAGAGAAGCGAGACATAAAAAAAGCTATGGAAACGCTTCTTAATGCGAAAGTAGCCAACCCCGAAATTGCGGAAAGCATTGCTGAAATGTTCGGGATAAAGCCCGAAACAGTCACTTGGCTTGATGGTTGTGTTGCAGGAACTGTCAGAGAGGCAGTCGGCGGAAACGTCAAGGCTATGCACGAAATTCGGGATATTATGGGCGAAACAAGCAACGAAGAAGAAAGCGGCGTGCAGATAGTAATTGCACCGAGAGGCGGAAACAATGAAGATTAATCTGCTTGAACATACGATTCCGCTGTTTGATGAGCTTGTTTTTGATATTCTGGAACATAATCACACGCAGTACTGGGCTGACGGTGGCAGAGGGAGCACTAAATCATCCTTCGTGTCGATAATGTTGCCCGTGATTATGGTGAAGAATCCCGAGGTAAATGCGCTGGTAGTCCGCAAGGTTGGCGGAACGTTGAAAGACAGCGTGTTTAATCAGATTTTATGGGGAATTGATGAGCTGGGGCTTGGCGCTTATTTTAAGGCTACAAAGAGCCCGCTGGAAATAACTTATATTCCCACAGGCCAGAAGGTGTTCTTCAGAGGGGCAGATGACCCCTTGAAGATTAAGTCAATCAAGCCGAAGCAGGGCTATATTGGCATTACGTGGTTTGAAGAGCTTGACCAGTTCAAGGGTGAGGAAGAAATCAGAAGCATATTGCAGTCGGCCAACCGTGGCGGCTCGGTTTATTGGAATTTCTTCACATTTAATCCGCCGAAAAGCCGTGACAACTGGGCGAATATAGCTATTCAGCAGGAGCGCCCGGACAAAATCACGATACACAGCACTTATCTGGATGTGCCAGTTGAGTGGCTTGGAGAGCAGTTCATAGTTGACGCCGAGGAGCTTAAAAAAAGCAATCCGACAGCCTATGAACACGAGTATCTCGGTCTTGCTGTCGGCACAGGCGGCACAGTTTTTGAAAATGTGAATAGCAGAACGATAACCGACGCTGAAATTGAAAGGCTCGGTTATTTCTATTATGGCGTTGACTTTGGCTTTGCAGTTGACCCGTTTGTCTGGGTGAATATAGCCTATGACAAAGCAACTGATACGGTTTATTTTGTGGATGAGATATATCAGGTTAAACTCGGAAACAAAAAGGCGGTTGAGCTTATAAGCGAGAAAAGTGGCAAAGAACACGTTATCACAGCAGACAGTGCCGAACCTCGAACAATCAGCGAATTCAGAGAACTGGGGCTTTCAAGAATTATCGGTGCAAAGAAAGGCCCCGACAGTGTAGACCACGGCGTCACGTGGCTGCAGAATCGCAAAAGCATCGTGATTGACAAGAAACGCACGCCGAATGTGTTCAGAGAATTCACGCTATATGAATATGACAAGGACAGATACGGCAATTTTATCAGCCGTTTTCCTGATAAAGACAACCACACAATCGACGCTGCCAGATATGCGCTCGAGAGCGTAATCGGCAGAAAGGCCATAAAAACCATTGATAAATCAAAACTCGGCATTTACTAAGCGAGGGAAAAATGAAGAAATCTATTCTTTTTACAACAAACAGAACGGCGGCGGAAATCACTCCCGAAATAGTGGCTGCTTATATCCAGCGCCACAGCAACAATGAGCTTGACCGTCTGAAATCACTTGAACGCTACTACGACGGTGAGCACGCTATCGTCGACAGAATAAAGAGCGGCAACCTGAGCAACAACAAGGTTGTGACGAATCACGCCGCTTATATATCAAACTTTGCGGCCGCCTATCTTATGGGCGCTCCTGTTGTTTATTCTGGTAAGGATAACAAAGACATCACAGCGCTGACAGATGCACTTAAAAAAGCAGATGCACCGACTCAGGATGCAGACCTTGCGCTTGATGGTTCCATATTCGGCAGATGCTTTGAACTTGTTTATATGTCAAGCGGCGAAAAGTCAGAGCCGAAGCTTGCGAGGGTTTCGCCGTTAAACGCTTTTGTGGTGTACGATGATACCGTTGAACAGAAGCCTGTATTTGGCGTTTATTATTTCCCTGTTTTTGACGAAAAGGGACGGCAGACAGGGTATTCGGGTCAGTATTCAACAGCGCAGCACATCACCAATATCAAGCTTGACACGCTTTATAAACTTACAGGCAGTGAAGCTCCCGAAGCTCACTATTTCGGTGATGTGCCATTAATCGAATATTACAACAACAGCGGCAGAAAGGGCGACTTTGAGCCTGTAATATCGCTGATTGATGCATATAACACGCTTCAGTCAGACCGCATCAACGACAAGGAACAGTTTGTTGATGCAATTCTTCTGATTAAAGGTCAGGTGCTGGGCGATAGCAACGAAGAAGAAAAGGAAGCGTATGAGTCAATCCGCAAGAACAAGGTCATGATGCTGGATATGGACGGCGACGCGTCGTTTTTAACAAGACAGTTTGACGAGTCTTCCCTTGACGTGCTGCGTCAGGCGATTGTTTCGGACATTCACAAGATATCCTGCGTTCCTGACCTTACGGACGAGAGCTTTTCGGGGAATTCTTCAGGCGTGGCGATTAAATACAAGCTTCTCGGTCTTGAACAGCTCACAAAGACAAAGGAACGTTATTTCGCTGAGGGCTTAAAAATCCGTTTACAGCTTATAAGCAACATTCTCGGCATTAAGGGCAGTGCAAAGGTTGATGTTTCTGACATTGAAATCACATTCAACCGTTCACTTCCTGCGAATGTTCTTGAAGAAGCGCAGATTGCTTCAACTCTGAGTGGCATTGTACCGCAGCGCACGTTGCTTTCTAATCTTTCAATGGTTAAAGACCCCGACGCAGCTCTTGAAGAGCTTGAAGAAGAAAAAGCACAGGCTGTTGAAAGACAGCAGGTGATTGCGGCGAATACGCCGATTTTAGAGGATGAAACCGAATAAAAACTATCTCGAAGAACGCAGAAATAACAAGAAATACTGGGCGAAACGCTCAATAATCAAGACCGAGCGCTTCATTGAAGATGCTGAAAAGGTCGCAATGGAGCTGGAAACTGGTTATCTTGAATCTGCGAGAATCATAAATCAGGAAATCAGGCGCATTTTCTCAGCTTTTGAGAATGCTTTTGATCTGTCACAGGCAGAAGCTAAGCGATTGATTGACAGATCAGGAAACAAACCGCCCTCTAAGGCAATCCTGCAAATATTAAGCGGCATTACTGACCCAGAAAAAAAGCTTGCACTTGAAGCGAAAATTTCTGCTCCTGCTTATAAATACCGCCTTGACAGGCTTGATAAGCTGAATAAACAAGCAAAAGATTTGTGTAAGGGGTTGTATGGCCTCGAATATGCCACAGATTCGGCGTTTTTAGCCACCGAAATGGAAAAGGCATATAACTACACTATTTTTGACTTGCAGCAAGGAACGGGCATTTCCGGGGCGTTTGATGTGCTTCCGAAAAGCCGCATCGAACAGACTCTGAAGACCAATTGGAGAGGAAAGCATTTTTCTTCACGTATCTGGGGCAACACCCAGACGCTGGCCGATGAACTTCGACAGAGCATGATTCAGAGCTTTATCACAGGTGAGAGCGAAAGAAAGGCCGCTGCACGCATTCAGGAACGCTTCAACGTGAGCGCTTACGAAGCAAGGCGATTGATACGCACCGAAAACACATATGTGACAGGACAGGCTGAACTTGAAGCATACAAGGCATCAGGCGTTGACAAGTACGAATACGCCTCGTTGATTGACGATCGTACCTCGCTTATATGTGAAAGACTTGACGGCCAGGTATACGAGGTTGCAAAAGCAAAGCCCGGCGTAAACTATCCGCCTATGCACCCATTCTGTCGTTCTTCTGCAATGGCGGTTTTGCCAACTGAGGAAGAACTTGACAAGGAATGGGACACTTTTGTGGGTGATAATGTTCCACAGGATATGACCTTCGACGAATGGCTTGATAAATTAGAGCCTACCGAGGACGGAAAGCTTGTTTTTAAGCAGAAAACTGTTGACAAATCGGCTGAAAGTGGTATAATAAAATCAAAGGATGTGAAAGAATTGGAACAGGCGAAGAAAAGAGACCATAAAATCTATGTTACAGATGTTGCAATAGATAAAGTCGATAAGGTTAGCCTTTCTGATTTTTCAGAAGAGCAGATATTGGCTTTGCAGCGTAAACATAAAGAACTTTTAAAAATTGCCAAAGATGAAAATGGCAGCAATGAAGTGTTGCTTATAAATGATTTGGAGTTTAAAAGTGAGGTTTCTGTTCTTGGTGGAGAATTTAAAGTTTCTCCCGGAGAAAATCCTTTTGCTGTATCAGTTATAAGTAATGCCAAAAGACAATCTTTGATTTACTTACATAATCATCCCAGTACAAATAATTTTTCTGTTGGTGATATTGATACTTTTGTTTGTGAAAGTGCAATAAAAACAATGTCAGTTGTAACAAATCAGGGTGAAGTGTATGTATTGAATAAAACAGCGGCATATAATTATAATAATATAAGAACTCTGTTGAATGAGATATACAAATCATTCGATGGTGATGAAATTGATAACAAGGCTTTTGTTTCGGAATTTCTGAAACGTTGTAAGGAAGGAGGAGTCGAATATGGAAAAGCAAAATAAGCCTGTAATGGAAATCAATGAAAAGGACTACAAAAAGGCAGATTTTCAGAAGATGTTTGATCGCCTCAACAATTTTGATGAAGACGGCAATCCTGAAGATGACGCAAAAGACAAAGCTACTGCGTAATTTAATAATTAAGCACTCGGAAACGGGTGCTTTTCTTATATCCGCAGGTGTAACGGTTGCACAACGGTCTTTGACACCGTTAGACAGAGTTCAACTCTCTGGCGGATAACCAGTATAATTCAATAAATCAGCACTCTTAACAGGGTGCTTTTTTTATGCCCAAAAACAGGAAAGGAGAAATAATGGAGGATATTAAAAAAATACTTGAAGAATGCAGAAGAAATGTCAAAGAAAAAGAACAGAAACGTAGAGCTGAAATTGAGAAAGAACGCAAAAAAGAACGAAGAATTCAAATAGCAACTCGAATTTGTTCAGTTGCAGCTCTAATAATTAGTATATTGTGCTTTTTGACTAAAATTTTATAATTTCAGCGTATGCCTTTGGGTGTGCGCTGTTTTTATATCCACAGGACGTCACGGGCATTGAACGGGGCGGACAAAATCAACGGACTTTGCGGCATGAACGCAAAGGACAAAAAACGGAGGTTAAACACATGAAAATGAAAAAATCAACTTTAATTCACTTACCCCTTCAGTATTTTGCCGAGGGCGGAGACGGCACAGGGGCATCTTCTGGAGGTACACCCGCAAGCGGCACAGAATCTGCTACACAGCCTTCCTTTGACGATATGCTGAAAGCAAACAAGGAGCTGCAGGCGGAGTTTGACCGCAGGGTCACAAAGGCTCAGGAAACAGCTCTGACAAATGCAAAGACCGAATGGGAAAAGCAGGCGCAGGCTGAAAAGGAAGAAGCCGCCAGAGTAGCAAAGATGAACGCTGACGAAAAGGCAAAGCATGAACGTGAAAAGCAGGAAAAGGCTCTTGCAGAGCGTGAGGCAGCGAATGATAAGCGTGAAGCGGCAATTGCCAAGCGTGAAATGTCAGCTGACGCTATCGAAAAACTGGCCGCAAAGGGGCTTCCTACCGAGCTTCACAAGTGCCTTGATTATACAAGCTCTGAATCGTGTGAAGCAAGCTTTGACGCTGTTGTCTCGGCTTTCAATGCAGCAGTTGAAAAGCAGGTGAATGATAAGTTGAGAGGTGGGACTCCTCCGGCAGCTCCTGCACAGGCAGGCGGCGCAACAACATTTGGCTCGATTGCTGACGCTCTCAGAGCTGAGGCAACAAAGAAAAATTAATGGAGGTATAAATCATGGCTATTACATTAGCACAGGCAAAGGTCGGCATGGCAAATAAGGTAGACCAGACCATTGTTGACACATTCAGACGTTCTTCGCTTCTTCTTGATATGCTCGTGTTTGACGACGCTATTTCTCCCGGCACAGGCGGCTCAACACTTGCATACGGCTATATTCAGTTAAAGACTCCCTCTACAGCAGGCGTGAGAGCGATTAACGAAGAGTATGTTGCAAGCGAAGCAATCAGAGAAGAAAAGACCACAAAGGCGGCTATTATCGGCGGTGCTTTTGAAATCGACAGAGTAATTGCAGAAACAAGCGGCGCAATTGATGAACTTGCTTTCCAGGCAACTCAGAAGATTAAGGCGACAGCAAGCGAATTCTCTAACCTTGTTATCAACGGCGTTCAGGGTGATAAGAGCTTCGACGGCCTTTCCACACTTCTCAGCGGTACAGATATGGAAATCAGTTCAACAGTTGACCTTTCTACATCTGCGCTTGTTGACGACAATTACAACGCCCTTCTTGACGAGGTAGACGCTTTCCTCGCAGAGTTTGACGGCACTCCTTCCATGCTCCTTATGAACAGCAAGATGCTTGGCAAGATGCGCTCTGCGGCTCGTCGTGCAGGCTATTTTGCACAGGAAAGAAACGAATTCGGCAAGGTTGTCGAAAAGTATAACGATATTCCTATGGTCGATGCTGGTAAGTATTTCAACGGTACCAACACAGTTGACATCGTCCCTGTCGAAGAAGACGGCACTACCGCTATTTACGGCGTGGTTATCGGGCTTGACGGCTTCCACGGCATTTCTCCCACAGGTAACAAGGTTATTGTGTCCAGAATGCCCGACTTATCTGCTCCCGGTGTTATGAAGCGTGGCGATGTTGAACTCGTTGCAGGCGTAGCGCTTAAGAACACACGTAAGGCAGGTGTGCTTAAGGGCATCAAGATTGACGCAGGCGACGCAGGCGACGCAGAAGGCTAAGGAGTAACCAATGACAGCATTATTTGAGCGTTTTCAGAAGCGTTTCGGCTCTCTTGTGCCTGCTTCGGACAAGGAGTTTATTTTGCAGGCGCTTGCAGATGCCGAAAATGCTGTGTGTGACCTTACAGGCCGTGACGCTGTTCCCGAACGCCTGCTTGATGTGCAGGTTGAACTTGCACTTATCGCATACAACAAGCGAGGCGCAGAGGGAGAAGCTTCAAGAAGTGAGGGCGGCATTTCCAGAACTTTTCAGGATTTGCCGCCTATGATGCTTGCAAGACTTAAGAACTACCCCCGAAAGGTAGGTGTTATTCGTGAGAATGATGAGGCGTGACCTGCAGAGTGTCACCGTGCTTCGTGGCGAAAGCAAAGCAAGCGGCTATGTGGGCAGTGAGCTCGAATACAAAGAAATAGGAGTAATTAAGGCACAGGTTTCCCCTGTAAGCGACAGTTTCACCGTTGACAACTTCGGGCGCAGACGGGCAGCAGGCTATCAGCTGAACTGCGACAAGCGTTCCGATATCAAAGATGGCGATAAGATTGTTTTATTCGGGGAGCAGTACCGTGTTTCGTCGGTGCTTCGGTATTCGGACTTTATCACAGTCACAGTTGAAAAGGACGGTGCTTATAATGGCTGATATAGTCATTGAGGGTCTTGATAAGCTTGTAAACAAACTGAACAGGCTCGGATATAACACCGACAAACTGATTGATACGGCACTCAGAAAAGGCGCTGTAAAGATACAGGCTGATGCAAAGCTTGAGATTGAACGGCTTGACGCAGTTGATACAGGGCGCTTGAAAGGCAGCATTTCCGTTGAAAAAATCCCGAAAGGGTACGAAATCGGAACGAATGTTCACTATGCGCCTTACATCGAGTTTGGTACAGGTACGGCAGGCGACCCCACCGTACCACATACCCAGCGCACACGCTGGAAGTATATGGACGAATTCGGCAACTGGCACTGGGCGTATGCTATG
The DNA here is from genome assembly GCA_045579565.1 of Ruminiclostridium sp. Lineage (GTDB taxonomy): Bacteria > Bacillota > Clostridia > Oscillospirales > Ruminococcaceae > Ruminiclostridium_E. Next base: position 16,671 of record JAZNML010000058.1, read on the forward strand.
AAGCCCAGACCGTTCATGAAGAATGCATTCAATAAGAACAAGCAGTACGTTATCAAGACGTTAAGACAGGAACTGTTCAACGCTCTTAAAAAAGACTTATAAGGAGGACGAATGAAAGATGTAATTCCATATGTAGCGGAGCTACTCAGAGCCACAGGCGCACAGATAGAGCTCAGTTACAACGATATATCCGCCACCTTCCCCCTTATTGTCATTACTGAAACGCAGAACGCTTCAAGCGTTATCGTGGACGGCGTGGAATGGTTCAGTGACGTAGGCATACAGCTCGACCTTTACGGTCACAAAGAAGAAGAAATAAGAATGCTCGAAGCGCAGGCTTCGGATATCCTGTTGCTTTCGGGCTTTCGCCGTTCTTACGGTCAGTGGATGACCGAGAGCGGAATGAAAAGAAGAATGCTGCAGTTTTCCTGCAGCATTGACAGGTACAACCGCATTTATTGCGGCGCAAACACTGATTAACAGGAGGTATAAAAAATGGCTGGTGAATGGCTTACAGCGGGCACTAAATTCAAAATTAACTCTACAGTGATTCCTGGATGTTATTCTTTTCCGGATTTCATCACAACGCCCGAAAGAATCGATACGTCAACCTTTGACAATATGAAGAGAAGAACATACAAGAAGGGTCTTATCCCTGCAATGGATATGAACTTTGACTTCAACGACACAGACAATGGCGAGAATTATAGAACCGTTCTCGCTCTCGTAGGCGAGGATTGTTCTTTTGAATTGACCTTCCCCAACGGTCATTATTATCGTTGGAGTGGTGAATTCGAAGTTGGCTATTTAGGCGAAGGCGTAAACGGAATCGGCAAATTCAGAATTGCAACATCTGTTGAAACGGACATAGAGGAAGGTTTTACAACGGTATAAAAAATCCCCTTTCATTTTTTTGTGAAAGGGGAAAAATTTTAAAATAGCATAGAAAGCCGCTCGTAAGCCTGATACAGCGAAACGCCGTAATACACCGAGATTGCCGCAGATATTACCATAATTACTGCGATAACCGAAGCTGCGGTGCTTATGGATTTCAGATGTTTGTTGTGTTGCTTCTGAAGATTATTGTTCTCAAGAAGCAATTTGTGGATTTCCCACAAACTTTCAAAAAAATCATTTCTGCTTATTTCTTCCGGAACACTTTCTTCAGCAAACGGCTCAAGAATAGGTTCATAATCAGTGTTTTTCGACATTGTTTTCATCCTTTCTGCATTTATGCGGTTTTTTTGCTATTATATAACATTTCGTAAAAATTGTCAATGAGGTAAAAAATGAATTATGTAGAATATAACGGCCTTAAGCTCAGACTTAATGCCGAAAGAATCATAGAACTTGAAAGCAAGCTTGGAAAGGCGATCAACAAGGCCTTTCTCGAAGACAGCGACAAGCTGGGCACAGCAGTGTGCTTTGTAGCCTCCGCACTTGAATACGGCAATTATGAAGAACGCAAGAAGACAGCATATGAGCTTTATGACGGTATGCTTGCGGAGGGCAAGGGAATGCCCGAATATCAGCAGCTGCTTATTGACTTACTTGTATCGGCGGGTTTTATGACAGGCAAGGCGGCAGAAACCCTAAAAAAGATAATGAACGGGAAGGCTGCACTTGCCAATGTTTCGGAAGTTACACAGAACTGATTGAAGAACTGATCCCCGAGATGTTGTCGCTGGGTATCACTTATTCGGACTTCTGGCGAATGACATTAAGGGAGATAAAAAAAGTGATTGAACACAGCCGCAAACAGCAGGAAGCAGAGCAGAAAGCGGGTCAGATACAGGCTGCATGGATTGCATATAATACGGCGGCGCTATCACGTCGCAAGCGATTTCCAGAAAGCCTTAAATCTGCATTTCCGCATCTTTTTGACCTTACTGATGACGGACGGATAAAGGCGCAAAACTGGCAGGCGGCAGAAGCGGCAATGAGCCGTTTCACGGCGTATCACAACGCCCAGAACAAAAAGAAACGAGGTGGTAAGTCATAGCAACTACAACAGACGAACTTAACGTCAGGCTTACTGCGGACAGCTCAAAGCTTAAAACAGGGGTCAGCGAAGCGACAACTGCCCTGAACGGGCTTAAAGGCACGACAGCAGGGGTCGCTTCTTCTATGTCGTCAAGCTTCAAGACCCTTGGCGGAGTTATTGCTACACTGGGAATTGCGAACTTTATCAAAGACAGCAACACTGCTTATACCGTACAGATGCAGAACGAAGTCAAGCTTCAGACTATCATGCGTCAGCGTATGGGCTCAACTGCTCAGGAAATTGAGCAGATAAAGACTCTTGCGAGTGAACAGCAGAAGCTGGGTATCATTGGTGATGAGGTGCAGCTTGCAGGACTTCAGCAGCTTGCGACCTTTGCGAGTCAGGAATCAACGCTTCAGACGTTGCTCCCTGCAATGAATAACCTTATTGCACAGCAGGACGGTTATGCAGCGAGCACAAGCGGCGCAATCAATATCGGAAATCTTATGGGCAAGGTGCTTCAGGGGCAGACGTCAGCACTTACCAGAGTAGGCATCACCTTCACAGAGGCACAGGAAAAAGTTCTTAAATACGGCAATGAACAAGAACGTGCCGCAATGCTTGCTGAAGTTATAACCGATAATGTCGGCGAAATGAATGAAGCTCTGCGAGGAACTTCAACAGGTGCGCTTACCGCTCTCAATAACGATTTAGGCGATATGAAGGAGCTTATCGGCGAATCGTTTCAACCGCTTATATCTTCCTTTGTGCCTGTGCTGTCAGACTTGCTTCAGGAACTTCAACCTGTTATATCGGGAGTAGCTACGGGAATAGAAGTTGTTGCGAATGCGTTCGACAGTTTGTCCGAACCAACGCAAAAGGCAGTTATGTCTATCGGAGCTGTTACGCTTGCAGTTAAGCTGTTGACTAAAACAGTTGGTGGTGCTGCTGCGTGGATTATGCTTCTTGGTACAGCGCTTGCTTATATTGTAGGCGAATATGGTAAAACAGAAGAAGAAATTGCAGAAACTGCCGAAACGGCTCTTATGGATGCAGGCGGTGCGGCAAGTATTGCAGCTGAAGAAACCGCAGGCTTGAACGACGAACTCAAAAAAACCGCTTCACAGCTTGCAGGATTTGATGAAATTACAAAGCTTTCAGGCGGTAGCTCATCCCTTGCAAGTACAATAGCAACTAAAGATGATATAAAAAACATCAACGACGCTACCGATGCGCTTGAGGAATTCAGAAAGGCTGAAAACGCTTTAGACGGCGCAACGATCGGTTTCGAATTGCCTGAGTTTGATCCTTTGGCTTTTGAAATCGACACTGAACGGCTGTATGCGGATATAAAACGATGGATTGAAACAACCGACTGGAACGGTATGTTCCTTGACGTTGGAAACGCACTTGAAAGCGTTATAGCTACAACTCTGACAGTTGTAGACGGACTTTTCGGCACTCATCTTGCTGACTGGTACGAGAAAACACAGCAGTACTGGTATGACTGGGGCGAGAAGCTTTATGCGGTTTCAAATCCTTCAGACGAAGGCGTTGCGGCTTATAACGATTACGAAAAAACGCACGGTGAAACTCCTTGGGCTGCGTTTTATCGTAAATATCAGGAAGGTGCAAACCCTTACGAAGCTTTTAGCGAAATTTATAATACGCCAAATCTGCAGAAAGGCTTTTTAACAGTTGATGCACGGACTGCAGGGCATTATATCAAAGAGTGGGAAGGCCTTTCAGATACGGAAATTGCGGAACTGATAACGTCAGGTCAAAAGAAAAAGGTTGACGACTTGGTTGCTCTTTCGTATCAGACGGGGGATAACAGTTTATTCGGATTAGAAGGAAACATTGCTCGTCTTATGTATGATGCAAAAGTCTTAACAGACGACAGTTGGTATGGCAAGTGGGAAAAGACAGGATTCAGACCTGAATATCTCTTTGGAATCGAAAAACCGACGTTAGACAATCCTGAAATTCCGACAGTGTCTGCTTCAGAGGCGTGGAACAATCAAAAAGCATTGTCAGACAGCATGGTAAATTCTGATAATCTTTATAATCCTTTAACTGCTCTTGAGATTGTCGAGGCATTTAGGTACGCTCCGATAGAAGAACCACTACCGAACCTTCCACCGATTAATCTTAACTTTTCACTTGACGGAGACCCAATAAAAGAATGGTCGAAATCATGGAGTTCAGAAGAAACAAGTATCACCAACGGTCGAAATCAGTAAGGAGGACATATGAACAGAGTAAATATAGCCCGATTGCTGCAGATCGGCGGTACATGGGTGCCGGGCATCACTAAATACAACATATCAATGGAGGATATAGACGGCGAAGGCACGACACGAGACGAAACAGGCGTCATGCACCGTGAAGTCGTGCGAAAAAAGGTTAAAAAGCTTACGGTACACTGCACACACGACAGTGAGGATATACTTGCTGTCGCATCACTTGTAGAGAATGACATCTTTGACGCATATTTGCTTTGTCCTGGTGACCCTGAAGCCGCAGACTATTACAAAGAAGCCACTTTCTATATTTCTAAAATAACGACTGACCTTGTGCATTTTGGTGACAATGGCGTTATCTGGAGCGTGGCATTCAACGCCGTGGAGGTGTGATATGGCAATTTCGGGAACGATTACACTTAAAAACGGAACGGCTATTGAAATAAACGACCAGAAGCTTGTAAATAATGCGCTCAAAGTGTCAATGTCAACCTGCACAGGTCTTAATTTCGATTTTGGCACTTTCAACGCTGCGACGATGCAGATTTCTGTCTTTGACAATGATGCACTCGAACACGAATTCGACGGAGCGACAATCGCTCTGTCGATAGTGAAAGACGAAGATAACTCCGTTCCTATCGGCATTTATTACGTAGACGGTAACAAAACAAAGCGGCAAAAGAATGTTGTTCAACTGTACGCACAGGACGCTACGACGAAGTTTGACGTTGCTGTCCCCGCAAATATGCGCAACATAACATATACGCCTTATAACGCAGTTGTGGCGGCGTGTGAGGCTGTCGGCGTTTCTCTTGCAAACAGTGATTTTGCCGACTTCCCGAACGCTCTTACGACAATAAAAACAAGCTCTGCAAGTATTCAGTCGCTGCGTGACCTCGTTATGTGGTGCGCTCAGCTGCTTTGCGTCAATGCAGTTATTGACAGGGACGGCAGGCTTGAATTCCGCAAGGCGGTTTATACAGCCGAAGGCGGCGCAGGCTCAGCTATTGTTGCAGACTACGAAAGCAAGGGCGATGACAGAGTAAAGATACAGTTCAGCGATGTGCGAACATTTATCAAGTATATGACAGCTTACGTGGGAAACTCTCCTGTTGAATACGCTTCGGGGGTTGACCCTTCCGACGCTCAGGCAAGAGAGGGTGAATTCTCGATGCAGAAAAACCCTTTAATCGAAACGCTGAGCGCAGACAGTCAGAAAGCCATAAACGAAGCGAGCCTTGAATATCTCGATACATTTGCGCCGAGAAGCATAAAGGCTACGATGTTTTTTGACCCAAATCGCAAGCTCGGTGACACGATAAGATTCAGCGGCGGCAGTATAGACGTAAGACGCTCAATTATAGGCGTGGTGACTTCCATTAACTGGAAGTATCACGGATTAATGACGGTGACATGTGCTGCACCGCAAGCAGTAAAGGCGGTGTAAGATATGAATGCGATTAAACCAAAATCACAGCTTGACAAACGTCTTGACGGCTTCACAGGCGGCGGTGCTTCTTACCTTGCAGGCGAGGGTCTGTCGCTTAACCAGAATGTGTTTGAACTGAATCAGGCTACTCAGGCAACGCTTGGAGGCATCAGAGTATCAGCATATGCTACGGCTCCCGAAGATTCACCACAAAGCGAATTTGACAGCGGCATTTACAAGGCTGACCCATATCAGGCTTTTCTCGGGTTAAGACGTGCGACAAAAAAGCAGATGGGTGGTCTGTATCTTGGTGACGGTCTTGCTCCGACGGTGGAGCAGGACGGCGAAACCTACACAAACACAGGACACGTTGAAGTAAGAATCGGAGAAGGTCTTGAGTATGCGGAAAACAGCGAAACGCCCGCCGACGAAAGAGAAAAACGGCAGAACAATCTCGGCGGACGTGCTATTACCGTGCCGAAAGCCACAAAGGAAAAATTCGGCAGCGTTAAGCTTGGTAAGAGAATGTCGATTGACGCTGACGGCTCAGTATATTCCGTTATGTCGGGCAAGGACGGTATAGAGGTTTCTGATAACGGTGAAATATCCGTTCTTATTGACAATGAAACAATCAGAATCGACGGCGACGGAAAACTCAGAGCCGAAGGCAGCGGTGACGGCGTTATAATCGAAAATGCCGTTGTCATTCAGGAGGCAGACGCAAAATATTTATTGCACAATTACACAGAGGTTGAATATGTTGCAGGAAACAGGATAGGTTATGCAGGCGCAGATAATCAAATCATAATAGGTGGTTATACCGCCGTTAAAAGCGGAAATCAGCTTTCTGCACCGTTGTATCAGTCAGCTGTGCTTTATTCCTTTTCAGGGTCGACCCTTACAGAGCACAACATAACCGTCGAGCTTCTGAGTGCTTCAAGCAACGGATCATACCAATATACAGTCAGTGACAACGGAACGATCCGTGGAACATATACAACATACGACCCGTCAACGATAGGTTTCGCAATAACGTGGAGTACAATATACAACTCCGCCACGGAAACCGCTCCCTATGGGTATGCATATCTGGAGTTTTATGCGATTACCAAGCCAACTGCAACGGCAACTGCAAACTCATCCACATATATAGGGACTACAAGCCGACTGAATTATACGTTCGCTTCCGAAGCTGAATACAATGCGGCAGTAGGTCTTACCTATGAGCCGAATGTGTTAACAGAAGTTCAGGAAACGGTAACGGAGGTGTGAAAGAAATGGATAATACAGTTATAGCGGCGATTGTAAGTGCGTTATGCTCCCTTGTAGGTACGTTTGGCGGTATCGTGGTGAGTTCAAAGCTTACCACTTACCGCATAGAACAACTTGAAAAAAAGGTTGAAAAGCACAACACGGTCATTGAGCGCACATACTCACTTGAACGCCGTGCCGATAAGATCGAAGCTGAGCTTCACAATCACGAAGAGCTTTACAGCGAAAAAATAAAAGTCGCAAATCACCGACTTGATGACCTTGAGAAAGGAGCAGGTTGATGCTGACAATTGACGAAATGAACAACATAAGCATCACGCAGGGGGATAACTTCACGCTCCCCTTGCTTGCTTATAAAGATGATACAAAAACTGAGCCGTATATCCTTGCAGAGGGTGAACGGTTTATCTTATCCGTGCGAGTAATCGCAGGCAGTGAGCCTGTTATAATTAAAGAAACCGCAACGCAGGACAGCGAGGGCGGTTTTTCTTTTGATTTTTCTCCCGAAGAAACGGCAGGGCTTAAGCGTGCGGAGTACATCTATGACGTAGCACTTGCCAACGAATCAGACACGCTGCGCAACACCTTCCTCGGCGGAGAAGAAGAAAAGCGTTTATTCAGGGTGGTGTAAAAATGAGTGATAAAATTCATGTAGCCGTAGTCGGCACAGGCAACAAGCTCACAGGCGTGATTGCTCAGTCAGGCGGTAGCTTCCCGAAGTATGAGGGGGAATATGAGGTTATTCCCTCTCTTGCAGAAGATATAAAGCTTGAAACGGCAAAAAAAGTAATGACAGATGATGTAACAGTCAAAAAAGTTCCCCGATATGACGTCGCAAACGAAGCTGGGGGAACAACAATTTATATTGGTATTGGAGGTATGGACAATGGCGGCGAATAAGATTGTTCTTGCAACAGGCGAGGTGCCAATTGACCTGACGAAAGACACGGTCACACCTGAGAAGCTTGCAAAAGGCGAAACAGCTCACGACAAGTCAGGCGAAATCATCACAGGTACAAACACATTTGATGTTGATTCTTCCGAAATAACTACTACTCCAGCTGAGGTACTCGCAGGAAAGCCCTTTGCAGCTGGTGGTCAGGTTAAGATGGGCGAAATGCCGAACAATGAAGGCAAGACCTACACAATTTCCAACGCAGATGATGTTATAAATATTCCGATAGGCTTCCACGATGGCTCAGGCACGGTATCAATCGCACCAGAAGAGCTTGAAAAACTCAAGAATCCTCAGAACATCAAAAACGGTGTTGTTATCATGGGTCAGCCTGGAACATTCACAGGTGAGGGAGAAGTCACAGCTCAGGCAAAAGAAGTCACTCCTTCCTTTGAAGCCCAGACGGTGCTTCCCGATGAGGGTGTTGATTACCTTTCTCAGGTGCTTGTCAAGCCTATTTCTGTCACAAGGACGGAGAACGCTGCAGGCGGTATCACAGTGACGATTGGAGGCTGATGTATATGCCAGTTAATCAGGTATCTATGAACGGCGAGGAGCTTATCAACCTTACAAACGACACAGTGACGGAAGAATCGCTGCTGTACGGAGTGACGGCTCACGCTGCAAACGGCGAGCAGATTATAGGCAAGGCAAAGTATATTAATCCCAACCTACTCATCAACCCCGAATTCTCAATCAATCAGAGGGGGCAGAAAGGTGAATTTAATAAAGTCGGCGAATATTTTGTTGACGGATGGATTCTTGACAGTGGCTTTGTAACAATTAACGCAGATGGTTCCATCCTGCTTAATGGTACAATCAGTCAAAAGCTTGAAATATCCATCGGCGATGTTTTTACTGCACAGGCAAGTGCCGGGACGGCAACGTATGATGACGATAACAAGGTTTTTTCCGTTTCTGCTGTCGGCGAAACTATACAATGGGCGAAGCTTGAAGTCGGTTTGGTGACAACTCCATTTGTCAAGCCTAATCCTGCGGTTGAACTGGTGAAGTGTCAGAGGTTTTATATTCCTGCCTCATTGGTAGGTTTAGCGTCGTCAATGAATTCGAATAACTTATATTTCTTTGTGCCTCTTCCTGTCGAAATGAGAGTAACTCCAAGCTTGCAGAATGCCGAATTAGCCGTGTTAAACAGGAAGAATAACGCACGGCTTGACCTTACGGGCTGGACGATAGCCATATATGCTTCTGTGCGAAACGGCGTGCTGCTGGCAATCACAAAAGCAAGTCACGGTCTTGACGTCAACGATTATGTGGCACAGCTGACGGCCGGCGGCTTGTCTGCGGAACTTTAAGGGGGTGCAGACGTGAAAGAAGACATTTACAAAGTTTACATAAAGACCAACGACAATAATCTTGTCATCGCAATCAACAGCTCTGCATTTCTCGCTGACCTGACAGGCTGGATTGAAGTTGACGAAGGCACAGGCGACAAGTATCATCACGCCCAGGGCAATTATCTGCCGCTGAGCTTAATGACCGATGACGGTGTATACCAGTACAAATACGTTGACGGTGAACTTCAGGAACGCACCGAAGATGAAATTCAGAAAGAGCGTGATGCACGCCCTCCTGCTCCTGAGGTAATGACGCTGGAAGAAATAACGGCAGCACTCAACGCACTTGCAGGAGGTGAGGTTTGATGTATTCAATCAATTGCTTTTTAGAGCTTCGTAAGGCTTTACAGCTCTTTCTTAGCACTCTTGACCCTGATACACAGGCATCGGAAATGATGGCGGTTGCCACTGTCTTTCCTGCTTACGAAATCGGCAAAAAGTACAAAGCAAAGGATGTCTTTTCCTGCGGCACGAACGGCGTCGGCGACCCTCAGCTGTATCAGGTGTTACAGGAACATACCTCTTCCGCAGAATGGCCGCCTGATGCATCGCCCAGCTTATATAAGGTTATCGGCGTGACTGAAGAAGGCTATCCTGAATGGGCGCAGCCTCTTGGAGCCTCCGACGCATACAACACAGGCGATATCGTGAGTTATAACGGAGTGCTTTACAAGTCGATTATGGATGCCAATGTATATCCGCCCGATGTATGCGGATGGGAAGTAGTCCTGTAAGGAGTGAAATATGGCTTTTATTCAGTTTAATTTCCCGAAGAAATCGAAGAAAAAAACAGGCACTATGAATGTCATACTTGCCCTGATAGGCATATCAGCAGCGGTGTTCACTGCCGTGATGATATGGCTGTTCATTCAGCAGGGCAGTGTGCCTGATACCCTTATAACCTGCTTTTTCGCCTTCATCGGCGGAGAGTGCGGGATTATGGGGCTTATAAAGACAGCAAAAACCAAACACGAAACAAAAAAAGACAAGGAAGATGAGGAGGTACAAGGATAATGGAAATCAACGAAATTGTTGCACTTATTGTCGGTGCTGTTATTGCGGTTATTATAATAACATATCTGGTTATCAATCAGAAATCGAAAATCAAAGAGTGGCTTAAATTCGCCGTAATCGAGGCGGAGCGTTATCTTGGTGGCGGCACAGGGCAGTTAAAGCTTCGTACAGTATACGACTGGTTTATTGAGCAGTTCCCCATAGTGGCCGCTTTTGTGCCTTTCTCGGTCTTCTCTGCGTGGGTAGATGTGGCGCTTGACACGATGGAAGAATGGCTTAATAAGAATCAGCAGGTTAAAAGCTACGTAAAGGGAGAAAGCAATGAAGGAAATAAGTAAACCAAGCCCTAATCACTATAAGGGTAGATACGGTAATAAGGCGGATGTGCTTGTATGTCACCAGACAGGCGGAACGTCTATTGATGATGCCTTGAAGTGGTATCTGAATCCTGCAGCTCAGTGTTCACCGAATGATGTCATTGACACAAACGGTGACACTTATCACCTTGTAGACTATGACGATGCGGCCTACTGCAATGGAACACAGACGACAAAGCCGAATGAAAAGCTGTATTATAAAAATGCGACAAGCAAAATCGTGAAATCTCGTAAAACTAATGCAAACTTTTATACATACAGCATCGAATTCGTGCACAATGCAAAGGGAGATATAACAGAAGCTCAGGTTCAGTCGGCTATCTGGCTGTTAAAAAAACGCATTATTCCTCATGCAAAGTCAATGGGCATTGATTTTCAGGTTGACCGTGACCACATTATTGGTCATGGAGAAATCGACCCTGTGGGGCGGTCATTCTGTCCCGGAAAGAATTTCCCTTTTGACCGTATCATTGCAGGAGTGCTTGCTGAGGATTATGACGTTAAGCCTTGTAAGGCGGTGTATAAGTCTTACGGAAAAGCAGCAATCCGCACAAGCTGTTCAAAGAGCAGCGGAAATATTGTCGGAAGATGCAAGGAAAGCACAGACGAGGCAGATGTCTTTTATCTTATTGACGGTACTGTTACCATTGATAAAGATAAATGGCTCAGACACGCTGACGGCTCAGGCTATTCGATGTATAAGGACGGCTTGATTCTGTTCAAGAAGACAGCCAACTACAAGGAATATAAAACAACGACAAGGCTTAATGTAAGAAGCGAGCCTAAGATTGACAAGAAAACAGTTCTGGGTATTCTTGAAAAAGGAGTTCTAATCTATATCACAGGCAAAGCAGAAAACGGCTGGCTTCCTTGTATATACAAGGGTTGCAGTGCCTATGTATCAGCCGAATATGTAAGGAGGTTTGACCTTGAAAGAAAATCACAGCCGTGAATGGGAAATCCTCAGATTTCAGGAAAAAAAGCACAGAAGAGAAAAGGCGGTACTTACAGTAATCATAGCAGTGCTGCTTATAATCAACTGTGTCCTTGCAAATATCGTGTGGAGCTCCCGTCATAACAACGAAACCGCAGAAGCGGCATCACCCGAAATCCAGACGGCAGCTGTTGCGACAGTGCCGATAGTTGTAAATTCAATAAACCGCACAAAGCGGTGCAACAAGAAGGATTGGGTGAGAGATGTGTGTATGACTTAACATTTTTAACGAAAAAAGAGGCGGAAACGCTTATTGAAAAAGCAGCTTTCACTGATGAACAGTTGACGACATTTATACACTTGTGGAAGGGTGACCTTTCAGATGTCGGAATTATGCTTGAGCTGGGTGTAAGCAATAACCGCTTTTATAACCAAATCAAACCGATAGTTTATAGAAAAATAATTAGTATAGCCGCAGAGAGATAATCTCTGCGGTTCTTTTTTTATGCCTTTAAATATAGTGCGGTAGAATCTTGAAAGGTTCTACCGCTTTTTTTGCGTTATATTGAAATCAGAAAAAAGAAAGGCGGTGCTTGATATGAGCTTTCCTTATAGCGGTTATTATCCGCAGAATAACATGCGCTCACCTATGCCCCAGATACAGCCTGTGGTTGCTCCACCTGCGTATCAGCAGGAACAGTCGGCACAGTTCCGTGTAATTCCTGTAGCGAATCCTGAAGAAGCAGCGGCAATACCGACAGATTTCAGCGGCGTACCGTGCATAATTCCCGATTTCGCTCATGGCGCAATATACACCAAGACCTTCAACCCGAATACAGGCGCTTCGGTGTTCCTTACTTTCCGCCTGGAAGAGAATTTGCAGGCGAATGCACAACAGCCTGCCCCTGCTCCTTATGACGCAAAGGCGGAAATTGACAAGCTCACAGCGGAGCTGGAAGACATTAAAAAGAAATTAGCGGCAATTGAGCCTGAACCTGTGCAGGAGGCGAAAAAGAAATGAATCTTATGCAGTTAGCTCAGATGATAAGCAGGTCGCCTGACCCTATGAGAGCGTTCTATCAAGTGGTTTCGCAGCATCCGCAGGGTCAGCAGGTAATTAACCTTATGCGTGGCAAGAGCCCTGAACAATTCAGGGGAGTACTCGAGAACATGGCACGTGAAAGAGGTACTACACTTGAACAAATCATTACAAACATGGGTTTTCGCACTCAAAGATAGGCTTTAACAGCGGTGCACAGCTGTTTGCAATATTAATAATTATGGAGGTATTAACTATGTCAGACGAATTAGCTCTTGGCTATGCAATGGGTCAGGACTCAAACAACTGCTGCAACAACGGCGGCGGTATGTGGGGCGGTGATAACTGGATTCTTGGTCTCGCAGCTCTCGGTCTTGTATTCGGTGGCGGTTTTGGTTTCGGCGGCGGCTTCGGCGGTGGCGGTGCTCTTAATGGCGTTGTAACACGTGCTGAACTTGCTGACAGCTTCAACTTCAACAACCTTGATTCTGCGGTCAGAGGTGTTCAGCAGGGCCTTTGCGATGGCTTCTACGCAATGAACACAGGCATCCTGAACGGCTTTGCAGGCGTAAACAACGCTATCTGTGACTTAGGCTATGCAACACAGCAGGGCTTCAACACTACAAATGTAGCTCTTATGCAGGGCTTTAACGGCGTTCAGGCAGGTCAGGCGGCTCTCGGCTCTCAGCTTGCTAACTGCTGCTGCGATATCCGTGAGCAGATAGGTCAGGTGCGCTATGATATGGCAACCGATACTTGTGCTATTCAAAACACCATTCAGAACGCTACAAGAGATATTATCGACAATCAGAACGCAAACACAAGAAGTATTTACGACTTCCTTGTGAGCGAAAAGTTTGCAAGCAAGGATGCAAAAATTGCAGAGCTTACAAATCAGCTTTCTAACAGCCAGCAGACAAATACATTCAGAGCAATCGTAGATGCTTCTGCTGCTGAAATCTTACGCAGAAGCGGTCACGACTGTCCTTCCGCTGCTTACCTTGTACAGCCTCCCACACCCGTGAACTTCCCTGTGAACGGTTGCGGAACAGTACAGTTCGGCGGTAATGGCTACGGCTGCGGCGGCTGTGGTTGCTGCGCTTAATCAACAAACTTTCCGGCAATAAGCCGTGACTATTCAGGGCGGCTTCGGTCGCCCTTTGATTATGGAGGTTAAAAATGAGTTGCAAAAACATCTGTAAACTCTGTGACCGTCTGATTATTTCGCAGGCGGTGACATTTGCCGCAGGGGTATTGACTATCAATCTTCCTGCAGGCTCTTATGCAAATGGCTGCAAGTATTGTATTGTAATCGCTCAGGCTATTCCTGAAGCTACCACAATCAACGCAGAAGTAGTCATTACAATCGGTGACGGAACAGAAACTTATCCCCTTGTAGGCTGTGACTGTGCGCCTGTGACAGCGTGCTCCCTCAGAACACGCACAAAGTATTCGACAAGGGTAGTGACCGACGCTGCAGGCGGTACTTTCCGCTTGCTCGGTAAGGCTTGCTGTGCTCCTAATAACGCTCTCAGAAGCATTGACGGCACAGCTCCCGTAACAGAAGGAGGTGCAGGCTAATGAATGGACGCACAAAGATGATGCTTGCCCAGACTGCAGCACGCAAAGGCAAAGGCAACGACTACGGAAATCCTCGTGATAACGAAGTCCAGAACAACTACGGCAGGGATGAGATGCGTGACCGTCCGCACTACGGTGGTTATGAGCGCCCTGTAAACGTAATTGTTGAGCCTATGCGCTACGAGGGCGGCTCAATGGGTGGTGGCATGGGTATGAACATGCCCGAAAACAACCGCTACGGAGGCTACAACGAAGGCAATCGTTACGGCGGTTATAACAACTATAACGGCGGCGGTATGGAATACAGGGGTGGAGAAATGGAGTACAGAGGCGGCAGCTATAATGCTTCAAATCAGTATCCGCCCCCCATGTATGAATATCCTGAAAGCCGTCGCATAGGCTTCGGCGGTAATTCCGAAACAAAGGGTGACCGTTCCGAAATGAACAGCCGCAATATTTTCTTCGGCGGGAGTAGTCATCGTAAACATTCTGGCGGAGAAATAACAAAGGAAAAGGCTCAGAAGTGGACTAAGCACATGAAGAATTCTGACGGCTCCACAGGTGCACACTGGGATTTCGCCCAGACTAAGGCACTTGGCGAAAAGCTGGGAATCAACGTTGACCCTGTAGAGTTCTATGTGGCTGCAAACATGATGTACTCTGACTATTGCGGCGTAGCTAAGAAGTTCGGCCTTGATACAGCTGACTTTTACGGTCACATGGCAAAGGCATTTCTTGAAGATAAGGACGCAGGTCCTGATAAGCTCAAAAAGTATTTTGAAGAGGTTGTCGGGGAAGAAGAGGAAGACGATTAAAAAAAAGGGCGGGAGCAAAATCCCGCCTTGATTTTTTTATTATAGCATATTTCGTGTTGCATCCGTGTTGCATCCGTGTTGCATGATGGTGTTATTTTGGGGTATGTTCATAATTTTATGCGTTATGAAAATAACGCTTGAAAAGTAAAGAAAATGCGATAACAAAGCGTTTTCCGCTTCATTACCGCATTTCCAAAGGGATTTTAAAATGGTCTGAGTGACGGGACTTGAACACACTGCCGAAGGCTTAACCAACGGCGAAATCGACATTCGTGTTGCACTCGTGCTGCACGGCTTCTGCGGCGACGGGATTTTTAATCATTTGTGTAAAATGACAACAGATTTGTGACTCAACATCCTGACGCTTTTTATCCATTGTGTGCTGATAAATATTTTTAAGCGTGTGTTCTGTCTGCCATCCTCCACGTGCTATGATATATTTATCCGGAATGCCCATGGCATGAAGCTTTGAAGCCTGGTAATGTCTCAGATCATGAAATCGGAAATGCGGTATTTCAGCTTTTTCGAGAGCTTTTGAAAATTGCTTTGTTATCATGTTGGGATTGAGTTTTGTGACTTTTCCCTTTTTTGGGAGCTTCTTGATAACAAATTCAGGCATTTCAAGCGTTCTGTAGCCTGCATAGGTCTTCGGGGCTTTCGTCACAAGCTCATTATCCTCGTTCATCACAACAGCCTTGCTGACTGTGATATAATTGCCTTTTACGTCCTCGGCGGTCAAAGCGGCAATCTCTGAACGCCTGAGAGAGCCAAAGGCAGCCAGCATTATGGGAATTTCAATATCTTCACCTTCGACAGCGTTCAGAAGCTTTACAATATCTTCGTCAGAAGGAACATAAAGTTCCGTTTTTTTCTTCTGAGGCATCGTCGTTGCCAGCTTGAACGATGGGCGATACACCGCCAGGACTGCAGAAACAAGCCCGTGAAAGTTCTTGACCGACTTTGCCGAATGATTCAGTGCATAAATGTTGACAGCTCTCTGAATGTCTTCCTGTGTGAGGTCGTTTATGCGCTTTTTCGCAAGTCCTGACTGCACAAGCTCCGTATTGGATAAACGGCGGTAACCTCTGACAGTCGCTGGACTCAGCAGATTAACCTTGCTGTCTATGTAGCGTGTAAACGCTTCCGACAGCGGGATATTATCAGCTTGCTTCTGTTCTTCGGTGTAATTAAGCTTGTACGACTGAGCCATATACTGAGCTTCACGCTTAGTCGGTGCAGTGAATGATTTGTAAATTCTCTTTCCGTTTTCGTCTTTGCCCAGATACACAGAGAAGCGGTAATTGCCTGAAGGCAGTCTGTGCGCCTGAGAGTTGTTTTTTGCCATGAATATTCTCCTTTCGTTGGTTGACAAACACGGGAGAATATGCTATAATACTTATTGCAATCAGAGCTTATAACAGCTCTCCCGAATCGCACTGCTTTTCTGCACCAACAGTCAAGCGGTGCGGTTTATTTTTTTCCCCTCGTCTGAGATAGGCGAGGGGAGATTTTTTATCTTATGATTCCTAATACAAAAAGAACAACAAAAATAGCCTGAATCAGCATAATGGCGGCAACAACAGAGGTGTTTGAGCTTATGTTCCTCAGATATGCGTTGTTGCGGTTTTCGGTGTCAATAAGCTTCTGAAGAAGGCGGTCTGTCTGGGCGCTTCCGGATTCTTCAGGTTTAGCAAGAACACTGTCGCTCCATCTGGGCGAGCTGGTTGGGGCGCTGTCGCTTTCGCTACTTATGTACTTAGTGAGGCATTTGCCGCACCTGGTGCAGAATTCGATTCCGTCAGCAACGTTGCTGTGACAATGTGGACATGTTTGCATGATATTATCCTCCTATATATTTAACTTTGTGCAGCCACGCCTTTCGGCATCGCCGCAGTATATTGAACGCTTACTTATGGCGGTCAGACCTTCCATATAGTCAGCGGAATTTGCAAAATCATGTGTTTTTTCAAGGGTGATTGCCAGCTCCTGAAGATTGTGATTATTTGGAGCGTGGTCGTGTACTGCCTCAGTGACAGTTGAGCTTGTCATGACCTGAACGACGCTCTGTGTGTGCATACACAAGCCTTTGCATTCGTCATGAATCCGTGCGGTCAGGATTGCAGTCATCATTAAGGAGACAACCAACAAGACCGCAAATATTCTGTTTTTCATGGTGTTCTCCTTTCTTAGAAGGGCTTTCTGCTCTGCTCAGCGGCAAGAGCTGCTGTCTGAAGTTCGGGTGATAATGCTGTGTTAATAAAGATGTAGTGTATCTTGTCTTTGAACACAGAAGCACCGCTCAGACCGGGAGGAAGATTATCAGTTGAAATAATCTCGATTTGATATTCATCCATGGGCTCATCACTCTCCTTTCTATTCAGTTTTTATATATCAGTCCTTATCAATAATAAGGGCTTCGATAACTCTGCGAGCCTTTTCAAAGTCTTCCTCAGACATTTCGGCTACCTGGGTGAAGAAAATTTTTAAATCTTCTCTTTTTGTCGCTTCCATAAAAGCTTTGTTGAACCTTACATCTGCCTGCACTTTAGATTCATCCTCACTTTCGATTATTGCTGACTTGGGAATTCCAAAATAATCACTTAATTTTTGAATTGCTCCCATGCGAGGTATTTTTGTGCCGTTTTCCCAAGTAGAAACCGCCTTGTCTGATACTCCTGCAATTTTACCGAATTCTTTTTGAGACAGATTGTGTTCTTCTCGTAAAGTTTTAATGTTTTTTGATATTGACATATAAACACCCTCTTTCTATATGTAAATCCTTTGTTGAACACATTATAAACCAAAAGTGGGAAAAAGTCAATACTTTTTTGAAAAAAATCTACTAAAAGGGGTTGACAAACTACCGAAAGTAGAGTATAATGAAATGCAAGGAGGTGGTAAAAATGAAGTTTACAATCGAACAGGCGAGAAAATACGCAGGATTTACACAGAAATTATTTTGTGAAAAGCTTGGTATAACACAGGATGTTTACCGCAGAATAAAGGCAAATTCTGCAAGCACAGAAGTTCCGATTGCAAAAAAGATTTCAGAATTAACTGGTATACCGCTTGACGATATTATTTTTTAGAATATAGCTCTACTTTAAATAGAACTATATTGCAGGAAAGGAGTAAAGAAAGGTGGAAGAAAAAGAAAAAACGTCCACAGTTTTTGTGGACGCAGAGAAAATATCATCATTTTTAAAAAAGCTCAGGGATTTTCGGAAAGAATCGCTTTCAGCTTACGGTAGCAAGAATTTGCAGTTTTATGTGCATCTAATGCAAAATCTCTCTCAGGGTCATTCAGGTCGAGCTCCTGAAGACATTCCTGTATATCAGATTTTGCTGATTTAATCAGACCATACATAAAAGCAAATTCAGTTTTTGTAAACTTTACAGACTGGTCGCTCATATAATCACCGCCTTTCACAGTGATTATAGCACAAAAACTTGCAAAAATCAACTTAAATTATAGGAAAGGAGTGATAAAATGACCGCACCCTACAAAATCGGCGATATCGTAAAGCCGAAGCCGAACTATGAACGCTGTGCAACCGTCTGCGGACAGTGTTGCAAGCAGAAAACGGATAAATCGTGGCTGATTTACTGGTTCAAGACTGCCGAAATCATCTTTATTCACGAGAACGGCAACGTTGACCTTGACACGCATCAGAACAAGCTCACGCTTTACGACATTCCGCCTGAAATGCTTGAAAAGGTATAAAACAACCGACAAACACGGAAATATGCTCAATACTTAAACAAAAACGAAAGGAAAAGGAAATGGCAAAGGCGAAAAGCACGGTTGCAATTCTTATGGACAACATCGAAGCACTGAGAAAGCTTCGGGGCTGGACTCGTTCCGAAACCGCTGTCAGGCTTCATATATCCGAAAGCGCTTACGGTAACTACAAGAGCGGCAGACAGATGCCACCGTTTGGCCTGATAGATTCAGCGGTAAGAGTCTTCGGGTACACAGCAGCTCAGCTCTGCCGCCCTGTCGAGGACATCCTTAAGGAAGCAATATGAACAAGACCGAAAAAATCACGCCTGCACAGGACAACCCCCAGAGGGTGAAAGAGCCTGTGCAGGCAGGAAGTAAGAAAGAAACGGACAGGCATTTTTGTGACCTCTTGGAGGAGGTTATAAACAAAGCTTATCCGCATTTAAGGAGAATAAAATGAACAAACAGATTAAATACTTAATAATCGCCTTTGCGTTCTTCGGGCTTGCTCTGCTGACAGCCGAACACGTGGCAATAATAGCCTTTGCGGCTCTCGCTGCTATGGCGTGGGCGATATGGAAAGGCCAGCTGTGGGAGGTTAAGGAATGAGGGTACTTGTAGCCTGCGAAGAAAGTCAGGAAGTCTGCAAGGCGTTCAGAGCCAAAGGACACGAAGCGTATTCATGTGATATCCAGGATTGCTCGGGCGGACATCCTGAGTGGCATATCAAAGGGGATGTTTTAAGGATATTAAATCCAAAATTTCACGAATCTGACTTATCTTACGGAATCGGCTTTTTCACTTGTGACGAAAGATTTCATTTTGTGGACGGTCGCTGGGATTTAATCATTGCTCATCCGCCATGTACTTATCTTTCGATAGTTACAAATCGTCACCTGTCATTGCGGATGAATACGCCTGAAAAAGTTGTTTCGAGAATGTGGAAAGTTGCTGAATCAGCTGTGTTTTTTATGAGATTTGTTCTTGCAGATTGTGAAAGAATTGCAGTAGAGAATCCTTTGGGCTTTATGTCAAAACTGTATGCCCCCCTACGCAAACAGTACACCCTTACTATTTTGCCGAAAGCGTTGATGATATACAAAATTATCAGAAAAAAAGAACCTGCTTATGGCTTAAGGGGCTTCCTTCGTTAAACAGAATAAACAACCTTCCAGAGCCGAAACCATACGGATTTACAAAAACTGGAAAACCCATAAACTTTGAAGAAGCACTCGGAAAAATACCGGGAATTTTATCAGATTCTGATTCTGCCAAAGCCCGCTCAAAAACCTTCCCCGGCATAGCAAAGGCGATGGCTGAGCAGTGGGGATAAAGAAAAACGCCTGCCGAAAACTCGGACAGGCACAAGCAAAATATTACTTACATTAAAAATAACATAAAATAGGAGGATTGTCAAGTATGACTGAAAAAATTAAAAATTTACTTAAAACTGCTATTGATGAAAAGGTTGAAGCTGTTAAGAAGCTTGCAGAGCCTTTAAGAGTTGGGAATATTATGTTAGGCAATAACGACTGCTCTCTGTATTTTTACAACGGAATAGACGAGCTTGCTTCAATTCTTGGCACAAAAGTAAAATGCACTGGCACAACTATCAACGGCAAGCCTTATGTAAGAAAGAGCTTTTATTACAATGACGTGGAATGCCACAGTCTGGATGAGGTGAAAGATGTATAAATG
>JAZNML010000059.1:0-7482 GCA_045579565.1 Ruminiclostridium sp.
GTATCCGCGGTTCTCTTTGGCATTTCCTTATTAATTCCTTCTTTTGCTGCGTCAGCAGAAGAAACAGCACCGAAATACACTTTTGATGAACTGCTTACTATGTCAGATGAGGAAATATGTGCTATTTCAGATGAATACGCTGACTCATTTGCTTCCGCAGAAAATGCATATAGTTATTACACCTCACGACTCGGCACATTTACAACAATGCCTTTCCATATCACCTTTTATGAGGATAATTATACAGTATCTGATATGGATAAATTGATTGCAGATTTGCCTGTTCCCTCACAGCTTATAGAAAATGCAAGAAACTCCGGTACTGTTGAAAGCGAGGGTGCAGTATATACGGATTATATTATCAAATATTCATATCAGGATTACAACGGATATGATAAATATGATGTATTTACCCGTGCCTATACTGCTTTGAAAACTGATGATAACACCCGTACTATCATGACATCTGCTATCGCAGGAGGCGGAGGAGCTAATCCTGAATATACAGAACCTGCTGTAACAACAGAAGCAACTTTTCCTTCCGAAACTTCCACAGCCATAGAATTAACTACAGATACCACAACTACTACAATCGTATCAACAATGGCTATTGCTGCAGAGGAAGAAACGCAAGCACCTACAACAAAGGTTGAAACTACAAAAAAGCAGCAGCCAACAACTACTGCAAAGCCTTCCCCTAATGATTCTCCTAAAACGGGAGATAAGGGTGTGCGTACCGCATTGAGCCTTGGTATTCTCGCTCTTGCATCTTTTATAACAGCAAAAAAACGTAAATAAATTCAAAAAGGAATCGTTAATAATGCGGTTCCTTTTTTGATTAACTTTTTCTGCATAAACTAAAGCCGCCCTAACGGACGGCTTAGATTATATATATAAATTAGTCAGCAAGCTTGATGATAGCCATCTCAGCAGCGTCGCCGCGGCGGGGACCGATCTTGATGATCTGTGTGTAACCACCGTTCTTCTCTGCATACTTGGGAGCAATCTCATCGAAAAGCTTCTTAGCAACAGCTTCCTTTGTTACGTAAGCCATTACCTGACGCTTGGAGTGCAGATCGTTGTTCTTACCGATAGTAATCATCTTCTCTGCAACAGCACGTACTTCCTTAGCTCTTGTAACGGTAGTTTCAATCTGACCGTTCTCGAGAAGGAAAGTTACCATGCCTCTGAGCATTGCCTTTCTGTGGTCAGATGTTCTGCCCAGCTTTCTTGTACCCGGCATGTATTTCACTCCTTTTCATTATAAGTGATAGTAATCCTGCCCTGTAGACAGGTTCGTTTATTATTCTTCCTCTGAGGAGAGGTCAAAACCCAGTGACTGGAGCTTCTCCTTGACCTCGTCGAAGGACTTCTTTCCAAGGTTTCTTACCTTCATCATTTCTTCCTCAGACTTGTTGATGAGGTCATCTACTGTATTAATTCCCGCACGCTTCAGACAGTTGAATGAACGAACTGAGAGATCAAGGTCTTCAATTGTCATCTCAAGAATCTTTTCCTTGCCCTTTTCGTCCTTTTCTACGAGGATTTCAGCAAGACCTGCTTCCTCTGAAAGGTCAATAAAGAGCTTCAGATGCTCATTGAGAAGATTTGCAGCCTGTGAAAGTGCTTCCTTAGCGGAGATTGTACCATCTGTCCAAACCTCCATAGTCAGCTTGTCATAGTCCGTAACCTGTCCAAGACGTGTGTCCTCTACTGTGTAGTTCACTTTAAGTACAGGGGTGTAAATGCTGTCAACAGCGATAACATCAACAGGAAGATTTACCTGCTTCTTGTTTCTCTCTGCGGAAACATATCCTCTGCCTCTGTCGATTGTGATTTCCATGTAGAGCTTTGCGTCCTTGCCCAGTGTAGCAATGTGCATACCGGGATCAAGAATGTTCACCTCGGAGTCAGCCTTTATATCCCCTGCTGTAATCTCACATTCGCCTTCTGCTTCAATGTAAACAGTCTTTGGACCGTCACCGTAAAGCTTAGCTGTAAGACCTTTAATGCTAAGGATAATTTCCGTAACGTCTTCTTTAACGCCTGGAATTGTTGACAACTCATGGTGTATAGTACCATCTTTGCCCGAAAGCTTTACAGATGTTACCGCAACACCGGGAAGTGAGGAGAGCAGCACACGTCTGAGGCTGTTTCCAAGAGTTATACCATATCCACGCTCAAGCGGTGCTAAAACGAATTTGCCGTATTTGCCGTCACTTTTAAGCTCGACAATGTCGATATCCGGCTTGTTGATTTTTTCCAGCATAAAAACCCTCCTGTTTCGCAATTAAATTTTACGAGTCTGTATATCTCAGCAATCAACCGATTACTTAGAATAAAGCTCGACGATGAGGTGTGTAGCAACCTCGTAGTCGATGTCCTCTGTTGAGGGAAGACGAGTTACAGTTGCGCTGAATTCGTCCTTCTTAGCGTCAAGCCATGTAGGAACGATTCTGTCCTTAGTTTCTTCAACTGTAGCCTTGAACTTCTCAGAAGTTCTGTCCTTCTCCTTGAGAGCGATAACATCGCCAACCTTAACTCTGTAGGAAGGAATATTTACCTTTTTGCCGTTTACTGTGTAGTGGCTGTGAACAACGAGCTGTCTTGCTTCACGTCTTGTGAGAGCGAGGCCCATTCTGAACACAACGCTGTCAAGTCTGGATTCAAGAACTGTGATAAGGTTATCACCAGCCTTACCCTCCATCTTTGAAGCGATCTCGAAATAGTGATAGAACTGCTTTTCGAGTACGCCATAGATAAACTTCAGCTTCTGCTTTTCCTTAAGCTGAAGACCATATTCGGATATCTTCTTTCTGTTGTTAGCGTTCTTGAAACGGATAGACTCCTTCTTGGAAACACCGAGAACAGCAGGGCTGATGCCCAGATATCTGCACTTTTTAAGAATTGGTTCCTTCTGTACTGCCATTTAAAACACCTCCATTTGATTAGACACGTCTTCTTTTGGGAGGACGGCATCCGTTGTGGGGAATAGGAGTTACGTCCTTAATCATTCTTACTTCAAGACCAACTGTCTGAAGTGCTCTGATTGCTGCCTCACGACCTGCGCCGGGTCCCTTTACGTATACTTCTACGTACTTAAGACCGTGCTCCATAGCTGCCTTTGCAGCTGTTTCAGCAGCTGTCTGAGCTGCGAAAGGAGTGGACTTCTTGGAGCCTCTGAAACCAAGCTCACCAGCACTTGCCCATGAAATTGCGTTACCCTGTGTATCAGTGATAGTAACGATTGTATTGTTGAAAGTGGACTGAATATGAACTGCGCCGCTTTCGATATTCTTACGCTCTCTACGTCTTCTGATTGTAGAAACCTTTTTACCCTTCTGCTGTGCCAAAGCTCATACCTCCTTACTTCTTCTTGTTAGCGATTGTCTTTACAGGACCCTTACGAGTTCTTGCGTTTGTCTTAGTTCTCTGACCTCTTACAGGGAGACCCTTTCTGTGACGAACGCCTCTGTAGCACTGAATCTCAACAAGTCTTTTAATGTTAAGAGCAACTTCACGACGGAGATCACCCTCAACAGTGTAATTTGCATCGATATAGTCACGAAGCTTAGCTACGTCCTCCTCAGCGAGATCCTTAACTCTTACGTCAGGATTTACGCCTGTATTGTTGAGGATATCTGTAGCAGTCTGACGACCGATTCCGTAGATATAAGTGAGACCGATTTCGATTCTCTTATTCTTCGGAAGATCAACACCGGCTATTCTTGCCATATAATTACCTCCATTACTTAGCCCAGAGATTAACCCTGACGCTGCTTATGCTTCGGATTTTCGCAGATAACCATGATTCTGCCTTTACGTTTGATAACCTTGCACTTTTCGCAAATAGGTTTTACTGAAGGTCTGACTTTCATTGAAAATACCTCCTCTTTCTTACTTGACACGCCATGTTATACGACCTTTTGACAGATCGTAGGGTGACATTTCAAGTTTTACCTTGTCACCCGGCACTATTCTGATATAATTCATTCTGAGTTTGCCTGAAACGTGAGCGAGAACCTCGTGACCGTTTTCAAGCTCTACCTTAAACATTGCATTGGGCAGTGCGTCTGTAACGACGCCTTCTACCTCGATTACATCTTCCTTGGACATGGGATAACCTCCTTTACTCACCGCAGCCGAATTCTTTCAGCTGTGTTCTGAGCTTTTTATCAGTTATATCTTTAATATCAATCATACTGTTTGTAAGGGATATATGCTTTGTATTCTTGCGTTTCGGTTTTGTAAGCTTTCTGCTCTTTCCGTCCGCTATAAAGCAGTATTCCTTTTCAACAGCCGTCACTACAAAGAACGAATCCTTGTCACGGCCTGCCTTTGCCCTTACAACCGAGCCTATTTTAAGCTCCACAATAAATTCCCCCTATCGTCAGGGTGTGGTCAATATTACAGGACCATCAGGAGTTATTGCGATTGTATGCTCAAAATGAGCTGACAGCGAACCATTTTTCGTAACCACGGTCCATCCGTCATTGAGAGTTTTAACATCGTCGCCTTTGACATTAATCATAGGCTCGATACATATTGTCATTCCCGATACCAGTCGTGGTCCCCTTGCGGGCTTACCCCAGTTCGGTACTTCGGGTGATTCGTGTACCTCTCTGCCGATGCCGTGGCCGCAGTAATTTCTTACGATCCCGTAGCCGCGTGAAGCACAATACTCTTCAACAGCATGAGAAATATCTCCGATTCTTGCCCCTGCCTTGGCTTGTGCGATTCCCTCATAGAGAGAAGCCTCTGTAACCTCCAGCAACGCCTTGGCTTCATCAGAAATTTTACCCACAGGGAAGGTCCAGCAGCTATCTCCATTGAAGCCCTTGTACGATGCTCCCGTGTCGATGCTTACGATATCCCCTTCCTTTATTCTGCGGTTTGCTTTAGGGATTCCGTGAATTACCTCATCATTAACTGATATACAGGCATTTGCAGGAAATCCGTAAAGACCTTTAAAGCAGGATTTACAGCCGTGCTTGGCGTAATATTCACCAATAAGCTTATCAATGTCAAGGGTTGACATTCCTGCTCTCAATCTTTCGCCCGCATACCATATTGCGCCGCAGGTAATCTTACCTGCTTCACGCATTATGGCTAACTCGGACTGTGATTTTATAGTAATGCTCATTACTCTACTCCTACAGCAGCAAGAGTGAGTTTAGAAGTATCAGCAACTTCCTCCTGTCCCTCTACAGTAACAAGTTTACCCTGCTTCTCGTAGTAGTCCTTGAGAGGAGCTGTCTTTTCGTGATATGTTGCAAGACGGTCGAGAACAACCTCCGGCTGGTCATCCTTACGGATAACTGTAGCATCTCCGCACTTATCACAAACGCCCTCAACCTTTGAAGGCTTATATTCTACGTGGTATGAAGCACCGCAGCCCTGGCAAACTCGTCTGCCTGAAACTCTCTGCTTGATTGTTTCATCAGCTACGTTGATTTCAACCACCTTGTCGATTTTAACGCCCATAGCGTCAAGAGCCTCTGCCTGTGGAACTGTTCTTGGGAAGCCGTCAAGTATGAAGCCTTCCTTGCAGTCGTCCTCAGCAATACGCTCTTTGAGGATTCCGATTACGATATCGTCGGAAACCAACGCACCTGCGTCCATAGCAGCTTTTGCCTTGAGTCCGTACTCTGTGCCGTTCTTAGCGGCTTCACGAAGAATATTTCCTGTAGAAATCTGGGGAATGTTAAGTGCCTCGGATACAACCTCAGCCTGTGTTCCCTTACCTGCGCCGGGTGCGCCTAAAAAGATAAGATTCATTGTAAATCCTCCTTAAATCTTATGAAAGGAATCCCTTATGGTGTCTCATCATAAGATGTGATTCAAGTGTACGTGTTGTTTCAAGAGCAACGCTTACAGCGATAAGAAGTGTTGTACCTCCCATTGAGAGAGAAGCAAGCTTCTGATCTGCAATACCGAAGAAAATCGGGATAATAGCAATAATTCCGAGGAATATTGCACCTACCAGAGCAATCTTGGAAAGAATTCTCTGGATGTAGTCAGCTGTGGGCTTTCCGGGTCTGATACCTGGGATACCGCCGTTTGACTGACGAAGATTGTTTGCGATTTCAGTAGGATTGTACTGAAGTGAAACATAGAAGTAATTGAATGCAATAATCAAAATGAAGTAGAGTACTGCATATGTCCAGCTCTGTGTACTGAAGAACTGGCAGAACTTGATGTAGAACTTTGAAGACTCTGCATCAATAGGATTGAAAAGCTGAATTGTCTGGGGAAGTGACATAAACGACATAGCGAAGATGATAGGCATAACACCGCTCATCATAACCTTAATCGGAATATGTGTCTTCTGTCCGCCGAACTGCTTTCTTCCAACAACACGCTTAGCGTACTGGATTGGAATACGTCTTTCAGCTTCATTCATCAGAACGATGAATGCGAATTCAAGAATAATGAATACTACGTAGCCGATTGCTACAAAGAGATATTTTGCAGGCTGTTCCTTAACAAGACCGATAAGTGTACCTGCGTCGGTGGGGAATCTTGCAGCGATACCTGCAAAGAGAAGCATTGATACGCCGTTTCCGAGTCCCTTTTCGCTTATTCTGTTACCCATCCATACAACGAATGATGAACCAGCAACAAAGCAAGCAATGATTACGATTGCTGCAAACCACATCTCCCAGCCGCTGTCATACTTTACAGCGTGAAGAGTTCCGCCATTACCATCATCAACATTCATTTTCTTGAGTGTAAGATAGTAAGCATAACCCATAAAGATTGAGAGTGCAAGTGCAACACATGCTGTAATCTTATTTATTTTCTTACGTCCTTCTTCACCCTCATCCTTGAGTCTTTCAAGGGGAGGCAGCGCATATGTCAGCAGCTGTATAATAATGGACGCGTTGATATAAGGTGTGATTGAAAGTGAGAACAGTGTTGCCTGTGATAAAGCACCACCGGTGATTATATTCAGATATTCGAGGAAGTTACCGCCAGTAGCGTTGTTATCCATCCACAAACCTACAACTTCGGTATTGAGATAAGGAACAGCAATAGCGCTTCCGAATCTGAAAATAACAATCATGAGTAATGTATAAAGAAGCTTCTTACGGATTTCCGGTACGCTCCAAGCACGTTTCAGAGTCTGAAACACATTACATCACCTCAGTCTTTCCGCCTGCCTTTTCAATTTTCTCTACAGCGCTCTGAGAGAATTTTGCAGCTTTAACAGTAAGCTGAGCTGTAAGCTCTCCGTTTCCGAGAACCTTAACGCCGTCAAGCTCCTTCTTGATAAGACCTGAAGCCTTGAGAAGCTCTGCGTCTACAACTGTACCGTTCTCGAACTTGTTAAGATCGGATACATTAATGATAGCGTACTTTGTAGCGAAGATGTTGTTGAATCCTCTCTTAGGAATACGTCTTGCGAGAGGCATCTGTCCGCCTTCAAAGCCAATTCTTACGCCGCCGCCAGAACGAGCGTTCTGACCCTTGTGGCCCTTA
>JAZNML010000060.1:0-85331 GCA_045579565.1 Ruminiclostridium sp.
TAGGTCTTTTAGCAGGTGCTTACTCCTCTATTTTCATCAGCGGTCCCCTCTGGGCAATGTGGAAGACAAGACCTCAGGCAGATACAAAGAAATCCAAGTAATATTTTTCCGCCCTGTCCTTTAAGAACAGGGCGGAGTGCATTTTAATCTGAAAGGAATTTTATATATGCGCAGCTGCGGTATTCTTATGCATATAACAAGCCTTCCGTCGCCTTATGGAATCGGCACCTTTGGTGATGAGGCAGAAAAATTTGTGGACTGGCTGAAAAGCGCAGGACAATCCTATTGGCAGGTATTACCGGTGGGTCCGACTGGATATGGCGACTCGCCTTATCAGTCTTTTTCAACCTATGCTGGTAATCCTCTGCTGATTGATCTTGATGCCTTGGTAATGAGCGGGTTTTTGACAAAGGCTGAATGTCAACAGGCTGATTTTGGCACGGATCCTTCCAGTGTGGATTTTGACAAGGTAAACAGCTCAAAGATGACCTTGCTCAGAAACGCTTATAAAAAGTTTAATGAAGATGCAGGATTTCTTGCATTTGAACGTAGTGAGGCAGAATGGCTTGATGACTATTCGCTGTTTATGGCTCTTAAAACCGAAAACAACCTTGTTTCATGGACCGAATGGAGCGATGAGCTTCGTTTCAGAAAGCCCGAAGCCTTAGAAGAAGCAAGAGAGCGTCTCAAAGATGAAATTGGCTTCTGGAAATTTATACAGTACACCTTTTACAGCCAATGGGACAGACTGAAAAGCTATGCAAATAAGAACGGCATTCAGATTATCGGCGATATTCCCATTTATGTTGCATTGGATAGTTCTGATGTATGGGCAAACACATCGCTTTTTGAGATGGATGAAAGGCTTAATCCCAAGAGAGTTGCAGGCGTTCCGCCCGATTATTTCTCTGAAACAGGACAGCTCTGGGGTAATCCCCTTTATGACTGGAATGTTATGAAGAAAGAAAAGTTCTCCTGGTGGATAAGCAGAATAAAAAAAGCCTCTCAGCTTTACGACGTGGTGAGAGTTGACCATTTCCGCGCATTTGACACATACTGGGCTGTGCCTTATGGCGACAAGACTGCAATTAACGGCAAGTGGGAACAGGGTCCGGGTATGGCACTCTGGAACGAGGTTAAGACACAGCTTGGGGAAATAAATATTATTGCTGAGGATTTAGGTGATATTTTTGACAGTGTAAAGGAGCTCCTTAAAGCTTCGGGATTCCCGGGAATGAGGGTTTTACAGTTTGGCTTCAACCCTGAATCTAACGACAATGACCATCTACCTCATCGTTATCCGCCTAATTGTGTGGCATATACAGGCACACATGATAATTCCACTGTTATGGGCTGGTACAAATCAGCGGATGCCAAGAGTCAGGAAATGTGCAGAAGATATCTTAAACCCATGCTTTTTGAAAAGCTTAACAAAGCATTTATACGTGAGCTTTACAAGAGTAGTGTGGGACTTGCAATTGTGCCTATGCAGGATGTCATAGGGCTTGACGATAAGGCGAGAATGAACATTCCTTCAACTCTCGGCGGAAACTGGAAGTGGAGAGCTTTAAGTAAGCAGATTAATTCAAAGTATTCTCAGATGATGAAGGATTTTGCAAAAACTTATTACAGATAGTAAAGAAACGGCGGACAAAAGTCCGCCGTTTCTTATTTATCTTCGAGTTCAGAAATGATTTTGATAAAGCTGTCTGCATCCGAGAAGTCCTTATAGACAGAAGCAAAGCGTATGTATGCTACGCTGTCAACATCCTTTAATTTAAGCAGAATTGCCTCGCCTATTTTATCGGAGGGTACTTCGCGTTGGAGCTTATTCTTGAATTCTGCTTCGATTTCATATACCATGTCCTCGATCTGATTAAGAGAAATAGGGCGCTTTACAGAAGCACGGAGAAGTCCGTCAATAAGCTTCTGGGAATCGAAGGGTTCTAATGAATTGTCCTTTTTCACTACCATAAGAGGTATGTTCTCGACAATTTCATAAGTTGTAAAACGGCACTTACAAGAAAGACATTCACGTCTTCTTCTGATTTTTCCGTCTGTGGGACGGGAATCAATAACTTTGCTGTCGTCAAAACCGCATTCTGGACACTTCATATGAGAACCTAACCTTTCAAAAATATTACTCTTTGTATTATTATATCACTTTTTGTCAATTTTTGCAATAATTTCTTCAATTTTTATCATTCCGTCAAATAATTCGGAATACTCGCCATAGTTGTTTCGGTACAACTCTATGAACAATGCGCCGTTATAATCCAGTTTTTTAAGCTCATTTATCAGCTTTTCAAAATCAAATGTACCTTTTCCTACGGGGAGGCAATCTGCATTTTCACGGTTGTCGCTTATATGAACGTGGATTATATCCTTACCAAGCCTGTCGATTATTTCAAAAGGCGTGATGCCTGTGCGAACCGCCTGTTTTATATCCAGAACGAATTTTGTTCTTTCACCGCAGGTCTTTCGCAGATTATCAAGGAAGTTAAGATCCTTGCTCTTACAGTAGCATATATTTTCCTGTGCGACAGTTACTCCGAAGGTTTCTGCAACGTCCATAAGCATTGAGTAGCGTTCAAAGTATCGCTCATCAGAGCATTTTGTACTTAAAATCGCACCATGTAAGACGAAAATTTTTGCGCCAAGCCTGTTCATACAGTGGAAATAACGCTTATACATATCTATTAATGTATCTCTTCTCCGGTCATAGTCTGAGAACAGGAAGAGGCTTTCCATAGGCGAGGAGAAGGGGTGAACAGATACAATATTCATATTGTAATCCTTGACGGTTTTTACAATATCTTCAAAAACCGCACCTTCGGATTCAGAAATGTCATTTATGAATATTTCCGCATTATGAACACCCATTTTTGCAAGCTCGCGAACAGCATCTTCTGTGTGAAGAGGGTACATTGAAGCACTGGATACTCCTGCAAACATAAATGAATCATTCCTTTCTTAATGGTGTGGTTGGTTGTGCATAACCTATTTGGTTCTGAACGGAGCAACAGGGAGACCGTTCTTTCCATAAAGAGTTACATCTCCGTAGTTTGTCCATTGATAACGAACGCTTACAGGATTGTCAATTTCATTGTTAAAAACAAGAATTTTATCACCAGTAAGTATAAAATCTGCAACTTTATACTCATTGTCAACACCAGCAATCTCAAATCCGCACTTTTCACCCTTTAATTCAAAGCCTTCGGCATAATCAAAGGTGATTTCTATCTTTCCGTCTTTGATAAGATGTGAACGGTAAAGAGGTGAAAATGCATTTTCGGTTTTATCACCGTAAACAAGATTCATAGCCTGTAAGCAAAGTCTGTGGCCAACCTGTTCCTTATCCTTTGGATGTATCTCGTTGAATTCTCCGCAGTCAAGAATTACTGCAAGTCCTGTATTTTTTATAGTATGGAATACTTTTTCCTGAGCCTCACGGATAAGGCACCAGTTCTTACGGTCCTCATCGGCGCTGTAACGATGCATGGGAAGTTGAACAATGAGAAACGGCAATTCGTCATCGCCCCAGTCCTCTCTCCAGAGAGTAATAAGCCCTCTGAGCATTTTATAATAATACTGAGGTCTATCATCGTCACTTTCACCCTGGTAATACATAAATCCGGCAATAGTATATGGAGCAACACGCTTTATCATGCTTTCATAGAGCGCAGTTGCGTGAAAAGGGTTTCGTGGAGTGAGGGGACCCGGGTATTTGTTTTCTCCGCAATATTCAAGGCAACCGTCCCAGGTAGGATTTTCGGTAGTGGAATAATATACAGCACTCTTCTTTTCCCATTCTGTGTGGTAATCAACATAGTCCTGATAAATTCTGTCAAGCTCTTCAAGAGTTTGTCCCTTGACCGCTTCATCGTAAAGGTCAAGGTCATGTCTCATATCAATGTCTGCTTCAAGACTTTCACGGCTCATCCAATGACAAGCCTTTGTACCGCCCCAGTTACAGCCGATTACACCAACAACACATCCGAGTTTTTCGGAAAGCTCTTTAGCAAAAATATATCCAACCGCAGACCAACATTTAGGAGAATCGCCTTCAAATTTTGTCCAGCCCATTTTAGCTTCGTCTTCAAGAAATTTCTCGTCGATAAATGCGTTTTTCTGGGTATAATAATATCTGACACGGGGATTGTCATTTTCAAGGTGAGCTTTACCTGTTGTACAGTTTTGAAGCTCGTATTCCATGTTGGACTGACCGCCTGCAAGCCATACTTCGCCCACGGCTATATCTGAAAAATGCTTTTCTGCACCATTACAGCAGATAGTCATTTCATATCCTTCTCCTGCTTCATGAGGAGGGAGAAAAGCAAGCCATTTACCATTTTTTACAACGGTTTTGGCAATATTTCCGTCAAATTCTACAGTAACAACCGAATCTTCTGTACCAGTGCCAAAAACATTGATGTTTTTGTTTCTTTGGAGTACCATTCTATCGCTGAAAACCGATGCAATTTTGAAGCTTTCCATAGCATTTTTCCTTTCACAGACAGTGAATTTATACTTAAATCAATTATACCTTTTTTTATATAATTTGTCAATGTGTTAATTTAATGTCGAAAACATAAAACTATGAAATATTTTGCACAAAATCCTGCCATTTTTTAAGCTTGTCATATTGTGTTTTGCGGTTTTTTGAAAAAATTTGAAATTTTTTCTATAAACATATTGCAAAAAAGCATAAAATGTGGTATGATGCTATTGTTGATTAAATTATCGTCATATTATCGTATACATATGGCGGAAAATTATTTTTACAGGAGGAATTTCCAATGGCAATCAAGAACCAGTATCTTAACGACTTACTTGAAAGAGTTAAGAAAAGAAATGCAGGCGAACCTGAATTCATTCAGACAGTAACAGAAGTTTTAGAAAGCATCGAACCTGTTGTTGAACAGCGCCCCGATTTTATTGATGCAGGTGTTCTCGAAAGAATCGTAGAACCTGAAAGACAGATTATTTTCCGCGTTCCGTGGGTAGATGATAACGGTAAGACACAGGTAAACAGAGGTTTCCGTGTACAGTTCAACTCCGCTATCGGACCTTACAAGGGCGGTCTCAGATTTGCTCCCAACGTATACAGCGGTATCATTAAGTTCTTAGGCTTTGAGCAGACATTCAAGAACTCCTTAACATCTCTCCCCATGGGCGGTGGTAAGGGTGGTTCCGACTTCGATCCCCAGGGTAAGTCCGACGGAGAAGTTATGCGTTTTTGCCAGAGCTTTATGACAGAGCTCTCCCGCCACATCGGTCCCGACCTCGACGTTCCCGCTGGTGATATCGGCGTAGGTGCTCGTGAAATCGGCTACATGTTCGGTCAGTACAAGAGACTCAGAAACGAATTTACAGGCGTTCTTACAGGTAAGGGCATCCAGTATGGCGGTTCTCTTATCCGTCCCGAAGCTACCGGTTATGGTGCGGTTTACTACACAGTAGAAATGCTCAAGCACTTCGGTGATGACATCAAGGGCAAGACAGTTGCTATCTCTGGTTTCGGTAACGTTGCATGGGGTGTTGCGCT
Organism: Ruminiclostridium sp.; assembly: GCA_045579565.1. Classification (GTDB taxonomy): domain Bacteria; phylum Bacillota; class Clostridia; order Oscillospirales; family Ruminococcaceae; genus Ruminiclostridium_E. The sequence goes on from JAZNML010000060.1 coordinate 5,549, forward strand.
TAAAGTTACAGAGCTCGGCGGTAAGGTTGTTACAATCTCCGGTCCTGACGGTTATGTTTACGATCCTGATGGTATCAACACACCTGAAAAGATTGATTATATGCTTGAAATGCGTGCTTCCTGCCGTAACAGAGTTCAGGATTACGCTGATAAGTTTGGTGTTCAGTTCTTTGCTGGTCAGAAGCCCTGGGGCACAAAGGCAGACATTATCATGCCTTGCGCTACTCAGAACGAAGTTGGCATGGCAGAAGCAGAACAGATCGTTGCTAACGGTGTTAAGTACTACGTAGAAGTATCCAACATGCCTACAACAAACGAAGCTGTTGCTTACCTCAAATCCAAGAACGTTGTTGTAGCTCCTTCCAAGGCTGTTAATGCCGGTGGTGTTGCAGTTTCCGGTCTCGAAATGTCTCAGAACTCTATGAGATACAGCTGGACAGCAGAAGAAGTTGACGCTAAGCTCAAAACAATCATGAAGAACATCTTCGAAGCTTCCGTAAACGCTGCTAAGACATACGGTCTCGGTGATGACCTGGTTGCAGGTGCTAATATTGCAGGTTTCTTAAAGGTTGCAGAAGCTATGAAGGCTCAGGGTTGCGTATAATATAGAAATAATTATTAAGTGTGGAGCAGGAAAGCAGGACAAGGCGGATTCTTACCGCCTTTGTCAGTGCGCCTGCTTTACTGTTTTTAAGGAGATTCGCATGAATTTATTAAATTTACTTGCCGCTGACGGCGTTGAAGCCGCAGAACAGAGCGTTAATCGTGTAGGCGACATGATTAACAGCATCTGGGACAGCTTTGTAGGAAAGCTTCCTACAATTATTATTGCAATTGTTATTCTTGCAATCGGTATGATTATTTCAAAAATCGTACTCAAAGTTATGGGCAAGGCTATGGGGAAGTCAAAGCTTGATGTAACTATTTCACGCTTTGTTCAGTCTGCCGCAAAAATTGTTTTTAATGTATTTGTAATTATTATTGTCCTCACATTCATGGGCGTTCCTATGGACTCTATCGTTGCTGTTGTGGCAACAGCAGGTGTAGCAGTTGGTCTTGCGCTTCAAAACAGCTTGTCCAACCTTGCAGGTGGCTTCCTTATTCTTATCGAAAAGCCTTTCAAGGTAGGCAGCTATATCAAGTGTAGCGGCGAAGAGGGAACAGTTGAAGCTATTTCTATTATTTATACAAAAATTATGACTGTGGACAACAAGGCGATTTTCATACCTAACGGTGTAGCTTCCTCCGCAGTTGTAGTAAACTTCTCTGATCCCGAAACACGTCGTGTTGACCATACTATTTCCATTACATACGGTGAAGACCTTGACCGCGCTATTGCTTCTATCAAGAAGGCAATCGAAGGAGATGCTAAGATTATCCGCGACGGAGACAAGGCTCCTTTTATCCGTCTTTGCAGCATGGATTCAAGCAGCGTTGGTATTACAGTTCGTTTATGGGGTAAGTCTGCTGATTACTGGGATATTTATTTTGATTCTATCGAAGCTATCCGCAGACAGTTCATTAAAGACGGTATCGAAGTTCCCTACAACAAGCTGGATGTTAACATTACAAACAAGTAAAAAATAAGGCATTGCCTTATTATATATGTAGAACAAAAGATATATAAAGAAAACCGCACGGTACAGTTTGCCGTGCGGTTGCGTTTTTAAGGGGCGGCTGTTGCCGCCCCTTTTTCGTCGCTCTTAGCAGCAACCGTTGTTGTTGCAACCACAGCCACAGCCACAATCACTGTTGTTAGCGGTGTTGTAACCGCCGCAACCGTTACCGCAGCAGCAGAATAAGAGAATAAGAACGATGATCCAGATACAGCTATTGTTACCAAACATGATTAAGTCCTCCTGATTAAATATTTATGAAACGTTTCATAATATAATATATGAGACTTTTAAAAAAATGTTACAACTATTATTTCGAAAGGAAAAACAATGACAGAATTCAGAGGCTTTACAGAAAAATCTAACACCGCGCTTACAAATGCTCTTAATCTTGCTATGAGGCTTGGACATACCTTTGCAGGCAGCGAGCATATTCTTTATGGTCTTGCGGCAGGTAAGGAAGGAGCAGCATCGTTATTACTTGCACGAAATGGTATAAACGAAAAGGATATACAAGGCAGAATAGAAAAAGAAATGGGGAAGGGGATTGCCACAAAGCTTACAGTACGCGATTTTTCTCCATGTGCAAAGCGTATTCTTGAAAAAGCACTAGAATTTGCACGACAGGACAGTAAAAAATCCGCAGGAACGGAGTATATTCTTCTTGCCATATTGAGCGAAGAGGACAGCTGTGCTTTTTCGATGTTGAGAGATTCAGGTGTAAATACAGAAAAATTTGTAAAAGATATAAAGGTAAATGATACCAGGTTTTTAAAAAGCGAAAAACGTGAGGAAAAGCTTTGTTACCTGAAAAAATACGGCATTGACCTTACTGCACAGGCGGAGAACGGAAAGCTCGATCCTGTTTTATGCAGGGACAAGGAAATTTCCGAAGCGATCAGGGTGCTTTTAAGACGCAGAAAGAACAACCCCTGCTTTATCGGGGAGAGCGGTGTGGGAAAAACCGCTGTGGTTGAGGGGATTGCTCTCAGGATTGCGTCAGGAGATGTTCCTGAAGATATCAGAACGCATAGGATATATACCCTTGATATTCCGTCTATGATTGCGGGCGCAAAGTACAGAGGTGATTTCGAGGATAGATTGAAAAACGTCATATCAGAAGTCTGTCATTCGGGAAAAATTATTCTTTTCATTGATGAAATACATGGACTTGTAGGTGCGGGAGCAGCCGAGGGGGCAATTGACGCGGCAAATATCCTTAAACCAGCTTTGTCGCGGGGAGATATACAGGTTATAGGCGCAACAACTACCGATGAGTACCGCAGATATATCGAGAAGGACAATGCTCTTGAACGCCGTTTTCAGCCAATATCCATAGAAGAGCCGGATGAGGAGACCACGCTAAGCATTATCCAAGGAATACAGGAAAAATACGAGCAGTTCCACGGGGTTTCGGTAAGCAGAGAGGCTGTCAAAGCGGCCGTAAAGCTGTCATCCTTATATATAGAAGACAGACGGCTACCCGATAAAGCAATTGACCTGATAGATGAAGCTTGTGCAACGGTAAAGATTGCAGAGTATGAAAAGAGACCTGCTATAAATGTTATTTCTCACGAATTGAAATCTTTATCGGAAGAAAAGGAAACAGCCGTTCTTTTGCAGGATTTTGCTCTTGCCGCAAAAATCAGAGAAAAGGAACGTAAGCTTGAAGAGAAGATGCAGGCTTTGTCTGAAAAAGAGCAAATCCTGGGGGAAGTTACAGAAAAAGAGATAATCGAAGCGGTGCAAAGGCATAGCAGAGTTCCTGTAAGTGCCGAATACAGTTATGGCGTAAATATAGGTGAGCTTGACAATCAGCTGAAAAAACGAATAATCGGACAGGATGAAGCCATAGCTGTCATAAGCTCGGCGATAAAACGAAGCAAGTCTGGAATAAGCCTTAAAAACCGCCCTCTTGGAACATTTCTTTTTGCAGGACCTACCGGAGTAGGTAAAACCGAGCTTTCAAAGGCACTATCTGAACTAATGTTCGGGAGCAAATCTGCGCTTATACGGTTTGACATGTCGGAATTTATGGAAAAGCATACTGTATCAGCTCTTATAGGTGCGCCGGCCGGATATGCAGGCTATGAAGACGGTGGAAGGCTTATAGAGGCGGTACGAAAGAAGCCGCACAGTGTTATTTTATTTGATGAGATAGAAAAGGCGCATCCGGATGTGCTGAATTTGTTCTTGCAGATGCTGGATGACGGGCATATAACCGCAGCAGACGGCAGAAAAGCAAGTCTTAAAAGCTGTATAATAATAATGACTACTAATGCAGGCTCTCGCCAGGCTCAATCCTCCGGAATAGGCTTTGCAGGAAAATCAGAGGAACAAGGCGAGCGTGAGATAAGGAATGTATTTAATCCTGAGTTTTTTAACCGAATTGATGAAATAGTATATTTTCATCCATTATCAGAAGAAAACGTGCTTGAAATTTGTTGCAATATGTTATCGGAGCTTCAAGAAAGAGTAAGAGAAGCGGGACATAGACTTGAAATCACAGATGAAGCTGTAAGGGAGATTGCAAAAGCGGGATATAGCAGAAGGTACGGGGCAAGAAATCTAAGCCGTACTATCACAAAACTTGTGGAAAACCCGGTTTCCGAGGAAATACTGGAAGGCGTAAATGAGGTTATTGTGTTTGACAGGGAGCGTGTAGAAGAGGTCAAGAGAGGAGCTAGGCGTATAAATACAGGCGGAATGTGAGGTGCGCCGCCAGGCGCATAATTGTATTTTCCGCGATAGCGGAAAATACGAAATGCGGGACTGCGATAGCAGTCCCGCATTTTGATGTGCAAATACTGGGTTTTATCAGATAAACATAGTAGGTTTACCGAGGCACTTGAAAATAAGTTCAAGGATTACAATCAGCACAGGCTGGTGAAGAATATAGACTAAGAGTGCATGTCTGCCTATGAATGCAAGTTTTGAAAATCTTGTCATATACATACCCTTTGCGGCTCTGCCAGATCTGAACAGAACACCTAGGGATGAACCTGCCATAAATAAAAGAAAATGGGGCAGGAGAGGAAAATAATCAAGGCTTGAAAAACTTGCAGAAGGGAAGCCAAGAGGGAATAAAAGCCTTGCGCCGTAAAGCGAATCAGGCATATCAATTCTGAACAGCCAGTTAAAGCCCATATATCCCTTTGGAACATTGACTGTGAGAACGAATAACAGCCCAAAAACAATCATTCCTACAAGCCAGGGCACCCGGCTTGTATATTTACCGATAAAGCCGTAAATCATCATCGAAATTCCAAGAAAATGAAGCACACCGAAATAAATAGGTGCATGAGGTGTTATAAAAGATGTGGCGAAAGTGAATGCCATACCTATGAAGAAGCAGATAACACCACGCTTGAAGTTGTTCTTTGAATAATTAGCGGCAATTCCCGAAACAAATATGAATGTACCTGCTATGAGAGGCTGCCACCAGTCGCTCAGGATTGTATCCACGAGCTGCCCCATATTTACTCCGTAGAAATAAACAAGGTCAAAATAAAGATGATAGATTACCATGGAAATAACCGCAAGCCCACGTGTTTCATCAACAATTCCTACTCTTTTCATAAATTCTCCTTACCATTCATTATGTGCTGCGGCATACCCTGTGGAAAATGCAATTTGAAGATTGAAGCCGCCTGTAAATCCTGTTACATCAATAATCTCTCCCGCGAAATGAAGTCCGTTTACTATCTTTGATTCCATTGTTTTGGGATTGATTTCCTTTATGCAAATGCCGCCATCTGTTATTATTGCTTCGGAAATAGGGCGGTAGCTCACAGGAGTTAAGTTAAAAGCCTTTACAGAACGGACAAGAGATAAGCGTTCTTCTCTTGTTACGCTGTTGCATTGTTTTTCGGAATTGATACCGCATTTTTTTAAAAGCGGTGCAATAATCTTTTCCGGAAGAAGCTTACGTAATGCGTTATCAAGCTGCATATTCTTTCGTTCAAGAAAGTCTCTCTGAACGCGGCTGTCCAGTTGTTCCTCGGATAAGGCAGGTTTCAGATCAATATACAGAGTATATCTACCTTCTTCTATATCCTCCATGCGTGAGCTTGCGCTGAGAACGAGAGGACCTGATACTCCGAAGTGAGTAAAAATCATTTCACCCAGCTCGCTGAAAATAGTCTTATTTTTCTTATTATCCTTTACAGAAAGAACAGAGTTTTTCAGGCTGAGACCCATCATTTCTGCGCAGTTTTCCTTGGTTTCAATGGGAACAAGAGAGGGTTTAAGAGGGGTTATTGTATGACCTAATTTTTCCGCCATTCTATATCCGTCTCCCGTTGAACCGGTAACAGGATAGGACATTCCGCCGGTAGCGAGAATAACCTTTGGTGCTTCAAAAAAGCCTTTATCTGTTTTAACGCCAGTTACATAGCCGTTTTCGGCAGTTATTTCATCAGCCCTGGCATGTATCAGGGTTACTCCTTCACGCTTCATTCTGAAAAAAAGTGCGTCAACTATGTCGTATGCTTTATCTGAAACAGGGAAAACGCGGTTGCCTCTTTCGGTTTTAAGCTTTACTCCTTCATTTTCAAAAAAGTCCATAACATCAGCCGGTGAAAGCATTGACAATGCGCTGTAAAGAAAGCGGGGATTTCGGGGGACATTCTTCATTACAGTATCTGTATCGCAATTATTTGTGACATTGCAACGACCTTTGCCAGTTATCGCAAGCTTTCGGCCTACCTTTTCATTAGGCTCGATTATCGCTGTTTTATATCCCTCGGAAGCAGAGGTTATTGCCGCAAACATTCCCGCCGCACCTGCTCCGATTACTATGCAATCAAAATTTTTTTCCATTTATTTTACCTTTCCTCAGGTTATAAGCTGTATACTTCATTATATCATTCTATTTATCAAAAATCAAGAGTGGTAAAGAATAGTAAAATTTTGCAGGAATTATAAAAATCTCTTGCATTTTTTGTCATGATGTAGTATAATTAGTCTAGTAGAGCAATAAAGCAATCAGGAGGATTCAGAAGATGAATAACAATCTTCTTGCGGACATTGAAAGCCGTATTCCCGAATTTTCAAAAAGTCAGAGATATCTTGCGGATTTTATCATAAACCACTATGAAAAGGCGTCTTTTATGACCGCCGCTAAACTTGGCGCAGCGGTAAATGTTAGCGAAAGCACAGTAGTGCGTTTTGCTATTGAAATGGGATTTGAAGGTTATCCCGAAATGCAGAAGGCACTTCAGAATTACAGCAAAAACCGTCTTACGACTTTACAGAGACTGGATATTGCCAGTGACCGTCTTGCAGGTGAGAATCTCATAAAAAACGTACTCACTCAGGATATGGACCGTATTCGTGCAACCTTGGAAAACATATCCGAGGATACATTCAACCGAGCAGTTGATAAGATAGTATCTGCTGAAAAAATCTATATTTTTGGTGCAATGAGTAGTGATATTCTTTCTCGTTTCCTGCATAATTATCTTAGTCTTGCATTCGAAAATGTTATCTATGTTACTCCCATCAATTCAAGCGGCATTTTAAAAAGCCTGCTTCGTATAGGGGAAAATGATGTTATGATTTCTTTATCATTCCCTCGTTATTCTAAAAATACAATTACAGCTACCGCCTACGCTAAAAAGCAGGGTGCGGATATTATTGCCATTACTGACAGTATGACCTCGCCACTTGCGGAATATGCAGATGAGCTTCTTCTTGCAAAGAGCGACATGGTGAGCTTTGCGGACAGCCTTGTAGCACCGCTCAGCCTTATTAACGCACTTCTCGTGGCGGTTGGTATGCGCTGTCGTCCTCAGCTTGATACAACCCTTGTAAAGCTTGAAAACCTCTGGGCAGAAAATGAAGCTTTCAAAAAAGATGATGATATATAAAAATAAACGGTCACAGTAATCTGTGACCGTTTTTGCTATTAAATTAAGAAGATCTGTGAGGTGGATTTGCCTTTACTGTAATTACCGCCTTTGTAAGAGCTGAAATAATATCCGAACGGTGTTCAGCAGCAACCCTGTTCACCTCATCAGCATCACTTTTGCGTTTAACCTTAACAATTACGGGAGGATAGCGTTTCATTACTTCAAGGCTTACCGCTGCTGCACATTTATCGCAGGTGCAACAATGAAAGCGTTCCATAACTGTTCCCAGTTGCTCGTTAAGGAGCAGAAAAACAATGTTTACAAGCTGAGTTCCCGGAGTTGTTTTAACAAAAACAGGAATTATTTCCTCTTTTTCGGGAATACGGAGCAGGGGATTTGAATTGTCGGTTGAGCCAGCTCCTATGAGATTAAGGATTTTATCGGTTTTTGCGCTCCTCATTCTTCATCCGGCCTCCGCTGTTTTCTGGGTCTGCCTCTGCCTAATTTCTTTTCAGTTGTCTTGGGCTTTTCAATGCCTAAAACTTCGTATGTAAGATTCATATATTCTCTTGCCGCCTTTGAACGAGGCGCATATTCATAAATGGTTTTTGCGTGAGCGGGAGCTTCGGCCAGAATTACGCTGCCTGAGATTTTCTGCTCGAATACATCTGTATCAAGCTGCTCAGCGATGATATTTGCAAGTTCTTCAACCTCTTTTGTGAGAATAAGACGGGGATTATACTTATTGAGAAGGATTCCACGAATTTCAAGAGATTTGTTGTAATATTTCTTTACAGCAAAAATTGTTTCTTTAAGCTGAGCAATACCCTGTAATGAAAGGATTTCTGCAATCATTGGTATAATCAGATAATTTGCCGCATTATATGCATTGATTGTGAGAATGGAAAGAGCAGGGGGAGTATCGATTATCACGTAATCGTAGCTATCGGAAATGGTAGCCAGATGCTCTTTCAGAATATATTCTCTTCCCACTGATGTAAGTTCAAGCTCCACGCCTGAAAGCAGAATATTTGCGGGAATTACGTCACAACAGCTGCAATGACGCACAGTATCATAAATGTCTGCATTTCCTTTGAAAACGTCATATATTGTATAGCCGTCATCTGCATCTGCTCCAAGGCTGAAACTGAAATTGCCCTGAGGGTCAAGGTCAATGGCAAGTACCTTTTTACCGAGAGCTGCAAGACAGCCGCAAAGGGATGCACAGGTAGTGGTTTTTCCTACGCCGCCTTTCTGATTAGTAACAGCAATAACTTTCGCCATCTTTTCCTCCGTTTTGAAAATTCTGTTTAATAAAAGTCACCGCCGCACATAAAGTATGTGCGGCGGGTGTTTGTGTTAAGCTATAATTAAAGTGTGTGTGCACCCTGTGTTGTTTCTTCGTCGGAAGGATCGTAGATATGGTAGTTAGCCTTACCGTTCTTCTTAACGAAGTACATAGCTGTGTCGGAGCAAGCGATAAGTGTTCTTCCGTCTGTACCATGTTCGGGAGATACCGCAATACCGATACTTGCCTTGATATTAAGAGTTGCATCAACAGAAGCAGAATAGTAACCGCTGTAAAGGTCATCGATGATGTCCATAGAGAGAACTTCGAGGTTTTCAATCATCTTAGGATCAGAGATACAGAGAACGAATTCGTCGCCGCCGAAACGTCCTGCAAAGCCTGTGTCACCGGTCTTGCTCTTGATTACATCTGCAACGTACTTGATTACTTCGTCGCCTACTGCATGGCTGTAACGGTCATTGATGAACTTGAAGTCATCGTCGTCAAGGAACAATGCAGCAACCTTCTGGTTCTGATTTCTTTCAAGCTCAGCCTGGAATTCACGTTCAAATGTGTTTCTGTTATAGAGCTGTGAGAGGAAGTCGTAGCTTGCGCGTTCCGCAAGTTTGAGGGCTGCGTTCTTTTCCTGGTTGATATCTGTGAGGACACCGATTACACGGATGATTTCGCCAAGACGGTCTGTTACACAGTGTGCCTTCATAGCTACCCATGTGTCCTGACCGGAAGCATCTTTAATCTGATATTCGCCGCCAATATCTTCCTTTGTTTTGAGGAGTGTGTTAATGTCCTTCTTATAACGTTCAGCATCATCTTCGTTCATGAGAGAATCAATGAACTTGCTGTTGTTTACAGTAGCATTTGAATAATCGAGAGAGAACTTTTCCTTGAAGTTGTCGGATACGAACATGGATTCCTTAACGAAGTCGTATTCAAACAGCATGTTATCGGAAAGGTTGGATACTGTTCTGTGGAGTTCATCGCTTAAAAGAGCATCATCCATAAGATCGTTGAAGGTGTTACCCATTCTTGCGAATTCCTTACCCATTCCGGCAGTATTGATACGTTCGGAGTGGTTACCGCCGTTGATGTCCTTCATGGTGGCAATCATGTCGGTAAGAGGATTAATAACCTTTCTTGTCATAAGGATCATTACAAGAACACATACAAGTGCAAGCGCAACAAGAATGATAAGACCTACTAAGAAAACAGGGAGAACAGCCTCGGTAGCTCTGGATGAAGCAAAGAGTGACATCCATACCCAGTCGGAACCGGAAACCTTACCGTATGCGCCGAGATAACCATAATCGTTGATTTCCTTATAGTTGGAATCAAAAGCTTCGGTAATCATTGTAGGAACCTTATTTTTAAGACCGTCTGCAAGACCAGAAGCGGAAAGATCTGCAACACCGCCGCTGCCAATAAGCTTTGTGCCGTCAGAAATTACAAGTGCGCCGTAGTCAAGGTAAGAACAACCGGCTATGTAGGATGTAACAGGAGCTAAGTCAACTACGCAGGAAACATAGCCGTTTCCGTTTGCTGTCTTAGCGGTTGTAACGAAAAGATCCTTGCCGTATTCGGCATTAGCTGTATAAATATCAGATACAAAAGCGCCTTCTCTGTTGGACCATTCTTCGCTGTATGCAAAGAAATGTGTGCCTGCTGCGGAGCCGATGCCGTCTGTAATGATAATACCTTCATCGTCTGTAACGACAACATCAAGTATGTTTACACGGTTAGCCTTGTAGCTGTCACGGATACCGCTTATTTCGGATTTAACAGAGTTGAGGTCGGATACGGCCTTATCCACTGAGGGTACAGCAGAAAGTGCTCTTGCATCTCCGAGATAACTCTCGAGAATGTTGATTACACCTGCGCTGTGAGCGTAACCTGCAACGCCTGTTTCGGATACAATCGTGGTGTTTGCAAAGCCGAAAATATTCAGACCTGCAACTACCATGAGGAGAATAAGCGGAAGTACCGTTACTCCGATCAGGACAACACGCAACGCTGTTTTAACCTTAATGTTCATTTGAAAACCATTCCTTTCCCGACGGACTATCCGCCGGCTGATATATTTTATTGGCAGTAATGACTGTCTAAAAGAAGCCTCTGGCTTCGTATTTACTTTTCATCAGGATCCTTGATACGTGAAAGTGCTTCTTCACGCATTTCTTCCTTTTCAAGTTCTTCAATTCGTTTTTGAAGCTGGATTGTATAAACGAAATGTCCGAAAACTTCTTCCTGATTCTGATCTACGTTCTGGAACTGGCATCCGTACCCGTCAATAGTTCCGTTGACACGCTGAACTCTCAGGACTTCAGCATATATGCTTATGGGATTTCCTTCAACATAAAAACTCAGATCAAGAATGTCGTGAGGTGAGAAAGTAACCTCCTCACAGTTCAGATAAACTCCGCCGATACTGATGTTTTTGATTGAGCCGTCAACCGCTTTGTTGAACTCAACGTAGTTATCATCGCGGATGTATCCTTGTACCTGACATTCGATATCGGATTCAACCTTGAAGTACCTGCGTCGTTCCTCCATAAGAGTACCATAGTCACTTCTTAGCTGAACATTCAGCTGGTCAACAAGGGACATTCTTACTGCGGCGGGGTAGCGGATACGGTCGCCGTTTTTCATGTAGGTGACAACGTATATTGCTTTGTCAATTTCAAGCTCGGGGAATCGTTTTCCTTTCATGATAATAACGTTATTCACCGGCATATCATTCACAAAAAGACGAGGGAACGAGAACTGATCCTTTTCTGCAACGGCAAGTTTTCTGCCGCCGGGAGAAGTTACTTCGATTTTATAAATTTTACTTTTATCGAACATCCTCATACCTCCTTTTCACACAGGACAAGTCCTGCTGAAAAGAATAAATGCAGGAACCGATTATTATTAATTATACATTAAAATGCACAAAAAAGTCAATAGCAGACAGTAAAATTTTTTCTCTGATTGTGAAAAAACGGCAGGTTGCCATAAGAATTGGCACTCTGCACAAAAAAACACTTTTAAAAGTTCACGGCATATGATTTATTTTATGCAATTTCACGAATTGCGTGGGAATTTTGACAATTGAATGTTTTTTATGTTATACTTGAATAAAATCCGGGACAAGGAGGGCGGTTATGCGCTGGTTTTATCACTTTTCGCCTTTGAAACTGCGAAAAAAGGCAAGAAATATTATGCTTATCACGGCCTGTTTTTGTGCCGAAATATGCGTTGCCGCTTTTATTGTTCTGATTTTTAACTTTCTTACAGCAAGAAATTATGACGTTATTATGCAGATGCTGGTTATCGTGTGTGCGGCAATCCTTACCGGTATGCTGGTTTGCTTCGGTACGGCCACGATTACATGGCACAAAATAAACCGCAGAAGCCGTTATACATATGTGGACATTCAGCTTAAAACCGCTGTTTACAGCTCTTATGCAGGCGAATATCGTGTTTTGGGTGAGAAAAGAATTATCCGTGATATATATTATATTCCTTTCTCCGCTTTATCGGAAGCAAAGGTATCTAAAAATGGAAAATACGCGATTATAACAGGAAAAATACGGCATTATTGCATGAATAGTTATAACCTCGGTTATCATGTGAAAGACGGAGAAATATTGTTTGACAGAGAATTGCTTAATGAAAGCGGGTTTGAAAGCCTTGGCGAAGTACGTATTCCCGCCGTTTTCGGTAATCCTGTAAATCTGTGTAAATCCTTTGAGGAAGGCAAGGCGAGATTCGAGGAAATTCCTGCTCCTAAGCCTTACCAATTCAAAGAGGCTGATTTTATCCGCAGGAGAGCCAAGCCCAGAGTTATGCCGGAGGATTTCAATTACAGCAGAAAATGGTAAAAATTTCCTTTAAAAACGTAAGAATATACAATCTCACAGCCGGATTTTGTCGGGTTGTGAGATTTTTTGTTAAAAGAGGAAAAAATTTTGTGAAAACCATTGAAAAACATTATAAAGTGTAGTATAATACTATATGTATAATTAAAATAAGGTATTATGTCCATATATTGATATAATACAGCGGTGGAAATTTACAGGAGGCGTTCATATGGCACTTTTTGATTATACCTCGTTTCGTATCATGGAACAGGGAATAAATCTTTTAAGTCAGCAGCAGAATATCATTGCCCACAATATAGCTAATCAGGATACCCCCGATTATAAGTGCAAGTACCTCTATTTTGCAGGCGTTCTTAAAGATCAGATGGACAGCAACGGCGTTTCCACAGGAAAGAAGAGACTTGAACTTGAATCCACAGTTTATGTTGATGATAATACTAAGGATCAGCCAGACGGAAACAATGTTGACTCTGATACACAGCAGGCTCTCTTCGCAAAGAATGCTATTCAGTATGAAGCTATAATCAAGCAGATGAATTCCGAATTCAATATGATGCGTACAGCAATGTCGCGTCAGTAATAGCAGAAAGGATATGTTATGGCTTTTTTAAGTAATCTTGATGTTGCCGTTTCCGGTATGATTGCACAGCGTACAAGAGCTGATGTAATTGCACAGAACGTAGCAAATGCAGAAACCACACGTACCGCTGAGGGCGGACCTTACATAAGACAGAACGTTGTATTCTCCGAAAATGTTTCCTATGAAACAGACAGAGACAGCCTTATTGATTTTCGTTCAATGGTTGCTGAACGTCTGAATGAACTCAAACCGCTTGCAGGTAAGCCTGATAAGACAACAGGCGAGGGTGTTCTCCTCACCGAAATCGTAGAGGATCCTACTCCTCCCACACCTGTTTATGACCCTTCCCACCCCGATGCAGATGAAGATGGTTACTATTATCTTCCTAATGTCGATGTGGCAGAAGAACAGATTGATATGCTTGCGACTACACAGTCCTATACAGCAAATCTTACAATTTTCAACAGCTTAAAGACTCTTGCTACAAAGGCTCTTACCATCGGACAGTAATTTTCTGCGCGAAAGGATTAATTTATGTATATAATCCCATTAAATTCAAATATAACACCTCTTCAACCTCTTGAAAGCATTATTCCGAAAGAGGAAGCTGTTCAGGAGGTCAAGCCCGAAGAACCCACATTTCTTGACGCAATGAAGGGGCTTTGGGACAATGCTGCTGATGCACAGGCTGCCAAAACTCAGGATATGATGAATCTTATGCTTGGTGATACAGACAGTCTGGAACAATTGCAGATTAATATCACAAAGGCTGAGCTTGCAACTCAGTTACTTGTTAACGTTAAGAATGCGGCGGTTGACGCATATAACGAAATTATGAGAATGAGTATCTGATTATTCCTAAAAAAATTCAGGGAGCATATAAATGGATAAAGTAAAAGAGACGCTTACCAAAATACTTGGCGGCGTTAAAACCAAATGGACCGACATGGGCAGAAAGGGACATATAATTTTCTTCTCTGTGCTGGGTGTTGTTGTAATTTCGGCGATTATTGCCATTGTTCTTGCAACACGTACAGATTATGCCGTTTTATACCCAGGTGCCAGTCCTGAGGAAGCAACCGAAATTCTTGCAATTGTGCAGAATGATCTGGGTGCTACCGAAGTTACATATAACGATAACGGAGATATTATAGTTCCGAAGAAAGATGTCGAAAACCTTCGAGTTCAGCTCAGTATCATGGGCTACCCGAAATCAACCTTCAACTATGATCTTTGGGAAAACGGCAAGGATCTGTTCTCTACGGAATCCGATAAGCGTGTGCTGGAAAAGCAGCAGCTTCAGGAAAACCTCAGAGCAACACTTGCCATGTATGACGGCGTTGATTCTGCCATTGTTATTCTCAATATTCCCGAAACAAACAACTACACCATCGGTGGAACACGAGAAGAAGCAACCGCTTCTGTGCTTTTACAGATTGAACACGAGCTGACCAATGATACAATAAAGGGTATCTACAACCTTGTAAGAACCGCAGTTCCCGGTCTCGAAGAGGACAATATCACTGTAACAGATGGTGCAGGCAACTTGCTTTCTTACGATGAAATGCCTGTTCTTGTAGTTGACGATGATGAGGAAATTGAGCTTTACTACAAGCGACTTGATGTGCAGAACTCAATTACTGAGATTCTTAAAGATAAGCTTGAAGAAATCTTTGAAGGTGTATTCTCCGACTTCCGTGTCGGTGTTGACGTTCAACTCAACTATGACAGCGAGGTTATGCAGTCTACCGAATATACTCCTTCTGTTGATGACGAAGGTAACAGAGGCGGTATGGTATCCAGTGAAAATCAGGTTTCAGCCGGCGGTGGCGTTGCCAGTGAAGGCGGACTTGTAGGAACTACTGTTGACGCTGATATCTCTCCCGATTATCCTACACTTCAAGTAGGCGAGGGTGATGAATTCTACTATGAATGGCAGAATGAAATCAAATACCTTGTAAACGAAGAAATCAGACAGGTTGAAAAAGACGGATACAGCTACGATAATATTTCCGCTACGGTAGTTGTTGATGCAACAGGTCTTTCACAGGCGGAAATCGAACAATGGCAGGGTGTTATCGCAAATGCTATCGGTGCTGATTTTGAAAAGGTAAGCTTTATGGCTTCACCCTTTATGCTTGACAGCACAGGCGGTGCGGGTGGTCTCGGCGGAGATGGTACTGTTGTTGTTTCAGGACAGAAAAATTCACTTATATTTGCTATTATTTCCCTTGGCGTATTGCTTGTTATTCTGCTGGTTATCGCTCTTGTAGCTTCCGGTTCAGGCAAAAAGCGTGCAAGGGCAAGAAGAGAGGGCGTTATGGCTGCTACACTTCAACCCAATCCCTCTGCACCTGTTGATCATGAAGCAGAGGCACATCGCGAAGCATATTACGACGAGGCTCCTGAGGACTTTGAAATCAGAAGTCTTACAGAAGATGACGGAGAAGAAACACGTGAGGCAATTCTGAAACGTGAAATCCGTGAATTCTCCAAGGCTAACCCCGAAATTGTTGCTCAGCTTATCCGTACCTGGATGAGAAACGAAGAATAAGAAGAACAAAACAGCAAAACTAATAAAAAGGAGTGGAAGCAAAATGGCAGAGCAGACGCAAAATACAGCAAGCGCAACCACGATGCAGAAAGCGGCTATGGTTATTTCCGCACTTGGTACGGAAAATGCTTCTCAGGTTTTTAAATATTTTACTGATGATGAAATCGAAAAGATGACTCTCGAAGTTGCCAAAATGGACTACTGGCCAATGGAGGTTGTTGATGAGGTACTTAACGATTTCTATGAAATCTGCCTTACTCAGAAGGTAATCTCCGAGGGCGGTGTTGAATACGCACGAGAGATTCTTGAAAAGGCATTCGGTCAGCAGGCTGCTGCGGCTTTATTTGAAAAAATCACAAAACAGCTCAAAACAAAGGCGTTTGCCTTTGTAAGAAGAGCAGACTATAAAAACTTACTTGCTATCGTACAGAATGAGCACCCTCAGACAATCGCGCTGATTTTATCGTACGCACGTAGTGAACAGGCTTCTGCCATTCTTTCGGAATTGCCTAAGGAAATCAGAATTGAGGTAGTTGAGAGAATTGCAAAAATGGAAGCTGCTTCTCCTGATGTTATCAAGAGTATTGAATCCACACTTGAAAAGAAGTTCGCAAACCTTGTAACAACAGAAAGCATGGAAGTCGGCGGTGTCAACTATATTGCTGATGTACTTAATAAGGTTGAACGTTCCACAGAAAAATTCATTTTCGACGAACTCAATCTCCGCGACCCCAAGCTTGCGGAAGAAATCCGTCAGAAGATGTTCGTATTCGAAGATATTGTTCATCTGGACTCCATGTCCATTCAGGCATTCATCTCCGAAGTCGAGCCGAAAGACCTTGCTGTTGCTATCAAGGGCTCTACTGCCGAGGTTGCCGAAGTTATCTACGCTAATATGTCCACTCGTAGTAAGGAATCTACACGTACCGACGTTGAGTATCTCCACAATGTACGTATGCGTGACGTTGAAGAAGCTCAGCAGAGAATCGTATCTATTATCAGACGCCTTGAAGATGAAGGTAAGCTTACTATCTCCAAGGGCGGCAGCGACGAAATTATTGCATAATCAGATGAAAAACGCTTTCACAGCAATATGAGAGCGTTTTTCTTTTAAATCAGGGTTAAATAATGGTAAAAAGAAATAAGCTGATTACCGCACTTATAATTATGGCGGTTCTATGGTATTGTCTGTTATTTGCAGCAATTGGATTTATGACTCATATGCTGGCGTATTTCAATGCATGTGTCAAAGACTGTCGTGATATGGCAGGCTATTTATGTATGTTTCACGATATGCAGCCTGAAATAAATCAGTATATTGATTATGAAATGCTGTCCGAGGAATATAAAAAAGAAATATCCTGTGAACAGTACACACAGGCAGATACCTCCGAAGAGCTTATTGAACTGTTTTCAAAGGAGATATTTCATAAATATCCCGATGTAACAGTCAGTCCCGACCAGACTACACACGGATATAGAAGGCAGCCGGTTGGTTCTGTTGAACTGAACGGACAGTGGTATGCTATCGAACATCAGTTAGATTTTGAACCAGATTTCTGGACACTTGATATAAAGGTTGTCAGATGGTACACGGAAATAAGAGAAATTAGCGAAGAAGAATGGCCTGTATGGTAAATATTATGGGAGGCTACCGCATATGAAATTACAAAAAGGGTTTCTGATATATCTTGTTGTCAATACAATATATATTATGCCGATTTTGTTAAGTGCCTGGTGTTTTCCCGAAAGCACAGAGTCAATGATATTAAGATATTATATCATGTCTATGATTCTTTATTATTTCTTTGGTACATTTATTCATACAATATTTGCGATTGTTGTTGCAATTCGTTCGGTGCATTTATATAAGCAGAATAAATCAAAAAAGATGTTTTGCATATCATTGATTATTACAATTGCAGCTGTGCTGTCGAATGTTATGTGGGCGATAACCGGTCGACCGTGGACAATACAATAGTTAAATTCAACTATTATAAATTCTCACAGGAGGTTTTATGGCAGGAGTAATAAAGGGTGGAAAGGGATATGGTTATATCCCCGGATCAAATGAAAACCCATATATGAAAACTATATACGGAAATAAGCCTGCGGATGTGCCTGAGCCTGTTGCTCCTGAGGAGGAAGCTGTGGTTGAGGATATTCCTGTTCCAAAGGAACCTCCAAAGCCTATTGAAATTGAGCCGGAAGAAGACGATATTGAATATATCCGTGAGGAAGACGCTAAGATTGAGCGTGAAAAACTGATTGAAGAATACGAGCAGCTCCGTCAGAAATACGAAAGAGAGTCCGAAGAATATATTCTTCGCGCGAAAGAAAAGGCATCGGAAATTTACGAGAAAACCCGTGAAATCGCTCATCGTACTGTTGATGAAGCAAAGGCTGAATGTGAAGTACTGAAAAAAGAAGCAGCCGATGAGGGTATGAAGCAGGGTTATGATGACGGTTATAAAAAGGGATATGACGAAGGATATGTAAATGCGCTGAAAAAATGTAAGGATACACTTCTGGAACTCAAACAGCTGAGTGAAGAGGTTGTGGCTCATAAGGCGCAGACCTATCTCGACTACGAGCATGCCTTATTTGATGTTATTTTTGATATTGCGCAGAAAATCACACTGGACAGCCTCAAACAGAAGGATAAGGCTGTTATTATGAAAATGCTCAAAGAAGCAGGAAAGCGTTTCAGAGGAAGCAAAAACGTTAAAATTACTCTTTCTGGACTTGATATATCTGATGTTTCCGAGGTTGACGAAGCAATTCTTGAAGAGGTATTCAAGGGTGGCAGCAATATCGAGTTTGAGATACTCCATGATGCTCCCTCGGGCACTCTTATAATTGATAACGGCACAGAAATTACAGATGCAGGCGTTATGACCCAGCTTAAAATGATTGAACAGCTGGGAAAAGGCAGATATCGTGAAAAGGCTCCCACAGAAATCCTGAAAGAACGCCGCGAAAAAGCAATAGAAACAGAGGTTGAAGCCGAGGTACCCGAAACCGCTGAAAAGACTACTGATGAAACAGAAGAAACAACAAATCCTCCCATTGATATAATGGAGGAAGTAAAGAAAAAAGTAACAAGACGCAGAAAAACCACCCCGAAAGAAGAGAGTGATAGCTGATGGATTTAAAAGGATTCAGAAAAGAGCTTGCTTCAATGGATACCTATCGATATATGGGTAAAATTGAGAAAATTGTCGGCATGACAATCGAATCCAGTGGTCCTGAATGTAGCATCGGTGATGTCTGCCGCATATACTCAAAGGATATGCAGAACTACATCAACGCTGAGGTAGTAGGCTTCCAGTCTGAGAAGGTTCTTCTTATGCCTTACACGGATATCGAGGGTATAGGCCCGGGTAGTATTGTCGACAACACAGGCGATAAGCTTCGTGTTAAAACGGGTGAAGCTCTTATCGGCCGTATTATTGACGCTATCGGTAATCCTATTGATGGCGGCGGCCCTATTGAATATACAGACAGCGTTTCTATAAGCGGTGAACCTGTAAATCCGCTTACAAGACCGAAAATTGCCGAGCCTATCGAACTGGGTGTAAAGGCGATAGACGGCCTTCTTACCTTGGGAAAAGGGCAGAGAATCGGTATTTTCGCCGGCTCCGGTGTTGGTAAGAGTACACTTATGGGTATGATTGCCAGAAAAGTTAAGGCAGATATAAACGTTATTGCTCTTGTAGGCGAGCGAGGAAGAGAAGTACGTGAGTTTATTGAAAATGACTTAGGTCCTGAGGGTATGGCACGCTCAGTTGTAGTTGTTGCAACATCTGATCAGCCTGCCATGATGAGAGAAAAATGTCCTATGACCGCTACGGCAATTGCGGAATATTTCATGAGCCAGGGCAAAGATGTTCTTATTATGATGGATAACCTTACCCGTTACGCCATGGCAAAGCGTGAAGTTGGACTTTCCGTAGGGGAGCCGCCTATTGCTCGTGGCTATACTCCGTCTATTTATTCGGCAATGCCCAAGCTTCTTGAACGTGCGGGATGCTTTGAAAGAGGTAGTATTACGGGAATTTATGCTGTTCTCGTAGAAGGCGACGACACCAATGAACCTATCGCGGATACAGTGCGAGGTATTATTGACGGTCATATCATTCTGTCAAGAAAAATTGCGGCTCAGAACCACTATCCCGCAATTGACATTCTTCCAAGTGTTTCACGTCTTATGTCTCTTATCTGCGACAAGGAACACAAGGATGCGGCGGGACAGCTTCGTAATATGCTTGCGCTTTATAATTCCAACGTTGACCTTATTTCAATCGGTGCATACAAGATGGGTACAAATCCTAAGCTCGACGAAGCAATTTCCAAAATCGACAAGATAAATGCTTTCCTTTGCCAAGGCACCCATGAAAGCTTCTCACTGGAAGAAACAATACAGCTGTTAAAGGAAGCGGTATCATAACCTTATAAGCGGGGTGTAGATATTGAAAAAATTTGTTTTTACTCTTGAAAGCCTAAAACGATATCAGGATCAGGTGCTTGAAACTGAAAAGGGAAAGCTGGCGGAAATGAGAGGCGAATTAAACCGTCTCGAAGCAGAGCTTGAAGATATTCTTGCTGAATTGGCACGGCTCAACGAGAAACTGGTAGAGCTTTACCAGGAAGGCACAACTCCGCTGGATATATCGGTTCATAAGCGTTATATCTCCGCAAAACAGCAGGAGCTTCACATGAAACGCCATCAGATTCTGATGAAGGAACGTGAGATTGAAGCTCAGCTTCAAGTGGTGGTTGACGCAACCCGTGAGGTATCTAAGCTGGAAAAACTCGAAGAGCATCAGATAGAAGAGTATAAGGCTCTTGAACAGAAGGAAAATGAGTTGTTTATAGAAGAGTTTGTTTCAAACTCAGACTGGCGAAAAGCTAACGGAAGTTAAAATATAAAAACGGTGAGCACTGTTTCGGTGCCCACCGTTATTTTTTAGCGTCTGCGCTGTCCCTTTACAAATACGCCGAGAAATTCTGTGCCGATATTAGAACCAACTGCACAGCCTACCCATTCACTCATTGCAAGTTCGGAGCCTGTTTTCTTCTGATACTGCTTGATAAATTCTTCTTCTTCTGCTGTTCTGAGAGAACGAACCAGTATAAAAGGAGTTTTGGGGATTGCTCTGCCGGATATATAATTTACAGCTTCTGCAATTGCTGCCTTTTCACCGCGGCTCTTTTTGAGTACTACACTTTCGCCGTCATTGAGAGCAATGAGAGGCTTTAAGTTCATAAGTTCGCCTAAGAATGCGGCAGCAGCCTTGATTCTGCCGGATTTTTTCATGTGGCGGAGGTTAAAGCCTGTAATATAGAGCTCAACACTTGCAAACCAGTCTTCAAGATAGTTTACAACCATGTCCATGCTCTGTCCGGCTTCAAGCTTCTTTGCAGCTTCTATCATAGGATAGCCGTAACCGAGAGAATATGTGTGGCTGTCGATAAGATAGAACTTGGTATTACCGAGCTTACCGCTTTCACGGAGTGACTTTTCAGCCTGAACAGCGTTGGAGAAGGTCTGGCTTCCTGTACCGTTTATAAGGATGACTAATACTTCTTCATAGCCTTCCTTAACACATTCTTCAAACTTTTCTTCAAAGCGGAACTGTGTAATCTGTGCTGTTTTAGGCATTTCGGGAGAATCGTTTATAAGGTGGAGGAAGTCTTCGCCGTATGCGCCCTGACGCTCCCAGAAGGAGTTATCCCCCAGAGTAATTTCAAAGGGCATCAGGTCAATATTGTAGCGGGCTTCATTCTCTTTTGATATATCGCATCCGCTGTCACTGATGATTTTGTACTTTGCCATTGGTCGTTATTTCCTTTCTCAATTCCAATCGTATTGGGTCAATTGTCCCTTATTTTTAAGCTTTGGAAAATTCCATTGCCTTAATACCTCATATGCGCCTATTGCAACACTGTTTGAGAGATTCAGGCTTCTCGCAGCCTCGTTGTCCAGCATAGGAATTCGGACACAGCTTTCCTTGTTTTCATAGAGAAGCTTTTCGGGGAGTCCTTTATCCTCTCTGCCGAATAACAGGTATGCCTTATCAGGATATGAAACATCACAATAGGTGTTAGGAGCTTTTGTTGTGTAATAGAAGAAACTTCCGTCTTTGTTCTTTGCAAAGAAATCATCAAGTCCTTCATAATAAGTTATATCTAAAAGATGCCAGTAGTCGAGTCCTGCGCGTTTAAGCTGCTTATCATCAATTTCAAAGCCCATTGGTTTTACTATATGAAGTCTGGTGCCTGTTAATGCACAGGTACGGGCAATATTACCCGTATTCTGTGGTATGCGGGGCTCAACAAGAACAATATTCAGTTCTATTATTATCGTCTCTTTTCTTTGAATTTATCTTCTTCTGCCTCTCTTACGCTTACCCTTCTTTGCAAGAAGCACAGAGCCGACAGCTGCTGCGGGAAGAATGATTCCTGCTGCAAGTCCGGTTGATGGGTTTACATTTCCGGCAGTGGGGGTGTTTGAGGGAGTGATAAGAACAACATCATCACCGTCGGAGGTATAATTACCGGCAGCAACATACACTACCTTTGCATCGGTACCGTCAGTTCCATCCTTGCCGTCCTTACCATCCTTACCATCCTTGCCGTCGACACCGTCTCTGCCGTCTTCGCCATCCTTACCATCTGCGCCGTCTTTACCGTCAACACCGTCTTTGCCGTCAGCACCTCTGAGAGATTCAAGCCACATTGTGACTGTTCCTCTGTAACCGTTCTGAACAGCAAGCTCATATGCAGAAAGTCCGTCATCGCCCTGTAAGGATTCCAGCCACATACCGAGAGTGCCTCTGTATCCGTTTTCAACAGCAATCTCATATGCAGAAAGTCCGGATTTACCTGTCATGGCCTTTACGAAGTTATCAACAGAGCCGTAGTTACGCTTAGCCCAACCTTCAAAGCTGATTGTGGAGATGAAGTTGTCAAGGGAGCCGTATTTTCTTACAACCCATTCTTCGAAATCTTCACCGTCTGTGCCGTCCTTACCATCTTTACCGTCGGCGCCATCCTTACCATCTTCGCCGTCTTTACCGTCCTGTCCGTCTTTTCCGTCTGCGCCGTCTTTGCCTTTGAGGGATTCAACGAATTCAGAAATGCTCTTGCCGTTTGTGATTGAGGCGATTATATCATCGCGGAGGTCCTTGACGGATTCAGAAACTCTTCCAAGAAGGAGATAGTGGAGGGTTTTGAAAATATCTGAATCGATAGGTGTTTCGTACTGGATGAGGAGCTTGATGATTTCGGAAATTACCTTGTCATAGATATATTCTTCAAGGTCTTCTTCGTCATCCTCTTCAACCTCTTCACCGAGGATTTTGTCGAGCTCGTCCTTTATCTGTTGGGAGATATCAATATCCGCAACCATTGCTTTAAGGAGATCGGGTTTATTTTCCAGATAGTAATCGGAAACAAGCTGTTTAAGTTCAGATTCTGTTGAATAAGCCTTTAAATCTTTGCTCAGGTAATCAACGGCGTTTTCAATAAATTCCTTAGTGTATTTGAAATCGGAATCCACGCCTTCGATTTTCCCGTCTTCAAGACCTATATACTTATTCAGAAGCTCATCAATATAGTTGATAGCCTCGGACTTTTTGTAAGTTTCTTCATTTTCGTCAAGAATTGCGAGATAAATACCTCTGCGGTTTTCATCTCCGATGTCGAAAAGAAGGTTGTTTGAATGGTTTATATCAGATCTTATAAGCTGATCTGTTCCACTGGCAAGCATTACGATTGTTCCCACAGGATTACCGAATCCGTTAAGAATACCCGCTTGTCCGAGAAGACTGTTGTGGTCTGCATAATTGAAATTGTAGCTGAATGTAAAGCCAACATTACTTGCAGTAGAATCATAACCCTTATAGATTACTTTTTCCTTGTCGAGTGCAATTCCTACCGAATAATTAAGACCATTAGGTCTGTTTCTGATTGCAAGGAGCTGTGCATCGGTAAGCTTTGCAGCCTGCGCTGAGGAAATAGTAACCTCGTATTCAATTCCAGAAGCCGGATCGGTTACGTTTACTTTTACAACAATGCTGATGCCTATATTATGATACTGTCTTAATGTACTTATATTTTCGTAGGAAAGACATACAGGAAAGCTGTTGTCTGCGGGGTTATAAACAGCATCACGGTAAAGGGAAACGCCGCTGGTTACGTTATTGTAGAAAACATAATCAGCAATATATGTATCAAATCCGCTTATGGTTTCAGTCTCAAAAAGACGGTCGAACGAGTTAAGTCCGTGGCGGGATACAAATGGCTCTTCTTCCTCTTCGGAGTCGTCACCGCCTGTACCGGCATCTCCGCTGTTATCTGTATCAGTATTACCGCTGTCGCCTGTACCTGAATTATCTCCGTTATCCGTATCGGTGTTTCCGCTGTCCTGAGATGAGCTGTCTCCGATACCTGCACCGCTTTGTGCATATACAGGAAATGCAGAATACTGAGAAACAAGCATGAATGCTGCGATAAGTAATGCTGTTAATTTTCTGAGTTTCATAGAAAACTTCCTTTCTTTGAACAGGATTTTCCACTTTTTTAAGAGCTTTGGCTGAAAGATTACTCTTCCTTGCCTGAGCTTAGCATATTTATTCTTATTTTACAGTACGCTCTTGACGAACGTGCGTTTTTTCTGAAATAAAACCCTATCAGGACACAGATCGCACAAAGGCCTGCAATTACCGCAGAGGCGGTAAAGCTGTCGAATCCTAACGGGAGAATGGGAGAGACGGCAGTTTCAGATACGATTCTTGAAGCAAATGCAAGTATCTTATCTGCCTGTGTACCGGTTTTTTCTGCCTCGCTTATAAAAAGATAAGGAAGAAGATTGAAAACAGCGGCGTATATTATAAAATACCATCTGCGAAGAAATCCGCTTAACATTCCGCTGAGGCACCAGGATACCGCCATTACACAAAAGGCGGCAATTGCCAGAGGGTTGTCCGCGCCTTTTTCAGCGGTAATGAACCCGCAGGCGAGAGACGAAGCGGCAGGAAAAACCATATTTTCCGCAGGTGTTGTTTTGAAGAAGGCTTCAACACGAAGCTGCATAAAGCTTGCAGCGTGGTAACTTGCAGCAACAAGCCTGTCAAATATATTCATGAGGATGCCTCCATAGTAAGCCAGGTTTCATAGGTCGGAATTTCAAAAACTCCGCTTTTAAGCACATAGCCGTAAAGGAATACCGTAAGCGTAGTCAACAGAACGCCGCCGACAATAAGCACGGGTAGTTTCTTTTCCTTGAACACAAGGGAAATGAGCGCTTTGACAACTGAAATGATTTCAGGAATAAGTGTAAGTGCGGCAGGGAAAAAGCAGATAAGTGCATATTTCATAAGCCGGCTGTCGTTCATTGCGCCTGCTGACAATATAGTTGCAACAAGGAGAACAATTATGATGTTCAGGTTATAGCTGCTGCGTCTTGCGATAATTTTCATAGCGAAGCAACAGAAAACGCATACCAGGGTAATAACAAGTGGAATAACAATATCTGTGCTGTTATCGGTTGTTTTACCGAGAAATTCCAGATCCTTTGTAATATCAGTTACTAAAAGCAGGAATGCTGTGCCTGCTGCTACGGGGAGATGCCACACAGAAGGCTGTATAATAAAGAAAACATAAAGGGGAATAATCAGAATAGCCTCGGGAAGAAAACAGGAGGCAAGCAGCAAAATTGCGCTGAATCGCACAAATCTTCTTTCAAAGGCATATCTCAGCGCAAAGGCAGATGTGATAAGTCCTAAAAAACCTGCCGGGTCATAGAAATTCATGAACCAGAAGCCTGTAACAACTACTGTTATTGCCGAAGCGGCGCAGTAGTAACAATATTTTTTTATGTAAAGCATGAGTCCCGCTGTGCTTAAGAGCGACATTATGGTTGTAAATACACGGTAATCGGGAACTATCATCGAAAAAAACTTCGCTATGTAAAGATATGAATAAGGAAGCCCTGTAAAAGATAATGCAGGAATAGACAGTGAGGGGATTGCATTATAAACTCCTGATATGGAGGTATTGAAATAAAGGGCGGATACAGCGAAAAGTACAAATCCACACCAAAGGCATGAAAGACTTTTGTTTTTTATGAAAAGTCCCGGCACAAGCAACAGCGGAAGAATAATGTAGATTATCATGTTACTGTGTTTTCTTTTCTATTCTTCATCGTTATCGGCGTGGGCAGAAAGAATGGTGCGGTAATCAGCCGCTTCATCGTGCACAGATGCGCAATGAGTCTTTATGGCGCCGATAAGGTCGGATTTTGCAAGTGAAATTGTAAGAAGTGCGTTCTTCAAGTCCTGGTGAGTGGTCTTGTTTTCTCTGATAACAAGCACAACTCCCGCAGTAAAACTGTTGAACATAAGCGCGTCATTTGCAACGCACAGAGGAGGTGTATCGATAATGATACAGTCGTAGAATTTGTAAAGTATCCGTATGAGCTGTTCCATATTGGCAGAGCCTAAAAGGTCTGCGGGGTTATCCGGTACGGGACCGGAGGGCATAACATGAAAATCCCTGAGCACTTCGGGGCAGATAGCACTGTATATGTCGCTGCTGCCGGAAAGGGCAGAGCTGAGTCCGTAACGGTTTTTAAGACGGAATATATCATGAAGGCTCGGTCGTCTTAAATCTGCATCAATCAACAGAGTCCGTTTACCAAGCATGCTGAGGGTGATTGCAAGATTGGCGGAGGTTGTGGATTTACCTTCGTTCTTGCACTGGCTGGTCACTGCTATGCAGTTATATCCCCTTTCGCTCATAGCGGAAAGAATGTTTGTACGGATTTTTTTGTATGCGTCGGAAATTACCGTTGGTGTATTTTCATTAAGCACGAACTGTCGTGTGACAATATCGCTGCTTACACTACTGTTTACAGCCAAAACGATACTCCCCTTTCTACATAATTAACCCATCATACATTCTATATTATTATACCTTATTATAGGGATTTTGTCAATATTTTACTGATAGTATAATTGTGGAAATATATGGTAAAATCAGTCTTTTTTCTTGTGGAATATTTCACGCAGGGAAACAGGGACTATCAGCAACGCAAAAAGAGTGCGTAGCATACCCTCTGAAAGGGCGAAAGAAAATACACTACCCAGTGCGGCGCCTATAATTCCCGAAATAACGGCAAAGGGTACGGTTTTCCATTCAATGAGTCTGTTTTTTGCATGAATTATTACGGAAAATAATGCAACGGGAAGAAAAAACAGCAGATTTACACCTTGTGCCTGGGTTTGCGTAAGTCCGCTGAATAAGGTTAGCCAGATAATAAGGATAAATCCGCCGCCAAGTCCCATTGAAGCGGCAATACCGGTGAGAAAGCCTATAAGAATATTCATCTGAACAGCATCCTTACCGCTGAAATCAGCATTATTACTCCGAATATACGGCGAAGTAAACTATTATCTATTTTGCCAAGCAGCACTGTTCCTACCGCCGCTCCGGCAAGACCTGAGGGGATATAAGAGAATGCCGTATTGAAATCCAGACCGCCGCTTACGTAATAACCTATGGTTGCGGCAATGCTGAGAAAGAATATTATTATCACCGATGTTGCATGGCTTTTCTTTGGTTCTATGCCAAGTCTTTCCAGAAGCGGTACGGCGGCAATGCCACCGCCGGAACCGAAGAGTCCGTTGAGCACTCCGCTTGTAAAACCGATGGCGGAGGATTTTATTCTGAATTTAACCTTATCCTGCATACTTTTCTCCCTGTGTTTTTGTATGTAGCTTTTCCCGATAACAAACCGATAAACGCGGAAAATACAGGATTAAAGACGTACATTTGACAAAATCCCTAAGATTTAACCGTTTTTAAATGCAAAATTCTTACTTTATAGATGTGGACAAAAGCTGATTTGCGGAGTAAAATGTACTATGTCAAATAATGAAAGAAAAAAGAAAGGCATTTAAAATGAACATTGCAAAACGATATGTAAATCGTCTTAAAACAGAGTTTTCCGGATATAACGGAAAAAAATTCGGAAAGGATCTGCTGGCAGGTATAACAGTGGCTGCGGTAGCTCTTCCTCTTGCACTTGCGTTCGGTGTATCCAGTGGTGCTGATGCGGCCTCCGGTCTTGTAACTGCTCTTATGGCAGGTCTTATTATGGGTATCTTCTCGGGCGCATCCTACCAGATTTCAGGACCTACGGGCGCTATGTCCGCTATTCTTATCTCTCTTGTTGCACAGTATGGGCTTAATGGTGTATTTATCGCCTGCTTTATTTCGGGTGCTATTCTGCTTATCTGCGGTATCTTCAAACTCGGCGGTATAGTTTCCTTTATTCCTACCCCTGTTATTACAGGCTTTACATCGGGTATCGCCATTATTATCGCTTTCGGACAGATTAATAACTTAACAGGTCTTGTAAGCGAAGGTGAATCCACAATTGACAAAATAGTAAGCTACTTCAATCTTCCCCAGACATTTAACCCTACCTCGTTCCTTATCGGTGCGGCGGTAATGGTATTTATGTTTATCTATCCCAAAAAGCTTAACGGCATTGTTCCTTCCTCGCTTGTTGCAATTATACTTGCAACTGTTGCAAACTTTATCTTTAATTTTGATGTAGCAATTGTGGGTGAAATTCCGAAAACTCTTTTCCTCGAAAAGCGTCTCGATTTAACAGCTATTGACTGGTCTCAGATTAACAATCTTATCATTCCTGCGGTAAGTATTGCCGCTCTCGGTCTTATCGAAAGTCTTCTCTGCGGTGCTTCGGCAGGCAGAATGAAGAATGAACCTCTTGATTCAGATATTGAGTTAGTTGCGCAGGGTCTTGGAAACATGGTTATTCCTTTCTTCGGAGGCGTTCCTGCAACAGCTGCCATTGCCCGTACAAGCGTTGCTATCAAGGCGGGCGGACAGACTCGACTCACAAGTATCATTCACTCAGTCGTACTCATCCTTTCCATGTTCCTCTTAGGCGGGGTAATGTCTAAGATTCCGCTGGCTGCACTTGCAGGCGTTCTTATTGTTACAGCAATAAGAATGAACGAATTTGAAGTAATCAAGGATATTTTCGGCAGAAAAATCAAGACTGCAATGTTCCAGTTTTTAATTACAATGGTTGCTACCGTAATCTTTGACCTTACAATTGCAATCATTATCGGTGTACTCTTCTCTGTAATAATGTTCGTACTTAAAGTTTCGGAAATGACTGTAAACATCAGCGATGTACGTACAGACAACATGGATGTAAGCGAAGAAGCTATGAAGAAATTCAGAAAGACAAAGGTCGCATACATAACAGGACCTCTTTACTTCGGTACCGCAAACAAGCTCAGCCAGAAGCTTTATGAGGTTGTCACTGATGATGAGGAATATGTAATTTTCTCAGTACGCGGTGTGCCTATTGCAGACCTTTCAGGTGTAAATGCATTCAGCGAGCTTTGTGACGAGCTTATGGCTCAGAACAAAAAGATTTATTTCTCATGTGTAAACCCTGCGGTTGCGGAAATGTTCCAGCGCTGCGGACTTGAACAGAAGATAGGCGAAGAAAACTTCTTCTGGAGCACAGATAAGGTTCTTCACAAGATGGCAGAATAATTTAACGGCGGAATCCGGATGGGTTCCGCCATTATTTATATAGTCTTGATTTTTGTGTTATATTGAGTTATAATAAATAAAAACTCAGAATTGAAAGGAAATAATGAAATGGAAATAAAAACAATTGTTCTTCCGCCTCTTGCTACCAACTGTTATCTTGTAAAAACAGGAGAAAAAAGCGGTGTTATAATTGATCCGGCCGCAAAGGGCACAGGCGGAAAAAATTCAAAAAAGGTATTAGATGAAGCGGATTCTTTCGGAATGAAGATAGAAAAAATCCTTCTCACTCATGGTCATTTTGACCACACAGGCGGTGTTACCGAAGTTGCTGAAAAAACAGGTGCGAAGGCTTATATCCATGAGTCTGACAGCTGTATGCTTACAGACGGGGACAAGGCACTGGCTTTTTTCTCTCCGAATAAGTTTGAACCGAGAAAAGCTGAAATCGTCAATATTAAAGACGGTGATGTAATTGAACAAGATGACGTCAAATTCAAAGTAATGCATACACCCGGTCATTCTGCGGGCAGCGTGTGTTTTCTTGTAGAAACAGAGGACAAGAACTATATGTTTGCAGGAGATACGATTTTTAAAGATTCTATCGGCAGAAGCGACGGATATTCGGGAGATTACATTGTTCAGAAGGATACACTGAAAAAGCTTAAAGAACTGGATAAGGATTACATTATTTTAAGCGGTCACGGGGACCCGACAACACTTTCTGAAGAAAAAGCTTATAATCCTTTTTTAAACTGAAAACAACAACGGCGGATACCATTTCGGTATCCGCCGTTAATTTTATTGAGTTTTCAGAAATTTTGTATGCCGTAGTTCCAGCTTATTCTATTCTGCCTGCTCTACCTGTTTCTTTGAGGATAACGTCGTGAGAGCCACCTTCTACGATACTTGTGGAAGATACGAGAGTAAGCTTTGCGTTCTTCTGGAAATCAGGAATATTGAGACATCCGCAGTTGCACATTGTGGAGCGAACCTTGGAAAGAGAGAGATTAACGTTGTCCTTGAGGGAGCCTGCGTAAGGAACGTAGCTGTCAACACCTTCTTCGAAGGAGAGCTTCTTATCGCCGCCCATGTCGTAACGCTGCCAGTTTCTTGCTCTGTTGGAGCCTTCACCCCAGTATTCCTTAACGTATGTGCCGTTAAGCATAAGCTTATTTGTGGGAGATTCATCAAATCTTGAGAAATAACGGCCAAGCATGAGGAAATCTGCACCCATAGCGAGAGCAAGTGTCATATGATAATCGTGAACAATACCACCGTCGGAGCAAACAGGGATATAAACACCTGTTTCTTCAAAGTAACGGTCACGCTCTGCGCATACATCGATAAGAGCAGTAGCCTGTCCGCGACCGATACCCTTCTGTTCTCTTGTGATACAGATAGAGCCGCCGCCGATACCAACCTTGATAAAGTCTGCGCCGCAGTCTGCGAGGAAACGGAAGCCTTCTGCGTCAACTACGTTACCTGCGCCAACCTTAACGGTGTCACCGTAGTTCTTTCTGATCCATTCGATTGTGAGCTTCTGCCATTCGCTGTAACCTTCGGAGCTGTCGATACAGAGAACGTCTGCGCCTGCTTCGATAAGAGCGGGAACACGTTCTGCATAGTCACGTGTGTTGATACCTGCGCCTACGATATAGCGCTTGTGCTGGTCGAGAAGCTCGTTCTTGTTTTCCTTGTGGCTGTCGTAGTCCTTACGGAATACGAAATAAAGAAGCTTGCCATCCTTATCGATGATAGGGAGGGAGTTTAACTTATGGTCCCAGATAATATCGTTTGCTTCTTTGAGAGTTGTTTCAGCAGGAGCTGTGATAAGCTTATCAAGGGGAGTCATAAATGTGGAAACCTTTGTAGCTGTATCCATTCTGGAAACACGGTAGTCACGGCCTGTAACAATACCAACAAGCTTGGAATCGGGTGTGCCGTCTTCTGTAACTGCCATTGTGGAGTGGCCTGTCTTTTCCTTTAATGCAAGTACGTCTGCAAGTGTCATATCAGGAGAAAGGTTGGAATCAGACTTTACATAGCCTGCCTTATATGCCTTTACACGCGCAACCATAGCTGCTTCGTCTTCAACGGACTGAGAACCGTAGATAAAGGAGATACCGCCTTCTTTTGCGAGAGCGATAGCCATCTTTTCACCTGAAACAGACTGCATGATAGCAGATACCATGGGGATATTCATGTAAATATCGCTTTCTTCACCCTTCTTGAACTTTACAAGGGGAGTTCTGAGCGAAACATTAGCGGGAATACATTCGGCTGATGAATAGCCGGGAACAAGAAGATATTCGCCAAAAGTATGTGACGGTTCGGAGTAAATAAATGCCATGTTAATATCCTTCTTTCTGTAAAAATAATGCTTGTTACAATTATACTAATAATTCGGGTTAAAGTCAACCATTTTCTGAAATTTTCCGTTTTGCTTAAAGTTTGTCAAAAAAGGGGAATTTTTTTTACTATATTGAAGATTGGCAGATGGCAATTCGTGGAAAATAAAATCCGCTTCCGATTACATCGGAAGCGGTATTTCTTAGTTAATATATTCTCCGCTGTATTCGAGGAGAGTTACGGTAGCTACGCCGCTGATTTCCTGGAAGCGTGAAACGGAAGATGTATCGTTGTGCTTTACCTTAACTTCGATTGTAAGCTCGGTCATTTCGCCGTTTACAGTCTTGTTTTTAAGGCGGTATTTCATTGCTCCGAGTACAGCCTTTACATTACTTTCTGCGTCAGCATTGTAGCGGACAATAAGCAGATAGTTTTTCTTTTCTTTCTTTAAAAGACTGAAAATTATGTAAATCACTGCGATTAAAACAGTGCCGAAAACTGCTACGAAATAGAGTCCTGCGCCGGCGGTAAGGCCTGCTGCAATTGCCCAGAATAAAAAGCCGATATCAAGAGGATCCTTTATTGCCGTACGGAAACGTACAATTGACAACGCACCGACCATACCCAGAGAGAGAACTACGTTTGAGCTGATGGTCATGATAATGAATGCGGTAATTGCTGTAATCATTACAAGCAGCACGTTGAAATTATCACTGTATACTACTCCGCGGTAGCAGAAGCGATAAACAAGATAAATCACTATTCCGCAGACAAGGGCGGAGAGCATTGCTGCTATCATGCTTGAAGGGGATAATTCAGCGAAATTAAGATTGTCGCTGAAAAGCTGTATTGTATCGTCGATGATGCTTAAATTTTTCATTTTCAATTCCTTTTCATAGGGCGGATTACATTCCGCGCATTGCCTTAGCCTTATCCTTACATAATATGAATTTTGAAACCGATTCCTGCATAAGCGGAAGTCCTGAAAGAAGTTCCTTTATGTAGAGTGGTAAAAATCCGTCATATTTGACTTCAAGTACCGCTTCTCCTGTGTTGAAAACAGGGTAATAAATTGCATTTCTGTCAAACATATCGAAAGTATTATAACAAACAGAAAGCTTGCTGTCAAGAGTCACACGCACATTTCCTGCCTGGCATATATACGGTTCTCTTACATAGTCAACAATTACCGAGGGTTTTAGTGCGGAAGAACACACCGAAGTAAAGAAATCCTCTGCAGATGTTTCGGAAAACCGTTCTTCTGTCAAGAAGCCGCAGTCTCCGTTTAAGATTTGTTTATACTCGTCATATGTTATCCACGCATTTTTCTTATAACCTACGTTATCATCCTTGA
The DNA here is from genome assembly GCA_045579565.1 of Ruminiclostridium sp. Lineage (GTDB taxonomy): Bacteria > Bacillota > Clostridia > Oscillospirales > Ruminococcaceae > Ruminiclostridium_E. The sequence continues at coordinate 38,625 of JAZNML010000060.1, forward strand.
TTTTTTCTTCAAGACGAATCTTATCAGGGTTAAGATTATATGTTCGGATGCGGTATTTTTTTCGGTTCATTGCGCCGTTAAGCTTGTCGCGGTAGGCGGTGCTGTAGATGTTGTCAAAATAAAGACTGGTGACACGGTAAATACCGTCTTTTGTATTGGTGTCCTTTTGTAAAACCGCGTCAAGTCTGCCTTTAAGAATGGCGTACATACCGCTGTTTATTTTATATTTCAGTTCGTGCCGGTACCTCATTCGTTTCCTTTCCCGCCGGTTACCGCATCAATTATTGCGGCAGCGTTTTCCTCAATGCTTCCCGACAGGCAGTTTATATGCAGGTCGGCATGTTTTTCATAATAAGGACTGCGCTCCTGGAAAATGTCCTCAACAGACATACCCTTTGCTGCTGCAATACCTCTTGTTTTTATATTTTTCAGACGTTTTACAAGCTCATCACAAGGTACATGAAGATAAACGCAGATTCCGTTCTTTTTGAGATGGGCCATGCCCTGTTCACAGAATACAGCACTTCCGCCGGTTGCAATAACGGTGTTTTCTTTGGCTGTGACTGAAAGCAGCGCTTGTTCTTCGAATTGTCTGAAACGGTCCGGACCGTATTGGTCAAGTAAAGGTTGGAGCTTTTCTTTCTGTTGTATCTGGATTATCAGGTCTGTGTCGATAAAATCCATACCCAGAGTTTTTGCCAGAATTACTCCTACGGTACTTTTTCCGCAACCCGGCATCCCGGTTAAAATTATATTTTCCATATCTTAGTACCATGTTGGCACAAGGCCGCCGAAGTTGTCATATTCTCTTGCGGTGCGTTCTGCGTATTTTACCGCTTCATCAATAGCATTTCTGCTTATGGGGTATGCTTCACATACAGAGATTATAACCTCCGCAGCGGTGTAGAAGCCCATAAGCGGGAAGAAATCACGGGGAATACTTCCCCCGAAATAACCGTTTATCTGTCCTCTTGCAAATGCTGTGCTGCATGAACGGCGGATACACTGGAAATCCATATACGGATCGCCCCAGCACCAGCGGTCAAAGTCGATCACTCCGTATTCGCCGTTACGGTCGAACACGAGGTTGCCTGAACGGAAATCGCCGTGCAATGCGGTCTGAGGGCGGTTTTTCAGCAGGCCGCGGTTATTGTTCAGAAAATTAACTATTTCATCGCTTCCTCTGAACGTAATACGTGTTTGCGCAAAGCGTTCAAGAATAGTATCAAGGCGGGGGTTATAGAACTCATCCCAGGGAAGAATATCATCGGGAGCGGTTACGCCATGTATTGTTTTAAGCAATTGTCCTGCTTTTTCGCCGAATTTAACCTGCTCGGGCGTGTGGGCGTTGAGGATTTTCTTGTCTGCGTCAATTCCCTCGACCCAGGTGTAGATGGTATATGCCAGTTTGTCGGAATTGCAGGCGGCAACCTCTACGGGAACATTCATGTTGAGCCCAAGGGTTTCGTGGATAAAGCCTGCAAACCTGGCGCTTTCGCAATGTCTCTTATAATTTTTGCTGGAACTTGTCCTGAGAATAAACTGAATGCCGTTATTACGGATTATATGATATTTATTCTCACCCGAACGCCCCAGTTCAATAGGTGTTATTTCAAGCCAGTTGGGGTAATCGGCTATATCCTGTAATTCTTCGTACATATCTTCGCCTCTTAAAAAATTCTGTATTTCTGTTCTTTTACAAGTCTTGCGAAATGTTGTTCATCAGTAATCGGCTCATCGAATTCCACACCGTTCAGTCTTTCCTGTGCGGCAGAGTGGTTGTCACTTCCGGCAAACGCCATAAGGCCGTAGTTTTCTGCATAAAGCTCTGCCATTTTGTTTTCAAAATCAGTGCGGCAGGAATTTATTATTTCACATGCATCGCATTTTCTCGGGAAAAGGCGGATCATCGCAATGTAATCAGCTTCACGGAAGGGGTGGGCGTGGACAATTATTCCGCCCTGTTCACGCACAAAATCACAGTAACTATTAACATCCATTTCCATAATGAAAGGATGTTTCAAAAGCCATTCTTTATTCAGCCCGTATGTTAAAAGATCTGCGCCGTGATAGGAGTATTCCCAGCCTAAAAATACATCAAGACCGATTTTTGCACCTTGTTCTCTGGCATTTTCATAGCCGAGGCAGAATCTGTTGACCTTTTCCTCCCAGGAAAGTTCATGTGGGATTGTGCTGTTGCCGTTGAAGAAATGGTCGGTTACAACTATACCTGTGTAGCCCTTGCTTTTGTAGAACATAGCCTGTGAAGCACCGCTTGCACTTGCGCAGGCACTTGTTTCACTGGTATGGACATGTGTTTCGTATTTATACATTTTTATTTTCCTTTGTGATTAATTTTCAATTGCAGCGGCGATATAATTTTCTGCCGCAACCACCTTCCCGTTTTTTACAGCAATACGAGGGACTCTTGCACCGACAGCGCAGAGAAGCTCATAGCCGATAGTGCCTATTTTATCAGCAATTGCGTCAACGGTAATTTCGGGAATCGTATCTGAGTAAAGAATAACAGTATCGCCTGTTTTTACATCTGCATCTGTTACATCAACCATCATCTGATCCATGCATACTCTTCCGCAAATTTTACAACGCTTTCCGTTTATATAAACAGCACCCATACCGGAAAGCCGTCTTGAATAGCCGTCAGCATATCCTGCGGGAATAACAGCGATTTCAGTTTCTTTATCGGTAGTATATGTTCTTCCGTAGCCGACGCTTCTGCCTGCTTCAATGGTTTTTACCTGGCATACCTGTGATTTAAGGGTTAAAACAGGAATAAGAGGGAACGGCAATTTTTCCGAAGTGCTTGGCATACACCCGTAGGTTATAATACCGCTTCGCACGATTTCACCTTTGAAATCGGGGTGGTACAGGATACCGCCGCTGTTCTGTGAATATACGGGAATACCTTTTTTAACAGCCTCGGCAGAAATATCACGAAGCTTTTGCTCCTGTCCATCGGTAAATACCCAGTCGCCTTCGTCAAGACTGTCTGCACAGGCTAAGTGGGTATACACGCCCTCTACTGAAATAGCAGGCAGGGACATTATTTCCTTAACTTCTTCAGCTGTTTCTATACCGATTCTGCTCATGCCTGTATCGGCTTTTATATGAACTCTTACAGTTTTATTGTTTTTTACCGCCCATTCTGACAGCTCTTCGGCAAATTCTGTATCACCCACAGTCTGTATAAGATTAAGCTCGGTGATATAGCTGAACCATTCGGCTTCACATCCGCCGAAAACCAGGATTTCTGCTTCGGGAAGCAGCTCTCTGAGTTCTCGTGCTTCGCCGATGTTTGAAACGCTGAAACGGGTGATACCCAATCTGTAAAGCTCGGGAGCAACCAGTCCTACACCGTGACCATAGGCATTAGCTTTTACTACCGCCATTATTTCTTTGCCGTTTGTATATTTTCTGATGTTTTCTATATTATGCTCTAATGCATCAAGGTTGATTTCCGCCCAGATGCGATGCAGAAGCTTTTTCATATCTTAGAATGCCTCGTTTATGTAAAAATTTAATCCGAAAATGAGGGAATTTCAATTTGCCTGTTGTTTTTTTCGGAAAATTGTGTTATTATTAAAGTGTGTATAAGTTCAGAAAACGAATACATATTTATTATATATCATTTAAAAATAAATTTCAACTGTTTTTTAAAATAAAATATCGACAATATGAAACAAAATGAAAGGCAATGGTAATGAATATAAAAAGAAAAAGCAACTGGTATATTTATGTTATTACGCTGATTATTTCATTTGCGCTCTTAGGCTTTTTTGTAAGTAGTATCTGGGATTCCCTTTTTCCCACAGAAAAAGACGCGGAAAATGCTTACAGTGTAAATGACGCGGATTTCCGTCCCAGTGCGGATATAAAGATGAATTTCCTTGTTATGCTTTCTGAAATGAAGGCGGGAGTTCCCGATTATTACATGCTGGCAAGCTATACTCCCAGAAGCGAATCAGTGGTTTTTGTGCCGCTTCCTGAAAATACACGCGTATCTTACAAGGGAAATACGGGCAGCATTTACGAAATGTACAGCAACTTAGGTGCAGAGGCGGTTGCAGGCGGTTTAAGAGATACACTCGGTTTTGACTGTGAGAAATATATCAAGTTTGACAGGCTTTCGCTTATTGACTTTGTTGACCTTACAGGTGCGGTTTATGTAAATATTCCTGTTGATATCGCCGAAATACGTATTGAAACTTATCTGGAAACGGAAATGATGGAGATTGACGGCGAGGAACAGGAAGTAACAAAGACTGTAAAGAAGGAAGTGAAAGACATAATCTTCCCGGCAGGCGCACAGTATTTTGACGGCGAAACCCTTTACAGCTATATTACTTACGATTTCGGAAAGAGTGAGGACTACACATTAGCGGTGCAGGGTGCAGCGGCAATGAATATGATAAACCACAACTTCCGTGATTTATCCTCTACCGAACTTCAAGGTTATGCTGAAAAAATTATAAACAGCACCGAGACAAATTTCATGTTCAGCGATTATGTTGAATATCAGCCTGTCCTTCAATATACAACCGAAAACAGCATTAACCCCTGTGAATATTACATTCCTTACGGCGAAGAAGACGGAGGGTATTTCGTTCTCAGTGGCAATTGTATCCAGACTATAAAGGACAGATGCGGTATCACTGATGAGAAAGAGTAATTTTTATCGTTGACAATTACTTCAAGATATGTTATAATAAGAAAAATATTATGGGCGGTTGCCCTTATTAAATGAAAGGAACTGATTACTATGAAGCACATTCAGACAGTAAACAAGGCTAACTTAAAGGAAACAGCAGCTAAGGGCGGTTGCGGCAAGTGCCAGACATCCTGCCAGTCTGCTTGCAAGACCTCCTGCACAATCGCTAACCAGCAGTGCGAGGCTACAAAGTAAGCTTTATTTTGCAAAGGAAGGCGGCTTACACAGCCGCCTTTTTGTTGTCATACAATCAGATGGAGAAAAAACATGAATAACACTATACATAGATATAAACAGGGCGATATGTATATCGTTCTTGACGTAAACAGCGGCGGCGTACACGTAGTAGACAAGATGGTGTACGACCTTATCGGTCTTTTGAATCCCCCTCTTTCCGAAGAAATGCCTGAGGAAATCGCAAAGGTGCTTTCTGAATATCCCGAAGCAGACCTTCGTGAATGTTATGAAGAAATTTATGCTCTTTACTGCGATAAGATTCTTTTCAGTGCAGACGAATACCGTAAGTATGCAGAAATGTCCATAAAGGCACCCATCAAGGCTATGTGTCTGCATGTTTCACACGACTGTAACCTTCGCTGCAAGTATTGTTTTGCTTCAACAGGCGACTTCGGTACAGGCAGAAAGACAATGACTCCCGAAACAGGAAGAAAGGCTATTGACTTCCTTATTGAAAAGAGTGCAGGCAGACAGAATCTTGAACTTGATTTCTTCGGCGGTGAGCCTCTTATGGCTTGGGATACAGTAAAGGCTACCGTAGATTACGCAAGAAGCATTGAAAAACAGCACGGAAAAAATTTCCGTTTTACTATGACTACAAACGGCATGCTTCTTGATGATGAGAAAATCGAATATATCAATAACGAAATGTCCAACTGCGTTCTTTCTCTTGACGGACGTAAGGAGGTAAATGACAATATCCGTCTTACACCTAACAACAAGGGCTGCTACGATATTATCATGCCTAAGTACAAGAAGCTTGTTGAAAACAGAACAAAGGAAGGCAGAACTGACTACTATGTACGTGGTACATTCACAAAGTTCAATCTCGACTTTGTAGAAGACGTACTTCATATTGCCGGTGAGGGCTTTGATCAGCTTTCTGTTGAGCCTGTAACAGCTCCCGAAGATGCTGAGTATGCAATTACAGAAAAGGACCTCCCTGAGATTTTCAAGAATTATGACCGCCTTTACAATATCATGGCAGAAAATGTAGAAAAGACAGGCAGAAAGCCCTTCAATTTCTTCCACTATATGATTGATTTACAGCAAGGTCCTTGTGCTGTAAAGAGACTTCGTGGTTGTGGCTGCGGCAATGAGTATGTTGCGGTTACTCCCGACGGTGATATTTTCCCCTGCCACCAGTTTGTAGGCATTGACGAATGGAAGATGGGTAACATCTATGACGGTAAGGTCGATGAAAAAATTGCAGATTACTTTGCTAAGACTCACATTTACAGTAAGGAAGGCTGTGCAGATTGCTGGGCTCGTTTCTATTGCTCAGGCGGTTGCAACGCTACATCATTCATTTACGACGGAGACGTAAGAAAGCCCAATAAGATGCAATGCGAACTTATGAAAAAGCGTGTTGAATGTGGTATTGCTCTCGGAATAAAGATGAAGAACGGTAAAATTGAAGAATAAAAGAATCACGCTGCATTGCAGCGGGATTTTTCAGTTATTTTTTCTGTTGTCGATATACGCTGGGATTTCATCAGGAGATAATCCTAAGGAAAATGCAAATTCTGTAAAAACAGAATGTTCTGTTTCCCTTATAATACGCTCATCACTAACCTTCATTTTTTTGCCTGATTTCTGGATTTCCTTTTTCAGACGATGTATGGTTGTAAGCACTCTGCCGATTTCTTCCGCATTACCCGAAGCTAAAATATCCTTGAAAACCTGGCGGCGATGATTGTCGTTTTCGGTTTTTACAGGCTCATTTTTTTCAAGAGAATCTATAATTTCATAAATCTGCTCATGGCTTAACACAAGCCTGATTTTCGGGCGGATTTTTAAAGCTTCAACAGGGATATAAACAGTAGCGTGTCCGTTATATACCGATTTAAGCACATAATATTCTGTTGCAATTCCGTTGAAATTCTTTTCGGTAATTTCTGTTATCTCACATACGCCTTCTGCCTGGTGAATAACAGTGTCACCTATCTTGAACACCCTGTATTCCTCGCTTTCGCTTTGATATACACTAATTATACCATTTCTGCGAAAAAAATGTTATAGGCACTTTACACGAAAAGAGACAGGCTGTTTTTTGTGCAAAAAGACAAATTCAGCCAAAAAGTTCCTTATTTACATCACCGACTAATACAGGCTTTTCTACAATTAACCCTGATTTTCCGCCCTTACGTCCGCTTATGAGAACGAGATACGGTTTATCCATTGGCTTATTATGAGCGAATTGAAGCACTTTCGGCTCAATTCCGTATTGCCTCATAAGGCACATTATGTCTGTAAGGCGTTCGGGAATGTGGCACATTTTAAGATACCCGCCGTATTTCAGAAGACTTGCGCCGGCGGAAATAACCTGTTCAAGATTACATAAAATCTCATGTCTTGCCATCGCCTGAGCAGGAGAAAGACGCTCTGCGCCGCATTCAGTCTTGAAATAAGGGGGATTTACCGTTACTATATCCACGCTTTCACGAGGTATCTGAAACAGCTCGTCTTTTTTTGTAAGGTCTGCTTTTACAGGAATGACACGGTCTGAAAGATTGTTTTCGGACACCGTTTCTCTGAAAAGCTCAACAGCTTCGTCCTGTATTTCAAGTCCATAGCTTTTCTTAGGACAATTGCCCCAGGCTTCAAACAGCATAGGGATAATTCCGCAGCCGGTACACAGGTCGCAGACAATATCCTTTTTAAGAGGCTTTGCAAAACGTGCCAGAAGTATTGCATCAGTGCCGAACCGATGATCAGCGCTTACGTTTATAGACAGACCAAAGAGGTCAAATTTTTCTTTTTCCATTGTTAACCTACCATGATTTCGCCCTGAGGGAGAATTTCGCTCTTGTTACGCGCTGCTCTGCCTGTAAGACTAAGCATTAATGATACAGGTCCGATTCTTCCCGCAAACATAATAAGCGGCATTATTATTCTGGTGGCAGTTCCCGAATTTTCAGCAAGTCCCGTGGATATACCTGTTGTTGAGAAGGCTGCGACAACCTCAAACAGCACATCAAGGGAGTCATAATCGGGGTTCATAAGTGATATTATGAATGTGCCTGAAATTACAAACAACAAGGAAAGACACAATACGGTGATAGTTTTATATACTACCTGTTTTGAAACGGTATGTTTCAGGAGCTGAGTGTTTTCTCTGCCTTTGATAACAGACCAGGCTGTTGCAGTAATGATAGCAAAGGTTGTTACTTTAAAGCCGCCGCCCGTAGAACCGGGGGCAGAGCCTATGAACATAAGGATTATTGTAAACATCTTTGAAAAGCTGTCTGCTGTTGGAATCGGGGCTGAGACAAAGCCTGATGAACGTGCTGAAACAGACGCAAAGAAGGATGTTGATATACGCTGTGATATGGTGTACTCTCCGAACAGCTCAGGCATAGTGAATTCAAGTATGAAATAAACAATTGCACCGCCTAAGAGCAATCCTCCCGAGGCTATCAGTACCACTCTTGAATGAAGGGATAAGGTTCTTTCCTTACGGTATGCAAGTAATTCTTCCCAGACTACAAAGCCGAGACCTCCGACAACTACTAATAGCATAACGACAGTAAGCATGTACGGATCATTTACATATTCGGACATACTTGCTTCGGGAGTACTGATTCCGAAAAGGTCAAGCCCTGAGTTACAGAAAGCGGATATAGCGGTGAATACGGACATGAAAACCCCGTAACCTCCATATGCCGGGACAAGCCTTACCATAAGCAGACATGCGCCTACCGCTTCAATGGTAATAGAGAGAATTACAACTCGGATAAAGATAGTTTTTGTAGCAGAAAGACCTGTCATTGTAAGATCGCCTGTTACCACAGCGGCCTTTGTAAAACCTAATTTTTTGCCGATAGCGACGTTAAAGAAGGTTACAAGAGTAATAAAACCTATGCCGCCTATCTGTATAAGCAGCATTATTACCGTCTGGCCGAAAATACTCCAATGGGAGAAGGTATCAACAACGGTCATACCTATTACACAAGACGCAGATGCAGACGTGAATATGCAGGTTACAATATCTGTGAATGTACCGCTTTTTGATGATACAGGCAGGAATAAAAGTAATGCGCCTGTAACTATAATTATCAGAAAGCCTAATGCAAGTGTTCTTGCAGGAGAGAGAGACTTTGCTTTTTTCTTAAAGGTAGGCATCAGTTTTTCCTTTCAAGGCATGGTTGATGTCTTATAATTCATTCGATTTCCGCCCATTCCGCTTCCTCGCCGAACTGGTCAGCGTGCGAGGTGATAACCTCAGGCGGATTATATGTTGTTATAATCGGTGTGCGCTCAGTAGTGAATGATGTGCGCTCGGGGGAGGCAGGAGTAGTGGTTGTTATTGGTGTGGTTGTGCTTTCCGCTATTGTAATAAGCGGGGTGTTTTCTGCTTCCTGCTCGCTTTCGTCTACGTTCTGGGAGCGCATATATGCTACCGCACGGTCGCCGTATGCGTATAATCTGAGTGAGTCGTTTTCGTCAATTAACAGGAAAGGCATTCTTCCGCCCAGTAACGCCGATACATCTTCGCTGGATTTTACTGCCACAAAACAGTTTTCGGGTATTGTTTCAATATCGTATGTAATGCGCACATTTACGTTTGTGTTAAGGAATTGAAGCATAAGTGCGTCGTGACGGCTGAGATTATAAAGAGTAAGAGGGGGAGCTCCGTTCTGGTTATAGACGCTGTCTGAAATATCAGCGACTGCACTGTTTTTGATGACAGATTCATTTCTGCACATGGGAAGGTATGTGCCGGAGATAAATACCAGAGAATATATTGTAAGACCGCACAGAATGGTTGAAATTATAGCTGAACGGTACTTCTTGGTACAGCTTACAACAACTACAAATACTGATAATATGCAGAATACCATAGAAACGGTTAACAGAAGCGTGTTGAAGTCAAGAAGCTCGGTATCTGCTCCCACACGGAGAGGATATAGCGAAAGTATTGGTGCGATTCGTGTAGAGTTGCATTCTAAAATAACAGGAACGGTAATGGTAAAGAACACAAGGAATACTATTGCTGTTATTACAGCGGCACCAAGAATTTTATTGATTTTAACTGAGGTTGTGAATAAAATTGCAAGTACAAAAAGAAATGCAAAAGGAATAATTCCGTCAAGAAAACGGCCGAAAATTACATTATCCTGATATGTGTAAAAGCCATCTGTTGCAAAACGGTATAATGTTGAAGCTAAAACTGTGAATATCGCGGAGAAAAAAGAGAATACGCCTATTATTGAAATGCTGTGGGAATAGGTCTGCGCTTCTCCCGAACGTTTCATTTTTATATTATGTGAAAGCATTGCGCCGAAAAGACAAAGCGCAACAGCTCCGAAGCCCCATGTTGACGTGATGAAATAATAGAGCTGGCCGAATATAGTCTGTATAAATCTTGCGCTGCTGTTCTGGATTTCTCCGCCCAGTGATGAAAACAGGTGGGATAAGGTGTTGTTGAGCTTTGCGGGATCATCACAGCGCCAGAGGTTTGTTATAAGAATATGTGTAACAGCAAGTACACCTGCTGTTCCTACTGCGAATGAGGGGATAAATGAGTTCAGATAAACTGATTTTTTGCTGTAAAAAATGCGTTCTGCGATAATAACTGTTACAACAGTGAGAATGACAGCTATAAGACGTATATGAGCGGCAAGACAAAGCGAACACAAAAGTCCAAGCATAACAGAAAGAGCATGGGTTTTGGCTTTATTTTTAATTTCGCTCATTATGAGAAGCAACCGCAGAATCAACCAGGGAAGTATAATGGTTACGGTTTCTGTCCAGGCAAATTTTGAGTGGGCAAAGTAACAACAGTATCCTCCTGTCACAAAGGCTATTGCGAGAAGCTTCCACAGTTTTTCTATGCCGAGTCTCTTGCCGATACTGAAAGAAAGAATAGGCACAAAGCTTATGATAATGGCATTGATTGTGCCGATTGCGGCATATTGAAGCTGAGGATTTCTGAAAATCAGCATGGCTGGTACATACAGTATTCCTTGCAGGAATCCGTAATAATAGTCAACAGAACACATTACACCTGCCCAGCTTTTGCCGGTAAAGAACTGGGAAATACCAATAACGCACAGTTCATTAGGATCGGTGGCGGGATATGTCATGCCGATAGCAGACAGAAAGTTTGCCAGAAAGAATATGAGATATATAATAGGGTATACAGATTTTACACCGTATTTTTCGTAGATGTCACGAAGCTTACCGCCAAGCATTTTACCGCCTCCTTTATAGATTTATATTGTAGTCTTAGAAAAACAGCATTGCTATAAGCCAGGAACAAGCAGTAGTGATTGCAAAGCCTATCAATACAAGTGAAAACTTAGGCGCGCCTGCATTTGCAAGTGCTTCATTGTACCGGGTTTCCGGGGAATCTTTATATTTTTCGCGAAGTCCGAGTATCTTGTTTACCGACCAGCGCATGTATATATAGTCGTTGAATACAGCTACAAGTATCTGTATTGCAATACCTACAAAAGAAAGTATTTCTACAATACCGCCGAGTCCCGACATTTCCAGAGAGACAGCGGAAGATGAATTCATTAAATAATTCAGATTATAGATAAATGCGGGAATACTGAGAATTATTTCAAGTAAAAGCAGGATAGATGCAGGACCTATCATTCTTTGATAGAACTGGTAATACGGCATTAAAAGACCTGCAAAGAAATTAATTGATGCTTTTTGCTTCGAGTTTGCCATACGAAGAAAATTCATAACAAGTCTGGGAGTGCCGAAATTCTTTTCACCGAGGAAAGCTATAAGTTCAGTCTGTTTTACTCCGTAACAAGTGAGTTCTTCGCCTGTATCCTTATCTTTAATGGGATTTGCTTTTAACTCCTTTGTAAAATCGTAAACTGAGCGGATTTGTATCATGGGTCTGTTTTCAAATCCGTCATCCCTGAAAAACTCGTCATCTGAAATATCGCTGTCTTTTTCCGATTCATTTGCCAGACGGCCTGAGTCTGCAACCTTTTTATAGGTTTCTGCTGCTTCGGATTTGTTCCAGTCAAAGCCTTCTGCGTGTTTTGCTTCATTGGGACAATGGCCCTTCCAGCAATCCTTGTGTATAGGGGTGCCGCATTCCGGACATATGGCTATATTATCGTTTTCCTTGAATTTTTCGCCGCACAGGGCACAGCTTTTGTTATGGTATTCCTGCATATTATTCCTTTCAATGCCTGTTGTTTATAGATATACATTATACAGTATACCACAAATTAACTCATTTTGCAAGATGTGAAGTTGTGTAAAAGGTATGTGTTAACAGTTTCAATATGCGGACATGATTTTTTTACCGTTAAATTCTATAATGTTAATTATTTTTTCACATTGTTATCACATTGGTGTTTTAGAATAAAATCACAGAAGAAAAGAAAGAATAATACGAGAAAGGAAATGCGATATGGAACAGAATTATAATTACTATAACCAGTATACAGAAAAGCCAAAGGCCAGAAAAGGCAAAATAGGAACTGTTATTGCTCTTGTTGCTGCGGTCGCTCTTATAGGCGGCGGTGCAGGTTTCGGCGGAGCATATCTGGCTTCAAGCTCTATCGGTGTAATCGGCGGTGCCGACGGTCCTACAACAATAGTTGTGGGAGATGAGGACAAAAATAAAGACGATAAACCTGAAAAGGAAGACTACAAAGATAATTCCAAGGATGACAACGGCGGTTCACAGGGTGATATTGCAGGGGCACTCAGCGCAATCAATAGCAGCCAGTCAATCGTAACAAATAAAATTCATCCTAATGATGTAGTTGCTACGGGTGTTAACGGCGAATATACCACTACTGAGCTTTATGAAGCTGTAAATGACACCGTTGTTCTTATAAAGGTGTACACAAGCACCTCATATGATGATTATTACAGCTATTATGACTACTATTTCGGTTATGGCGACCCTGATGATTACAAAGAGGAAGAAAAGGACAAGGAGCCTATATATTCGGGTTACGGAAGCGGCGTAGTATTTACCGATGACGGTTATATTCTCACTAATGCCCACGTTGTAGACGGAGCAGAAAAGCTGGTTGTTGTAGTAAATGACTATGATGAAGCAGGTGTGACTTATGAATATGAGGCCACAGTAGTAGGTTCTGATGCGTCCACAGATATTGCAGTTGTGAAAATTTCACGCGATGAGCCGTTTGTTGCGGCAACTATCGGTGACAGTGATTCCCTCAAAGTAGGCCAGGATGTATGCGCTATCGGTAACCCCGGTGTTACAGGCGATGTAATGTTTGAACATACCATGACAAAGGGTATTATTTCCGGTCTTAACCGTGTAAGCCTTTCCGAAGGTTACAGTTTAAGCCTTATTCAGACAGACACAGCTATAAACAGCGGCAACTCCGGCGGCGGTCTTTTCGATATGTACGGCAACGTTGTAGGTGTTGTAAACTCAAAAATTGTTACAGATACCTATGAAGGAATCGGATTTGCGCTTACAATCAATGAGGCAAAGCCTATTATGGAAGACCTCCTCAATTACGGCTATGTAAAGAGCAGACCGGTACTTGGAATTATTACAGTAGAGCTTAACGAATACCGCGCTGAACTTTACGGAGTTAAAATTTCAAAGGGCCTTCTGGTTTCTGATATCCGTGAAGACGCAGAGGCTGCAAAGAGCGATTTGAGAATTTCTGATGTTATCACAAAAATCAACGGTGTTAATGTAGAAACCGTTGCAGATGTTCAGACTATTATCTCGAAGTTCAAGGCGGGCGACACTGTAACAGCCACAGTAGCAAGAATGAATGACAGCGGCAAGCTTGACAGTGTTGATGTGGATATTGTTCTCTCTGAGAGCAATCAATAAAAACGCTTACGAGATTTCCCCTATAATACACAAAGCAGAGGCAACAGATTCGGCTGAATCTGTTGCCTCTGCGACTTTGGGAAGAACAAATAACGGCGGAGCTTATCAGCTCCGCCGGTTTATTTATATTTTGTTCATTTCGCCTACAAGTAATTCTTGAAGTGAAGCATAGTAAAGAGGGAACAACGCCTCCACGCAGCCAAGTATAAACATATTTCGGTTATTTATGGCAGCAAGCTCGTGGCCGTAGGTATAGATCCAACGGCGGAACCACTCAGTATCAAATGCCGGCTCTGTTTTTTTGGTGCGTACAAGCCAGGACATAGATTTGAAGCTGTCCTCCACAATTCCGTCGGGATTATGGAATCCGTAGCGTTCGAGCAGGTCGTAGATTTGCTTTATATGGCCGTCTTTTAGTGAGCTTGTTTCAGCGTATTTTCTTATAAATGGAAGTCTTATGGCAAAACAGTAACGGATGACATCCAATACTTCGCGGAAATGTTCTGTGCCCATTTCACCGATATGTGAATCATCCAATACTATTCCCAGATTCCTGAAACAATCAGGATCCGTTATATCGTTCAGACCGATTTTGAAAATATCTTTTACGTTAATGTTGTAAAAGTCATTTTCCGCTACAAGATAACAATACCTGATTGCGTTGAAAAGCGACTGGGATGCCAGGTCGATTATCGCAGCAAACCGTCTTACAGATTCATCAACCGCCAATTAATTCACCTCTTCTATTCCGAAAACCAGCTTTTCATAATCCTTTACAGGCATAGGTCTTGCAAAATAGAAGCCCTGGGCCATATTGCATCCAAGCTTTGACAACAGTGATGCCTGTTCTTTTGTTTCGATACCTTCGCAGATTGTAGAAATGTCCAGTGAAGATGCAAGAGATACTACGCAACCGATGATCTTACTTGCGTTTTCCTCTTCGTCAGCGTCTTCTGTAAGGAAGGAACGGTCGATTTTCAGCACATCAACAGGTAAATCTTTCAGCATATTGAGTGAGGAGTAACCTGTTCCGAAGTCGTCAATAGAAACATGGAAGCCGGCAGCCTTGATTTTTGAGAACACATCCATGAGAATGCTGATATTTTCGTATGCTGCGCTTTCGGTGATTTCAATTTCAAAATATTTAGTTTCGATTTCGTATTCATCACAGTATTTTTTGAGAGTGTCAACGAAATCAGGGTTTGTAAAATGGAGTCGTGACATATTTACGGAAATAACCTTGGGAGTAAAGCCCTTGTTTTTCCATGCCTTTTGAAGCTTACATACTTCCTTGAACATGTAAAAGTCGAGTTTTGTAACAAATCCGTTCTTTTCAAAAACAGGAATAAATTTACCGGGTGAGATTATTTCTCCGTCATGATACCAGCGGACTAGTGCTTCGGCACCGATTACTTCGCCGTTTTCATTGTCCAAAGAAAATTTAGGTTGGAGGTAAACAACAAATTCGTGTTTTTCCAGAGCTTCTTCCATTACGTTTTCAATGTTCTTTTCTTCACGGAGATCATGGAGCATTGATTTATCGAAGAAGCAATAATAACTTTCATTTGAATTCTTGATAGACCCGCGGGCAATATTTGCACGGTCGTATACCGCGCGAATTTTCATGTTAGGATCGGTAATAAGGTAAATACCTATCGATACAGATATTTTTATATCGGTAATCTGATACTCGATGTCTGAAATAATATGGCTTACAAGCTCGATAATATCCTCTTCCTTTTCATACTCGGCAAGAATGTTGAAATGGTCGCCGCTGTTACGGGCAAAGAGGTCATTGCTGCCTATATCACGGGCAATGATCTGGGCTACCTGTTTTAAAACCTTGTTACCGCCGTCATAACCGAGGGTATCATTTACAGTCTTGAATTTATCTATATCAAGACAGATAAATGCAAGATTCAGGCTTGTATCAAGAAGCTTCTTGTCATAATTTTCCATGAAGCTCTTCCAGGAAGCATAGCCTGTAATATCGTCAATGTAATTAATTTTATTGTTTTCGTCAACAATTTCGTTTGCTTTTTTGCGCATACGGTAGGTGTAGTAAAGAAGATATGCGGCAACAATCAGGAATATTGCAACAATTGCTACAACAAAATAGTTGAGAGGAGTAATTATATTTGAAGAGGAATCTCTTACAGCACTACATGGCACGAAGGAGACCATAGTCCACTGGTTGATATCCATGGAACAGATAGTCATAAAATATCTGATGCCGTTATAAGTTATGATTTCCGATATTTCAGCATTTTTCTGGCTGAGTGCGGTTTTCAAATAGTTTGTGTCATTCTCCTGAGCAAGAATAACGGGAAGATTATCGCCGACGTTGATAGATATAACCGGCTCCTGTGCACCGTTCATTACAACTCCGTCAGAATCAAGAACAAAACAGTTCTGAGTTACGCCGTACATGTTGAAAGTTGTGGCATTATAATTATTGGGATCGCTTTTACCTACAAGGGCGCCTATAATCTGTTCATTTTTGTATACGGGAACTGTATAAATTGCCTGTGAAGTGATAATAGTCTTTTCTCCGCCAAGAGCTTCGGTTACCAATGACCTGGGGTTTACTCCCATTTCACCGTAAACATCACCTGAATTTGAGACATAGGCGATTTCAACGAACTTTCCGTCTGAAAGACAATGGTCAATATAATCGAGAATAACTTCTTCGTTCATTTCGTCGGCGTGCGAAAAGCTTACCGCATAGCCGCTGAGGGTGTTGAGTGAGGAATGAAGACGCATTTCAGTATAGTCGCTTATGTTTTTTGTAGCAGGAAGGAGAATGCTTTTTGCGTTTTCTTCAACGGTTATATTGGCACTTCTGCTGTAAATTGCACTCGCTGACAGAGAAATCAGAATGACGGCAACAACAAGCAGAGCAAGAATTATTATGAAAGAAAAGCCTTGCTTCTTATTCGTCTTTTTGTCTGAGGACATTTAAATGCCTCCTTTACTGATATGTAAATAAGATAATATAATATAATACAATAATATATATACAACATTATACTACTTCTGCGCCCGAAATTCAATAGAGTTTTGACGGTTTTGTATACATATAAAGAAAACAGCAGGGAATTTAGGGCAGGTTGCACAAAAGTTACATTTTCTGAGATACTATTGCATAAAAAAATAAAACCTCGTCATTGACGAGGTTTTATATGGGGTGGGTAGAGGGAGTCGAACCCTCGATCTTCGGGACCACAATCCGACGCTTTAACCAACTAAGCCATACCCACCATACTGTTGGCACGCCACACAGGATTCGAACCTGTGACCTACCGCTTAGAAGGCGGTTGCTCTATCCAGCTGAGCTAGTGGCGCACGAAAACAGTTAAGCGGCTTTATGTAGCCGATGGAGCGGGTGATGGGAATCGAACCCACGTGTTCAGCTTGGAAGGCTGACATTCTACCATTGAACTACACCCGCAAATTAATGCTTTATTATTATATCATCAGGTTTGTGTTTTGTCAAGCTTTTTTTGATTTTTTCATTCAAAATTTTTCATTTAATATTTTTTGACCTTGTGAAAATAATATTATTGAGCCGAAAAATATAAAAATGGCTCGTAACGGAAGGAGTAACTATATGAAGAAGAAAATCAGATTTGTGGGTATTATTCCTGCTCTCGCGCTTTCTGCAATGCTTACCTTCGGCGCAGGTGCACAGGGTGTGATTGATGACGTAATTGACGGTGCTGAGAATATTGTGGATGACACAATAGATACAGCAGATGAAATTGTTACAGGCGACGGTGAGACAATCGGCGACAGCGGTGACGCGGACAGTGTAGTTGACGGAACACAGGATGAGGATATTCCTGACCAGACAGAAGATGACGCAACCGATAACCCTAACGGAAGCAAGGATGAAAATGATGTAGGCGGTGAACAGACAGGTGAAGATCCTAACCCCGGAACAGGTATAGGTATCCCCTTTATGACAGCCGGTCTTGTTGCGGTAAGTGCGGCAGGAGTAGCTTATCTTGCAAGAAAACGCCAGGAAGAAAACGGCACGGAATAATTCCCCTAAAACAAAAAAGCAGGGCTTTAAGCCCTGCTTTCGTTTTATGTAGTTTTACATATTATTTCTGATGTTTGTAATCATTTCATTGATCTGTTCATAGGCGTCGCCGAACATATCCGCTGAATCACGCTTGATAACAATTGTGTCATCAGGGTCAATACCTAACTTTTCCATGTTGATTGTGTAATCGGTAGCGAGAATGAACTTCCACTTATACACATCGCGTTGAAGAGCAATCATTTCTCTCAGACGATCATGGGTGCATTTTTTACTTGCATTATCTCTGCCGAACATAGTGATAACCACGATAACCTGTGAGGGTCTTTCCTCTTCTGCTGTGTTGCTGAGGCGTTCACCTACCTTATCCATGAGCATGGATACTGCATCCAGCATATGACATTCGCCTCTGCCGTCGCTCATATCGAAACGATAATCTTTGGCGGTAATTTTCTTTACAGGCTTATTGTCATAAACAACCTGAATTCTGTGATTGAAGGATACGCCTGAAAGTGAAGCTTCGCCGTCAAGCTTCTTCTGTGCAGAAATAAATTTCTTGAATGCCTTGATAGCGCCTTCGCTCTGTGTTTCTGCAACTGAACCACAATCGAATCCAAACAATAATTCACAATACTTTTCTTTCATACCTTTATACCGCCTTTCCCATTTCATAATGCTGTTAAAAAAATAACAAAAATTATGAAACCCTAAAATCTATACTTGTATTATACCATTTATATAGAAAAATTGCAAGTATTTATATGTAGAATAATGTAACACTTTTCAGGTAATGTTGCACAATTAGTTTTAGAAAAGATGTCCTTGTTTGTCATCAGTATGGCGTTGAATGTCCATATAAAAGCTGATATGATGTAAACTGTAATAATGACATGAGACAGGTGAAAGCTTGTCTGCGGGCGGATGTCGGAATTACAAATCCATGTAAAAAGAAAGGAAGAAAGCAATGGAAGAAAAAACAGCAGAAGTCGTAAATGCGACAGAGCAGGAAGAGGTTTTCACAAAGGCTCAGGTAGATGAGCTTGTGGGAAAGGAAAGAGAATGCTACGAAGCTAAGCTTCGCGAAGCTGAAAAGGTTTCTCAGATGAATGCACAGCAGAAGGAGGACTATTTCAGAAAGCAGGCGGAGACATCTCTTTCCGAAAGAGAGGCTGCTGTTGCAAGACGTGAGCTTGCGGCAGACGCAGCAGAAAAGCTCAGCGAATACAAGCTTCCCAAGAGCCTTCTCAGTTGTGTGAATTTCACAAGTGCTGAGGATTGTGCCAAGAGCATCGAGAGTATTCGCCAGGCATTCAGCACAGCGGTAAGCGAGGCGGTAAGCCAGCGTATCGGTAGTGCTGCTCCTAAATTCACATCAGGAAGTGCTAAGGACGCATTTCTTGACGGACTTTTTGACTAATAAAAAAACACAAAGGGAAAGGAAATTAAAATTATGGCAATCAATTTAGCAGAAAAGTATTCAAACCAGGTAGACGAAGTTATCAGAAAGGGTCTTTTATCCACAGCAGGTGTCAACAATGACGTTACTTTCGGTAACGCACAGACAGTAACAGTATTTTCTATGGACACAGCACCTCTTAACGATTACAACCCCGAAGGCGGTATGCAGAGATACGGCGCGCCCGTTGAACTTCAGGATACAACACAGGAAATGAAGATGACTCAGCAGAAGGCATTCACTTTCACAATCGACAAGACTTATGAAGCAGATTCTCCTGAAGGAGTAAGAAATGCCGGCAAGGCGCTTCAGCGCCAGATTGAACAGGTTATCATTCCTGAAATCGACCGTTACCGTTTTGCTAAGCTTTCTGAAAATGCAGGTACAAAGACTTACGGTGTGCTTACAACAGAAAATGCTTACACTGCTTTCGTAGCAGCAAATACAGCGATTACAGACGAGGAATTCCCTGTTGAAAACCGTGTCGCATTCTGCGCAAACTCCTTTATCGAGCTTTTAAAGCAGGATACAGTTCATTTCACTAAGGCTACTGAAATTGCTCAGGACAGAATTATCTTCAAGGGTATGGTAGGCGATTGTGACGGTGTTGCAATCATTGCTGTTCCCAAGAGAAGAATGCCTGCGGGTGTATCCTTCATTATTACTCACCCCATGTGCGCTCCTGCTCCTGTAAAGCTCCAGGAATACAAGATTCACCGTGATCCCCCCGGTATTGCAGGTCATCTTGTAGAAGGTCTCTTATATCACGATATTTTCGTGTTTGATAAGAAGAAATCTGCTGTCTCTGTTCAGTACGGTGCGCTTGGTTCTCTTACCGCAACAATGACAGCGGCAGAAACAGGTACAGGTATTGTTTCTGTAACTGGCGAAACAAACGGCGGTACACTCGTTTACAAGACAAACGGTTCTGTAACAGCTCCCAAGCTTGGTGATGATATTTCTTCCTGGACAGAGCTTCCTTCCGACAATATCGTTGCAGCAACAGACGGCAACAAGATTTGCGTGGCTGTAAAGAATTCCGATGGAAAGTGTGTTGCCACTTCTTCCGCAATCGCTGTTACTGTTGGTAAGTAAAAAGAGAGATACAGTATAATGTACAGATAAAAAGAGAGGAAATATATGATTTATACGGCAGAAGAACTTTTTAAGCTTCGCCTGCCCGAAAGCGCCGGTCTCACCGATGAAGAGGCCGGCGCCCTTCTTTTAAGGGCGGGGAATACAATTCTCGATATTATCGGCAGAAAAGAAGTTCCTGAGAACCTTGTTGATGTTCAGGCTGAGCTTGCGCTTATCTTCTATAACCGAAAAGGTACTGAGGGAGAAAAACGCAGAAGCGAGGGTGAGCTTACATCGGAATTTATATCGGGTATTCCGGAGGATATAATGCTTCGTCTTAAAAACTATCCCAGAAAGGTAGGGGTACTCGGTGCAGCTGATTAACAAGTATCTTGAAAAGGTTGATATTTATTCACCGGCCAGGGAGAACAGCGACTACATAGGTACGAAATCTGCTCCGAAGCTTCTTGGATATGTTTATGCTGATATTCAGCCTGTTACAGAAGAAATTGTCGGAAATGAAAGCGGTAAAACTGTAAAAAGCAAGGTAAAGCTTATTCTTCGAGCAGATGCAGGAGTTAAATGCGGTGACTTAGCGGCAATAAGCAGCAAGATTCCCGACTGGGAAATAACCGAGGTAAAGCAGTTTACCGATCACATTTCAGCAACGGCGGTGCATTTATGATTGTATTTTCTGAAAACGCAGTAAGAAATCTGGTTTCCGATATAGCTGATATTGCTTTTAAGAAAGCAAAAGAGTATTGTCCTGTAAAAACAGGCAAGCTGAAAAACAGCATAACTTGTGTAAAAGGCGAAAGGGAAGCCATGATTTTTACTAATGTGGATTATGCTGCGAAGGTTGAGCTGGGCACAGGCAGACAACGTGCCCAGCCCTATCTTTCGCGGGGTATAAATGACGCGGCGAAGCTAACAGGCATTTTTTTCAGAAAGGAGTTTTTCGGAAATGATTGATATAAAGCCTTATGCAGCTGAAAAATTAAAGGATATTGCACCGGTAGAGCTCAGCTTTTCCGACGGATTGCGTACACTTCCGGTAATTGTAATGACTGAAACAGGCGGAAATGCAGTTGAAACCATAGACAGAGCGGAAAGAGTATCGTCATATACATTACAGCTTGATGTGTATGCGGAGGAAATGAGCCAGGCGGAAGAAATAGCGTCAAGGGTTGTTTCGGCAATGATTACCGCAGGGTTCAGGCGTACATTTTCCGAGAGTTTATATGATGAAAACGCCATGAGAAAATGTATGCGTTTTACCTGCGGAGTTGACGAGGTTTCAGGCAGGATTCTATCAATCTGAGAGGAGGAAAATAAATGGAACTTATAACAAGCGGAACAAAATTCTATCTTAACGGACAGAACCTTTACGGTCTTAAATCTACTCCCGATATGGGAGGAAGCCGTGAGAAAAAGCAGGTTACCAATCTTCTTGACACAGCTCACCGATATATTGCGGGGCTTTACAAGTATGATGAGCTTACCTTCGGCTTTTACTACAACAGCGATACGGATAATCCCAATGTTTCAGCGGGACAGGTTGCGGCAGCTTACAGTACAGCAAGAGCGATAGAATGCTCGGGAGCATCCGTAACACAGAGACTTGAATTTCCCGATGGTACATACTTTATCTGGACAGGACAGATATCCACAAAAATCAAAAGTATGAATCCCGACGGAATTATGGAATTCAGTATTATTTCCATACCTGATACAAAGCTTACACACAGTCTCGATATATAAGGAGGAGTTATGGAAGAGAAAAAGAACATTCCCTTTACTCTGCTTACAGCGGGCGGCAAGGATTATATGCTGAGACTTACGGCGGGAGCGGCAATTCGGCTGGAAGAACGTCTCGGATGTTCGGTTTATAACGGTCTCAAAAGACTTGATGAAGTTACGGTAATGATTGAATTTCTGTATGCTCTTACCGAAAGCTTTTCGCCTGATTTCAGCAGAAGCTCGGCAGCGCTTCTTTTTGATGACTTTATAAATGAAGGCGGAACACTCAGAAAAATGAATTCTGTCATTCTGGAAGCTATGGATCGTTCAGGTTTTTTCGATTGCGGGGAGACAATGAAACAGCCTCAGAACTTATAAACGGTCTGAGGCTAAAAGCGTATGAGTTCATTGCCGACCCGCTTGTATTATGGAAGCTTACAGCATGGGAGATATGGGAGATGATACAGGTGCAGAGCGCACTCAGGAACAGATGTCTTGAAGATTCGTACCGCAGGAATGAGTTGCTGGCATTCAATATAGGTGCGCTTTGTCGTACTGCGGTGAATGTGCCTGAGCAATATCCGAAATCTCCCGCAGAGGCCTTTTCCTGAAACAAGGAGGAAAAATGACAACAGAACAGCTTAATGTAATAATTACAGCCCAGACAGAAGATTTTCAGACCAAAATTGCGGCGGTTAATGCGGCTATTCTTACAACAATTACTCTTGCGGAGCAATCGGCGTCATCAGTAGCGGCAATGACGGTGCAGGCGCAGGGAGATGAAGGGAAAAGCGCGCAGGTTGGTTCGGTTTCTGCCGGTAATATAAAAACCGCAGCGGCAAACGTGCTCAATCTGAGAAGCGGCCAGACTCTTATTGGTGCAATGAATGAAAATAATTCTGCCAATGGGTTTTCAAAGCCCGTTGAGATTTATACTACGGTAGAGCTTGACGGGGAAAAATTAGGGGAATCCGTTTCGCGATACAGCAATTCAAGAACAAGAATAAAGAACGGATTCTGAGGTATAGCGGAGGAGGACTGTCAATATCTGGTGGTTCTCCTCCGTCTTTAATTTTAATAAGGAGAGGAAATATGTATTTTCTTGCAATAAACAATAAAATCATGCCTGTACCGTCATATTACCGTGTGGATAATGATGATATTGACAGTACGGACAGCAAGCGTTCAGACGAAACAGGCTTGATGCACCGCAGACGTCTCAGAAAGGGCGTGCGCACCTGTGAAGTCAAGTGGATACTTGACGGAACATCCGTAAAGGGAGTGTATACGGATCTTTCAGAGCCTGTGCTAACGGTATCACTTCTTGACCCTGCGGCAGCAAGCTATGCGGATTGCGAAATGTATGCCAAAAATCTTACCAGTGTTTTTTATCAGCAGCAGAATGCCAGCGAGACAAAGAGCTGGTGGGAGATAAGCTGTACACTGGTGGAATATTAAGGAGGATTTGAATGTATTCTGTAAGTGAAGAATATAAAAAGGCTTTGCTTCAAAAACACATAACCGACACCATCGAGGGCAGTATTCTTCTGAAAGACGGTACGGAAATCGAACTGGATGACAGTACCATTGTTTCCGGGTCTTTAAGGATAATTCATGAGCTTTGCGATGATTACAGAATAGGCACCTTCAATCTGGGAAGCATGCATATAGGCTTTTTTGATGACAGTGCGCTTCAAAGGGATTTTTCCGGCGCAAGAATTACGCTTACTTACAAAATTGAAACCGAAAACGGCTGGGAAGCTGTACCTATGGGTATCTTCATAGCAGACGGACAAAGTGTGGTAAGACGCAGGAATACAGTAAATCTTACCGCATACGATTACGGTATTCTTTTTGACTGTACTCTGGGCTCAACTATCAGATACATGTCGGGTACGGCGGAAGACCTGATTTCCGCAGCGTGTGAGAGATGCGGAGTTGAGTTTGGCGGAATTGCCGAAGGGCTGCCGAATACATCGGTATATTTTTCGCCCACCTCCGAGCGTGTTCAGTCTTGTCGTGACCTGGTTGGCTGGTGTGCGGCTGTGCTTTGCGGATATGCGGTAATTGACCGTGATGGAAAGCTGAAAATCATATCTGCCCGATACAGCGTTGATGCAGATGATAACACAGAAATAATCATTGATAAGTATCTCACCTCTGCCGAGCGTGACAGCATTTATTCAACCGATACAAGAGGCTGGATAGCTCAGATGAGTGCGTACAGCGGCGGTAAAGTTAAGGTATACAGCTCGGGTATGACTATTGACGACAGCCAGGCGGCAAGAGCGGTATATTATCTTGACAACAATCCTCTTTTAGAAAATAAAAGCGAAAGCGTCTGCGATACAATAAACTGTGAATGGCTCAAATTCATTGACAGCTTTATGCAGAGAGGTGTAACAGCAAGGATTTATGGTGATGCTGCACTTGATGTAGGGGACATATTGCGTTGTTCAGAGGGCGATATCGACCAGAGAAGAAGTATAGTCGGTCTTGTAACAAAACAGGAATGGCGATACAGGGATTATCACACTGTTATATGTGCAAGCCCTCAGATTTCAGACGGGTTTGAGGACAGCGGAGATAACGAAAGCAGTTCAGAAGCTCAGGTTGTGGGAAGCACAGACGATATATATCCCGTAAAGGTGGTCAGCCAGTCGGAAAAACGTTCTCCCGGTAAGGAGTATATAGAGGGCAGAGGCATCTATTTTAAAGGTAAAACAATCAACCTTTATCAAGCGGGCATGGGTACTCACAACTTCGGCGGTATTCGAGCGGTTAATAACCGTGACTACTGGAACGAATGGACACCTAAATCAGATGATGCAAAAGAGCCTGAGACATATAATAGTCAAATTGGTGTTCAGATGTATGGCGATGACGGTTGGCTCATGTTAAGAACGGCTACCGCAAAGCAAAAAGGCGGTTTTTACCTTGGAGACGGATTCAAGCCATTGTTTACAACAGAAACCGATGATGAGGGATATAATGAATATGCTTACACGGGTAAGGTTGAACTGAGACTGGGTGATGGGCTGAAATTTTTGGAAAACACGTCAACATCCGATGAAGTAAAGGCTTTCGAAAACAGAGTAAGCGGAAGAAGAGTCGGAATTGCGCCGGCTACTGATTCTTCTCTCGGTGGTATTATTGCAGGCAAAGGATTAAAGATAAGCGAAGACGGAGTTTTAAGCTCCGAAGGTGCAGCTTTAACAGAAGGTGACGGAATACAGATATCCGAAGATGACGTTATTTCCGTAAAGGCAGGAAAGGGTATTGAATTTGATGGCGAAGGAAATATCACAGCAAAGTCCTTTGAGGCTGGTGACGGTATTGAAATCAAAGAAGGCTCGGATAATGATACCGTAAAGGTGAAAGTAGACGGTGAAACAGTAAAAATCAACAGTAACGGCGAGCTTGAAACAGATGCGGTGGTTATCGAAAATGCTGTTATAGTTCAGGAAAAAGACGCTTCCTATATCCTGCATGAATACACGGAAATTGAGTATATTCAGGGAAACAGGATAATGTACGGCGGTGTTTCGAATCCTGTTATCTGTTCAGGTAATCTGATTCATTCGGATTATAAAACCGCTCCTGCAATATCTTATGCAAGCTTTGAAAGAGGCAGAAGAAGTTCTTCCAGTACTGCTGAAACAGGCTTTTATATGTGGATTGAGCTTGATTCAATTAACAGCAGCAACCGTTACACGTTTAAGTATGGTTGGGGAAGCGATTCCACGGATAGAACCGGCTTAGGTACTTTCACCACTTATAACCCCGAATTGTCGGGAATAGTATTTAATAGAATTACCATATATCCGCCGACAGATGAATTCCCGTACGGATATGTACAGATGTATTACAGAACAAGATATACCAGTGAAGCAGGCGGTGAAATAAAGTACGGCACAACAACCCAAATATATGTCGGTTTTGCTTCCGAGGCGGAATACAATGCGGCGGTAGGTCTTACATATGAGCCGAATACACTGATACAGGTCAATGAAACGCTTACGGAGGTATAAATGGATAATTCGGTAATTGTCGCGGCAATAAGTCTTGTAGGAACGCTGGGCGGTTCTCTGGGCGGTATACTGGTAAGCTCGAAGCTTACAGCCTATCGAATAGAACAGCTTGAAAAAAGAGTTGCGGAACATAATAATTTTGCGAGACGTATGCCCGTTGTGGAAGAACAGATAAAAGAGCTTTCACGTAGAATTGATGAGGGCTGATATTTTAATCGGGTGCAGAGCATTAATAAAAATGCTCTGCACCTTTTTTGTTTTACATTGACATTTTGGCTCTGAACATATATAATTATATTAAATTATTATCTACGGAGGAGCCTATGGGATATTTCAGCCGTCTGAAAAAAATTATTCTTGCCGTATTCCTGATTTTTGGAACACTGCCGCTTCTTGCTATGGGCATTTATGTTATATATATCGGTGCTGTGGCGTTATATCAGCCTCTTGTAATAGCCGGAATTTCAGCTGTGGTTTTCGCTGTTGCGGCGCTTACGGCAGCGTCAATAATTGTAATCAACCGCATAAATCCCATTGAAAATGCGGCGGATAAGCTTCTTGATACATTCGGGGAAGAGGAGAAGGAAATAATCCGTCTCTCTTCGGGTAAGAGTCCCTCACGTTTTATAGGAGGTACCATAGATTATCTTGCGGGAGAACGTATGGTGACAGAGGGCATAGCTTCAAGACAAGGGCTTTTTGAAACAGCTTCTCTCTGTACAGGTGAAATTATCTGGCTCAGGGAACAGCATGGAGACAGCTTTATTATTCCTGAAAGCTGGAAGGAACGTTATAAGGGCCTTGAATTAACAAACGGTGTTCGCCTTGAAGAATATATACATTCTGATGATATGGGGAATTTCACATCTGCAATGCAGGTGGTATCTGCCGCATCAGGCAGACGCATTACTGTAAATTTCAGGCTTAAATACAGCGAAGACGGTTTTGTTCCGGTTTGCGCCGAGGTGCGTTCTGCGGAAAATGACGGTGTTATCTGCACAGCAGGTTCCATAAGCGATATACAGAAGCTGGATGAACTGGAAACTTCTGTGAGGGAAAAATACCTGATGTATGATTTCGCTGTGCGTGCCGTAACGGATATAATTTATGAAATGGATACATCCGAGGACAGTTTTACTATTCTCAGTAAGGAACGCTGGAATGAAATGTTTGACCTTCCCATGAACGGAGCATTTTCTGTTCATCGTTCCGGTTATGCAGGCCTTATTCACCCCGATTATTTCAAGGGATTCACAGAAAGATTTGCCGATTATGATCATCTTCTGTTTATGCCCGAGAAAACTCTCAGCTATGATTACCGTATAAAGACAAAAGACGGAAGCTGGTGCCCTGTAAGGCATACGGTGGTCTGCGTCAAGGAAAAGAATGGTCATGTTCAAAAAATAGTAGGTCTGATTACAGATTTAAGCGGAAGAAAAAACGGTGGATCGGGGGAAAAGTAATGAATTGTACGGCGGTAATTCTTGCGGCAGGTGCTTCAAGCCGTATGAAAGGTACAGACAAACAATTGCTCAGCGTCGGCGGAACGCCTGTTATTCTTCGCAGCGTTATGAATTTTGAGAATACTCCCGAAGTAAGCGAGATTGTGATTGCAACAAAAAGGGGCTATTGTGAAGAAATATCTTCTCTCTGTAAAAAAGCAGGAATAACTAAGCTGAAAGCCGTTTGTGAGGGCGGAGAAACCCGTTCTGAATCTGCGGAAATCGCAAGCGGATATGCAGGGGATACGGATGTTATACTCATACACGACGGCGCAAGACCTTTTGCGTACCCTGAAATGATATCGGAAGTGGCGGAGGCTGCTTTTGAAAACGGAGGGGCAATTGCGGCTGTGCCGGTTACGGATACAATAAAATGCGTAAAAAACGGATTTATTGAATCAACTCCTGACAGAAGCTGTCTTTACGGTGCTCAGACTCCACAGGGATTCAGAACAGAGCTTTACAGAAAAATGCTGTCCAACGGCGGTGATTTTACTGATGATTCTCAGATGGCTGAGGCTATGGGAATAAAAGTGAAAATTGTCACAGGAAGTTACGATAACATAAAAATAACCACCCCCGAAGATATTGCAAGGGCGGAAATCATTGCAGGAAAGGAGCATTGATATGCTCAGAATTGGTCATGGATATGATGTGCACAGACTTACCGAAAACAGAAAGCTCATACTCGGCGGAGTAGAGATACCCTATGAGCTTGGATTATTGGGACATTCCGACGCAGATGTGCTGGTACATGCTGTTATGGATTCAATGCTCGGCGCACTTGCCCTGGGAGATATAGGAAAGCATTTTCCTGATAATGATATGAGCTTCAAGGATATAGACAGCATGGTGCTTCTTGAAAAGGTTGTATCCCTTATAGAAGAAAAAGGTTACCGGCTTTCAAATCTTGATGCTACCATTTCTGCGGAAAAACCGAAGCTCGCAAAATATATTCCTCTTATGCGTGAGCGGATTGCAGAAGTCTGCAAGGTGGATGCTGACCGCATAAGCGTAAAGGCAACTACCGAGGAAGGTCTCGGATTGAAAGGCGAAGGAATTGGCGCAACCAGTGTTTGTCTGCTTATGAAGATACAGTAAAATAACCCGCTGAAAGCATTTGCTTTCAGCGGGTTTTGTTCATTAGTCTTCAAGTCCTTTGAGGGCTGCGATTTCGTCACGGTTTACGCGGATTTTTGCGTCTTTCAGCACCTTTACTTCATCACGTTTTACAGTGATAGGCGGAGCATCCTGTTTCTTATCAAGTCTGACTTTTATAACGCCTGTAAGAATGTTGGTCTCAACAACCACGCCCTTACCTTCGGCGGTTTCAACATAAGCGTCGATTTTAGGAGTGATTTTCAGTAATTCTTCATAGCAGTCCTGTTCGTATTTCAGACAGCACATAAGTCTTCCGCAGGTGCCTGAAATTTTTGTGGGGTTAAGGGACAAGGACTGTTCCTTAGCCATTTTAATGGAAACGGGCTGGAATTCTCCTAAAAAGCTTGAACAACAGAAGGGTCTGCCGCAGATACCAAGTCCGCCAAGCATTTTCGCCTCATCTCTTACACCTATCTGGCGAAGCTCGATACGGGTACGGTAGATGCTTGCAAGGTCCTTTACAATTTCACGGAAATCCACACGGCTTTCAGCTGTGAAGTAGAACAGAATCTTACTTCCGTCAAAGGTGTATTCAACATCAATAGCTTTCATATTGAGCTTGTGTTCTTCGATCTTTTTGATAAAGACCTTCATTATTTCCTGTTCTTTTTTCTTGTTTTCTTCAAGGGTTTTAAGGTCTGTATCGGTAACCTTGCGCATAATTGCCTTTAAGGGCTGGACAACACGGTCATCTTCTACCATGCGGTTGGGGATTACAACCTCGCCGCACTCTACACCTCTTGCGGTTTCTACAATTACCTTATCGCCTGTATTGAGCTTTGATTTTCCGGGGGAGAAGAAATATATCTTTCCTACCTCCTTGAAGCGTATTCCGATTATTTCAGTCATTGTTATGACTCTCCTTTCGTTATGTCCTATTCCTTTTCAGCTGCTTCAAACATTTTTGCGCAACAGACAGCTGTTGTAAGCTGGACACTCGGGTTAAAATCCATAGAGCGAAGAAGCTCCAATATAGTTTCATATATATAGTTTATTTTTCTTAATGGATATGAAAGTACAACTTTATTTGTGATTTCGGGTGAAAAACCGTAATGTACGCCTTTAACGGCTGTGATAACAGCGTTTCCGAATATATCGGACAGATTACGCAGTACATCTGTAAGCTCGTTACGGTCTTTTATTCCTTTCATAAGCACAAGGCAGTCATATTCCTTGCTGTCGCACAGCTTAGCTGTGATTTCTTCTGCAAGTCTGAGAAGCTCCGACTTTCTGTCTGTACCTGAAACAGCCAGACATCTGCCGATATTACCTCCGAAGGTCTGGGCAAGCTTTGCTGCCTGTTCAGGCTCAATTCCTTTTTCCGTGAGTGCTTCTGTGCATTCCCGGACAGAGGGCATTCCTGCGGGAATCTCAATAACACGCGAAAGAATTGTTTCGAGAATTGTTTTTTTGTCTGAGGTAAGGAAAATATACCTGTTGAAAGGAAGGGGTTCTTCAATCATTTTCAGCAATGCATTCTGGCAATGCTCGTTCATTGTTTCCGCCTGTTCAAAAATGCAGATACGCAGCTTTGATTCAACAGGTGCCTTATAGCAGCCTAAGAGGAATTCTCTGATGGCAGGTGCGCTGTAACGCTGAGTTGAAGATTCCTTATTATCCTTCTTTTCCTGAACCGGCATTTCTTTGAGAACGTACACTACATCAGGGTGAATGTGTTCTTTTATGAGATTACAGTTTCGGCAATTGAAACAAGGCTCTTTTTTATTTTCGTCGCACATCATCAGCATAGCCATGTAATCCGCAAGTATGCGTTTACCTGCACCCTCATCACCCGTAATAAGCAGAGCGTGGGGCATTCTACCGGATGAAACGAATGCTTCAAACCGTCTCAGAGCTTCATTTTTTCCGTACAGCTTCATTACAGCTTTTCAAACCTTTCAATGTCTGTTACGAATATAGTTGCACCGCCTACACTGACTTCTGTGGGGTAGCTTATAGGCATAGCGTCACCGCTGAATGAAGCGGCGCTGGGTATATATTGAGTACGTTTTCTTGAATGTTTTCTGATTATTTCGATAACGGGGTCAACCGCTTCATTTTCGCAGCAAATCATAAAGGTTGTATTTCCTGCCATGAGAAAGCCTCCTGTGGAAGCAAGCTTTGTGGAAAAATAGCCGTTTTTTGTAAGGTTGGTTGAAACGGCATGTGAATCGTCATTGTTTACAATCGCATATATAAGTTTCATGAGTTATCTCCTATAAATTGAGGGTTGATATATACATAAATCAGTATATCACATTTTTTAAAAATTGTAAAGAGAAACAAATGTTCTTGATTTTTACGGGATATTGTGCTACAATAAAATATTGAACGAAAACTACACAATCGGAGGTGACGGAGTGAAGCTTGCTGTAACAAATGCGCAGATGAAAAAGGCGGAAATCAACGCCGACGCAGGAGGGGTACCATTCCTTCAACTTATGAAAAATGCGGGAGAAGCCTGCTTCAACCGCATAAATCAGCTTTCCGGAGGCGTAAAGGACAAAAATGTTGTTGTTCTCGCAGGAAGAGGCAATAACGGTGGAGACGGCATTGTTCTCACAGACTTTCTTCTTGAAGCGGGAGCAAATGCGGTGCTTATCTTCGTTACCGACCTTCCCAATACAGAGTGTTCAAGGCTTTGCTATTCTATTTATGAAACTGGACTCAATACAAGTCTGTACGCACATCAGAAAGATAATGTAAAACGTGTTCTGGAAAACAGCGAAATTGTTGTTGACTGTGTTTTTGGCACAGGTTTTCACGGCGAACTTGAAGACAGTCTTTCCGATTTGTTTAAATTTGTAAATGAGCGTTGCCCCGCTGTCAAGTATTCAATAGATGTACCCAGCGGATGTAACAGCGATACAGGTGAAATTGCTGAAAATGCATTCAAGCCTGATTTTACCATTACTCTCGGTGCGATGAAAAAAGGCCTTTATTCGCATCCTTGTTTTGAACATTGCGGTGTTATGGTTCTTGCGGATATCGGTATTCCTCAGAGCTGTTACGAAAGCTGTGAGGCTATCCTGACCGAGGATATGATACGGGAATTCATACCTGAACGCACACCTGTTTCTCACAAAGGCACATATGGCAGGTTGTTGAATATTGCCGGAAGCGGAAGATATACAGGTGCAGCTCTTCTGTCAACAGATGCGGCGCTTAAAACAGGTGTCGGTCTGTGTACTCTGGCAACTCCCGCAAGAGTAATTAACGCCATTGCCTCGGCGGTGCCTGAAACTACGTACATTCCTGTTGCTTCAAACAGCGCAGGCTTTATTGATGATGAAGGGGCAGGGGAAGTCAAATCCCTTATCCATGATTCAAAATATTCCGCAATTGCTGTCGGATGCGGTCTCGGAAACACGGAAGCTGTCGGAAATATTACAGAATATGTGATAAAAAATGCGGATTGTCCCGTTATTGTTGACGCTGATGGTCTTAACTGCATTTCCGGGAATATAAATATTCTGAGGGAAAACAGAAAGGGTATTGTTATAACTCCCCATCCATCAGAATTCAGCCGGTTAACAGGTAAGCCTGTTGACGAAATTCAGGCTGACCGCATAACCTTTGCAAAGAATTTTGCTGTTGATTATAATGCGGTAGTTGTATTAAAGGGCGTGAATACAGTTATTGCCGCACCTACGGGCGAATGTTTCATAAACACCACGGGTAATCCCGGACTCGCAAAGGGCGGCAGCGGTGATGTGCTTACGGGAATGATAGCTTCATTCATAGCACAGGGCGTTGATAATTTCTATGCGGCGGTACTTGCTGTATATCTTCATGGACTTGCTGCTGACAGGCTTGCTGCAAACAGAAATCTTTTCGGTATAATGCCGAGGGATATTGCCGATGAAGTTGCACGTGTCGGAGTGCGCGGGGTATCTGCGGAAGTCTGAAACCTTTCCTTTTCCTGAAATTTTATGGGAAAGGTGATAATATGAAAAAAATACTCACAAGTACAGTTCTTACTGTCGTTATGGCTCTGTCTTCCTGCTCGGCGGAAGGTATATCGGGAAAACCCGATATTGATGAAGTGTTTTCGGCACAGGTAAAGATTGCCGTGGCGGGAGAAACCGTTTCCGGAACACTCAGCCGTGTTGCAGAAAACAGCTGGACTCTTGCGGTTGATGAGCCCTATGCCTTGCAGGGACTTACCGTTTCGTTCAACGATGGCGAAACGACATTTTCCATGCTTGGATACGAGTGTAAAGCAGATTTTTCGGACAGTGCGGTATCAGTATTGAAAGCGGTTGCCGGGGCTTATGAAACAGCAATCGACAACGCAGACGGATTCAAGAACGGCGTATTCCAGAGCAGTGATGAAAACGGCGCATTTTCGGTTGCTCTTGATGAAAACGGAAAGCTGTCGGTTATTAATGCAGGCGGAGTATCCGTGCGTTTTTCTGAATTGAGTGAAAATGCAGAGACAGGTAGTAATGACGGAGAACTTATATTGCTTGAATAAAAAATAAAGGACGATTAAAATGAAAGTACTTCTTTTTTCTGAGGGAATGAACCTTATAAAAATTTCAGGCCTCGGTCGTGCAATAATGCATCAGCAGAAGGCATTGAAAATGAACGGAATCGAATACACTCTTGACCCTAAGGACGACTATGATGTAGTGCATATAAATACTCTGGGTCCGAAGTCCAAGGCTCTTGCCAAAAAGGCGAGAAAAAAGGGAAAAAGAGTAGTTTATCACGCTCATTCCACGGAAGAAGATTTCCGCAATTCATTTATCGGCTCGAATCTTGTTGCAGGTCTGTTCAGAAGATGGATCTGTTCATGCTATAAGCAGGGGGATGTTATTGCAACCCCCACCGAGTATTCCAAAAGATTAATCAAAAATTACGGCATAAAGAATCCTATTTATTCAATCTCCAACGGTATTGACCTTGAAATGTATAAGGCGAAGGATGACGACAGAGAAGCGTTCAGAAAGAAATTCGGTCTTTCCGATACGGATAAGGTTGTAATTTCCGTAGGTCTTTACATAGAGAGAAAGGGTATTCTGGATTTTGTTGAAATGGCGAAGCAAATGCCTGATTACAAATTCATCTGGTTCGGAAAAACGCCTTTGTGGAGTGTTCCGGCGAAAATCAGAAAAGCGGTAAAGACGAAGCTTCCTAACCTTATTTTTGCAGGATATGTTCAGCCTGAAGAACTTAAACAGGCTTATGTGGGCTGTGATGTGTATATTTTCCCCACTTTTGAGGAAACTGAGGGCATAGTGCTTCTTGAAGCTCTTGCTTCCGGCTCTGATGTAATTGTGCGCGACATTCCTGTTTTCGACTGGCTTAAAAAGAACGAGGACTGCTACATGGCGGCGGATAAAGATGATTTTATGAAGAAAATCAGACAGCTTGAAAGCGGCGAGCTGGCTTCTCTTTCAGAGAATGGCAGAAAGGCTGTGGAAGGTATGGACCTCAAAAAAGTCGGCAAAAGACTTATCAGTTTTTACGACGGAACAATTGAATGATTATAAGGAGGGCGGATGGGAATCCGCCTTTTTTTGCACTGGTGAAAGGTGAAAAACCGTTGAAATACGGGAATTTATGCCTAATTTTGCACGGTTTTTTATTCTTTTGAATAATATTTTTAATTCAAATTGCACTAACTTGATTTAAACCGCTTGAAATGGGGAAAAGTTTGTGTTATAATACTTGCGGAGTAAAAAAATAAGACGATGCATATATTCTATGCTAATGGAAGGAAAGGTAGGAAACTATGACATACGAAAAGATCTTTGCTGATTTAAAGAAGACAATTCTTAAAGCTGATGCTACAAAGCTTGAAGGAAAGTTTGCTTTCCAGTGCGTTATCGAAGGCGACGGCGCAGGTACATTCTACATTGCATTTGAAAACGGCGAATTAAGTGTTGAACCTTATGACTATGCTGATAACACAGCTACATTCAAGGCAACAGGTGCAACATACAAGAACATTCTTGCCGGTAAGACAACAGTTGATGAAGCATTAGCTTCCGGCGCACTCATCGTTGATGGTGTAGACGGCTGTGCTGATATCCTCACATTCTTCGCTGCAAAGCCTGCTAAGAAGGCTGCTGCCAAGACTCCTGCGAAGAAGGCTCCCGCTAAGAAGCCTGCTGCAAAGAAGGAAACCGCTAAGAAGGAAGCTCCTAAGGCTGCTGCTAAGAAGACAGAAGCAAAGCCTGCTGCTAAGAAGGAAGCTCCCAAGGCTCCCGCTAAGAAGGTTGAAGCTCCTAAGACAGCTGCTAAGACAGACGCTAAGGATAAGAAGTAATTTTAAGGCTCCCGCTTTTATGGGAGCCTTTTTCATTTATTGCGTTTTTCCAGCATATAATATCCCAAATCATTTTCAGGAGGGATATGTTATGATATGTCGTTTTGAGGACCTGAAATGCAAAGAGATTATAAATATAAAAAGCGGACGTAAAATGGGGTATGCAGACGATATTGAGTTTGATACCTGTACCGCAAAAATCTGTAAGCTGATTATTTACGGCAGGAACAAGTTTTTCGGGCTTTTCGGCAGAGAGGATGACTTTGTAATCTGTTGGAGCGATATCGAAATTATCGGCGAGGATACCATTCTGGTAAGTTGTGATTTCCCGAATGCACAAAAAAGCCAGCGTAATGGGTTTAAAAGTTTGTTGAAATAGACGAAAAGAAAAATGTTGTAAAAATGCGTACATTATGTTATAATATTAAAGCTGATTTGTAAAAAACAGCAATCCACACGCGAGTATAAACCCCGTTGGTGCCTTATGGCTTGGGGCGTTCAGCTTTGCGGAGGAAATATCAAAAAACCAGAAAACAGGAGGACACTACCATGGCAGTAGTATCAATGAAGCAGCTTCTTGAAGCAGGTGTTCACTTTGGTCACCAGACAAGACGCTGGAATCCGAAAATGGCTCCCTACATTTTCACAGAAAGAAACAGCATCTACATTATCGACCTTCAGAAGACAGTTAAGAAGCTCGACGAAGCTTACAACTTTATCTTCAACGTAGCAGCAGAAGGCGGCGAAGTTCTCTTCGTAGGTACAAAGAAGCAGGCTGCTGATTCCGTTAAGGAAGAAGCTGAAAGAGCTAACGCACACTTTGTAAACGCAAGATGGCTCGGCGGTATGATGACAAACTTCAAGACAATCCAGGGCAGAATCAAGAGACTCGAACAGCTCAGAGCTATGGAAGCTGACGGCACATTCGACCTTCTTCCTAAGAAGGAAGTAAGTCAGCTTACTCTCGAAATCGAAAAGCTTGAAAAGTTCCTCGGCGGTATCAAGAACATGAAGAAGCTTCCCGGCGCTCTCTTCGTAGTTGATCCCCGCAAGGAAAAGATTGCAGTTGCAGAAGCTAAGAAGCTCGGTATCCCTGTAGTAGCTATCGTAGACACAAACTGCGATCCTGATGAAATTGACTATGTAATCCCCGGTAACGATGACGCTATCCGCGCTGTAAAGCTTATCGCAGGCGCTATGGCAGACGCTATCATCGCAGCTCGCCAGGGTACAGCACAGACAGAGGTTACAGGCGAAGAAGCTGAACCCGCTGCTGACGCTGAATAATAAAACTTAAAATCTATAATATAAAGGAGAAATTACAATGGCTATTACAGCACAGGACGTAAAGCAGTTAAAGGAACTTACAAACTGCGGTATGATGGACTGCAAGAGAGCACTTGAAGAAACAAACGGCGACGTAGACGCTGCTATCAAGTACCTCAGAGAAAAGGGTCTCGCTAAGGCAGCTAAGAAGTCCGGCAGAATTGCAGCAGAAGGACTTGTATACACAAAGATCGACGCTGCTAAGAAGGTCGGCGTTGTTGTTGAAATCAACGTTGAAACTGACTTCGCTGCTAAGACAGAAAGATTTATCGAATTCGTTGAACTCGTAGCTCAGACAATCATCGACAACGATGTTGCTGATGTTGACGCTCTTAAAGAAGTTGTTCCCGCAGGCGAAACAGAAAAGATTGCTGACATTCTTACAGAAAGAATTGCTACAATCGGTGAAAACATCCAGATCCGTCGTTTCGCAAGAATGACAGGCGATCTTTATGATTACATCCACAACGGCGGCGGTTCCATCATCGGTTCTATGATTAAGCTTGAATCCGCTGATGCTAACAGCGACGCTGTAAAGGCAGTAGCTAAGGATCTTCTTCTCCAGATCACAGCTTCCGCTCCTCAGTATGTTCAGCAGTCTGATGTTCCCGCAGAAGTTATCGCTGCTGAAAAGGAAGTTCAGCTCAACCTCGTTAAGAAGGAAAATGCTGAATCCGCTAAGCCCAAGCCTGACAACGTTCTCGAAAAGATCGTAGAAGGCAGAATGAGAAAGTTCGCAGAAGAAATCTGCTTACTCGACCAGCCCTTCGTTAAGGATCCCAGCCTCACAGTTGCTAAGTACATTGCAGCTGCTGGTAATGACATCAAGGTTGTTTCCTTTGTTCGTTTCGAAAAGGGTGAAGGTATCGAAAAGAAGGCTGATGACTTCGCAGCAGAAGTTGAAGCTATGGCTAAGGGTGAATAATTCATCTCTTATATTTGCATTGAAACGGAACGCTTTGCGTTCCGTTTTTTGCATGTACGGGTAAATCCTGATTATTAGCCATGGTTAACTTTTTCAATAGATTCAGATTTATGCAATGTTAGAACAAGCTAACCAAAAAATAATAATGTTACCAGCAAAAAATTATAGAAAAGTACTTGATTTTTATTGATTAGTCTGTTATAATGGCATTAAGGTCATAGACCAATATTACATAGGAGGATTACTAAAATGGCTTATAAAATTTCTGACGAATGCATCGCTTGTGGCGCATGTGCTGACGGTTGCCCTGTAGACGCAATCAAGGATGGCGATATTTATTCCATCGACGCTGATGCTTGCATCGATTGTGGTGCTTGTGCTGATGCTTGTCCTGTTGGCGCTCCCAAGGCTGAATAATCAGACAAACAAAAATTAGCGGTAAGCTTTTTGCTTACCGCTTTTTTATTGTTTATAATGCACAATTTTTCTTTTTCTTTTATTGCAATTCAACAATTGATAAAATTTTAAGGTTATGATATAATTAGAAAACGGGAAAACGTAAACGTTTTCACAAGCTTGATGATTTGTAAATAATAGTGTCGGAAATATCCGGTGCATTGCAATGAAAGGATGAATTATGATGAAGACAAGAAGAATTGCTGCATCTCTTCTCGCAGCAAGCATGGTTTTTGGTCTTTCTGCATGCGGTCAGACAACTGGTCGTGACGGTGAGGTTGTAACAACAACAGAAGCAACAACTACAACCGAAAACATGGCAAATGTTGATTTTGAAGAAGCGGAAATAGTTGAAATCGATGAAAATCAGGAAACAGGAACAATCAAGGTTCTTATTTATTACGATCTTGTAAATCAGGACGCAGACCTTGTTGACCTTTTTGAAACAAGATACAACGGTTCTATCGAACAGGAAATCTGTTCCAGCGGCGCTGCATACTTTGAAAAGCTCGGTACTCTTGTAGCTTCCGACCTTTCGCCTGATATCGTTCGTTATGAATGGATGTCCTTCCCTCACGGTATGTCCAGAAACATGTATACTCCTCTTGACAGCTATATTGATCTTGACAGCGACCTCTGGGTTGGTATGAAGGATATTGCCGAACAGTATGTGTATAACGGTAAGCACTATTATGTTCCCTATAAGGTAACATCCAACTTCGCTCTTAACTATAACAGACTTTCCATTCAGGAATACGGTCTTAAAGATCCTATGGAATTATACCATAACGGCGAATGGACATGGTCTGCATTCAAGGATCTTATTACAGAGTGGTGTAATGCTGATTCCGCACACGTTGGCTACACAGGTGTAAGTGCTGCAAGCTTTGTTGCAACAACTGGCACAAAGATCATCGACGTGAGAGATGGCGAGATTATCAACAACTTAAAGGATCAGAATGTGCAGAGAGCTATGGAATTTGTTGAAGAGCTCTGCCGCCAGGGTCTTACAGGCGAAGGCTACATCGACCCCGGTGAAGCGTTCAAGGATGGTTCTCTCCTGTTTCTTGGCATGGAGCCTACATGGACATATTCTTCTGCAAGTGAAAATCTTTTCAAGGCAAGTATTGAATATGATATGGCATTCGTTCCTTTCCCCAGAGATGATAACTCCGATACATACTACCTTGCGTACGACTCCTTCGGATATATGGTTCCCTCCGGTTCCAAGAACGTAAAGGGTGCTATTGACTGGATCAACCTCAACCGTATCGAAACAACAGATGAGGAAAATATTGCCGAAGCGAAGGCTACCGCAACAGACTCCACAACAAAGTATTATCCTAAATGTCCTGAATGTAAGTACAGCTATGTAGAAAACGAAACAGAAGACCTTACAACCTGTCCTGAATGTAATACAGCAAGAAAGGTTAGATTCAACGCATTCTACACAGAAGAGCAGTACGAAGTACTTATGGATTTAACAACTCCCGAAAGAAATAAGTTCACATTCCTCTTTGATAACTGCAAGGGCTTCAACAATGACCTTTCCACTATCTTTGAAGGTAAGGGTGAAGCATCTATTCTTGACGGTCCTCTCTATTATGATGTATCCTTCACACAGCTCAGAGAAGAAAATTACAACATGATTGAGGCAATTCTTGACGAATACCGTGAAAGAATGGCAGAAGGCGAATAATTCACAAATATAAGCACCGTGAAAGCGGTGCTTTTTCTTTTGCATGTCAAAAATCTACATAATAAGTATATATTGAAAGAGTGTGCCAAAAATATTTTTAAAAAACTATTGACATTTATCCCATTATGTGATAAATTATATTTAGCACTCAAAGAGAAAGAGTGCTAACACTCTGAAAGAGAGACTGCTAAATTACGGAAGGATATGGTAAAAGAGATGGAAAGCAGAGCGCTTAAAATACTCGACCTTATTGTTGACGAATATATCAGGACCGGCGAGCCTATCGGTTCAAAGGCTGTTCAGCAGCTTCTTGACATTCAGGTGTCTTCGGCAACTATAAGAAACGAAATGGCTTCGCTGGAACAACAGGGTTATCTCGAACACCCTCACACTTCCGCAGGAAGAGTTCCTACTTATAAAGGTCTGAGATTATACATTGAAAGACTTTCGGGAGCAAATCCCCTTTCTGATGAAGAGAAAAGCTCCATTGATGAGATTTTCAGCAACTCTTCAAATGAAACCGATGATGTTATTATTGAAAATGCATCAAAGGCTCTTGCGGATTTAACCAAGTGTGCTATTGTTTCTACCAACGAATCAAACAAGTTTTCGGTAATTACAAAGGTAGAGGTTATTCCCACGGGAAGAAGAATGTATGTTCTTCTTATGATTACTTCGGCAGGTAACATAAAAAACCGTGTATGCCGTCTTTCCTTTGATCTGACCGACGAGCAGATGGGGATTTTCCAGCAATTTGCAGAAGAAAACCTCAAAGGCGTGAATCTTGAAGATGTTTCCGAAGAATATATAAAAGGTCTTTCAGCTGCACTTGGCAGCTATGTGATGTCTCTGTCGCCTTTATTAAAAGGTATTGCTGATTTATCGGCGGAGATGATGAACGAAAAGGTAAAGATCGAGGGCGAAGAAAACCTCATTGCCTGTCCTGAACTCAAAGGTACGGAAATTGCTACGGTTTTAAGACAGCGTAATGATTTCTCGAAATTCCTCGATAATACATTTTCCGGTATAAGCGTAATGTTCGGCAGGGAAGATGATACATTCGTTATTTCAAATTCCAGTATGATTACAGGGTCCTTTCTCAAAGGCGGCGAGAAAGCGGGAAGTTTTGGCGTAATCGGACCGCTGAGAGTTGATTATAAAAAGATAATACCATATGTAGAATACTTTGCGAGCAAGGTATCCGACCTTCTGTCTCAGGAGCAGGAAGCCATGCCGCTTGCAATAGACAAGGAGGCAAAGAAAGATGAGTAAGAAAGAAACAGAAATCGAAACAGAAGAGCTTGAACCAAAG
Organism: Ruminiclostridium sp.; assembly: GCA_045579565.1. GTDB lineage: Bacteria > Bacillota > Clostridia > Oscillospirales > Ruminococcaceae > Ruminiclostridium_E. The sequence continues at coordinate 79,404 of JAZNML010000060.1, forward strand.
ACTGAGGAAGAGGAAAAGGAAGAAACTACCGATCCTAAGGATGAAGAAATAGCAAAGCTCAAAGACCAGCTGATGCGCAACATGGCAGAATATGACAATTACCGTAAGCGTACAGCCAAGGAACGTACAGAGCTTGCTCCTGAAATTACGGCAAGGGTTGTCGGTGAGTTCTTACCCGTTCTTGACAATCTGGAAAGAGCAATTCAGACTGAAACAGCTGATGAAAAGTACAAGGAAGGCGTAAAGCTCATATATGATTCCTTTATGGGAACACTTGAAAAGTTAGGTGTTGAGCAAGTACAGACAGAGGATTTCGATCCCGCGGTACATCAGGCGGTTCAACAGGTTGAAAGCGAACTGGAAAGCGGTAAGATTGTTACAGCGTTCCAGAAGGGCTACAAAATCGGCAATAAGGTATTGAGATTTGCAATGGTAACAGTTGCAAAGTAAAGAAAACAATATAAGTTATATAAAATAGGAGGCAATTTATTATGGGAAAAATTATTGGTATTGACTTAGGTACAACAAACTCTTGCGTATCCGTTATTGAAGGCGGAGAAGCAACAGTAATCACAAACAGTGAAGGTAACAGAACAACACCTTCCGTTGTAGCATTTACAAAGGACGGCGAACGTCTCGTAGGCCAGCTTGCAAAGAACCAGGCTGTTACAAACCCCGACAGAACAATCATTTCTATCAAGCGTCATATGGGCTCTGATTACAAGGTTGATATTGACGGAAAGAAGTATACTCCTCAGGAAATTTCCGCAATGATTCTTCAGAAGCTCAAAACAGAGGCTGAGGCTTATCTCGGCGAAACTGTAACAGACGCAGTTATTACAGTTCCTGCTTACTTTACAGACTCTCAGCGTCAGGCTACAAAGGACGCAGGTCAGATAGCAGGTTTAAAGGTTCACAGAATCATCAACGAGCCTACTGCTGCTGCTCTTGCTTACGGCATCGACAAGGAAAACGAACAGAAGATTGTTGTATATGACCTTGGCGGTGGTACATTCGACGTATCTGTTATCGAAATCGGCGACGGCGTTCAGGAAGTTCTTGCAACAGCCGGTAACAACCACCTTGGCGGCGATGACTTTGACCAGAGAATCATCGACTTCTTAGTTGCAGAATTCAAGAGAACAGACGGTACAGACCTTTCCGCAGACAAGTTTGCAATGCAGAGACTTAAAGATGAAGCTGAAAAGGCTAAGATTGCACTTTCCAACTCCACATCCGTAAACGTAAATATCCCCTATATCACAGCAGATGCAACAGGTCCTAAGCACATGAACACAACTATTACAAGAGCTAAGTTCAATGAGCTTACAGCTGACCTTGTAGAAGCTACAATGGTTCCCTTAAAGCAGGCTGTAAAGGACAGCGGACTTTCCCTTAATGAAATCGACAAGATTCTTCTCGTAGGTGGTTCCACAAGAATTCCCGCAGTTCAGGAAGCTGTAAAGGGTTATCTCGGTAAGGAACCCTTCAAGGGCATCAACCCCGATGAATGTGTATCCATGGGTGCTGCTATCCAGGGCGGTGTATTAAATAAGGAAGTAACAGGTCTTCTCCTTCTTGACGTAACTCCCCTTTCTCTCGGTATCGAGACAGCCGGCGGCGTTTGCACAAGAATGATTGAAAGAAATACAACAATTCCTACAAAGAAATCTCAGATCTTCTCCACATACAGCGACAACCAGCCCAGCGTTGAAATCAACGTATTACAGGGCGAACGTGAATTTGCCAAGGATAACAAGTCCCTCGGTATGTTCCGCCTCGATGGTATCGCTCCCGCTCCCCGTGGCATTCCCCAGATTGAAGTTACATTCGATATTGACGCAAACGGTATTGTAAATGTATCTGCAAAGGACCTCGGTACAGGTAAGGAACAGCACATTTCTATCACTGCTTCCACAAATATGAGCAAGGAAGACATCGATAAGGCTGTCAAGGAAGCGGAAGCTTATGCAGCAGAAGATGCTAAGCGCAAGGAAGAAGTGGATACAAGAAACGAAGCTGACCAGATGGTTTACCAGATTGAAAAGTCTATGAATGAGTTCGGCGATAAGGTAACAGACGCTGATAAGGCTGCTGTTACACCTAAGCTTGATGCTCTTAAAGAAGCTCTCAAAGGTACAGATATCGAAGCTATCAAGGCTGCAAAGGAAGAACTCCAGAAGGCTTTCTATGATATCGCCGGCAGAATCTATCAGGAACAGGGTGCGGCAGCACAGCAGGCAGATGTACAGGGTGAAGGTACAAACGCAGGCGGCAGCAATCCTGACGACAACGTTGTAGACGTAGACTACACAGACGCTAACTAAATAACAGTCTCCGCCGCATAACGCACAGTTGTGCGGCGGAAAATCGGTTATTATAAAAGGAATGATTTTATGGCAGAAAAACGCGATTACTATGAAGTCCTTGGTATTTCCAAGGGAGCTTCTGATGATGAAATAAAGAAAGCTTATCGTAAAATGGCGAAGCAGTATCACCCCGACCTGCATCCCGATGATCCTGAGGCGGCTGAGAAGTTCAAGGAGGTCAATGAGGCCAATGACGTTCTCTCTGACCCTCAGAAGCGTCAGCGCTATGACCAGTTCGGCCATGCAGGTGTTGACCCGTCCTATGGCGGTGGCGGCGGAATGGGCGGCTTCGGCGGATTTTCGGGCGAGGGCTTTGATTTCGGTGATATTTTTGATACCTTCTTCGGCGGTGGAATGGGAGGAGCGGCTTCAAGAGGCTCAAATCCCAATGCTCCCAAGCGTGGCGCGGATATTGCGATTGCTCTCGAATTATCTTTTATGGAAGCCTGCAAGGGTATAACACGCCAGGTGGAAGTCAACCGCTCGGAAGTTTGCGATACCTGTAACGGCAGCGGTGCCAAGCCCGGAACAACTGCTTCAACCTGCTCGGAATGTCACGGTACAGGTCAGGTGCGTTTCCAGCAGAGAACTATTTTAGGCGCAATTACATCTACACGTCCCTGTACCAAGTGCGGCGGAAAGGGTAAGGTTATTACAGAGCCCTGTCCGAGTTGCCGTGGCGGCGGACACGTTCAGAAAAAGCAGAAGGTTGACATCAGGGTGCCTGCGGGTATTGATGACGGACAGATTCTCAGAGTATCAGGTCAGGGTCACAGCGGTTTCAATGGCGGCGGCAGAGGTGACCTTAATGTGCGTGTTATCGTAAAGAAGGATCCGCTGTTTGAACGTGACGGATTTGATGTATTGACAGAAATTCCTATTACTTATGCGCAGGCTGTACTCGGTGCGGAAATTGTAGTTCCTACCATTGACGGCAATGTAAAGTACAATATTCCCGAGGGTACACAGCCGGGCACTGTGTTCAGGCTTAAAGGCAAGGGTATCCAGAGACTTCAACGCGAGGGCAGGGGCGACCAGAAGGTAAGAGTGATACTGGAAGTTCCGAAAAACCTTAGCAAGAAGCAGAAGGAAGCTCTTATGGAATACAGCGATATGCTCACCGATAAGAACTATGAAAAGCAATCAGGATTTTTTGAAAAGCTCAAAAAATTCGGCGAGGATTTATTCGGTAATTGACGAACAAACGGACAATTCTGTTTATGAATTGTCCGTTTTCCACGTAGTTTGTGCAACTTGCTCAAATAGATATTGTTTTTTTAGGGCGAGGTTACAAATTCTTTATGAATTATTTACTTTTTTAGTTTTTTGTGATATTATATAGTAAGCGAGCAGTATTTTCTGCTCAGAAATAATATGGAGCGTGGATATTACATATGAAAGTAAAAAATATACTTATTATCATTACTGGTATTCTGCTGGTTGTATCTACCGTGTTCTTTACGGTATTCCTCGGCATTCAGCTTAATTCAACCGCAAGTACCCTTTATGAAACATATCTTTCGGATATGTCCGAAGGACAGGCGGAGAGCCTTGACCTTTATCTTGTTGATGTAACAAACAGCTTTAAGTCTCTTACTGAGCTTCCGGCTGTAAAAACCTTTGCAGACGGTGGTTATTCCGCTACTTCTTCCCAGGCTAAAAATACACAGGAAGTTATTGACGCCTTAGTTGCTGCTTCCGCAGTAAGAACGATTGTTGTTTTTGACAATTCAGGAAATATCGTTCTTTCAGCAGGTGCACCTGAAAACGCTGTTGATGCGGCAAGTGTTTGCGCTGCAAATGCTCAGGATTATCAGCCTGTGGCAAGTACAGCCGGCACAGATAATGCCAATTATACAGTTTCTATAAAGGCAGCTGTCGGAAAGTACAATATTGCAGCCGTTTACAATCAGGATAATGTTGGTTTACGTGCTATTCTCAGACATTCCAGCAACCTTGTGTTCCTTGTTGACCCCACAGGTGCAATTGTAACTACACAGACTATCGTAGGTAACATTGACAGTGCTCCTCAGCAGTACGCTGTTTATCAGAACGCTGTTGCAAACGCAGGCGGAACACCTACACGCTATGTAACAAGCGGTAACCTTGCATACGTTGTAAAAACAGCTAATGGCTGGACTGTTGTTGCAGCTAACCAGCTTTCCGCAGCTACATCCGGTGCTGCGTCAACAATGGCTTCCGTTACTGCTGTTGCTGTTGCTCTTTGTGTTGTATTCTTTGTTCTTGGCATTATCCTTATCATTTTTGTTACAAAGCCTTTCTACAAAATTTCTGATACTCTTCTCAAAATCAGCCGTGGCGACCACGATGCCCGTGTTGATATCATGTCCAGAAACGAATACGGTGATATCGCGCGTGTATTCAACGATATAATGGATACAATCATTGTAAGTGAATCCCGTTATAAGACAATCATCGAAATGTCTGATAACATTATCTTTGAATGGAACTTCCAGAATAATGAAGTTACATTCTCCAACAACTTTAATAAGAAGTTCAGCTACCGTGCTCCTTCTGACCACTTTGCAGACAGCTTCCTTTTAAAGTGTAAGGTTCATCCCGATGATGCAACCCGTTACAAGAATGACCTTGAAAAGCTTGCTAAGGGTGAAAACTTCAAGCATAACGAATACCGTTGGAAGAACATCTACGGCGACTATATCTGGGTACTTATCCGTACTGCTACAATCAACGATAAGGAAGGCAATCCTATTAAGGTTGTCGGCGTTATCGTAGATATCGACCGTGCTAAGAAGAGCGAAAACATGCTTACAGCACGTGCTTCCTTCGACTCACTCACAGGCGTATATAACCGTGAAACTATTGAAAGCGCAATCAACAATGAAATTGAACTTATCGGTGCAAGAAAGAATCAGTTCGCTATTCTTTTCGTTGATATCGATGACTTCAAGTTCTATAACGACCAGTACAGCCATGCAACAGGTGACCAGGTTCTCCGCTTTACAGCAACTACTATTAAGAATGCTATCGGCGAAAACGGTCTTGCAGGACGTTACGGCGGCGACGAATTTATTATCTGTCTCAAAAATGCAGAAGAAAATGACCCTGCACTTATTGCAGAACAGATTCTTAATACATTAAAGGAAGGCTTCGACAGCGACTCCGGCGATCACCTTTCTGTAAATGTAAGTATCGGTATTTCAATCATCAGCGATAATTCCAAGCGAGTTGATGAAATCATCGGTCAGGCAGACGACGCGATGTATAAGATCAAGAAGGCAGGTAAGTCCAATTACGGCTTCCTCCAAAGCTAAAACAACATCAGTACTCCCCGTGGAAACACGGGGAGTTTTATTGTATTAAATCGATATTTGTCAAATTTTGACAACTAAGGTTGAATTTACATGGAATAAAGCAAGCAAAACAGAGAAAGGATAAAAAAGTGTTGACAAAAGGGGAGGTGGGTGATATAATAAACAAGCTACCCCGAAGGGAAGCGGCACTACGAAAAACTTTTTGAAAAAATATTTTGAAAAAGGTATTGACAAAGGTTAAAGAGTGTGATATAATGTATAAG
>JAZNML010000061.1:0-5177 GCA_045579565.1 Ruminiclostridium sp.
ACCGTTAAGACCATCGTTTTCGGTTGCGAAAGGAATAGGCTCACGCTTGCCGTTCCAGTCAAAGGTAGAGTTTAAAATAGCTTCGCTGAAGTCCGCATTGGGCATGAAATCAGTCCAGTTTCTCTGACCCTGGAAGCCGCCGAGAATTGCGTTCTTGCCCTTGGCTTCTTCAAGCCAGCCCTTTTCCGCAAGCTTGTCGTTACCATGCATGATATCCATGAAAATGCAGGTCATCTTGGCGATAAACTTCCAGTTTTCTTCCTTTTCTTCGTCTGTAAGATGTGTTCTCTGATAGAACATTCCGTCTGTGGGGTTTACATCCCTGCCCTCCTTGCAGTTTTCCTTTATCCACGCAAGAGCCTTTTCGTATTCCGCTTCATCGTAGATACCCAGCTTTTCACGGCGGATAATTTCAGACATATCCACCCACTCAACGTGCATACCGAGATATGAACGGAAGAAATCTTCATTACAGTAAGAGCCGGCAATACCCATAGAAACCGCACCGATATTTACATAGCTCTTTGCTCTGATGTCGCCGATTGCGGTAGCACACTTTGCGAAGCGTAAAATTTTCTCCGCTACATCATCGGGAATTTCCTTATCCCCGATATCCTTTACATCGTGTCCATAAATGGAGAAGCAAGGCATTCCATTCTGAGCGTATGCGGACATAGCAGCAGCGAGGAATACTGCGCCGGGGCGTTCTGTTCCGTTAAAGCCCCATACAGCCTTGATTGTGTTGGGATCTTCGTCAATAACCTGTGTTACATAGCACCAGCAGGGAGAAACTGTAAGTGTTGCAACAACGTTCTCCTTGGAGAACTTTTCGCGGCATGCAGCACTTTCAGCAATACCGCCGATTGTACTGTCTGCAATAACACATTCAACAGGCTCACCGCTTGCGTGGCGTACATTCTTTGTAATAAAATCTGCGGCAATCTTTGCAAGCTCCATTGTCTGAACTTCAAGACTTTCTCTGATGCCGAACTGTCTGCCGTCAATTACGGGTCTGATACCGATTTTAGCTAACATAATAGTAAATTCCTTTCATATCTTCGTTTTTTACAACCGTGTGAAAACGATTGCATAAATCCACTTATGATTATAACAAAAAAATGCAGAAAAATCAATAGATTTTTACCGATTTTCAACAACTTTTCATTTGTTGACTTACAGCCCTTGAAATGATATAATTAAAACATGAAAGAGAGGAAAAAATATGGCAAAATATGAATTCAGAATAATGGAAAATCCGCCCGAAACACACAGACGCTATGATGACTACGACCCGGAAAATTACCCCCGTCTCGTATCGGTCACAGACGAGATATTTGACCCTGTGCTGCTGAATTTCAAAGGGACTGTTTACTGGCATACCCTTGATATGAAAGGGGAAGGAATCGCTATGGCGGGAATAAATCTCATTCCACCTGAATCCGTGCAGATTTTAGTTGATACAATCGGTGAAAATCCTCAGCTTAAAAAACTGAAAAAGCTGCTTGAAACAGCAATATCAGAAAACAAATTCGTAATACTTTTCGGACTATAAAAAACCGCAGTAAACTAAGTGTTTACTGCGGTTTTCTTATAAATCAAATAAAATTGTAATCAGAATGCATACACCTATAATAAGCGGAATAGCAGCTGAGAAAATCATAATTCCGAAACCGCGGGAATTTCTTGCCTCCCGTTTTTCTCTTTTTATTTCGCTAACAGTCTTTATAACATGAGGATTTTTCAGCTTATAGTAAATATGTACCGAGCCGTTTTCCGTGTCATCCACATATTTTTTATAGGTCACTCCGTCAACGGTGTAGGAGATGCTTTTTTCAAAATGGTCTGTATATCCCGGTCCGCCGTATTTGCTATCATTTTTCATCTGATAGTGATGTCTGCCTGTAATCTTTGCCCTTGTCCTGCCCCATTTTTTCGGATTCGGCACAAAGCTTTTGAAATAGCGGTAATATAACATCCAGCCGATAATCAAAAGCCCTATGACAATAAGCAAAACCGCTGTCTGAATTATATCCATTACATTCTCCTTACATCACATTTATACTGTCCGTTGTGTACTCAATAGGAAGCTCGCCGCGTACCGCCCTTTCTACGTTGTCACGCAGTTCGTTGCGCTCGCTTTCGTAAAGAGGCTTCCATTTCGCCGCACATTCATTGAATTCCATTACCGCGGAATTCATCTCAGACTCTTTTCCCAGCTTTTTGAGAAGATATATTTTAAGAGCAAGATAATCAGCCTTGTAGCTGCCCCACTTTTTCATCTTCCTGCTGTGAAGAACAGTGCGCACTATATTAAGGGCATGCCCGTATCTTTCCGAAGCGCAGTCAACATATGCCAGTGCAAGATTCAGCATTGTATAGGTCTCGCTGTACGGAGCATTTTCAAGCTTATTGATAAAGCCCTGGTTTCTCTGCCATATATCGTCTGCAAGCTCCTTGTTGCCCATCTGCACCGCCGAAAGCATATACACAAAAAGATAACTGCTTCGGTCGCTTATATTGTCCTCGCTTACGGAAAGCCCGTTAAGAACAGCAATTGCGGATTTATAGTCGCCCAGCTTTCTGTAAATCTCCGCAAATTTTATGTATCTGCCCACGCTTACAGGCTTTCCCTTTATGAACTTGTTTTCGTAGGCATAGAAGTATTCAAGGCAAAAGCCCTTCTGATAAAGGATATACTCAACCTCTGCATTCTGGCTTGTAACCACCAGTGCGGCAATTGCTCCGCTACCGTATATCACAACAAATATCGAGATACTCATAAGGAAATGGCCGACAGTCATTCCCCCTGTGGCGAGCATACCTATGTCCGCAAGCCCTATCATTATTATCATTATCCACATCCATGGGAATGTTGCCTTTACGGCACCCGTAAACTGATGAAGCCAGTATTTTCTTTTGAACTCACTCATATTTTCCTCCGTTTTACAGGGGCAATTCGCCTCTTATTGCCTTTTCGGCGTCTCTTCTCAGCTCTGTACGTGATGCTTCAACAAGAGGCTCCCATTCCTTTGCCACATAGTCATTGAATTCAAGTACAGCATTATTCAGCTCCGCTTCCCTGCCCAGCTTTTTCAGAAGAAATATCTTCATAACAAGGAAATTTTCCTTGTATGTATTGTATTTTCTGATATGATTGCTTGAAAGAAAATCATTGCATATCTGTAAGCCGCGCTCATATCTGCCCGCAACACAATCTGCATAAATCATGACAAGATAGAGGGCATTTGTTGAAGCGCCCGATTTCGGATCATTTATAACCGAGTTGATGAAATTCTGATTCTGTCTCCATATGTCATCAACAAGCGCAGTGTCATTTTTCAAAGCTGCAATTGTCATATACTCGAAAATATAAACAGCACGTGTAAAACGGTTGCTTTCCGGGACTTTTATGGAATTCATAACCTTTATGGCAGAATCATAGTCCCCCAGCTTCTGATACAGCTCGGCAAATTCTATGTAGTCGTACTCATTTACAGGCTTACCCAGAATATAGTGCTGCTGGAAGTAATTAAAAGCCTCCATACAGTAACCCTTTTTGTCTACTATCTCATAGTACTTGCGTTTGTGCTGAATAAGTAATGCGGCTAAAATTGCCAGAAGAATAAGGTACAAAAGAAAACCGACTACCAGACTTCCCAAAAAGACACCCAATGTCACAAGCGAAAACCCATGTACTACAAAGGTGTCAATGCACAAAATCAAAGCAAATATAACAATACCCAGATATGAAAGTGATGGTCTGAATACATTTTTGAATATCTGCCACCAGTATCTTAATGTAAATTTCATATTTTTCCTCCCGTTTTATACAGGCAATTCACCGCGGATTGCTTTTTCTGCATTATTTATAAGCGAAACCCTGTCCGAATCGAACAAAAGCTTTAACTTTGGTATCTTCTTATTGAACTCACTATAAGCCTTATTCATATCTTCTTCTCTGCCTAATTTTTTCAACAGATAAATTTTCAGTATGGGCAAATCCGTATTTCTGAGTCCTGATTTTTTTGATTGTTTGCTCTCAATATATTCGCTCAGGACTTCATAAGCCTTTTCATACTGACCGGAAAGACAATACATATATATCAGCGAAACATAGATTAAGTCTGCGTTTTTCTCGTATATTTCTTCATTAATGACAGCATTTATAAAGTGACGATTTTCGTTCATCACAGACAGTGCAAGCTCTCTGTCGCCCATATGTGCGGCAATAGAAATATAGGTACATATATACGCAGCTTTTTCCTGTACGGTAAGCTTTTCAGTATTCACCGATTCAATAATTCCGATTGCCTTTTCATAATCGCCCGAATCTTTCAACACTCCTGCGTAAACGATAAAATTAAACTCTGAACGAGGCTTTACGCTAATGTAATCCTTTCTGATTATTTCCACATATTCGGGGCAGTTACCCTTATCATTATAAAGCTTTTTATTCTTATATTCCGACACAAAGATAATAGCCGCAAATATAAAAACAAAAATCCCATAAATAACTGTACCGCCTGCCAGATATACAAGGGGAAGATACAAAACCCGAGACGGAGATTCATGCAGATAACATACAATTAAACCAGCAGCAAATGAAAATATACCAATTAACACTAAAAAGGGAATCCACTCTTTAAGAAGTTTCAAAAACCAGAATTTAAAGTACCTTAACGCAAATTTCATAGCTCTCCCCTCATTATACAAAAACCTGCAAAGGCTCTGCCCTTGCAGGTTTTTCTTAATTAACCGAAGTAGTCGATACCGCCCTTGAACATAGGCTGTTCCTTCTTACCATCTACGTTTACGCAGCAGTTGTCGGAGATACGTTCACTGTGACCCATCTTACCGAATACACGACCGTCGGGCGAAAGAATACCTTCAATAGCCATAGCCGAGCCGTTGGGGTTAAAGCGAATATCAGAGGTGGGTTTACCATCTAAATCAACGTACTGTGTCATTATTTGACCGTTTTTAGCAAGTTCGGCTATAAGCTCGTCACTTGCTACAAATTTACCTTCGCCATGCGAAATCGGCACGTTAAATACATCGCCAACCTTTACGCCACTGAGCCAAGGTGAATTAGTGGAAGCAACCCTTACACGAACAATTCGTGACTGGTGTCTTGAAATGTCGTTATAAGTAAGTGTAGGACAATATTCATCGGTATC
>JAZNML010000062.1:0-30070 GCA_045579565.1 Ruminiclostridium sp.
TGTCCTTCCTCTCCTTTATGTGTTATCATCCGATATTGTGTACAAATTCTGTCAAACTGTTCAAAAAGTGAAGTCTGCATTCCTTTTATCTCCTCCGGTAGCCCTTCACGGCTGAGCTTTTCCATTTCAAAGGAAAGGTCACCAAGAGTCGTAGCTCCTATCGAATACGCGGAATTCTTGAAAGCATGGATACGTATACAGTAATTGTCATGGTCGCCTGCTTCCATGAATTTCACAAGCTCTTCTTTTATTTTCAGCTCGCTGAAATCATTGAAAATTTCAAGGTAGAAATCCTTGTCTCCCACACAGGTTGCAAGACCTGATTCAGTATTGATTTCCGGGAGCGCTTTTCCGAGTCTTTCGATTATATCGCCATTATCCTGCGGATTAGAAACAATCTCGGCCTGAGGCTTAACCGGAGCCTCTTCAACTGTTTTTTCTGTTACGGAAGATTCAATTTTCTTGCCGTTAATACTCTCTATAAGATTCTTCGGGAGATAACCAAGAATCATCTCGTCAAGCTTTTCGGGGATTATAGGCTTAGAAAGGAAATCATCAAAGCCCTCGCTTATATATCTTTCCCTGTTGCCTGCAATTGCGTTGGCGGTGAGCATAATAACAGGTGTATCGTCACAAAGCTTGTCCTCGCGGAGTTTTGTGAGAGTTTCAATTCCGTCCATTCCGGGCATCATGTGGTCAAGGAAGATAATATCGAAATGTTTTTCCTTAACGATATCCAGACATTTGAAGCCGCTGTCCGCCTCGCTTATCTGCATATTTGTGCCTTTGAGCAGACCCTTGAACACCTTAATATTCATAAGGCTGTCATCAACAATCAATATCTTGGCTTCGGGTGCGGTAAACACCTTTCTTGTTTTGGCTTTTTCAGAAGCCCTTACAACATTTCTTCTGAAATCGCCCAGAGGCTCGCGGCTTACAACCTTCTGTACCAGGTCAAAGGAAAACTCACTGCCCTTTTCGTATTCACTCCTGATACAAAGCTCGCTGCCCATAAGCATGAGAAGATTACGCACAATTGTCATGCCGAGGCCGGTACCTTCAACATTTCTGTTTCTTGATACATCTGCTCTGTGGAATTCATCGTAAATTTTCTCAATATCCTCAGGCTTTATTCCGATGCCTGTATCCTTTATGCTGAAATGCAGAATACAATTATCGCCCGAATCGGTACAACCTACGCTAAGTGTTACAGTACCCTTTTCGGTGTATTTAACAGCGTTTGACAAAAGATTTAGCAGCACCTGTCGTATGCGCTTATCGTCGCCATAATACCCGCTATAAACAGAAGGCGCAATATCAAATACAAGTTTAAGCTTCTTTTCTCTTGCCTTTATATCCGTCATGTTGTAAACATCGTTCAAAAGACTGCCCATTTCGTAATTGACAGGGACAATCTCCATTTTTCCTGACTCGATTTTGGTGGAGTCGAGAATGTCATTGACAATATTGAGAAGTATAACCGAGGAGTCTTTTACATCATTTGCATACTGTCTGATTTCAGGCTCCTTACTGTCACGCATTATCATTTCGTTAATGCCCATTACCGCATTTATAGGAGTACGGATTTCATGGGATATACGAGCAATGAACTTTGTTTTCGCCTGATTTGCGTTTTCAGCTTCAGTCTTTGCCTTTTCAAGCTCGGAGGTGAGTCTTGCCTTTTCCACGCTTCCGCTGAGTATTGCGAAAATGCTGTTGCAGATAGATACGAAGGCTGAGTAAGCAATACAACGAGGTAATACAAAGAACAAGAAAAGAGTAAGCAAGGGATTTTCATTGACCTGTGTTAAAATGAACTGTCCCTCTACAGAATGTTCTGCAAGTGTGCTTGTGGTAAGAAGTGCCATATTTGCGTCGCAGAGGCCGAAGAAATAGCCTCCGTATACTGTCACAACCGTACTTACCACCGTAAGAGCGTAAATGTACCACATAAACCGCTTTGATGAATAAATAATGGCGCAAAGAAACGGCAGGAAGGATATGAATACAACATGATATGTTATTGCCGTACCTATTATGGTGAATGCCAGTATCAAGGCAAAGAAAATAAAGAACTTTGTCTTGGGTGAAGAAAGTGGAACCTTTTTTGTTACAATGAAGGTAACTAAAAATATGGCAAGAAAAGGTATGTATGCACTTAGCATTATCTGTTTATCTATAATAAATATGCCGAAAATGTTAAGAACAAATGCTACAGTAAGGGCAATCATCGTTACACAGTAACAACGCATTACATACTTATTTGCGGTAGATTCGTGTTCCTCGATATACGAGGTTATGTTTTCTGTTTTCTCTGTTCGGATTTTCATATATTCCTCCACGCAAAATAAAGCCGGATTTAAATTTATAATTGATTAAATTATACCGCATTTTTGTCTTTTTTGCAATAGCTATGACATTGTTTTTACAAATATTTTCATGGAATTCAGCCTATTTATTACCGAAATGTCCTCTTTTTTGTCCGAATAGTCGTGGAATTATTTAAAAATACATGTTATACTAAAAAAAACATATTATGGGAGGACCTATATCATGAAATACACAAACCCTGTTCTCAAAGGCTTTTATCCCGACCCCAGCGTATGCTATGCAGAGGGTAAATTCTATATGGTTAACAGCTCGTTCCAGTATTTCCCCGGTGTTCCGCTTTTTGAAAGCGACGACCTCGTAAACTGGAAGCAGATCGGCCACGTGCTTACAAGAAAATCTCAGGTAATGCTTGAAAAAATCAACAGCTCAGGCGGTGTATTTGCTCCCACTATCAGATACCACGACGGCAGATTTTACATGGTTACCACCAATGATACCACACATGAGAATTTCTACGTATACACCGATGACATTCACGGCGAATGGTCTGAACCTATAACCGTTGACCAGGGCGGAATCGACCCCTCTCTCCTTTTCGATAACGGTCATGTGTATTTTATCAGCAACGGCTGTGACGAAGACGGAATTGGCGGTGTAATCCAGTGTGAAATCAACGCGGAAACAGGCGAAAAGCTCTCAAAAAGCAAGTGCATCTGGCAAGGCTCGGGCGGTCGCTATCTGGAAAGTCCCCACATGTATAAAATTGACGGCAGATATTATCTTATGGCTGCCGAGGGCGGTACTGAGTACGGTCATATGATTACTTATGCCCGTTCTGAATCCGTATGGGGTCCTTTTGAGAATTACCCGTCAAACCCCGTTCTTACCAACCGTAACAAAGCTCCCTACATCATTCAGGGCATAGGTCACGGCGACCTTATACAGAACAAGAACGGCGACTGGTTTATACTCTGCCTCGGTTTCAGACAGATTCATATGTGGATGACTTATCATCATCTTGGAAGAGAGGTTTTCCTCACCCCTGTCAAATTCGGTGATAACGGCTGGTTTACAGCAGGTAATGACGGCACAACCGACTTTGAATACGAAATTAACGGCGACTTCGTTCAGGAAGAAAAGAAACTCTACACCTTCGGCAATACCGACGTAAATATCGACTGGTGCTTCCTTCGTCATCCTGTAATGGAAAACTACCAGCTTTCCAAAGAACGCTTTATCCTTAAAGGCACAGATGTTACTCTGGATATGGTTGATACCCCTACCTTTGTCGGTATCAGACAGCGCGATTTTGATATGATGCTCAGTGCTGATATTACCGTTGATGAAGGCGAAGGCGGAATCACAATATACATGTGTGAAAATGAGCATTACGATATTGCTGTACGGAAAAACGGTGAAAGCTATGAAGCTGTATTGAAGCTCAATATCGGTAATGTGAAGCATATTCAGAATTCCGTTCAGTTATCAGGCGGAAATGCAAAGCTCATTATCCGTTCGGACAGCCAGGTTTACAATTTCTATGTAAATGATAATGGCAGGGAAATACACCTGGGCTGCGGACTTTCCAAGTATCTTTCCAGTGAGGTTGCAGGAGGGTTTACAGGAGTACTTGCAGGACTTTACGCACAGGGCAAAAATACCGCCGTATTTGAAAACTTTGAGCTAAGATATAATGACTGATATACACAACAGCCCGTCTCATACGAGACGGGCTGTTATCATTACATATCGTAGGAAACGCCGTTTCCTTTTATGTGCCTTGAATCGTTCGCCAGCTCAATCATAGGAGCGGTGAGTGTTCCCTTTTCGTCTGAAAGACTGAGAACGGTTATTGAAGTAAAACCAGGACAGATTGCCCTGCACAGATAGAAAAAGGGGAGATTCAGCATACGTGACAGTAAAGCAGATGAAGACCCTCCGTGGCTGAAAAGAGCAATAGTCTTATTGGTGTTGTCGCCAACAACACGATAGTTTGCACCTTCTCTTTTATAACCCATGGATTCAAACCATTCATCCGACTGTTTTGCAACTCTTTCAACTTCTGAAAAAACAACGTTATTGCAGAAGGGCGGATTTTTTGTCCAGCTCTCGTCCATCAGCGAATGACCCAGTGATATGGCATAAAGGGAAGTATCCCAGGGATGACCCTCGCGGTATATTTCGCCGCCGTCTGATGAACCCCATTTTATTTCCCTCATGAAATCCACTTTTGTAACGTCCTGAGAAAGATGCTTTGCTGTATGTAAGGCTGTTTCATAGGCTCTGCCGAAGGGTGAAGAATATATCTCCTCTATGCCCTCATTTTTAAGGCGCAATGCTGCCTTTTCCGCCTGCTCATGTCCCAGCTCCGTAAGACAGTCATTTACATAATCAGGATGACCGTGACGGACAAGTATAATTTTCATATTGTACCTCCTGCTGAAATGATTTGTTCAATTACAGTATATCATTATAATCACCGAAAGTCAATTTATCCGGTATTGTATTTTACGTACAGACGTGATATAATAAACTAAAATAACAACCATACAAAAAGGAGACAAAAATGGAATTTGAAAAGCTGATTTCCGACAGATATTCCGTAAGAAATTTTACGGAAGAGCACTTACCGCAGACGGTTATTAATAAGATTCTAGAAGCAGGCCACAAAGCACCTACGGGCTGTAACTACCAGCCTCAGAGAATACTGGTTCTGAACACAGACAGCTCAATAGAAAAGTTAAAGAACTGTACCAGATGCCATTTCAATGCCCCAACAGCCATGCTTATCTGTCACAACACCGAGGAAAGCTGGAAGCGGCCTTATGACAATGCCCTGTCATCTCCCGTTGACGCGGTAATTGTTACAACTCACTTAATGCTCGCCGCTCACAATATAGGTGTAGGTAGCTGCTGGGTAATGCATTTCAACCCTTCCGCTATGCGCGAGGCGTTCAACATTCCCGCAAACTACGAGCCCGCCGCACTTCTGGTTATGGGCTATCCGTCAAGCGATGCGAAACCACTTGACCTTCACTATAAAACACGGCCTATGGATGAGGTTGTATTTTACGATAGCTTTTGATTTTTATAGAAGCACAATACCGCATATATCCGAGATATCTATTCTTGTTCCGCTTTCAAAAACAACCTTCATTTCCCCTTCGTCAATGCGACGGACAGCACCGCTGATTTTTTCGTAAGAACCGCCTGCTTTTCTGCCGTCGGGCTTGAAATAGGTTATCTGCGCCAAAGGACGTTCCTGCTCGTTTTCAGATAATATATTAAGCTTTTCGCTGAGCGTTATAATTTCATCCTCGCTCAGCTCATGGCGTACAGCGGTAAGCCTTGCAGTCTCGGACACCGCCGAATCATAGCCCGTAAGTGCCGCAAAAGGCGCGAACTGCGCCGCACGGCTTATGCGTGACATACGAATACGGGTAGGCGAGCTGTAATGCCGTAGATTTATAATATCATCATATTGTGTTACGGTATTCATATAATTCCCCTATGCTCTGTGACCGCCAACCTGTCCGTTTCGTTCAATGGTGGTGGCGCCTTCTTCTAAATTCATACCTTTGAGTACGGCATTCTTGCCGTACTTTTTCTTTATCCCGATAAGTGCTTTCTGCATACTTTTTTCACGGATTAGTCTTTCCTTTTCTGCCGTTCTCTCAATTTCAAGCGCCTCATAATCCGTAAAAAAATCAAGCTGTTCAGGTCCCGGTTCTTCCACGTCATTTTCATTTATAACATGGTTCGCCACAACATACATTCTCCGCACTGTAAGACTTGGGTCAACTATCCTGTCATACAGCTCCATAACCTTTTCGGTAATGATTTTTGTAGAAGAGGTATACTGTCCCAGATTAATAGAACCATGTGCAGATTTCGGTACTTGTCTGCCGTAGTGATCGGTGGTTATCTGCCCGCCGTATCTCATCCTTTTGAACTCATCTTTCAGATTCTCAATATCATACCCAACCGTAAGCACCATCTGATCTGCAACCACCCCTTTATCCACAAGGTCAAGAGTCAGAAGATCCGTCATTTCACGTACTATAAGCTTACCCTTTTCAAAGTCATAAGGACATTGAAGCACCTGTCCCGAACTTATACTGCTGCTTTCGGGCTTATATGCCTTGACGTCTGCTATGGTGCAGGGTTCATAACCCCAGGCATGATCTATGAGTAATTCCGCATTGACCCCGAACATTTTATAAAGCAGATCTTCGTTGTAAAAATCATACTTTCCACCCAGGGAGCAACGAGCAATATCACCCATTGTATACAATCCCTTTTCCTCTAATTTCGTAGCATAGCCCTGACCGATACGCCAGAAGCTCGTCAAAGGGCGGTGGTCCCAGAGTTGTCTTCGGTATGACATTTCGTCAAGCTCTGCAATTCTTACCCCGTCTTTATCCGCAGGCATTTTCTTCGCCACAATATCCATGGCAATTTTTGCAAGATACATGTTTGTACCTATTCCTGCGGTAGCCGTAACACCCGTTTCTTTCAGCACGTCACGTATCATTTTTACCGCAAGTTCGCGCGCTGTCATGCCGTAGGTTTTCAGATATGCTGTTGCGTCTATAAACACCTCGTCAATGGAATACACATGAATATCCTCAGGGGAAATGTATTTCAGATATATCTGATAAATTTGCGTGCTTACCTCCATATACCGAGCCATTTGCGGAGGCGCAACAATGTAATCAACGGCAAGCGATGGATTTTTATCAAGCTCGGGAGCATTGTAGCTTTTTCCCGTAAGTGTTCGTCTGGGTGCATTATATTTACGCTGGGCGTTTACCTGTCCGATTATCTGAACAACTTCAAAAAGCCTCGCTCTTCCGCCTATTCCATGGGCTTTAAGGGAGGGAGAAACCGCAAGACAGATTGTTTTCTCAGTTCTCTTACTGTCCGCTACAACAAGGTTTGTTGTAAGAGGGTCAAGTCCCCGTTCAACACACTCAACGGAAGCATAGAACGACTTTAAATCTATTGCAATATATGAACGTTCTTTCTCTGCCATACCCTTTCTCCCTTCTTTAATCTATAACATTCTACACTCGAATTGTTCGTATCGGGTGCATGTTTTATTATATCACATTTCAGGATTTTGTCAATAGCAAATAAACAATATGGAAAAAATTACAAAACCGCACCCGTAAAAACAGGTGCGGTTAATTGATAACTTTTACATGAGATTTACAATACCAATAAGCCCCATCATCGAAAGACCCATGCTTGGCATAATGATTCCGGGCAAATCCTGAAACAACTTAGGATTAATCTTTCTTAAAACAATACCGATAGTCATAAATACAATTGAATTAAGCAAAACAAACCATTTGGGTACATCAAGACAGCCTGTAAGGATTGCAATAACCGACGTAACGCAAGGTGTCATAAGAATCAGATACCCAAAGAAAAACGGGAAAGCGATTGCCTTATACAAAGTTTTCAACACACTTTCCACAAGCTCGGGATGATTTGCTTCCACAAGTCTTTTGTAGATAAGTGGCTGAATACAGAGTGTTGTATGGATTAGTACACCGCCTATTGTCCCGGCACAACCGAGAATTGCCGTAATATATCCAAGGGGCTGATTCTTTTCCGCTATCTGCATTCCAAGGGAATAAATTCCCAGCATAACAAATATATCACCGAAAAATGCGCAGATAATCGAAGCAACAAACCGCCAGTCTGCCATTTTCACCCAGTTTGTATCAACGTTTCCACCGGGACCTGTTTTCTGATTTCCCTTACCTTTCAAATCAAAAAGAACATCACCCGCAGCACAAAGCAATCCGCCTATAAGTCCTAAAACCGAAAATGTCATCAGCATAATTCTTCTCCTTTGTTAGTTTTCACTAACTTATTATACCACATTTTCATTTTGTTGTCAATTATAGTTCTTTATACATGAACATAATTGCTTCATTGTCCGCAAAACCGTTTTTGCGGTAGAAATCCGGCGCAGGCGCATACTTATTGGTGCAAAGAGTAAGTCCTGCAAGACTGTATTTTTTAACATATTTTTCAGCTGTTTTTATAAGCCTGCTTCCAAGTCCGTTCCCCTGCATTTCAGGTAAAACAAACATCTCATCAACATAAAGCTCGCTGTTGTTCCACCATATCTTTTCATGGGCAAATAATGCGCCTATTATCTTTTCATTTTCCTCAACCACAAAGCCCACAAATTTTCTTGTATCGAAATAATCTTCAAGATAAGCAACCCCTGTTTCCATTGTCCATCTGCATTGCCACATCTCGTTATTGTAAACGGCGCAGAGGATTTCCGCACAGGCAGGTATATCGGTTTTCTGCATTTGTCTTATCATCGCTAACTTTCCTTTCTCTCAAAATCTATGCCCGCCTTTTTAGCCTGGGAACATAAATCCTTTGTCTGTATCTTGTAATGCTTCCCGTCTTTGATAAAATACGTTCCACATTGCCTGAACTCAAAGGATACATTTTTTTGTATGCATTGCTCTCTTATATCAAGCACCCACGAATAATCAAGTACTCTTGCTTCACGGTCTGATTCACCGCCCACAACCACAAGCTCAATACCGTCAAGATACTTTTCAATATCTATGGCTTCAAGCAAGGGCTGTGCGGTTATGCACTTATGCTTTATGGGAAGTCTGCTGAAAATCCCCAGCTTATAATCTGCGTTTTTCTGATTCTCAACAGTACAACAAACAACTACATTTTCATAACCCTCTCCCCAGTCATCAGGGATGCAATCCATAAATCTGTCGATACGTTTTGTAAGGAATAAAAAAGTACAGTCCTGTCTTTCCCTTATCATTTTCCAGCATTCACCACGCCATTCATCAGCCTCTTCAATAAGAAAGTCGGTAGAAAAACAAGTATAGACTATCCCCGGCTTTATTTTGTAGCTACCGTTTTTGAGGCGTTCAACAGGCTTGAAAAAATCCTTTGTTTTTACAATTTCATTTGTATCAACATTCCGCTTCGTATCACCCTTATGTATGTAGCAATGCAGACAGCCGTCGCTACATTTTCTGCACCCTCTCCATGCGTTCCACATTGACATAATTTACTCCTCAGCAATATTTTGCTTCAAGCTCTTCAATAGAAGGCTTATGCTCTTCCATTCTGTATTCCTTACCATATGAATCACGATCAAGAAATTTGTGCGTATAAAGTTCACGTCTGAGTGTTGCAGGGTCGTTAAAAGTATGCCATTCATTCAGCACTGCGTTTATTTCCTTCTCGGTATAAACCCTATCCTTTTCGATTTTTTCCGCTATGTAAATCAATGCATAAAGCTTCATTTTCCGTTTCGACGGATAAGCGGTAAGTCTGCCTTCTGTGTCAAGAAAATTTTTTAGTATTTCAGTCATAATTTTCTCCCATAATACGTGAATCCATGTTGAACACAAGCTTCCAGCCTTCCTCCTGTTTTTCCCAGGTGGATGTCACATGAAATAATCCTTCAAGGTCTTCGTTTTCTTTGGTATCTACGATTGTTTTTACAATATAGTGCACCTGAACAGTATTATCTGTTTTAAGCACAATCTCAAAATTCTTTATCTGAAAATCGGTAATTCCGAAATCCTTGATAAACTCCGCATACTGTTCTCCTGTACAGCGGTAACCACCGCATATCATAACCGCATCTGCGGATACAAGCTCCGAAAAAGCGGTTTTATCGCCGTTCTTTACACATTCCCACATTTTATTTTCAAGTTCGTATATCATAATTTATCCTCCCGATATTCATAAAAGCTCTTATCAATCTATTATACAACAAATGTTGCGCAACACCTGTTTTCATTATAGCAAAAATCTTCACATTTGTCAACAGGTTAACGGATATAATATAAACCGCACCCGCAAAAATTTACGGGTGCAGATAATTATTCAGTTACTTTTCCAGGGGCGTTTGCCCTTTGTCCAGCCCTTTTCCTTCCAGTATTCTACATCTGACGGATTAAATCCGTTTTTCTGCATCATAGCCATAATACTGAAAAATCCCGCCGTTTTGATTCCCGGTTTTATCCTTCCAACTCCTGATGAAATTTTCTTTGCAAGAGATGTTGTCTTCTTATCAATCTTTGCCTTTATATCGGGTTTAACCCTTTCCCATTTCGTTTCCATAACAGCAACGCCCAGCTTATAAGTCTTTGCAATACCCCAGAAAAACGTACTGTCTGCCATATCCTTTATGGTGCTTCCCATTCCTGCGCCTGCGGCGGTTGAAATGCAGACAGCCTGTTTTGTGAACATCTTTCCTTCTGGGCGGTGAACCATGAATCTGTATCCGTAATGGTCCAGAAGCGCCTTCATTGAACCTGTGGCGTGCATTACGTAAACAGGGCTTGTGAGAATAATGACATCCGCATTGTCCATAGCTTCGGTTATAGGATTCAATCTTTCAAAATGAGGGCATTTCGTTTCATCGGTAAAACAAGTTGTGCAACCCATACAGAAACAATCAAAATCCTTCGGAAGAAAAAACTCAGTAACTTCTCCTCCCAGCTTATCGCAAAGCTCCTTTGCAATACTATATGTAGAACCTTTATGACTTTGTCCGTGTATAACAGTAATTTTCATTATTTTATCTCCTTACCTTTTCCGTTAACGTAAAGCTCATTCTTGTTAACGTTTTCACTGTTTCATCAGCCGCGCTACCGTCGAGTGCCACTGTAACCCAATAGGCTTTATTCATATTATATGCAGGATAAATGCCATTTTCAGAAAGCACATCATTAATCATAATCGTATCGCATTTCAGATTTACAACACTGATGCTTTCGTCACTGTCTATTCCAAGCTTTCGTTTGGGAATATCCATTATCACCGCAAACCACTTTTTGTTATCGCCGTGACGGAACACCTCATAGCTTGGATATTTTAGCCAGGGGTAATCAGAGATTATATCATAGGTCTCATGTATGAATTTTTTTAGTTGTTGTCGTGTCATAAACCACTCTGCCTTTAACTGATTTCTATAACTGATTATACTACAAAACATCTTGCATTTCAAGAGAAAAAGCCGTATTCGTCACAAGAATACGGCTGAAAATTTATTTTCCGCAATAGATTTTTATTGCCTCGCTGATAAACTGAGCGGTGCCGTCAGCGTGCTTATTGATATTGTTCTTAAAGCGCTCATCAGCAACATACATCTGTCCGAGGCCTGCCAGGATATCATTTGTGCACTGATAATAATTTTCAGTAATATGATTCTGCAACCCTCTGATAAGGTCTTGTGCTTCGGCGGAATCAGGCTCTCGGTTATTTTTCATGCATACCGCAAATTCTTCAAGAATATCATCCATATCACTCGCAAGACTATTCCACTTGTCGCCTGAATAATTCTTCGTCTTTTCTGAGTGTTCCTTATAGGCGTCGGTATTGCCCCATTTTTCCTTTGCCTCCGCCTTGTATTTTTCGAACTCGTTGTTGTCAAATGCCTTCATTACATTCTCTCCTTTCACCGCGTCGTCAATGGCAGAAATCAACCGTTCCAACCGTTCTTTTTTCAGGGTAAGAAGATGCTTCTGCTCTTTGAGTGCCTTGTTTTTGTCATAGTCCGGAGATGACAAAATATCGCTGATGCTTTTTAAGGAAAAGTCAAGCTCACGGTAAAAGAGAATCTCCTGCATACGAAGAATCGAGCCTTCATCGTAATAGCGGTAGCCTGTAAGCTCATCTACACAGGCAGGCTTCAACAGTCCGATTTCATCGTAATAATGAAGTGTGCGCACACTTACTCCCGTGATTACGGCAAATTCTTTAATCTGCATTTTCATTCTTATCACCTCACAAAACGAAGTATACACTATGACGGAACGTGAGAGTCAATACCTTTTTGAAAAAAATCCGCAATATTGAATCTTTTCTTAATAAGCAGATTATACCACATACCACAGCAAAGCACAATACGGATTAAATTAAGCATCATAAAAAATTATTGACAAAGCTGTTTTCGACTGTTATAATAAAAACAAACGTTGCGCAACATAAGTTACATTAAGGAGGACTTATATGAACTATACAATAAATGAAGAACGCCTCACCGCTGAGGAATATATTGACTTTTTAAAGAAAACCGATTTAGGCTCACAATATCCCAAGGAGCGTTTCGCTGAAAGAATAGAAAAGCTTGTGAAAAACGCTTCAATAAGCCTTGTGGCAAGGGATGAAGAAAATAAAATTATAGGCGTTTGCTTTGGTATAACCGATTTTGCATACTGGCTTTTTATGACCGATCTGGGAGTTATCCGTGAATGTGTGGGACAAGGTGTGGGGAAGGCACTTGTAAAGAAGCTTCACGAAACCGCAGGCGGTGAAAAGGACATAATTATGTACACCTGCGTAAATGAAAATGCAATCCCCTTTTATGAAAAAATCGGAATGTCAAAGCCCGACGATGTAATGACCTACAACCGCATTGAATGGACAGATTTTAAGGTGGAATAAAAATGAAAATTCTTAATTTACAAAATATCAATGAGCAGAAGCCCTGGATTGAAAAAATCCGCAAGTGTGACTGGGATGCAGCCAGACTTCTTGCGGATTTATTAGAACAGGATAAATTCCATGAAATGACAGGTGGCGGCAGTCTGATTATAATGACAGATGAAGGGGAAATTGTTTCATTCTGTACCCTTACACAAAAGGACTGCGTTGATGATGACACGCTTTTCTTATGGATTGGATTTGTATTTACCGCACCCGAATACCGAGGCAACAGATACAGCGGACAGCTTATTGAATTTGCTTGTAACAAAGCAAAAGAACAAGGCTTTGAAAAAGTGTATATTGCCACAGACCACATAGGGCTTTATGAAAAATACGGCTTTACTTATATGGAAAGCCGTATTGATATTTACAATGAAACATGCAGGATTTATTATAAAAATTTAAATTAAGCTTTTTAAAAAATCCGTACCTGTTTGAACTTCAAAAATCCCCCGTCATACCAACACAACACGACTTATTTTATTCAAAATCCGCCATAACGCCTTCAAGCACTTCAACAGCACTTCTTATCATTTCGGGACAGACGGTTCTGAACAGATTTTTCTCCTTGATGCACGCTGAATCCTCGGGCTTTGTAAGGTCATAACCCAGCAAATCACGACATACAATTGAGCCGTTAAGTTCCTTGAAACGCTTTGTGTATTCAATAGCGATAGAATAAGCCCGTGATTTCTGTTCGTTATTTTCGGATTCAAAGTGGCCGTATTTAAGTCCGAGAACCATTAACGCTCCCGATACCGCACCGCACATCTCTCCGTTTCTTGCACCGCCGCCGAACTGTGTTCCAAGCATTAACGCAAGCTTTTCATCAAGCCCGAAATCAGCAGCAAATACTGTAAGTACCGCCTGTGAACAGTTGAAATTGTTTGCAAATAACTCTAATGCTTTTTCTGCTTTTGTCATAATTAAACCTCACCTTTCAGATAATCGAGATATTCCTGTGCTTTTTTTAAGCCTTCCTCAGAAATGGAATAATACATCCATTTTCCTTCCTTTCGCCCGTCTACAATCCCACTGTCAAGCAAGGTTTTCATATGGTGGGAAAGGGTAGGCTGTGTGATATTGAGCGCCTCCAAAAGCCTACAGGCACATTTTTCGCCGCCTTTAAGAATCTGTAAAATCCTGATTCGGTTTTCGTCACAGAATGCTTTGAAAATAACGGCTGTCTTTTCGGGATTAAACTCCATTTATTCACCTCATATCGATATTTTTCTATATTATACACCACATATAGAGATTTGTCAATATGTTTTTTAAAATTTTATTGAGCGATTAAAAACATTAAAAAGCCGTACCCACTTTACAGTTACGGCTTGAATACAAAGGTCTTTTTTTATACCGATTATACCCCCAAAAGCAAAAAAATCAAGTATAAAACAAATAATCCGCTGTTGCTCTACAATGAACACATCATCTCATAAAAACCGGGTATTGCCGAAGTCATAAGTATCTGTACTACGGTTGCAATATCTATAACCGCATGACCTACCATAATGGGCAGAGGATTTCTTTTCTTGTAGTAATTATGGCACAGAATTATTGTAAGGGGAAGGAACGATAAAAAGCGGTAAATTATGTATCTGAAATCAAACAAGACGGGTATAAAACTGTGTTGTAAAGCAAAGAAAAAAGCAGGCACAAGAACAGCCACATACTTATTCTTAATCTGATTTACACCGCAGCCAAGATACAATCCGTCCTCGGCAAGTGCAGTCGATACAGGAAGCAGAAGCACGCTTATGATTGCAAGCCACAGTGGAATCGGCGCAATCATCATGGGTGCGGCATAAGGAATAACCCCGTAACAGATAAAACCTGCGAGATACATTCCGCCCATTCCCACAAACACAACAAGAAAAATCATTCCTACAATCTGCTTTGGTTTTGTCTTACCCTTTTCGTAATTGATAAGCTTTGCATATCCGCCGTTTTTCTTTGTTAAAAATACAAGCAAAAGTATTGTAACGATGTTTACAACACTTGCGACAACTGACCAGATATTACTGATTTCTTCAAGACTTTTTCCTGTAATAAACGAGCCGATTATAAAAATCAGAATAAAAAATATACACCGAAAAGGCAGCAAAAAAGGTAATTTTTTATTCATATATTCCCTCCATAAGCATTGATACCGTGTCCGAAATAAACAAGTCACGTTCTGTTTTTTCAAAAAGATTATAGCCTGTAATATGCTTTGAATTTTCTCCCGAAAGTAACGCCGCTTGCATTGTTGATGTGAGAGAAAAAGCAATAAGCTGCTTTTTATTTTCAGGGATTTTCCCTCTCAATGCAAGGCGAAAACCCATCTGCGTATAAACAGTATTGCATATTGGTTTATAGTCCTTGAAATCAGACAAAATTGAAATTTTGATTATGGCGTAGTTATCAAACAAGAAGTCAAAGGTCTGCTGCGCAAAGGATATAAGACGCTGTTTATCAGTTAATCCGTCGGGTTCGGTATAGTCCTTTTTATCGGGTGCAAAGTTCATCAGAACTTTGTTGATTATTCCCTGAACGCAGATTGCAATAAGGTTTTCCTTGCTTTCAAAATGATAGTTTATCAAACCCAATGCAACCCCGCTTTTATCAGCAATAGCACGGGCGGTTATTTTTTTCACCTCGCCGCCAGACTGTTCGATAAGCTCTGTGGTTGCATTTATAATATTCTCTTTTACATTTCCCTTGTCTTTCATAAGCCCTCCTTGAACATTGTTCAAATATATTATACTGAACAACGTTCAATTTGTCAAGTGTTTTTTGCACAACAAAACCCGCACCCTTCGGGTGCGGGTCGTTTCAATAAATTACTTTTAATTATCAGATTCAAATTCACTTCTCAGCATAGAAAAATAATGTCTTCCCACATATTCTCCATTCATATAAAAATAATCCCTGAGTGTACCCTCGTATGTAAAACCGCATTTTTCTATAACGCGTTTAGATGGTACATTTATAGTTTTTGTACAGATTTGAATTTTATGTAAATTCATTTTCTCAAAGCCATAACGGATAACTGCTTTTGTTGCCTCGGTAGCAAGACCTTTGCATTGATAATCAGAACCGATGCAATATTCAATTTCAGCGAAATGATTTTTGTTATCCACAAGAAAATATGCTATCTGACCTATACACTCGCCTGCATTTTTCTCAACGATTGCCCAACGATAGTAGTTACTATTTTCATAAGAACCAATGTATTTATCAAGCAACTCCTTTACAGCCTCTTTTGTGGAATACACAGGTTCAGAATACAGCGACTGAATTTTCTCATCAGCAATCCAGTATCTGAGCATTGCCTCGTCATCGGAATATTCAAATCTTCTCAAAATAAGTCTTTCTGTTTCTATACTGTTGGTACCGATATGTGTAAGCATTTTAAATCCTCCGCAACTTATTTTTATTATACCACGCTGCTCCATTCTTGGTGCGGGATAAAAAACTGTTATGTGAACTTATAAAAGCAACGCTGTATTAAGTGCAACATATAATTTACCGAGGTCGTGGTTTGCGCCGTGCAGCCCTTCCACATCATAACCGCTTGATTCCAGCACATCACCGGCTTCAAGAAAGTCATAAAGCTCCAAGCCGTAGAAATCGCATACAGCCTGTACTCCTGCCAGTTCCATTTCAACCGCAATGCAACCTTCTGCTCTGCGCTTTTCAACAAGTCCTGTCGTTTCTCTCAACATAGAATCTGTTGTCCATACTTTACCCAAAACATAAGGTATGTTCAGTTTTTCAAATATATCAGAAAGCTTTCCGCTGTTTTTTATCTTGATATAGTCGGCAGGTTCAGCGTAGTAATAAGAGCTGCCCTCACCGCGATAGCTTTCTGTGGGAACAATAAAACCGCCCTCTGTTTTTTCTCTGTCAAGACTTCCGCAGGAACCGAACATAATAAACTTTGTAGCGCCCGTCAACCAATGGGTTTCATAACACATACTCGATGCAAGGGCAGAGCCTATGCCTGTTAAGTAAAAGGCAACATCCCTGCCTTTATAATTCATTTTATAGATAATAATATCTCCGCCGCAGGTAGACAAAGCCCCGATTTTTTCACATTCATAAGTATCAAGCAAATGATTATGTATATCCTTTGAAAAGATAATCAGGCATATATCCACAATATGTTTTGGTTCACCATAAAAATCTTTAAGGTTGACAATGGGTTCTGTTTTAATGTCATAGCAATCCGTAATCATAATATCCTCCATCTTTTTTTTCAATAAGCATATTATACTATAAGCAAGTTCTAAAATCCATACTCTCACCACCAATTTCTTATTTACCAACCCCATTATACCACACCCCAAACTAAAAAACAATACCGCACCTGTTGTTAGAGGTGCGGATTGATATAATCAGATAAGCGAGCAAATCAGCTCATTAAATTTATCTGCAAATAAGGGCGGAATATTATATCCTGCCTTGTCCCATATTTCATACTTGCGGTCAGGGTACATATACTTTTGGAATACGCACTTCATTTTCTTTTCCAAGGTACACTACTTTCGCTTCTCCACCGCTGTACCAGTTCCAATCCTTTATTCCCTGTTTAAAACGTTTTACATAGTAAAATCCAAGAATTTTATTCTGTGCATCATTGTAAGCTTCTTCCATATATTCGCCTTTAGTTTTAAGCTTTTCAACAGAATCAATCAGGGTTTTCACTTCGCTCACTAGCGGAATAATTGAATACTGACGATTTACTTTAACAATTCTCGTGGATACCTTTGTAAAAACGATTTTATAGCAGGAGCCATCCGAATCGACAAAATACTGAGTTAAAGCCTTCATTGTATCGAATTGAAGTGTTTTGAATATGTACGCAAACATCAGTAAAAATGCTCCTATCAGACACCATGCAAGAACACTCTTATCTATAAGCTCCTGTGACATCAGAAAAGCCAGTATAAAAACAGCAGGCATTATAATAAACAGCGACACAATAAAAACATGCATATGGCTTTTAGCCTTTTTTCCCTTGTACGAATACACCTTACATTTTGCAAGTTCATTCATTTCTGTTTCTGTCAATTCATTATCTTTTTCAGTAATAGGATATCTATCCATTTTTATTTAACCATCCTTACAAAATCGCTCATCATTTCAGCGATCTTTATAATCTGCGGACATACCTGTTCGCAGCTCTGACAGCCTACACAGGCAGAGGGCTGTTTTTCGGGTTCAATAGCACCAAGAGCCATCGACGCAATAAAGCCGCCGCCTGTAAAGATATGCTCATTGTAAAGCTCAATAAGATAGGGGATGTTTATCTCCTGAGGACAATGGGTGATGCAGTATTTGCAGGAAGTACAGGGCAGAATTTTCTCGTCTGTCATTTCCTTTGCAAAACCGAAAAGTGTGTTCATTTCCTCATCTGTAAGCGGCTTTTCGGCGGAATAGATGTCAATATTCTGCTTTATCTGCTCGAAATCGGACATACCCGAAAGAGTCACTGTAACTTCGGGGATTGTCTGTAAAAAGCGGAATGCCCACTCAACTGCAGGAACGTCACGATAGCCCTTTAAAATTTCATTCTGCTTTTCAGTAAGCCTTGCAAGCTTACCGCCTCTGACAGGCTCCATTACCCACACAGGAATGTTCCACTTTTTGAGCATATCGAGCTTTTTGTCTGCACTCTGAAAATGATAATCCACCCAGTTAAGCTGAACCTGACAGAACTCCATATCCTTTCCATAAGCATTCAGAAAACGCTCCATTGTTTCAATAGTGCCGTGTACCGAGAAACCTAAATGCTTTATTCTGCCGTTTCTTTTCTGCTCTATAAGGTAATCGAAAATGCCGAATTTCTTATCAAGGTAGCTGTCAATATTCAGCTCGCACACGTTATGGAACAGGTAAAAATCAAAATATTCCGTCTTACATTTTTCCAGCTGCTTTTCAAAAATCTCCTGAACCTTATCCATATTGTTAAGGTCATAGCCCGGGAATTTTGACGCAAGATAATAGCTTTCTCTGGGGTACTCGCTTAAAATTTCACCCATTACAAGCTCGGATTGTCCGCCGTGATAACCCCACGCTGTATCATAGTAATTAACACCGTTTTTCATGGCATAGGCTACCATTTCCCTGGTCTTTTCAATATCAATCTGTGAATTGTCGTCTGACATAACAGGAAGACGCATTGCGCCGAAACCTAAAGCGGATAATTTTTTGCCCTGAAATTCTTTATATACCATTTTTCACTACCCCTTATGATAAATTTGTTGATTTAATTATAGCATGTTTCAATGGATTTTTCAATAATGTAAAAGCCGTACTCCGAAATAATACAGCTTTACATATTTTATTTACTTTTCTTTTCTAAAACAATTAACTGAAAGGGAGATACGCTTACTTTATCACAAAAAAGCGACCGAAATATTTTCGATCGCTTGAATTTATTCACTTTTCGGCAATACCACTGTAATAGCGGTGCCCTTATTCTCCTCGCTCTGAATTGAAATTTTTCCGCCGTGGTACTGAACAGAATGCTTTACAATAGAAAGTCCGAGACCTGTACCGCCTGATTTTTTGGAGTGGCTCTTATCTACTCTGTAAAAGCGTTCAAAAATTCTTGAGTGGTGTTCAGGAGCAATACCTATTCCGTTATCGGAAACAGTAAGTGTTACATCTTTTTCGGTTTCTGCGATATTCACCTCAACCTTACCGCCGTCGGGAGTATACTTGATACTATTGTCACAAAGATTGTAGATAACCTCGAAAAGCAGATGCTTTACGCCGTAGATATTTCCACTATCGCCCAATACAGTAAGGGCGATATCCTTTTTATCTGCGCTGTCACGGAGAACATTGCAGGCTTCATTTGCTATATCGTAAAGCGAAACTTTTTCCTTAAGAAGTTCAGTCTGTTCATCAAGCTGTGAAAGTCTGATAATATCTTCAACAAGAGTTACAAGCCGTGTTGCTTCTTCTCGGATATGACCTACAAAGCGTGGTATATCTTCCTCCTTTACAAGTCCGTTTTCCATAAGCTCCGCACTACCCGTAATAGTCTGAAGCGGAGTTTTAAGTTCGTGTGAAACATTTGCTGTAAACTCTTTGCGGAGTCTTTCGGCGTCAGCCTGTTCCGTTATATCGAATGCAAGGATTACCGCACCGACTATTTCACCGTCCGTTTCAATACGGCTGATGTCAAACTGATATTCCTTTTCACCCAGCGTTACACGAATTTCAGCGTGTCCGTCTGTAATCGCTTTTTCAATAGCAGAGGTTATTTCGTGTCTGCGGTTTATGGTCAGAAACTCTTTACCCACACAATTTTCATCTGTACTGAAAATCGTCATTGCCGCTGAATTTATAGTAAGAATATTTCTGTTTTTATCAAGCAGCAAAAGTCCCTCACGCATATTCTTTGTGATAAGCTCGAATTCATCTTTTCTGCGGTTAAGCTCTGCTGCCTTGCGTTCAATCTTCAGATTCTGCTTATGGATACGACTGAGTAATGGTGCGATTTCCTCGTAAGCGTCATTTTCCGTCGGATTATCAAGGTCAAGCTTATTAAGTGGCTCGATTATCCTTTTTGACATCTTATGTGCAAGCACAGCTGAAATTATCACAGCGACGATGACAACGATTATCACAGGAGTCATCATTCCTAAAAGCAGAACAAATCCGCTTGCACGGTTTACGGAAATACGAAGTACCGTTCCGTCTGAAAGGAGTACCGCTTCGTAAAGTGTCTTTTCGGTAAGGGTTGCGGAACGACGTGAGCTGCTGCCCTTTCCTGTTTCAAAGGCTTCTCTTATTTCCTCTCGTTCGAGGTGATTGTCCATTGCCGATTTATCA
Source organism: Ruminiclostridium sp. (assembly GCA_045579565.1). GTDB lineage: Bacteria > Bacillota > Clostridia > Oscillospirales > Ruminococcaceae > Ruminiclostridium_E. The sequence continues at coordinate 20,671 of JAZNML010000062.1, forward strand.
GCTTGTGAATCAAAAAGTACAGTTCCGTCGCTTGCTATCCAGGTCAGGCGGAAGTTATCCGATTTCAGATTTTCAAGATATTCTTCGCCCGATTGCTCCGTACCCACAGAGGCAATAGAAAGCTCATCCTTGATCTGATTTATCTGGATATTCGTGAAATAATCATATAGAAAGCTTGTTATAATTACAAGAGTTGCCGCAAGTACAACAAGCGAGGTGGCGAAAATAGAACGAAAAATCTTACTTGTCATAGCCGCCTCCGAATTTATAGCCGACGTGACGTACAGTTTCAATCATCTCGCCGTATTCACCCAGCTTCTGACGAAGGGTTCTGATGTGCATATCAACCGTTCTCGTTTCACCCACAAAATCAGCACCCCATATTTCGTTATAAAGAGCATCCCTTGAAAAGACAAGCCCCACGTTTTTCATAAAAAGCGAAAGAAGTTCAAATTCCTTGTAGGTAAGTGAAACCTTTTCGCTGTTTATAGTCACGGTACGCTCGTCAAGATTAAGAGAGAGTCCGTCTGCCTGTAAAATGCGGCTTACTGTTTTGGGCTTACAGCGGCGCATAACCGCCTTTACTCTCGAAATCATTTCCATCATTCCGAAAGGCTTTACAAGGTAATCATCTGCACCAAGGTCAAGCCCCTGCACCTTGTCAAATTCAGTACCCTTTGCGGTTGCCATAATAACGGGAATATCCACGTATTCTGCCGTACTTTTGAGAGTTTTCAGCACGTCGATACCGTCTGTACCCGGCAGCATTACATCAAGAATCACAAGGTCGGGCAGCTCATTTTTTAGTGCGGAAAGAAAGCTGTCGCCATCCTCAAAGCCTTTGGCTTCAAACCCTGTCGACTGCAAGGCATAAACCTCTATATCACGGATACTTGCGTCGTCCTCAACGCACCATATCATATAAATCAACTCCTTTGAGAAAATCTGTAAGAGTTTTGCGCCGCCGCAGGCGACTCGCCTGTTATGAGTTTTTGTGTTCGCCTGTTACAGAGAAAATCACCCATTCAGCAATGTTCGTTGCGTGGTCGCCGATACGCTCAAAGTACTTTGCAATCATCAGCAGGTCAAGAGCATATTCTCCGCTTTCGGGATCTTCTGCAATCATTTTAATAAGACTGCCCTTTATCCTGTCGAAATACTCATCAACCTTATCATCGTGGACAATAACCGATTTTGCAAGCTCGGTATCCTTTTTTACATAGGCGTCAACGCTGTCTGTAACCATTAAGATTGTTTCAGCCGCCATATCACGGATATGCACCGTTTCCTCGGCTGTTCTACCTTCAAGATAGGTGATTATTTCTGCAATATCCTCCGCCTGATCGCCGATACGCTCCATATCGGTTATCATTTTAAGTGCGGCGGAAATCTGTCTTAAATCCCTTGCAACAGGCTGCTGCTGTAAAAGTAATTTCATACAGCGTGCCTCAATATCACGTTCCTTATGGTCGATGTCCGATGAAATTGCCGAAACATTTTCAGCAAGCTTGACATCTCCCGTAGTAAGCGCTTTTGAGGCAAGGGCGATAGCCTCCTCACAGAGTGCGCCCATTTCTATCATTTCAGTATTAAGTATATTTAGCTGCTCATCAAATCTGCTTCTCATTATCCAAACCTTCCTGTAATATAATCTTCGGTACGCTTATCAACCGGCTGTGAAAACAGTTTTTCCGTTTCGCCGTATTCGATAAGTTCACCCAATAAAAAGAATGCTGTATTGTCGGAAATACGGACCGCCTGCTGCATATTATGAGTCACTATGACAATAGTATAACTCTTTTTCAGCTCAATTGCAAGTTCTTCAATTCTCGATGTTGAAATCGGGTCAAGTGCAGATGTTGGTTCATCCATAAGAAGAATTTTTGGCTTTACCGCAAGCGCTCTTGCAATACACAATCTCTGTTGCTGACCGCCCGACATTCCGAGAGCATTTTTCTTTAATCTGTCCTTTACCTCGTCCCAGATTGCCGCATCACGGAGAGATTGTTCTACTATCTCATCAAGCTTTACCTTTGACTTTATGCCGTGTGTACGGGGACCGTAGGCAATGTTGTCGTAAATGCTCATAGGGAAAGGATTAGGCTTCTGGAATACCATTCCGATTTCACGGCGAAGCTCGTTTACATCAACGCTGCTGTCATAGATATTCTGTCCGTTGTAGTAGACTTCGCCTGTTATCTTAACCGAGGAAATAAGGTCATTCATACGGTTTAAGGTTTTCAGAAATGTGGACTTTCCACAGCCCGACGGTCCGATAAATGCAGTTATGCTCTTTTCGGGAATTGTAATGTTTACGTTTTTAAGTGCCTGCGTTTTGTCGTACCACAAATTCAGGTCTTTCGCTGTCATTATATCACTCATTGTATCATTCCTTTCGGTTAAAGCTCACGCTTTTTTGCAAAATACCTGCTGACAAGGGTTGCAGAAAAATTTATCAGAAGCGTTAAAATCATAAGTATCGCCGCTATTGCGAATGCCACTCCGAACTCACCCTGTTCCTTTGCGTAGACATAAAGTGCAACGGTAAGAGATGCGCCTGGGGAAGTAAGTCCCTCGAAGATTCCGTTCAGAGCGTGAGCAAAGCCTGCTGTAAAAAGGAGTGCCGCAGACTCGCCTAAAATTCGTCCTATGGACAGAATACAGCCTGTGATAACTCCGTCAACACACCCGGGGAGTACCACAGTTCTTATTACTCTCCACTTCCCTGCACCAAGTCCGAACGCGCCATCACGGTAGCTTTGCGGTACTGTTTTAAGGCTTTCCTGTGTTGTACGCATTACGGTAGGAAGATTCATAATTACAAGGGTCAGTGAGCCTGCTAAAAGTGAGGTCTTGAAGCCTAAAAACTGACAGAAAAACAGCATTCCTACAAGTCCGTAAATGATAGACGGAATACCCGAAAGCGTTTCCGCCGCATATTCAATCATACCCACAAGCTTTTTATTTTTTGCGTATTCTGTAAGATAAATCGCCGCACCGACGCCGAGAGGAATAACAAAGATAAGTGTTGCGAGAACGATATAAAGCGTATTCAGAATATCGGGGAGGATACCTATTCTTCCACTTATGTAGCTTGGCTTTGTTGATAAAAGCTCCCACGAAATATGCGGTATACCCTTGATAAAAACATACGCTACAAGGAAAATTACAAGCGCCGCAGTAAGTCCTGTTGAAATATACATAGCGGCTTTCATAGCGCCTATATAGGCTTTTCTTTTTTTATTAAGCATCAGTCTTTCTCCTTTTTCAAGAAAAAGTTAAGTGTGGCGTTTATAAGCATTATAAAGAGGAACAACACAAGTGCAATTGAAAACAGTGCTTGTTGTTGTAAACCGCTTGAATAAGACATTTCACTTGCAACTGCCGTCGTGAGAAAACGGACACTTTGGAAAAGAGACGGCATATTCGGAACATTTCCCGACACCATCATAACCGCCATAGCTTCACCTATTGCACGCCCTACACCAAGCACCACAGCCGCCGCAATACCGCTTTTTGCCGCAGGTACAGATACTCTGAAATAGGTTTCAACCGGTGTTGCACCGAGGGCTAACGATGCGTCCTCGTATTCCTTTGGCACAGCCTCAAGAGCGGTCATGGAAACCTTTATAATTGACGGCAGAATCATAATCGCAAGGACTATTATAGCTGAAAACAGGCTCGCACCATCGGGAATATCAAAAATCTCTCGGACAGCAGGTACAAGCACAAGCATACCCACCAAGCCGTACACCACTGACGGAATACTTGCAAGCAGGCTTACAGCTCCCTCCATGAAGGCTTTTACCTTTGGGTTTGCCATTTTCGACAGATACACCGCCGCAAAAAATCCTATAGGAACACCAATAAGAATTGCTCCTGCCGTGCCGTAAACACTTGTTAAGATAAAAGGGAGTATTCCATAGCTTGGCTCATCGGCGGTTGATGCCCATTTTGTACCAAAGAGAAAGTCGAAAAGTCCTATCTCCGTTATAGCGGGTATACCCGAAATTACAAGATATATTGTTATAAGCAATACACAACCGACAGTAAGCAGCCCGAGTATGAGAAAGACGCCATGAATGGCTCTTTCTATCATTTTATTTTTCTTCATAAGTTTGCTCCGTATATGGCTTTATGCGGCATAATCCCGCCGCATCTCCGTTTTTTACCTCAGTTTGCCGCTACAACACCTGCGGAGGAAATTGCAGGTCTTGCATTTTCAGAGGTGATATAGTCAAAGAATTTCTGTGCACTTTCTGAAAGCTTTGCACCTGTCTTTGTTACAAGCACAAAGGGGCGCTGAACAACATAGCTACCATCCTTAATAGTGTCCTCAGAGGGAGCAACACCGCCTACTGTAAGCATCTTTACACTGTCCTTTACAGACGCTACCGAAGCATAACCGATAGCCGCAGGGTTGCCGGCAACAGTTGTGATAACGTCGCCTGTGGAGGTAAGCTCCTGACGGTACTTGCAGATATCCTCTGTACCTGTGATACTTTCAAAGCCGTCACGGGTACCGCTTCCTGCTTCACGTCCGATAAGTACGATTTCGCTGTCATTGCCGCCGATTTCGTTCCAGTTGGCGATTTCTCCTGTGTATATCTTTGCAATTGTTGCAACATCAAGGTCAGAAACGGGGTTTTCAGGGTTTACAATGATTGCGATTCCGTCGTATGCGAGAACGATTGCTGTAAGTCCCTGCGCCTTTTCTTCTTCCTTTAAATCACGGCTGGAAAGTCCGATATCACAGGTTCCTGCAGCTACCGCCTTGATACCCGAGCCTGAACCTGTGGGGTTGTATGTAACTGTAATTCCTGTGTCATTTTCAAAGGTTTCACCAAGAACACCGATAACCTTTTCCATTGAAGTAGAGCCGTCTGTTGCTACTGATTCCTTTTCAGAGGAGCAGCCTGTGAGTGTACCTAACATAATAATTGCTGCAGCGAAAATACTGATAATCTTTTTCATAATTACATGTCCTTTCAGATGTAAAATTGTTTATGGTTTTTGTTTACATCTGAATTATACGGCTCCAATGTAAAGTCGGAAAGATGAGTTTTGTAAAATTTATGTCAAATTTCAGGCAGATTACAATTTGCTTTTGACTGAATAAAAAAGAGCAATATCGCTTGTTTTGCGATACTGCTCTTTATCGTCAAGATACTTTACTGTTTTTCCATTCGGAAGCCTATATTCAAGATTGATATAACCGCCTAAAAGTGCGTTTAGTTTTGTGAGCTTCGGTGTTCGGTACAGTGTCGCCGTTCATATAAACCTCATCATGCCATCCATTATCACCGCAAGCCATTTGCAATCCCTGTATCGTAACACTCCGATGAATATTGTATTTTCTCCCAAAATGTGCTATAATATATTTTTAGCTCACACGAAAGGTCGTAAATTATGGAGTTATTTATAACAATCATTGTATGTCTGCTGGCAGGCTGCGGTGCTGGTCTTGGAACAGGCTTTGCAGGAATGAGTGCGGCGGTAGTGATTACACCTATGCTGGTGACCTTCCTTGATATGCCCGCATACAGTGCAATCGGCATTGCTCTCGCAAGTGATGTACTTGCAAGCGGAGTGAGTGCCTATACATACCACAAAAACAATAATATCGATATAAAGAATGGTCTTGTCATGATGCTTGCAGTTCTGCTTTTTACCTTTGTAGGCAGCTTCATCGCAAGCTTTATGCCTAATGACGCAATGGGCGGAACCTCGGTGTTTATGACTACTCTTATGGGTATCAAATTTATAGTAAAGCCCGTTAACACCACCAAGGAAGCAATGAACGCCGTTTCCCCGAAGAAAAGACTTGTGCAGTCAATTATCTTTGGTATGCTTATAGGCTTTGTATGCGGTTTTGTGGGTGCAGGCGGCGGAATGATGATGCTAATGATTCTTACCATGGTGCTTGGCTATGAGCTTAAAACCGCTGTTGGCACAAGCGTATTCATTATGACCTTTACAGCACTTACAGGTGCGGTAAGCCATTTCATTATTGACAGCAAAACGCCTGATTTGCTTGTGCTGATACTCTGCATACTATTCACTCTGATTTTCGCTCGTATCGGTGCTGTAATCGCAAATAAAGTCAGCTCCAAAACCCTTAACCGTGCAACAGGAATTATACTTGTAACCCTCGGTGTTGTAGTTATCGGTATAGGTGCTCTGGTATAGCATCAGGTTATTTTATGCGTTCATTTTTAAGCTGTAGTTTGACATGTGATATTTACAATATGCCTTCTCATTTTCGTGAGAAGGCATTGTTTTTTATGCTATGGGATTGCTTTTCGCTTTCCCTTATTTGCTTTAATCTTGTTTCAGAATCCATTTTAGTTTTTTCATCTATATTTGCCTCTCATTTCGTTATTTTTAAGAAGCACATTGTTTTATACATTACAACATGAAATTATAGAAAAAATCAACATTCCCAAACAATTGCAAATTTCAAAAAAATTACCTGTAATATAAAAAATGCTTCGTGTCATAATACTTTTGCGGGGACAAAAGTCAACGCAAGAAAAATTTTCGGAGGAAATATTATTATGTCTAAGAATAACAAGAACGCTAATTTAAGCAATATCAAGATGCAGGCTGCCAATGAAGTTGGTGTACCCCTCAAGGACAACGGTTACAACGGTGACCTCACAGCTAAGCAGGTTGGTTCCGTAGGCGGTCAGATGGTTAAAAAGATGAGCACAGAACAACAATGGAAATTCAGCAGAATCAACCGAAACGCCGAGGGACATGAGGTTGTTGTTACATACGAGGTTGAGTTCGGGATGTGAAAATCAGAAAAGTATATTGATGAAAATGATACCATGTGATACGAAACAGCCACCGTTAAAAAAGGTGGCTGTTTACTGTTGTTTTAAAAGCTATTCAAGATTTCCAAGCAATTTATACAAAACCTGATAAAACCCTCAAATAATCATTCACACTCCAAAAACAACCCGCTTTGCAAGCTGTTTCTCACACAGAATGCAAAGCGAGGTTTGTTATTGTTCTTTTACTATTATTTTAATTCCCACGAACGTAGCTCTTCATAGGGTTCAGCCCTTGCAAGTACAATCCTCTCTGCAGTTACTTCAAAAGCGCTGAACTTTTTCTGCACAATAGAAAAAGCCTCTTTTAATGTCTCAGGAGTCAGCTTTACCGCAATTGCCGTATGTGGAACCCACTGATTTGGCATATACCGCCCTCTGTTTCCGACACTCGCATACTGCAACAACCTTTCATTTACTGTTCGGCAGGTATCCTGCAAAAACTCATTCATTACGGGGCCAAGATATATAACAAGCGGATTGAAAACTCCGATATTTGTAAAGAAGGCAGAGCCTTTATTCATTGTTTCAGCAATACTTTCCATTTCGGCGAGCAGTGCTGCTTCGTTATCGCTGACAAGAGCAGATACAGTCACATGGGGCGGGATTTTCGACTGTTTCATATAGTCACACCCTGTCACCCTTGCAACCTCATCAATCATTTCCTGAATTTTATTTTCGGTTTCTTTATCGAATTCCAATGTAACTGCGTAATCAATCATATTGATTTCCTTTCTGCTTTTTTCACACAGACGGCAAAGCAAGAGGTTATTCAATTTCCTCCATAAACTTTTTATATTCTTCACTTTCTGTAAGCCCCGCCCTGTCGCATTCCTCGATTTTCTGTATTGCACCGTTTATTTCTGACAGCAGATATGCCTTCGCTTCGTCAGGCTCTTTATCCTTTGTGATTTCACGGCAATTTTCTGCAATTTTTTCAAGTGCCGCAACTGCCTTTTCTGCATTTACTCTTCTCATATATACTCTTGGCATATATTTTCTTATTATATTTTCGCATCCAAGTGCTTCCTTGTAAATATGAGGGAACGCCTTGTAGGACATCAGAACGCCAAGCAGTTTTTCAGAAAACTCCTCCGCTTCGTCGCAGTCAGCAAACCATGCGTAATCCTCAAAATCGAAATGGAATTCCTTTGCGGTAGCGTTAAGCAGCTTTCTGATATTGTCGTAAATATATTCCTTCTCCTTTTCAAAGCCGTGCTGGAAATGGATGTACTGCGTCATGATATGCTCTTTCAGATTGTTGCTTTCAAGACTTGGCAGGCGGTCAATAAGCTTTTTCGCCTTGTCAAATTCCTTTGTGTGAATGTAAATCCATGTCATGGCATAATCGGATTTTTCAACATTCGACCTGTCCTCGCAGTAACGTGATATGCACAGATTCTTACGCTCGCAGTCTGCAAAAATTTCATCTCTCAATTCAGGCTTATCGGACAGGAAACCGTCAAAATCCGTATACATACTTAAGCCCGCACCATGATTTATACATTTTCTCATTATATCGTAATTTGTAGGCTCTTTTTCTGACTCCGCACGGAAATATGTGTATGCCGCAAGATGTTTTTCAGCTTCAGACTGAGATGTTGACATAAGTATCTTTTCATGTCCCAGTGCCGCTTCAGTGTGAGCGTTTCCGTATGTGGCAGAAACAACGCCTAAAAGCGAATCAGTGGTAATACCGAAAATCTGTGCTAATGGGATAAGCTGTGAAATATCTGGTGTGCCGTTGCCGTTTTCCCATTTGCTTACCGCCTGCGGAGTTACAGCGAGTCTTGCTGCAAGCTCTTCCTGTGTGAAGCCACACTTACGACGCATTGTTTTGATATTTTCTCCGATTGAAAGTTTCATGGTTTTTTCTCCTTGAATTATTATTTTCGGTACCGTAATTCAAGTATAACCTGTGTCCTTACAAAAGTCAATCAACGCTTTTTAGCTATGAGGTAAACGGAGAGTTGAGTAAAATACTATTGCAATAAAAACTAAAAAGAAAAGCCCTCATTTATCATAGCAATCAGATTTGGAAACCACATCGCTATAATAAAGAGAACTATCAAATAAATGAACAATAATAGATTAGCGTGTCCACCATATGGAAGTTTTTAACCCCGCCGTTTTTTAACTGCGGGGTTAGCTGTTTCTTATAAAAGTTGAGAACCGCTTTTTCTTTACGCTTATTGTTACCTTCACTGCCCTATTTCCACATATAAAGCATTAACATCTCCGAATCCGACTTATTTCCCTATTGACAAAACAGGGTGGATAATATATAATTAACTTTAGAGTAAATTACTTTCGTTTCAACTCAAGGAGATGATATTATGCGTGAAGTCTTTATTGGAAGAGAAAAAGAGCTTTCAGATCTGAACGAGCTTTATTCACAGGATAAGTTTCAGCTTTTCGTTCTGTACGGACGCAGACGTGTCGGCAAGACAACTCTGCTCAACGAGTTCTGCAAGGATAAGGATACCATTTTCTATTCCGCAGAACAGAGCAACAACAAGCTCAATCTTGAAAAGTTTTCATCACTTGTCTTTAATTTTTATGGC
>JAZNML010000063.1:0-58484 GCA_045579565.1 Ruminiclostridium sp.
AAACACTATAAAAAATAGTACAATAGAAGTAGTTATTTTTAAGGAGGCAAAAAGTCATGGGACTTACATTAACAGAAAAAATACTCCGTGCTCATATCGTTGACGGCGAGCCGGTAAAGGGAACAGAGATTGGTCTTAAAATCGACCAGACTCTTACACAGGACGCAACAGGGACAATGGCGTATCTCGAATTCGAGGCTATGGATGTTCCGAGAGTAAAAACAGAACGCAGTGTAGCTTATATCGACCACAACACACTCCAATCTGGTTTTGATAACGCTGATGACCACCGTTTTATCGGTTCAGTTGCAAAGAAGCACGGCATTTATTTCAGCAGACCCGGTAATGGTATCTGCCACCAGGTACATCTTGAACGTTTCGGCGTTCCCGGAAAGACACTTATCGGTTCAGACAGCCATACCCCCACAGGCGGCGGTATCGGTATGATTGCTATCGGTGCAGGCGGACTTGACGTAGCTGTTGCAATGGGCGGCGGTGCATATTATATTACATATCCTAAGGTTGTAAAGGTAGAGCTTACAGGTAAGCTTAATCCTTGGGTAGCTGCTAAGGACGTTATTCTCGAAGTACTCAGAAGAATGTCTGTAAAGGGCGGCGTAGGTAAGGTTATCGAATATTGCGGTGAAGGTGTAAAGACACTTTCTGTTCCCGAACGTGCAACTATCACAAACATGGGTGCAGAGCTTGGTGCTACCACATCAATCTTCCCCTCAGATGAAATCACAAAGGAATTCCTTAAAGCTCAGAAGCGTGAAGAAGTTTGGACTCCTCTTTCTGCTGATCCTGATGCTGAATATGATGAAGAAATCACAATCAATCTTTCTGAGCTTGCTCCTCTGGCTGCATGTCCTCACTCTCCTGATAACGTAAAGAGCGTTGAAGAGATCGGACCTATGAAGATTGACCAGGTATGTATCGGTTCTTGTACAAACAGCTCCCTTCTTGATATGATGAAGGTAGCTCATATCTTAAAGGGTAAGACTGTTCATCCTGATGTTTCTCTTTCTATTGCTCCCGGTTCAAAGCAGGTGCTTAATATGCTTGCTGAAAACGGTGCACTTGCTATTATGATTGATGCCGGCGCAAGAATCCTTGAAAGTGCATGTGGTCCCTGTATCGGTATGGGCCAGTCTCCTAATTCCAAGGGTATCTCTCTCCGTACTTTCAATCGTAACTTTGAAGGCAGAAGCGGAACAAAGGACGGCCAGATTTATCTTGTATCTCCCGAACTTGCAGCTGTATCTGCACTTACAGGTGTACTTACAGACCCCAGAACACTTGGTGAAATGCCTGATTTCAAGCTTCCCGAAGAATTTATAATTAATGATAATATGATTGCACTTCCTGTTGATGAAAAGGATATGGACAGTGTTGAAATCTTACGTGGACCTAACATCAAGCCTTTCCCTGAAACAGCACCTCTCCTTGAAACAATTGATTGTGGCTGTTCTTTAAAGGTCGGCGATAACATTACTACCGACCACATCATGCCCGCAGGCGCAAAGATTCTTCCTCTCCGTTCCAACATTCCTGCTATTTCCAACTATTGCTTCACAGTATGTGATGAAAAGTTCCCTGAAAGAGCAAAGGGAATGGGACAGAGCATTATCGTAGGCGGTGCAAACTACGGTCAGGGTTCATCCAGAGAACACGCAGCACTTGCACCTCTTTATCTTGGCGTAAAGGCAGTTCTTGTAAAGAGCTTTGCACGTATCCACAGAGCAAACCTTATCAATGCAGGTATCCTTCCTCTTACATTTGTAAATGAAGCGGATTATGAAAACATTGCTGAGGGCGACAAGCTTGTGATTGAAGGTGTAAGAGCAGCAGTTGAAAGCGGTAAGACCGAGCTTACAGTTGTAAATAAGACAAATGGCAAGGAAATCCCTGTTCTCTGTGAGCTTACAGGCAGAACAAAGGATATTATGCTTGCAGGCGGTCTTCTTGACTATACAAGAGAATCTCTCAAATAAGAGGTAATTCCTATGAATAAAATCACAGTAATTGCAATTGCTGCCGCATCCTTTTTTGCGGGTATCTGTATAGGACAGATAATCGGCAACAGCGGTGGCTTCGGCTGTAACAACGGCAATACATTTATAAACAATTACGGTAAAGATGAAGACGAATATGAGGAATATGACGAAGAGGATTATTCTGATGACGATGATTATTCGTTCTGAAAATACAATCGGAGGTAACGACCAATGGCAAAAATTCAGATGACAACGCCCCTCGTAGAGATGGATGGCGACGAAATGACCCGAATCATCTGGCAGATGATTAAGGACATTCTTTTAACACCCTATGTTGACTTAAAGACAGAGTATTACGACCTCGGTCTTGTAAAGAGAAATGAAACAAACGACCAGATTACAATTGACAGTGCAAACGCTGCAAAGAAGTATGGCGTAGCTGTTAAGTGTGCAACAATCACACCTAATGCACAGAGAATGACAGAATACAACTTAAAGGAAATGTGGAAATCCCCCAACGGTACAATCCGTGCAATCCTTGACGGTACTGTATTCCGTGCTCCTATTATTGTAAAGGGTATCAATTCTCTTATTCCCACATGGACAAAGCCTATTACAATTGCTCGTCATGCGTACGGCGACGTATACAAGAACAGCGAGATGAAGGTAACAGACGGTTCCAAGTGCGAGCTTGTAGTTACAGATAAGGACGGCAAGGAAACACGCCAGCTTATCCACACATTCAAGGGTTCTGACGGTATTATCCAGGGCTTACATAACATTAATGAAAGTATCGCTTCCTTTGCAAGAGCATGCTTCAATTTTGCACTTGATACAAAGCAAGATTTATGGTTTGCAACAAAGGATACAATTTCCAAGCAGTACGACCATACCTTCAAGGATATCTTTGCTGAAATCTACGAAGCAGAATACAAGGCTAAGTTTGAAGCAGCTGGTATTGAATATTTCTATACACTTATCGATGACGCAGTTGCAAGAGTTGTACGTTCTGAGGGTGGATATATCTGGGCTTGTAAGAACTATGACGGCGACGTTATGTCAGACATGGTTGCAACAGCTTTCGGCAGCCTTGGTATGATGACAAGCGTTCTTGTATCTCCTGACGGAATCTATGAATATGAAGCTGCTCACGGTACAGTTACAAGACATTATTACAAGCACCTCAAAGGTGAAGAAACATCTACAAATTCCGTTGCAACAATTTTTGCATGGACAGGTGCTCTTAAAAAGAGAGGTGAGCTTGACGGAAATGCTGAGCTTACAGCATTTGCTGAAAAGCTTGAAAAAGCAACTGTCAAGACAATTGAAGACGGTGTTATGACAGGTGACTTATATGTTCTTTCTTCTCTTGAAAACAAGAAGAAGGTAAATACAGAACAGTTCCTTATTGAAATCAATAAGCGCTTAAAGGAAATGATGTAAAAGAGGATGATTTAAAATGCCAAAAAGCGAAAAAATTTCTAATTCCGTAATCCGACGTTTACCGAGGTATTACCGATTTTTAGGCGAGCTTTTAAAAGAAGGAATCAATAAGATTTCTTCCCGCGAGCTTGCTGAAAGAATGCGCCTCACCGCATCTCAGATAAGACAGGATCTTAACTGCTTTGGCGGTTTTGGTCAGCAGGGTTATGGATATAATGTTTCAGAATTGAGAAGCGAAATAGGTGCAATTCTCGGCGTTGACAAGCAGAATAAGGCTGTGCTTATCGGTGCAGGTAACCTCGGTCATGCAATAGCTGTTCATATCAATTTTGAAAAGTATGGCTGTAAGCTCAGCGGTATTTTTGATTCCGACGAAAGAATGATTGGACAAACTATCGCAGGTACTAAGATACTTTCGGTTGACCGTCTTTCTGAGTTCTGCCGTCAGAATCAGCCTAAGATTGCAATTCTCTGTATTCCTAAATCTGCTGCTCCGCAGCTTTGTGAACAGCTTATAGCTTTGGGCATTAAAGCTTTCTGGAACTTTTCCCATTACGACATCAATCTTGAACATAATGACATCATAGTTGAGAATGTTCATTTAGGCGACAGCCTTCTGGCTCTCAATTACGGCGTAGTAAACGCTGTTGATAAAACAAATGAATAAAAAAATCCCCGCAGAGTATTCTGCGGGGATTTTTGTTGTAAATCAGTTCATTCTTCCTGCTTCAACTAAATCGGTGAAAAGCTTGCTATATCTGAGACCTCTTGCGGTTTCTAATTTCATAATTCCGCCGTGAAGGGAAACGGGGAGTTTTTCTCCTCCGAATTCAACTGTTTCTTCATTGTGGCTGAAAACTCTGTCGCGAATTTCCTCTGCGTCTTTGATGTCTGTCTTGTTTGTGAGGAGCACAAATTCATCTCCGCCTATACGGAACATAATCATATCATCTTCCTTTTCGTTATCAATGCGTTTTAGACATTCCGCAATGGCAACATCACCTGCGTTGTGACCGTATTTATCGTTGAAAATTAAAAGATTGCACATATCGAAACAGATTGCATAAGTACCATCCATTTCTCTGAGTGTTTCGTAAAGTCCTGTTAAATCAAACTTTTTCATAGAATAACCTCCTGAATTCTGAATCGGCATATCGAGTTTCGGATAAATTTCGGAGAAGTTTCTTTTCTTGCGGTATTGTGACGGTGATTCACCCCATATACGAGTAAAAGCCCGTGAGAATACTTCATGTGAGTTATAACCGTATTTCAGAGCAATATCGAGAATATTGTCATTTGTGGTTATAAGGTCCTTGGAAGCGGCAGTGATTTTTCGTCTGCCCACATAATCCGCAATACCGATATGGAAAACTCTTTTGAACATTTTTTGAAGGGAAGAAACGCTGTAAGAACAGTGTTTTGCTATTTCCTCCTGGGAAATTTCTTCTTTGATATTTGCCTCTATATAGTCAAGAGCAACAGTAAGAACAGCAAAGCTTTCCATAGGAACACCTCCGAAAATTATTTATCAGGATAACGTTATCATAATTATATTATAATTGAAAAATTTTAATATTTCTTGACTTTTTGCGTAAAAATTAACCGCCATATAAATGGCGGTAATTTTTATATGAGAAATAAGTTTTACTCTGTTCTGAGAGCAACCACAGGATCCTTCTTTGCGGCAACGCCAGAAGGGAACAAGCCTGCGATAAGTGTAAGCAGAACGCTTATTGCAATAAGAATGATTCCAGCCATGGGCGGAAGCACTGAAAGTCCTGCAATATCAGTGATATTTTCGATAATGATGTTAATGGGAATGTTAAGCAGTAAAGTAACACCGATACCGATAGCACCTGATACAAGACCGACAATAACAGTTTCTGCATTGAATACTCTGGAAATATCCTTCTTTGAAGCGCCGATTGCGCGAAGGATACCGATTTCCTTTGTACGTTCAAGAACGGAGATATAGGTTATAATGCCGATCATTATAGAGGATACAACTAATGAAATTGCTACGAAGGCAATAAGAATGTAGCTGATAGCATCGATAATGTCTGTTACAGAAGACATGAGCATTCCGACCATATCGGTGTAGGAAATAACCTTGTTTTCTTCGCCGTTTTCTTCCATTCTTGTATTGTAATCAGTGATAATCTGAGTGATATTTTCCTTGGCTTCGAAGTCGATAGGGTAAATGAGGATGGAAGAGGGTTTATCAAGGTCAATAACGCCGAGATTTGTAATGTTATCATAGTAGGTTGAAGAGGAAACAACGGTTGCCTTTAACACAGCTTCGGTATAAAGCTTCATCATTTCTTCCTGTTCTTCTTCGGTCAATGAGGAGAAGTATGCAAGCTGTTCATCTGTAAGCTGAGAAAAGTCCATACCTGCCATGTCCATGCTTGACATATCAAATTCAGACATTTCTGTCATGTCAACAGAAGGTGTGCTTGCGCCGTCGGGATTTACGGTAACAGCTGTGTCAGGTGGTGTGAGCGGTAATGAAGCCATAAATTCAGCCTGTTCTTCGGGAGTCATCTGAGCAAGCATAGCCTGTTGTTCTTCTGTTAACATAGAGGGATTTGCAAGTTCTGATGATGTACTGTTAGCCAGAATATAAGCCTGTTGTTCTTCGGGAGTCATCTGTGCGAGCATTGCCTGTTCTTCGGGAGTAAGTGTGGAAATATCGAATCCGCTCTCCGCCATCTGTTCCTGCATTTCCTTCATCTGAGCCATAAGCTCTTCGGCTTCCTTCTTGCGTTCTTCGGCTTCCTTTTCTGCCTTTTCAATAGCTTCATCGCCTGCTTCAGTGCCGTCGAAGGGAAGACCTGTGAAAACATCGTAGTCCTGGTTTTCCTGCTGTTCTTTGACGATTTCGCTGTCGTTTACACGGCCTGAAATATATTCCATAAGCTCTTTCTTGTAACCGATAATACCGCTGATGCTGGAAGCACTTGTTTCTTTCATACGGATGATACCGACAATTTTAAGTTGAAGGCTGTCTTCGAGTATATCAGCCATATAATCGGTGTCATCACGCTTATCAATCCATACGCCGTCTTCGTTCTTTTCGTAGAAAGCGGTATTATCCACAACTCTGAAAGTGAGGTCAAGGATTTCATCAAAGGAATATTCCTTCTGACCGCCTTCGATAGCATCTACACCGTCTTTTTTCTGCATCATATCACGTACAGCTTCACGAAGTTCGTCTATTTCCTGTAAGCCCAGAGAGTAGAGGGTGTAGTCGGTAATTTCATTGTACTTATCAACGATAAGCACTGCTTCGTCGTAGCTGTCTGGGATTTCGCCTGCAATAAGCTCATACTTTGCGTTGAACATTTCTTCGCTTTCGGTAAGCTCCTGGAAAACATTTGTGCTTCCGGCAGATGAGGATGACATAAGAGAGGTGAGATCCATCATGCCAGAAACGGCACCGAAACCGATTTCGTTCATTACGTTGCTGGGGTTGACCTGCTTTATATTTTCTGTATCATCAGCAAATACCTGTAAGGTAATACCGTAGGAATACTCGATGTTTGTAGTGTTGTCCTTTATTCCGCTTTCGTCACTTTCAATGAAGGCCTTGAAGCTTTTAAGGTCATTTACATTTGTTTCCTGATACATCATTGTAAACATATCACCGAGGCGGTTATTTGTGTATATTCTGTCGTATGAACGTTCCTTGGTGATATTATTTATATGGCTTGTCATTGATGAAGACATGAACGCTGTCATATCAGTTGTATTTGTTTCAATGGCAAGAGGGTATGAAGACATTGTTTCGGTCTGGATATCGTCAATATATTCCTGAACACCATTTGAAAGGGATAAAATAAGCGCAATACCAATTATACCGATACTACCGGCAAAGGCTGTAAGAATGGTACGACCCTTTTTTGTCATCAGGTTGTTAAGGCTGAGAGAAAGGGCGGTGAGGAATGACATAGAGGTCTTTCTTACTTTTTCGGGTGCATTTTTGAGTGCTTCCTCATTGGTGAAAGGATTACTGTCATTAACTATCTGACCGTCAACAAGTCTTATGATACGGTTGGAATACTGTTCAGCAAGTTCAGGGTTATGAGTAACCATGATAATGAGTTTATCCTTGGAAATTTCACGAAGGATGTTCATTATCTGAATACTGGTTTCACTATCGAGAGCGCCGGTGGGTTCGTCTGCAAGAAGGATGTCGGGATCGTTTATAAGAGCACGGGCAATAGCAACTCTCTGCATCTGACCACCGGACATCTGGTTAGGCTTCTTTTTGAGCTGGTCACCGAGACCGACTTTTTCAAGTACTTCTATTGCTCTGCGTCTTCTTTCAGATTTTGAAACGCCTGAAAGAGTGAGAGCCAGCTCTACATTAGCAAGAACTGTCTGATGAGGGATGAGGTTATAGCTCTGGAAAATAAAACCGATTTTATGATTACGGTAGGTATCCCAGTCGCGATCCTTATATTTTTTTGTAGAAACTCCGCCGATGATAAGATCACCGCTGTCATAACGGTCAAGACCACCTATAATGTTGAGGAGAGTGGTTTTTCCGCAACCTGACTGTCCGAGTATTGAAACGAATTCATTTTCTCTGAAATCAATGCTTACTCCTTTGAGAGCCTTGACTTCTGTATCGCCCATTTTATAATTCTTGACGATATTCTTTAAACTTAACAAAGTGTGCCTCCTGTCTTTTAACGGCTGTTCTGCGCCGGTACAATTATGTTTATAATTTCACAAATGCAATTATACCACAAATAAAGCCATTAATCAATATACAAAGCTTTGTGTGTTGTCGAAAATTTACAGTTGTTGAAATTATATTTTTTAACACTATTGCACTATATATTTAAATATGGTATAATAAAGAGAAAGCATTTGTTATATGTTGGAAAGGAAATTACATGTCTAAAAGACCGCATATTACTGAAACTACACGAAAAAATCTTATGGATGCATTCTGGAAGCTATATATTACAAATCCTACGGATAAAATATCTGTCCGACAGATTACAGATATCGCAGGTTATAACAGAGGAACCTTCTATCTTTACTTCAAGGATGTATATGATGTACTTGAACAGATAGAAAATGAAGTTTTAGACGTTATTGACCGCGAGGCAAAGAATTATTCCTATATCTTTTGTGAAACGGATACAGAAATAGATATTTCAACGGCAACCACAGCAGCTATGCAGGTTTTCAATAAGTGCGAGTATAAGCCTTTTATTCTGCTCAGTGATCATGGTGATCCGAAGTTTGAAAAAGCTATAAAGGATAAAATGTACAGTCATTTTGAAAAGCTTGTTGACGGTGATCTTAATGCGGATGAAATCACAAAGGAATATATAAGACATTTTTTGATTTCAGGCATTATAGGTGTAATAAAGAAGTGGTACAGTGATGGAATGATTATACCTGTTGAAGATCATATCACCGCTTTGTGTAACGTTCTGATCGGTCCCGGAACTATGATTAAGAAAAAATATTTAGAAAAAAAGTAAATGGAAGGGGAAAAACATGAATCTTTTATTTCTTCTGCATCCAAAATCACTTGTAGCATACCTTGATTCAGATTGTACAGCCCGCCAGGGTCTTGAAAAGATGCGCGCTCACGGATATACAGCAATACCTGTAATAAATTCAGCCGGCGAATACATAGGAACGGTTAGCGAAGGTGATTTTTTATGGGCGCTTGTTGATGAGAATGAATGTAATCTGAAAAAGCTGGAAAAAATAAAGCTTACGGATATAATGCGTGGTGTCCGTGATTCAGCTGTTAAGGTTGATACGAAGATGGATGACCTGCTTTTGCAGATAATGGAGCAGAACTTTGTTCCTGTAACAGACGATAGAAATATTTTTATAGGTATTGTAACCCGTAAGGATATAATAAAGCATTTTTATGAAAAGGAGAAGAAAACAAATGAATGAAAAGGTACAGCTTCTGGTTGATAATATAGAAAAAGCTATTATAGGAAAACGAGAAGTAATTATAAAGCTTGTGGTAGCATTGCTTTCAGGCGGTCATGTGCTTATTGAGGACGTTCCGGGCGTAGGAAAAACACGTCTTGTTTCAGCATTGTCTGCCAGTGTAAACGGCAAATGCAACCGTATCCAGTTTACCCCTGACCTTATGCCTTCAGATATCACAGGTTTTACTATGATCAATCAGAAGACCGGCGAAACTGAGTACAGAAGCGGTGCGGCTATGTGTAACTTCCTCCTTGCTGATGAAATAAATCGTGCATCACCTAAGGCTCAGTCGGCTCTCCTTGAAATAATGGAGGAATTACAGGTTAGTGTTGACGGTGTTACCCATAAGCTTCCAGAACCTTTTATGGCACTTGCAACACAGAACCCTGTTGAAACTTACGGCACCTATCATCTTCCCGAGGCACAGATGGACCGTTTTATTATGAAATTATCCGTTGGTTATCCTGCTGCTAATGAAGAAATGGAAATACTTGAACTTGGCGGTGAGAAGAAAACTGTACTTTCTTCTGTTATATCCCTGGATGATATAGTTTTGCTTAAAAACGAGGCTCGCGATGTAAAGGTACATCCCTCTGTAAAGAAGTATATTATAGATATTGTAACAGCTACTCGAAAAAGTGAATTTACAATCCTTGGTGCAAGTCCCCGAGGCAGTATAGCTCTTCATACAGCGGCAAAGTCACTGGCCTTGATAAATGGCAGAAACTATGTTGTTCCTGATGATGTAAAGAGCCTTGCGGTAGATGTTCTTGCACATCGTCTTATGCTTTCTCCTAAGGGTAAGAGTGTTCATGCCGTTCCTGAAAAAGCAATGGCTGCAATTCTTTCGGAAGTACCGGTACCGCAGGTGAACTGAATATGAAAATTGATATAAAATCGTTAGCTTCATATTTGTTCATATTGATAATATCAGTATTGTTCATGCTGTTTCTTGACGGTCCCGGCGGAACATATCTCGTTATTGCTGTCTCAGCGGCATTGATAATTTCCTTGGCTGTATTATTCTGGACAAAAGCTAAGCTCAGTTATTCATTGAGACTCAGTGAAGACGTGCTGAATAAAGGTGATATGCTGATTATTGAGGTTGTTCTTAGGAAGCAGGGCTTTCTTCCGTCTGCTGTAATTAAATTCAGTTTTTCAGATTGTCCTTTATTATATTCCGAAAAGAATGAGGCTTACTCGGTTATAGTTTTTGGAAGCGATGAAGAGGTAGTAAGTAAATCCTTTAAAGCATCGTTTTTCGGCGTAGGCAGAGTCGGAGCAGATAAAATTACTATTACCGATTACTTTGGTATAATAAGCTTTGATATAATAAGCCGTGAGCTTATTGAAAACGTCAGAATATATCCTGATGTTCCTGATGTAAGCGGTAAAGACAGCTTTTGCCGTAGTCTTACTGATGCGGTCGCTTTCGATGACAGCGAAGAAACAACAAAGACTGTTGATTCAATCAGCGGCACTCCCGGATATGAGCACAGAAAGTATATTCCGGGCGATAATTTAAAGCTTATTAACTGGAAAATCTCTGCAAAAAGGGGAGAACTCTTAGTACGTAAGCTTGAAGGAACAGGCAGCGCTGAGCAGGTTTTTGCGCTTGCATTTGATAATTTTTATTTTGCAGAGTCTCAGTTTGCTGCAGAGGCAATGCTTGGACTTATTATGAATTTTGCGAAAGCTGAGCTTCCTGTAAAGGTAAAGTATTTCCTCAATGATAAATGGGAAGAAAAGATGATATCAAATATAGGAGACCTTCAACAATTAAGATATGACATGACTTCGTATAATATATTCCCGTTGAGGTCGGGGCTTACAATGGCTGAAAGAAATGCTCTCAGAAAGAGGAAAATTCCCGATATGTCGGGAGACGAACGAGCTGTTATTTTTGCACCTGTATTTGATGAAGCTATTGCTTTAATGTTGAATAACACTTCGGCAGGAGGAACAGATTGTCAGGCTGCCGTATGCGGCGGAGAAATTACTGACAATAGAGTAAGAAGAATTTATACCGAGAGCGGCAATGTCCGTTTCTCAGAATAGGGGGCGCAGAATGGATAGTACAAAGCGCCTTACGGATTTTGTAAAGCAATGCGGAATACCTGTATTATTGCTTACTGTTCTTTTCAGTTCGGTAATATATATTTATTCCTGCGGTGATAATGGTATTTTTATCGGGTTAACCATTGTAAGCTTTTTTTATTTTTTATTGCTTATTGCATTACTTGATTTTTTGAATAAGCTTAATAAAATCTGGATTACAACCATAGTAACTTTCGTACTTATGTTTTTGTCGGTTGTAATTGGTAGTTTTCTAATTGATAGCCCTAACTTAGATATTGTACAATGGTTTTTTGATCCATCAAAATTTAATCAGGTATACACAGGTAATATACTGGCTCTGTTGATAATGTTGGGTTTTGTCTTAGGCGATGCCATGTATTATTTTACAAGAGTCAGATTTCGAGCAGTGTATGTATTTCTTATCTGCATGTGCCCATTCTCTCTTTTTGCAAAAAGTTTTACGGAAATACCGGTCCTGTTTACAATTCTGATTATCACTCTGTTTTTCCTGCTTATGATTACAGGAAAAACAAGGGGCACGATATTTTCAGGTAAATTCAGATATGCAGCGATAGGAATATTTATTGCAATTGTTACCATAGGTGCAGCCTTCATGCCTAAGCTTGAAAGCGCTCCGTATCGTGAGCAATTCGACGAGCTTATTACAGGCGTAAATATGAATGTAGCAAGCAGAATTGATTTTAATGAGTTTACAGGAAGTTCTTCATATACATCATCAAATGACGATGATGATAAGGTATTGTATACAATACGCGGAGCAAATCCTGTGTTCATAAAACGACAGTGTTTCAGTTCATATAACAGAAGTACGAATCTGTGGGAATATGGTGATGAATCGGCAACAGGCTACAATTATTACACTAATTATATTAAGTGGGAAAATCCCGCACGTCTTGCATCCGAATACGGTATAAGCATGGATGTCAAAACTGAAAAAAGCTTTATATCGTCATCTCAGGGGTCTGTTCATGCAATTTATACTCCTGAAAATATTGCAACAATAGAATTTCCGCTCAGTTCATTAAGCGACTATGGTCTCAGACACGTATACCGAACTCCGTTTGATGAGTATTTTCACTCGGAGCAAAACAATTATAACAGTTACGCAGTTACATGGTATAATTTTGATATTGATGTAGAATTCATGCTTTTTTATACTGATGAAATTGCCGAAAGGATAGGCGGTACAAATTCTGAAGCTTATCTGAAAACAAAACGTGAAATGCAGGAAATCTATGATCCTGTAATGACTGAAACGGCACGTCGTGATTGTTATAAGAGTGATGCGGATTATGAAAAGGTTAAGCAACTTACAGATGAGATAACGCGTAATTGTACAAATGATTACTCCAAAGCTTTAGCAATTGAGCAGTATTTTAAAACTGATGAATTTTCTTATGATAAGGAATTTACTCCGGCAGACGGAAGTATCGAGTATTTTCTTTTCAAGACAAAAAGAGGCATCTGTACCGATTATGCTACCGCAATGACTCTTATGTGCCGTGAAGCAGGGCTTTATTGCAGATATGTGGAAGGATTTCTTGTTCAGACCATAGATTCCGAGGGTAACTTTACGGTTACAGCCGGAGACGGTCATGCCTATGTACAGGTGTGGCTTGACGGATACGGCTGGACTGATTTTGACCCGACCAGTTCCAATCTCCATAAGCGTTCAGATAATACTTTCGTAATTGTTGGTATATTAACGTTGCTGGCCGTCATGATAGTTGTATTTATGATATTTGTAGTTCCTGTAATTTCAGAAAACAGATTTATATCCCGTGCTAAGAGATGCCGTGGAAGAGAACAGTTGTTAATGCTTTACCCTCGTATCAATAGTATTGTTCATAAGGAGCTTCGCTTAAAACCTGATATTTTAACGGTTAACGAGCTTAAATCGACTGTATCTGAAAACTATGGAATAGATATTTCAGCGATTGCAGACGATTATGAAAAAACTGTTTATGGCGGTATTGACTGCGGAGCGGGGAACTATTCTGCCTTTTATACTGAGCTCAAAAAGGCAATAAAACAGAAAAAAACAGAAGAAAAGAAGAATAAAAAGTAAAAAACGACGGTTAAGATTTAATCTTAACCGTCGTTAAATTTTATTGCATATCTTTAACTTCACATTCAATAGGAAGGAACACGCAAAGTGTAGCAGCTTCCGGAGCTTTTTCAGCGCGGTAAACATAGTCTCCCTTGGATGTAATGATATGTTTTGTGTAAATGTCATCGTCATCGTTTTTGACAAGTTTAAGAATATCACCGAAGGCATTGGTGGCTTCAATAATACCATCTTCACCGCTTACGATACTACCGCCTGTAATAACAACGTTTCTGCCTTTATTGCCGAACCAGGTAGGCTTTGCAGAAAGAATATACGAGCGAACAGCACCATTGGTAATAAGAACTTTTCCTTCTCCGTCGCGGTTTCCGATACCACAGACATTTGTTCCTTCGCCGTATGCAGAGACATAATCTGCGCTGCAAAGGATTTCGAGATTACTGTCAAAAGAACCGATACATACTGCTTCGGCACCCCTGGCATCAACAGACACTCTGCCTTTAATAAGTTTGACGTTTCCGTTTCCGTAATGGAACATTCCGATTCCCACAATTTTTTCGCCGCTTATTGAAATCTCGCAGTTTCCGTTGGAAACATATTCAAGGTTTCCGTCTATTGTTCCAATACCTACCAGCTCATTACCGTTCAGGTTGATATTTACGTTTGCACCGATATTATTGATTGTAACTTCGCCGCTAACAGCACCGATACCAAGGGATTTGATGCTGTTTCCGACGATAGAAATATTACCTTTATGTAATGTTATAGCTGTATCTTCGGACTGAACGCCGCCGCCGATAGCAACGATCTTATCGCCATCGCATTTGATATTGATTTTGCCTGATGTATCAATATTGATTGAACCGAAAGCGTTATTGTAATTTCCGCCGATACAGGTGCCGTTATTACGGCTTGTATCGATATCCAGGTTACCGTCACCGATAATATTGAGTTCAGAGCTTTCGGGAACGCGGATACCCTCTTTGTTAAGGACATTATCGCCGATAAGCTTAACAGTAAGCTTACTGTTGCTACCTGCCTGAATGGTTGTTTCGACGCTGCCCTTAATATTGACGTTTTCAAGAGTAATTGAGCAATCAGAGTAGGTAGCGGTCTTGATTACCATTTCTATAACATGTTCCTTTTTACCGATAAGATGAATGTTACCGTTTTTAAGGAAAATGGAAGTATATCTGTCCAGCGCAATATCAAGAAGGTTGATTGTTTCACCGTCTTGTGCTTCGTAGACATTCTGGCTGCTGTTGAATTTAACAAGTCTGATATTTTCGCCGATAATGAATCGCTTGACTTCCTGGGGGATTTCAGCAATAATATTTGAATCCGGTTTTGCAATATAGAAGCCTTGGATAAGATCTACTCCGAGTTCAATGAGTGTCTGTAATTCTTCCTTGGTTTCAACGCCTTCGCCGAGTACGAGAATGCCATATTTTCTGGCAAACTGTATGATGTTGGAAACGAGAAGCTGTTTTTTACGGTCGCTTTCTATTGAAGAAATAAGATTTATATCAATCTTTATGTAGTTAGGATTATTGTGGAGAAGCTTTGATTCGTTGGAATAACCGCTGCCGTAGTCGTCGATGGCTATCTGACAGTCAAATAATTCCTGAATCTTACCGAATGCCGCAAGACTTTCTTCGGTATCTTCGGAATCTTCAAGAATTTCAACAACAGCATTCATAGTAACCTTACCGAATTTTTCATGAAGCTGTTTTAAATCGTTGTCTTTGAGTGTAATACTGGGGATACTATTGATAAAGACCTTTTTGTCACCGAATGTATTCTGATTTTCGCTGAAAATTTTAAGAGTATTGTAAAATGTGTAATATTCAATATCGTAAAGCTTATCGCTCATTTCAGCGTATTTAAGGATTTCTCTGGGGGAGAGACCAACTTCCGGTTTTGTACGCATAAGAGATTCGTAGGCATAAATTGAGCCGTCTTTTGCGCTTACGATAGGCTGGAACTTATACATAAGTTCATTTTTGTTAATCATCTTCTTGAATTTTGTAAATTTTTCAAGTTCAGATTCTTTTTCCTGATAAATATTTCGTACACCTTCGTTTTTGAGCTGTATGTAAGGTACAATCTCAAAAATCATAACAACGGTAATTATCAGTAATGAACCTATGAGACATATTGTGAATAACGTATCAGGAACGCCATTTGCAAGAATGTAGTCGCATACAAGAATGCTTGCCATAACTATGATTGCGACAGCAAGTAAACAGCATTTCAGACCGAAAAGGATCTGGTTCTTATTATACTTTTTTGATTTTTTACTCATATCTTAAAATCCCCTGTAACAGTAATTATAATCAAAGTACATTATAATTATTATTATACGATTATAGTATATCCTAATTTTACCGTTATGTCAATACGGAAATATCACCAAACTTTAACGGTCTCGCATGTTTTTGGAGAAAAAGTCGGTTTAAATTTGTATGAAATGACGAATCAAAACTTACAATTAAAGTTACAACATGACAAAGAAGTAATTGATGTGTTACAGCCATGTAACTTACATGTAACAAAGTGTATTTAAGCGCATTAATGCCATGTAAAAATGCACAAATGAAAAGTTATTGATAATGCTTAATTACACTTGAAAAAATGGATTTTTTGTAGTATAATATAGTATCATATCAGGCAAACTGTAATAGCGTTGAAAGGAAGGATATAATGAAATCTGATAAAAAGACATTCGGATTGACAAAAGCGATTATTGTTTCGGTAATAATTGTAACCTCGGTTGCTCTGTTAATGCTAACCGTTATCGGCTTTTTTGTCTCTTATTCAAAAGTGAAGGATGGCATTTTCTCCACTACTGAACAATCTCTGGCTGTATATTCCGAAGAAGTAAACCAGTGGCTTACGCGACAGGCTGAATTTACAGCTGCTCAGGCAAATGCGGCTGGAAAGATAGCTGAAATATCAGAAGGACATCAGAATAATGATGCTTTTATTGATAGTGTAATGCTTCTTAATGATAATCTTTTGGATTGCTATACTGCTTATGAAGATGTAAGCTTATATATGGCGGTTACTGATACATCCACTCTTCCTTCCGGTTTTGATGCAACAACACGTGGTTGGTATCAGAGTGCAAAGAATACGAAATCAACAATTTTTACTACTCCTTACATAGATACAGCTACTGGCAGGATGATAATTACAGTTGCTGCACCTTTGTATGAAAACGGAGCATTTGTCGGCGTTTTTGCTTGTGATATCACTCTTGACAGCGTTATGCAGCTTGTAGGAGATATGAAAATTACTGAAAACGGCTATCCTGTACTTATTGATAGTGATGGCAATTTTATGATTCATGGAAATGAAGCGTATAATCCTTCGGTATCAGATGGAGAAGCGGTGATTATCTCTTGTAATGATGCTTCTGGTGATTATAGCACTGTTTTGGCTTCTCTTACTGATGATATCTATTTAGACTCCAACAAAGACTGGGATGGAAAAACAAAGTATTTTGCTTTTGCAAAGCTTTCAGCTGCTGATTGGTCAATAGGATATATAATGCCCGAAAGCGATATAAACGGAGAGCTTGTTGGACTTGCAATTACATATATCATATTATTTATTGTGTTCTTTATTGTTGCAAATATTGTAGTAATAAGTGTTACAAAGGCACAGATGAAACCTCTGAAACAAATCAGCATAGTTGCCGAAAGAATAGCTGCTGGCGAGCTTTCTGCTACATTTGATTATGATTCGGGCGATGAAATCGGTAAACTTTGCAACAATTTTGCAAGCTGTACAGAAACAACCAAAAAATATATATCTGATATTTCAGATAAGCTTGACAGACTTGCTCACGGTGATTTTACCGTAGATATAACCGAAGAATATATCGGTGATTACAGAGCAATAAAAGATTCTCTTCTTAATATAATCAATTCAATGAGAAGCACTCTCAATAATATCGATAATTCTTCCGATATGGTAAATATGGGTGCTGCAAGCATGGCTGAAACAACTGCGTCACTTGCAGAAAGCGTGTCTGTTCAGACCGCACTTATTGATGAAATAGTTACCGCAGTAACAGCTGCCGGTGAGAAAATTCACGAAAATGTATCTCTTACGGATAATGCAAAGGTTATTTCTGATAAGACTGCGGAGGATGTTGAACGAAGCAACGAACAGATGAGAAATCTGCTTGAAGCAATGAATGAAATCCGTAAAACCTCCGATGAAATTCAGAAGATTAACAAGACTATTGAAGATATTGCATTCCAGACAAATATTCTTGCTCTCAATGCATCTGTTGAGGCAGCAAGAGCAGGTGAAGCAGGTAAGGGATTTGCGGTTGTTGCTGATGAGGTAAGAAATCTTGCAGGAAAATCTGCTGAGGCCTCAAATCAGACAACAGTACTTATCCAGAACAGCACTGATGCGGTTGAAAAGGGTATGAGATATGCACGGCAGACCGCTGAATCTATGGGTAAGGTTGTTGAGCAGACCAAGGAAGTTGATGAAATCATAATGAATATTGCAGCCTCCTCTCATGAACAAGATGCGTACATTTCTCAGATCTCAGAAAAAGCAGGCGTAGTTTCAAGTTATGTAACATCCTCTGCTGCCAATGCTGAAGAAAGTGCAAGTACATCTTCTGAACTTAATTCTCAGGCATCTATTTTAAAACAGTTAATGTCAAAATTCAAAGTTTAATAATATATAACAGAACAACCGCAGGGTATAAACCCTGCGGTTGTTTTTTATTTCATTTTAAAGCTCATACAATCAGTACACTGCTTCTGAGTGGGATCACATTCGTGAGAACCAACCTTAATTTTATCAAGGCTGCAATAATCCTTATCGCAACAATGATAAGCGCAGTTCTTGATTGAACATTCAATACTCATATTTGCTCTTTCGCTGTTCATAATAATAATCCTCTTTCTAAATGTTTTTAAGGCAAAGCCTTATGAGGTTATTATCTGCTGTTTCATAGCAAATATGTATCAGAGAATATTAAAAATATCGGAAATGTAGTTAATGATATAATCAGCGCCATATTCTTCCATTTCTTCTCTGCTTCCGAAACCGCTGAGAAAACCACAGCATTTGATACCGTTCTTGTGGGCTCCTATAATATCGTTGTCGCGGTCTCCCACAAGAAGCACCTGAGATTTATCAGTTATTCCGAAATGTTCCAGAACGTGTGCAACTACCTGATCCTTGGTTGAACGGCTTTCATCCTGGGTTGAACCGCAGATAAAATCAAATTCATCGATTAACCCTGCATCTTCAAGAATTATGAACGCACCTTTTTCAAGCTTGGATGTTGCAACAGCGAGCTTACAGCCCATTTTCCGCAGTTTTGCAAAGGAAGGTTTAAGATCTTCAAAAAATTCGTATTCCAGAGTACCTTTATCAAAGTAATACTCACGGAATTTTGCAATAGCTTCGGTAAGCTTTTCGTCTGGAATACCTGCAAATCTGCTGAAAGAATCGCGTAAAGGGGGACCCAGATATTTCCTCATTTCTTTTTCTTCCGGAATAGGAAGTCCGTAAAAATTAAGAGTATATTTTACTGCGTTTGATACACCTCTGTAAGTATTCAGTAAAGTTCCGTCGAGGTCGAAAAGAATATATTTATACATTCTTGTTTTTATCGCTTTCTATAAGGATTTTAATAGCATCTACCGCACATCTGATAGCTCTTTCGCTGCTGTGACACACGGGGTCGGGAAGACCGGCCTTAGAACGTTCTACATTCCATAAGGCGGTGAGAACAGCACCTGCTCTTACATGTCTTGCTATTGCAACCGAGAATATAGTTGCAGCCTCCATTTCACTGGTTAGACAACCGCAGCGGACATAAGCCTCCCATCTGTTTACAAGGTGCTCGGCAATAGGCATTTTTTCAGGCTCGATTTCGCCATAGAAGCTGTCCTTACTCTGAACAACACCTACATGACAGCCGTTACCCAGTTCGTTTGAGGAAAGATTATCAGCAGCCTTTTTAAGTGCGCTGAGCACTTCGAAATCAGCAACAGCAGGATATTCTTCCGGGATATATTCACGGCTTGTACCGTCTCCACGGATAGCTCCGCTGGCAATAACTAAGTCACCGCCTACAACTTTTATATCAATACCGCCACTTGTACCTACTCTGATAAAGGTGTGTGCACCGCAACGGATAAGCTCCTCAACAGCAATAGCTGCCGAAGGGCCGCCGATACCGGTAGAGACAACACTTACCTTTTCACCGAGAAGAGTGCCTGTATAGGTTGTATACTCTCTGTTTGAGGCGATAAATTCAGCATTATCAAGGTATTTAGCAATTTTTTCAACTCTTCCAGGGTCGCCAGGAAGGATTACGTATTTGCCAACCTGGTCGGAAGTTGTTTTGAGGTGGAACTGAATGTTTTCATCTAAAAGTGCCATAATTATCCTCCTTTATTAATCGTTATCTGAACCGAAAATCGAAGGTGCTTTCGCATTTTCCTTTTCGTGCTTATTATCGAGGGAAGCTTTGATTTTATCTGCATTTTCAAGAACTGTGACTATAATAATAATAAGAGTTATGAAAATACATGGCATATAAAGTTCGGTAGGACCATTGCTTTCTTCGGTGTATTTGTAAAGCTCTGCAAAGCCTGAATATACAAAAAGAGTGCCGGCAAAACCGCAAAGCGATAATACTGATGCGGTTTTACAAAGCTTGCACATCGCGAGGATAGACGGGATCACATAACCTATAACAGAAGTTATCAGCCATACGATAATAATAGGACTATTTGCAATATCCTCAGGAACTACATCTGCTCCGACCAAAAGAATAACAGCAGGGAAAAGAACTCCGCATCCGATTCCCCAAATAGCTGCAAGAAACAACATAATTCCTTTAAGAATTTTTTTAATTATATTAATTGTTTTCATATATTTTGCCTTTTCAGAATATAATTTATTACTTGAAAATATAATAGCACAATTTTGTACAAAAGGCAATATAGTTCTTTAAAAAAATTCCACTTATAAAGCTGTCTGCGTTGCAGAATATATAAGCGAGGAACAAAAGAAAGGAATAAGAAAAATGAGGAAAAAATACGGAGCTTTATACTGTTCTGCATTAGCTTTATTTATTTCTGTGGCAGGACTTATTACTGTAAATGCCAATGAATCCGGGTACAGCGAAGCAGGGCAGATATGTGCGGTGTATGAGGAACGTAGAATGCTTGTACCCTGCGGAACTCCCTTTGGTATAAAAATGCTTACAGACGGAGTAATTGTTACCGATTTCGGAGCAGTAAATATTGAATCTGAATGTATATCTCCTGCGGAGGCGGCGGGTATTAAAAGAGGAGATGTTATTATTTCGGTTAACGGGATAGATGTGAATGATAGCATAACCCTTAGCGAAACTGTTCAGGAGTCGATAGATGTGTGTACACTAAAAATCCTCAGAAACGGTAAGGAAATAGATATAACAGCAAAGCCTGTTTTATCCGATGATGACGGAGAATATAAACTCGGGCTATGGACAAGGGACAGCTGTGCTGGTATAGGGACAATGACCTTCTATGACCCCGAAAACAATATATTCGGAGGACTCGGACATTCCGTCAGTGATATTTCTACAGGAATGACTTTACCATTACTTGACGGAGAGATAACAACAGTAACGATTACGGATATACTAAAAGGTTCAGATGGCGTACCCGGGGAACTACGGGGAGCGTTCATATCTGAATCAAAAACAGGAACGGTTGAGATAAACAGCGAGTATGGTGTTTTCGGTTATTCCGATATTTCGCCTGTTCTGAATGAACCGATGGAAGTTGCAGACAGTGATGAAATAAAAAAAGGGAAAGCGGTTATATATACAACGGTAGCAGGAATGATGCCGAAAGAATATGATATTGAGATAGAAAAAATTGATTACGGGAGCACTTCTGCATCAAGAAATATGACAATACGAATTACCGACAAAGAACTTCTGTCTCTTACAGGCGGAATAGTCCAGGGTATGAGCGGCAGCCCTATTATACAGGATGGAAGAATAATAGGAGCGGTAACACATGTACTTGTTAATGATTCGGCTATGGGTTATGGCATCTTCATTGAAAATATGTGTGATGCCGCATGCGAGCTTGAAATAAAATAAAAGTCCCGTTCACAACATTCTTGAGTTGTGAACGGGATTGCTTTATTTTTTACTTTGAATTTTTTTGTTATTAAAATGGTTACTTATAACGAAATAAACGGATGTGTAAATGACATAGGGAACAAATGTTATTGCAAATAAAATAGCTGCATAAATATCATACTTCCATGCTTCAAACCCGTAGTATTCAGCCAGAACTTCACTACTTAGAAAAGCTGTTTCAAAGTAGCCGTTGAAAAAAGTATCCGTGTAGTACCATATCCAGAATATATTCGGCATAAATAACAGATAGAGAAAGCCATTAGCAACGGCTCGGTTAATGCTTATGCCTTCTTTTCTTCCAAGCCAGAAAACATAAAGTGTTTCATAAATCACCATAAGTATTGCAAGAGCAACACAACCATAATCTCCCAGCCAGTACAGCCAGTTGCACATAAATATCATGGGATAAATTATGTAGGTTAGAAAGAAGATAATGCTGAATTTATTTTCTTTTAGTATTTTCATTATTTATTCCTCTCAAAAAGCTTTGTAACAAGCTTTCTCAGTCCCGAATTTTCTGTTTTTGTAAGTTTCGGGTCTTCTTCCAGTATTTCCTCGGAGAGTATTTTAGTTTCCTGTAATATCTCAACATCCGAAGACATATCTGCGATTTTAAGTTCAGGCAGACCATGTTGTTTTGAACCGAAGAAATCCCCGGGACCTCTTAACCTCAGGTCTTCGTTGGCAATTTCAAAGCCATCCGAGGTTCGCACCATTGTATCGACTCTTGCCTTAGTGTATTCGCTCTTACTGTCAGTTATGAGAATACAGTGTGATTGTTCTGTTCCTCTTCCTACACGGCCGCGAAGCTGGTGCAACTGGGATAGACCGAACTGTTCGGCGTTTTCAATGACCATTACAACAGCATTAGGCACGTCAACACCTACTTCAATAACAGTTGTGGAAACAAGTAGCTTTATTTCATTATCCTTGAATTTTCCCATTACTTCGTCTTTTTCCTTCTGCTTCATTTTACCATGTAACAGTCCAATGGGAATATCAGCGAAATATTGACTTTTTATATCCTCAAAGTATTTTATGGCACTTGCTTTTTCGCTAACGCCTTCTTCAATCAGCGGACATATAATATAAGCCTGGAAGCCGTTATTTATATATTTTTTTATGAAATTGTAAATTCTTTGGCGGTAACTTGTATCTACACCGTATGTTTTTATGGGGATTCTTCCTTTTGGCATTTCATCAAGTACCGAAATTTCAAGATCTCCGTAAATAATAAGTGCAAGAGTGCGGGGAATAGGTGTTGCGGACATTACAAGGGTATGGGGTTTCATACCTTTTGCGGAAAGAATGGCTCTCTGTTCTACGCCGAAACGATGCTGTTCGTCTGTAATTACCAATCCAAGATCCTTGAATTTCACTTTTTCCTGAATAAGAGCCTGAGTACCTACCACTACATCGGCTGCTCCATCGGAGAGCTCTTTGTAAACCGCAGCCTTGCGGCTGCTTCCTGTAAGAAGAACAACTTTTATTCCCATAGGATCCAAAAAGCTTGTTAGTGTATTATAATGTTGTTTTGCAAGAATTTCCGTTGGAGCCATAAGTGCGGATTGGTATCCGTTTTTGGCTGCATAACAGCATATAGCTGCGGCAACTAAGGTTTTACCGCTACCCACATCACCTTGTAGCAGACGGTTCATGGGTACATCGCATTGCATATCAGAAATACATTCTTTAACGGCTTTCATCTGAGCGTTTGTCGGAGTAAAAGGCAGAGAGGAAAAAAAGTCCGAAATATCAACGTCATCCATGATAACTGAGGTAGTATCTCTGTTTTTACCTTTAAGTAATTTGAGCCCTAATTGTAAAGTAAGTAGTTCCTCAAATGCGAGTCTTCTGCGTGAATTAAGCAATTCGTCGTAATTTTCCGGAAAATGAACTCCGTTCAATGCTGTTTTGTAATCCGGTAGGTCAAATCTGTTTTTGATGTTTTCTGGTAGAAAATCCTCGGTTCTACAGCTGTTCAAGGCATTTTTCATGCATATGGAAACCATATTTCCTGTAAGACCTGCTGTAAGGTTGTATTTAGGAGTGAGCAGGTTTTTTTCATCTGAATTAATAAAAACAGGAGACTGGCATTCTTTTGCAAGAAGGGTACCTTTTATTTTTCCGTGAAATATGTATTCTTTACCTTGTTCGAGCTTTTCAAAGGTATATTGGCTGTTGAAAAAGGTTAAAAGTATGTTGTCGGTATTATCGGAAATTATAACCTTGTAGATTGAATATCTGGGACTGATATAAGGTTTCAGTTTTTTAATAACGATTCCGCTGAAAACTGCGGTTTGCTCCGGTTCAAGCTCGCTTATGGGCTGCGGAGCTGTATAATCTACGTAATCTCTGGGATAATGAGTCAGTAGTTCGCCAACAGTGGTAATATCAAGCTTTTTAAAGAGCTTGGCTCGCTTTTCGCCAACACCTTTAAGGTATGTGATATCATCATTTATTGTCAATAAACTCACTCCTTTATAATTAATACGCCGCATCTGTTTATTCAGATGCGGCAATAATATGTTGTGTATTTATTCAACGGAAACCAGATAGTAATATACAGGCTGACCGCCGTTTACAAGACTGATTTCGATATCATCGCTGATTTTAGAGCGGAGATATTCAAAAGCCTTTTCAGCATCACTGTCTGAAACATCTGTACCGTACATAACGGTAATAAAGCTTGTTTCGTTATTAACGAGGTGTTTTGTAATTTTGTAGAGAACCTTAGTAAGATCCTTGTCAACAACGGTAAGCTTACCGTTTTCCATACCAAGAATATCACCCTGTTTGATCTTCTTGTCATCTACTTCACTGTCACGTACAGCAAAGGTTACCTGACCGGAACCAACGCGGTCGAAAGCTTCGGTCATTGCAATGCTGTTTGCATCGGCATCTGCGGAAGGATCAAAGCCCAGCATAGCGGTGATACCCTGAGGGATAGAGCGTGTTTGAAGGACAATTACCTTTCTGTCTGCAAGCTTTACTGTCTGTTCAGCCGCCATAATGATGTTCTTGTTATTAGGAAGAACGAAAACAGTATGTGCGGGAGTAGCATGAATAGCTTCTAAAATATCTTCGGTAGAAGGGTTGGAGGTCTGACCGCCTCTTACAATACTATCAACACCTAAATCGCGGAATAAAGCTTCAAGACCTGCTCCGTTAGCAACTGCAACGAAACCAAAGTCATTTTCCGGTTTAACATGAGGAAGCTTGCTCTTCTTTTCAAGCTCAACCTTTTCAGTCTGGCTCTTATGCTGTTCCTTCATGTTTTCGATTTTGAGATTTACAAGAGGTCCGAAAGTAATACCCTTTTCAATAGCATTGCCGGGGTGCTCTGTGTGAACATGTACCTTGATAATATTATCATCATCAACTACAACAACGCTGTCGCCGATACTTTCAAGGTAAGCGCGGAGCTTCATGGGGTCGCCGCAGCCTTCTTTTTTGTTTACGATGTATTCTGTGCAATAAGTAAACTCAATATCTGTTTCAAAAGTGCCTGCGGCATTAGAACTTACAACAGTATTTTCGGTTTTAGGAGCATCCTTTGTTTCAATAATGCCGTTACCTTCAAATACGTTAAGCATACCTTTCAGGATAACGAGGAAGCCCATACCACCTGCGTCAACTACACCTGCTTTTTTAAGAGCGGGAAGAAGCTCGGGTGTCTTTTCAAGAGAAATTTCCCCGGCTTCAATAGTTGTTTTGAAAACAGAAAGAAAATCGTCTGTTTCGATTGCCTTTACGGCAGCTGCTTCACTGGCTTCTCTCGAAACTGTAAGTACAGTACCTTCGGTGGGCTTCATGACAGACTTGTATGCAGCCTTTACACCAAGAGTAATTGCGTCTGCAAAATCTTTACCGTTGGCAGTTGTTTTGCCTTTGAAACCTTTTGAAATACCTCTGAACAGAAGGGAGAGGATAACGCCTGAGTTACCTCTTGCGCCTCTGAGCATAGCAGTAGCGACAGCTTCTGCAACAGCTCCGATGGTAACATCGTCGCCCATTTTTTTGAGTTCAGGAACAGCATTTCTGATAGTCATAGACATATTTGTACCTGTGTCACCATCAGGAACGGGGAATACGTTTAATTCGTCAACCTCGTTTTTATTATTGGCAATGTTGTTTGCACCCGAGATAATACTATCTCGGAGGAGCTTACCGCTGATTTCCAAAAAATACACATCCTTTATACTTATTTGATAAATAAATTACTTAGTTTACCAGGTCATCAATATATACGTCAACCTTTTCTACTTTAAGACCTGTCTGCTCATTAATGATAAAGCTCAGTTTTTCCTGGATATTATCAGTAAGAGCAGCTGTATTTGTGCCATAAGCAACGGCAATGTGGAGTGCAATACGCACTTTACCTTCTGTAATTCTGATATTTATACCTTTGCTTTCGTTGTAGAACTTTCTTAAAACCGGGAATGAAGTAATGAAATCCTCGTATTTATTGCAGGGCATAAGACCTGCAACACCAAAGCAGGAAGTCACCGCAGAGCTGATAAGAGTAGTAAAAAAAGCTCTTGTGTATCGGATTTTTCCGAGATGATTCTGAATTACAACCATAACCGTACCATCCTTTCTGGTAGCATACAATCAAAAATATTATACACTATTTCAATTCAAATTTCAAGTCCTAAATAGGATTTACAATAATTTTAAAAGGAATTTCCAGATTTTTCAATGCTTTTTCAGCGTTTTCAATGTTTTTGAATATTCCGAAAACGGCACTTCCGCTTCCTGTAAGTATTGAGCCAAGTGCACCGCAAGAGCGTAATCTGTCCGTAATTTCTGAGATCCTGTCATCATTGTAGAGCTTTTCGAATACATTGTACATTTTTCCCGCCCACTTCTCTGAGCCCAGGGTCAATGCTTCGACAAAATCATCAAATTGAGGGTTTTTAGGAAGGGGATTTTCGTCATATGACTTGTATCCAACCGGAGTACTGCAAGAAAAATCAGGCTTTACAACAGCCAGAACATAGTCCTTGCAACATTCTGTCGGAGTAATTATCTCGCCTATACCTTTGCACACAGCCGTTCCGCCTGTTATACAGAAGGGAACATCTGCGCCCAGCTTTGCTCCGATTTCGCAAAGTTTATCAATTGAAAAGATATTACCATAAAGCTGATTCATTGTTTTAAGAACGGCTGCACCGTCTGTGCTTGAACCTCCCATTCCTGCTTCAAGCGGAATGTGTTTTTCAATACATATATCAACTTTTGCCTTTTTACCTGCTTCGGAAAGGAAAGCGGCAGCTGATTTATACGCAATGTTCTTTTCGTTGCATGGCACAGAGGGGTTATCACATTCAATGTTGATTTCGTCACCCTCGTTGATTTCAACTGTAATTATGTCGTACAGATCGATTTGCTGCATAACGGTGTTCAATGTGTGATATCCGTTTTCCAGTTTGCCTGTAATATCAAGAAAAAGATTTACTTTTGCGAACGCTTTAATTTCTGATTTCATCGAGGAATTCCTTAATGCGTTTGAGCGCTGTGTTAATATGGTTTATAGAATAAGCATAGCTTACGCGGATATAACCTTCGCCGCTGTCACCGAATGCGTCTCCGGGAACAACAGCTACATGTTTTTTGTAGATAAGTTCTTCGCAGAACTGTTGAGAAGTCATGCCGGTAGACTTAATGCAGGGGAATACATAGAAAGCGCCTTCGGGCTCAAAGCATTCCAGTCCCATTTCATTAAAGCCTTTTACAATAAGCTTTCTTCTCATGTCGTACTCGCTTACCATGTTATCAACATCTGCACGGCAGTCGCGTAAAGCTGTTACAGCAGCAAACTGGCTTACTGTCGGAGAGCACATTATTGCATACTGGTGAATTTTCAGCATCTGAGTAAGGATAGGCTCAGGACCTGCCGCGAAGCCGAGACGCCAGCCGGTCATAGCAAAAGCTTTTGAGAAACCGTTGATAACAATTGTGCGTTCCTTCATACCTTCAATTTCAGCGATAGAAACGTGAGGCACACCACCGTATGTGAGTTCGGAGTAAATTTCATCGGAAATAACAATTATATCCTTATCACGTAAAACAGCAACTATTTCTTCCAGATCCTCGCGGCGCATTACCGCACCTGTGGGATTGTTGGGGAAGGGGAGAATAAGCGCCTTTGTCTTAGGAGTTATTTTTTCTATAAGTTGTTTTGCTGTAAGTTTGAATTTATCCTCTACCTTTGTTTCAATAGGAACCGCCACGCCGCCTGTAAGCTGCACCATAGGCGCATAGCATACAAATGAAGGCTCAGGAACAAGTACCTCATCGCCGAAGTCCACGAGAGCCCTGATAGCAGCGTCAATAGCTTCTGAACCGCCGACTGTAACAAGAATCTCATGCTTAGAATTGTATGAGCAGTGAATACGGTCATTGAGATAATCGCTTATTGCTTCCCTGAGGGAATCAAGACCGGCATTTGATGTATAGGTCGTTTTTCCTTTTTCAAGGGTATGGATTGCTGTGCGTCGGATAGCGAAAGGAGTTTTGAAATCAGGTTCACCTACGGACAAGCTTATGATGTTGTCCATTGTAGCGGCGATATCAAAGAATTTTCTTATACCTGAAAACTTTATACCTTGTACGCGGTCCGATAAGATATTATCGTAATTCATCATGGAGAAACAAGGCTCCTTTCATCTGCGTAGCTGTTTTCGAAATGAACGCCTTTTTCTTTGTAACGGCGAAGAATAAAATGAGTAGTTGTAGAAAGAACTCCGTCAATGGGAGCAAGTCTGTCAGAAACGAAAAGAGCAACTTCTCTTAAATTTGTACCTCTTACAGTTACGGAGAGGTCGAATGCACCGCTCATGAGATAAACGCTGTCTACCTCGGGGTGCTGGGCAATCATAGCGGCAATATCGTCATATCCGCACTGTACCTGAGGGGAAACCTTAAGTTCAATAAAAGCTGTAACACAGTTTTTATCAAATTCTTCTTCGTTTATGATAGCGGAGTAGCCGATAATTGTGCCGTCTTTTTCAAGCTGGGCAATCTTTTCGGCAACTTCCTTTTCGGATATACCGAGCATGACTGCCATTTCATCATTTGAAAGGCGGGCATTTTCTCTTAATAATTTTACTAATTTTTTCATAAGGTTCTTTTCCTTTCACTATATTTTAATAAATTCAGGTTGTCTGTTTTTGAAGCAGGCAACTTCTTTAAAACCTGCCGTTCTGGCAATTTCAATGCCTACCTGGATTCCTTTACCCAGATCTGAAACACAATGCGCATCAGAGCCGATAGTAAGGATACGTCCGCCCAGGTCATAAAAACGCTTGACATATGTGTATCCAGGAAGAGTTAAACCGATATTCTGGCGAAGACCGGATGTATTTATCTCAATACCTTTTTCATTCTTTATAAGAGTGCGGAATATTTCATCAATAATGCTGTCATAAGGCTTCATATCCACAGGGATCTTCTTGTCGCCTACAATGTAACGAAGGGGATATGTAAGATGACCGAGTGAATCGAATTTTCCCCATTCCGCCATTTCGAGAAGCTCCTCAAAATAAAGCTTCAGCAGGAAGTTGGGGTCTATTTCGTTGTAATCGAGAAAGTAAAAGTCGTCATATCCTCTGACCATGTGGCATGAGCCGATTATAAAGTCATAATTGTAGCTGGCAAGCATACGGTTTGTAAGCTCCATGTCATGTAACGGCTGACCTAATTCAACGCCGTATTGAAGGCTGATTTTATCCTTGTACTTTTCTTTAAGTACAGGTAAAAGTACGGATGACTGTCTTACAGGCTCTTCGTAAAGGAATTCCTCGTCATAGAATTTGTTTATTTCAAGGTGGTCCGTTATGGTGTAATGTTTCATACCAAGCTTAATTGCCTGTTTAACCATATCCTCGACGCTGTTTTCACCGTCGGGGGATTGAAAAGAATGGTTATGGAAATCAAAAGGAGCCTCTTTTATATCCATAAGCTCACCTAATCTTTTCGCTTCGGGTTTGAATTTATCGAATAACCCGAGTTTTTTATCCAATCTAATTGATTGTATTTTGTCATCAATTGTCCATCCTCGTTCATGCGGTTCAAAGGGTCTGTCCGTTTCATCCATGAACAAGAACAAATCTTTATTTTCTTCTGCCATTTTTATGTTCCTTTTCTTTTGTAAATGTATATATTTAAAATATTGTATCACATTTTTTGCAATTTGTCTATAATTTTCCGTCAATTTATTGATTATAATTTTATATAGTATTTGTCAAAAAATTATCGTAATCTATTTACAATTACAAAAAAATGTTGTATAATATCCTTTGTATGAGCAGAATAATGCTTTAAGAACAGGCGAAAGCCTTTTAAAGAAAGGAAATATATTATGAGAGCAGTAGTAGCAGTAATCGGTAAGGATACAGTAGGTATTCTTGCTAAGGTAAGTACAATCTGTGCTGATTTCAACGCTAATGTAATGGATGTTACACAGACAATTATGCAGGATTTATTCGCAATGACAATGCTTGTTGACATCACAAACTGCACAGAGCAGTATAGTGTACTTGCAGAAAAGCTTAAAAAATGCGGTGAAGAGATGAATCTCCAGATTCACGTTATGCATGAGGATATCTTCAACTCCATGCACAGAATATAATCGGGGGTTACATATATGCTTAATTCAAGTGATATTTTAGAAACCATAAAGATGATACAGGAGGAGAATCTTGATATCCGTACTATTACTATGGGTATTTCACTCCTTGATTGTATAGATAGCGATATAGATAAATCCTGTACAAAGGTGTATGACAAGATGATGCGTCTTGCCTGCAATCATGTTAAGACAGGTGAAGAAATTGAGGCGCGTTACGGTATTCCGATTATTAATAAGCGTCTTTCCGTAACACCTATTGCTATGCTTGCGGCAGCAGCAAAGGGCAGCCCTGTTAAGTTTGCAAAGACTCTTGAAAAGGTTGCCAATGAGACAGGTGTAAACTATGTGGGCGGTTATTCCGCGCTTGTTCACAAGGGCTTTTCTGCCGGTGATCTTGAGCTTATCAACTCTATTCCTGAGGCACTTGCGGAAACATCAAAGGTATGCTCATCTGTAAATGTAGGTTCTACACGTGCAGGTATAAATATGGATGCTGTTGCTCTTATGGGTAAGATTATCCGTGAAGCAGCTGAAAAGACAGCTGATAACTTCTGTTTCGGTGCAGCTAAAATTGTAGTATTCTGTAATGCGGTAGAAGATAATCCCTTTATGGCTGGTGCATTCCACGGTATAGGCGAGCCTGACTGTGTTATCAATGTCGGTGTAAGCGGTCCTGGTGTAGTACGTTCTGCTGTATCCAAGATGCCTGATGCATCTATTAATGAAATTGCCGATGTTATCAAGAAAACCGCATTCAAAATCACACGTATGGGCCAGCTTGTCGGCAACGAAGCAAGTAAGGCTCTTGGTGTACCTTTTGGTATTGTTGACTTATCTCTTGCTCCTACACCGGCTGTTGGTGATAGCGTTGCGCATATTCTCGAAGAAATCGGTCTTGAAAGATGTGGTGCTTATGGTACAACAGCTACACTTGCGCTTCTCAATGACGCTGTAAAGAAGGGCGGCGTAATGGCATCTTCAAGAGTCGGCGGACTTTCAGGCGCATTTATCCCTGTATCTGAAGATGCAGGCATGATTGATGCTGTAAATTGCGGTGCGCTATGCCTTGAAAAGCTTGAAGCTATGACCGCTGTATGTTCAGTGGGTCTTGACATGTTTGTTGTTCCCGGAGATACATCTGCTGATGTTCTTTCTGCAATTATCGCTGATGAAGCAGCAATTGGTATGGTTAACAGCAAGACAACAGCTGTACGTGTAATCCCCGCAATCGGCAAGAAGGAAGGCGAAGTTCTTGAATTCGGCGGACTTTTCGGCAGCGGCCCCGTAATGTCAATAAACAAGTTCTCACCCGCAAAGTTTATTTCCAGAGGCGGTCATATTCCTGCTCCTCTCCAAAGCTTGAAGAACTGATTTTATCAAATATATTTACGCCTGCATATAATGAAGCAGAACTCCTCTCGATTGAAAGGCGGTGCTTATATGCAGGCGGTATTATTGTTTCTGGTTATTTTTTTCGGAATTTTTGGTGCAGTAACTTTTATAAGGATTGCATATAACGCTTTGATACAAATTATTATAAAAAGAAAGGAGAGTCACGGTGGCAGGCGAAAATGAAATAACAACCCTTAAAGGTGTAGTAGAAGATGTTGTATATAAGAATACTGATAACGGATATATTGTTTTAACTCTTGATGTAAACGGCGCGCCTGAAACTGCTGTTGGTGTCCTTGGTGACATAGTTGAAGGTGAAACTATTATTCTTCACGGAAGTTATGTATCAAACTCCAAGTACGGCAGACAGTTCAAAGCCGAAACCTGTCAGCGAACTCTTCCAACAACTACGCCTGAGATACGTCGTTATTTAGGAAGCGGAATAATTAAAGGTATGGGGCCTGCAATGGCAAAAAAGATTGTTTCAGCTTTCGGCGAGGAGTCTTTGAGCATTATCGAAAATGATCCTGAAAGACTTTGTGATATCAATGGGATTACAATGGAAAAGGCATTGTATATATCCAAGGAATTTCTTAAACTTAACGGAATAAAGACTATTATCGAATTTTTACAGAAATACGATATAAGTCCGGTTACTGCATCTCTTGTATGGAAAATCCATGAGGAGTCAAGTGTGACTGCTGTGCGCGAAAATCCTTATATTCTTTGTGATGAAGGAATTGATGTGGATTTTACCGTAGCGGACAGA
Source organism: Ruminiclostridium sp. (assembly GCA_045579565.1). GTDB lineage: Bacteria > Bacillota > Clostridia > Oscillospirales > Ruminococcaceae > Ruminiclostridium_E. The sequence goes on from JAZNML010000063.1 coordinate 32,569, forward strand.
ATCGCATATGATCTTGAACTGGACATGTGTGGTATTGAGCGTATAAAGGCGGGAATATCTTATGTTCTTCGCCGCAATGCAGATGCAGGTTATACCTGTCTGCCCAGGGACAAGCTTACTGAGTGCGTTTGTTCTGTCCTGAGGGTAGCAGAGGATGATTTTGAAAAGGCTCTTTATAATGGAATCAGAGAAAACAGATTTGCATTTTATGAGTCGACAAAGCGTACATATGTTTTTTTGATGGAATACTATAAAGCAGAAATGAGTATTGCTTCAAAAATAGCACTTATGCTTAAACTTTCTGCTCCTCTTGACAAGGACTTTTCTGAGGAAATAGCAGGAGTTGAGTGGACCGAAAACATACATTATGAGGATTTACAGAAATCAGCTATCAATGCTGCGATGGGAAATAACCTGTTTATTCTTACCGGTGGTCCTGGTACGGGCAAGACCACTACATTAAATGCTGTAATCCGGCTTTGTCAGGATAAAAGAAAAAAGCTCAGCCTTGCAGCTCCTACTGGACGTGCGGCGAAGCGGATGTCGGATCTTACAGGGTGTCCCGCAAAGACAATCCACAGGCTTCTTGAAGTAGATTTTTCAGATGGTAAAACTCTTAAATTCAAACACAATGAACGTAATCCTCTTAAAGCAGATGTAATCATAATAGATGAGATGTCTATGGTTGATACGCTGTTGTTTGATGCTCTTCTGAAAGCAATAAAGCCTGAAAGTAAGCTAATCCTGGTAGGTGACTCTAATCAGCTTCCAAGTGTGGGAGCCGGAAATGTACTTCGTGACCTCATTTCTTCCGGGCTTATTCCAACAGTTGAATTGAAAGAGATTTTCCGTCAGGCAGCAGAAAGCCTGATTGTCACAAATGCACATAAGATTGTTAATGGCGAACAGCCTGAACTTGATGAACGAAAGAAGGATTTCTTCTTTATGCCCACATCATCAGACGAGGAAACAGCTCGTCTGGTTATTGATCTGGTTAAAACAAGACTTCCTAAGTCCTATGGGTATGCACCTATTGATGATATACAGATATTATCACCAACAAAAATGGGTTCTGCCGGAACGAAGGAGCTGAATCGCTCGTTACAATCAGCATTGAATCCTCCATCAAAAGATAAGAAGGAATTACGGTTTTTTGATACAGTGTTCCGTCTTGGAGATAAGGTTATGCAGGTTAAGAACGACTATGATGTAACCTGGAAAAAAGGCGGTGAAAACGGCCTTGGTGTGTTTAACGGCGATATAGGAATCATTATTGAGGTTGATGCTCATAACGGATTTATGAAAATTGATTTTGACGGCAGAATAGCTGTATATACTACTGAAATGCTCAACAAACTTGAACACGCATATGCTGTTACAATACATAAGAGTCAGGGTAGTGAATACAGAGCGGTAGTAATGCCGCTTACGGCGGTTGCAGATCAGCTTTTGTACCGTAATCTTCTTTATACAGGTATAACCCGAGCAAAAGAAAATATAATTCTTATAGGACAGCGGTCTGTTGTTAATGCAATGGTTCAGAATAACCGTAAAACAAATCGTTACTCATGCATGAGGTTATTTCTGGAAGAAAAATATAAGGAAAGATTAATCAATTAATATTTATACTTGCAATTTTTGTTGAATACTGATATAATTATTGTAATTGCTTAAAAAAGAAAGGACATAAAAATATGAAGCTTGGTATGGTTGGCTTACCTAATGTAGGTAAGAGTACACTTTTTAATGCGCTTACAAACGCAGGTGCAGAATCCGCTAATTATCCGTTCTGTACAATTGAACCTAATGTAGGTATCGTTTCTGTTCCTGATGAAAGACTCGATAAGCTTGCGGAAATGTATAATCCTGATAAATTTACCCCTGCTGTTCTTGAATTTGTTGATATTGCAGGTCTTGTAAAGGGTGCCTCCAACGGTGAAGGTCTTGGTAACAAGTTCCTTTCCAACATTCGTGAGGTTGACGCAATCGGTCATGTTGTACGTTGCTTTGAAAATGATAACATTGTGCATGTAGACGGTAGTATCGGTGCTGAGCGTGATATTGAAACAATCAATTTGGAGCTTATTTTCAGTGATATGGAAATTCTCGGAAGAAGAATTGACCGTGCCAAGAAGCTTATGAAGGGTGATAAGTCCTTGCAAAAGGAAGTGGATTTCCTCGAAAATCTTTTGGCGCACCTTGAAAACGGTAAGTCTGCACGTTCTTTTGATTTCAGTGAAGATGAGCTTGCTATTATCAAGGATACTCCTCTTCTTTCCAATAAGCCTGTTATTTATGCTGCAAATTTAAGCGAAGATGATTTCAAGAATGATTATGAAAAGAATAATCAGTACCAGGCTGTAAAGCGTATAGCTGAGGAAGAAAACAGTGCGGTTCTTCCTATCTGCGCTCAGATTGAAGCAGATATTTCCGATATGGAAGCGGAAGAAAAAGAAATGTTCTTATCCGACCTTAATCTTACAGAATCCGGTCTCAGTCGTATTATCAAAACAGGTTACAGTCTCTTAGGACTTATTTCTTTCCTTACAGCAGGACCTACCGAAGTACGCGCGTGGACAATCACAAAGGGTACAAAGGCTCCTCAGGCAGCAGGTAAGATTCATACGGACTTTGAAAAGGGCTTTATTCGTGCGGAAGTTGTTGCATTTGACGATTTAGTTGCACATGGCGGCATGACAGGAGCTAAGGAAAAGGGTCTTGTAAGACTTGAAGGCAAGGAATATGTAATGAACGACGGTGACGTTGTTGTATTCAGATTTAACGTATAATTATGAAGATCAATAAATCCAAAAATACTAATAAACGTGCAGCTGGTGTTTTATTTGTATTACAGGTAATATTCGGAACACTCCCTGCGGTAGTACTGATTATTTTTGCAATGGGTAGTTACGAAGACGGTGGTAAGCATTATGTCTGGGCGTACATCTGCGCAGCGGCAATTATCATGTGTGGTTTTGCTTATATTATTCTCAGCCGGAAGTATAATATCATACATTCCGGGCTAAAAGGGGAGAAGCTTCTTTCAAAAATTGCCAAGAAGCATAAGAATGATTACAATATTTTCCTTAATCTTCCTATAAGATATAAGAGAAACCGTTCTGAAATCGATATGCTTATGGTGAGTGAAAAGGGAATACTTATTGTTGAAGTAAAAAACCATTCAGGAACTCTTGTAGGAAGTGACAAGGATGAGATGTGGTGCCAGTACAAGCATTACAAAGATGGCAGAAGCACTGAATCCGAGATGAAGAATCCTATAAAACAGATTTCCCGCCAGCGTGATATTCTGAAAAACATACTCCGTTCACACGGGTATGACGTATGGGTTGACGGAGTTGTGTATTTTTCTAATCCTATGGTTCGCTTAAAACTTGGCCTCTCGGGAGCAAACAGCAATGTTGTATCCGGAGAGAAGGAGCTTAATAAATTTATATCAGAATATAAGACATCAAAAAGAATAAGCTCGGAAGATGTTGCTGAAATAGTGACAATTCTCAGAAAAATGCTTTTATAAATGGTGACCTTAAACAATTTTGTCACTTACTTTTTGTGAAATCACATAAATTTTTCACTTTTATGAAAAACTTTTATATAACTTGTTGACAAATTGTTGAAATTCATATATAATATGAATTGTAAGAGGAACAAATGTTACTCTTGCTGATTGACTAAATTAATTTTAAATGACCTCCATTTAATTTTAGTTTTTTAGTTGTCTCCTTTCTTTTGTTCTACACATTATACATTATTTGATTTGAAAGTCCGTAAAGGGCTTTCTTTTTTTGCTTTTTTTACCTTATCTATTGCATTTTATTTTTTTTTTTGCTATAATGATATTGTGTTGTATAATATCCAAATATGGAAGGAACAAAAGAAAAATGACAAAGATCAAAGACGCAAAAAGAATTGTAATAAAGGTTGGCACATCATCTTTGTGTTATAAAACCGGTAATCTAAATATCCGCCGAGTTCAGAAGCTCATTGAAGTAATGGCGGATCTTAAAAATGAAGGCAGAGATGTTATCTTTGTAACTTCCGGTGCTGTCGGTATCGGTGTTGGCAGGGCAGGACTTACAGAACGCCCAAAGGATATGCCTACAAAACAGGCTTGTGCCGCAATTGGTCAGTGTGAACTTATGAACATATACGACCGTGAGTTTTTAAAATATAACCATACGGTAGCTCAGCTTCTTGTAACACGTGATGTAATCAGTAATAAAATCCGTCGCGAAAATGCTTTCAATACATTACATAGATTGCTTGAAATGGGAGCTGTTCCGATTATAAACGCAAATGATACAGTTTCCATTGAACAGCTTGACTTTGACGAAAATGATACTCTTTCCGCAATTGTAGCAGGACTTTGTGAAGCAGATCTGCTTATTATTCTCACAGACGTTGACGGTCTTTACGATAAGAATCCCTCACTTCCTGATGCAAAGCATATTCCGCTTGTTACAAAGATAAGCGATGAAATGATTGCTGCTGCGGGTGAAAAGGGCAGCGAGCTTGCCAGCGGTGGCATGATAACAAAGCTGGAAGCGGCTGTTATTGCAGGCGAAAATAATATTCCCACCGTTATTATAAAGGGCGATCGACCTGAAAACCTCTATGATTTATTCAGTGGAGATGCAAAATATACATTATTCGATTTAAATGAATAAGAAAGGATACACAAATGAGCTATATTGATGAACTTGGCGCAGCAGCAAAAATTGCTGAGCGCGAAATTATAAAAGCTGGTACTATCCAGAAAAATACTGCTCTCAAAGCAATTGCCGATAAGCTTCTTTCAAACAAGGAGTTAATCATTAAAGAAAATGCACGTGACATTGAAAATGCTAAGGCAAATGGAATGTCTGATGCGATGATAGACCGTTTAACTCTTACAGAACAGAGAATTGAAGGAATGGCAGAGGGTGTTACTCAGATTATTTCTCTCAAAGATCCTATTGGTGAAGTAGTAGGCGGCGAGGAACTTCTTAATGGCCTTAAAATTGTTAAAAAGCGTGTACCTCTCGGTGTTATCGGTATAATTTTTGAATCCCGCCCTAATGTTACAGTTGATGCGGCTGCACTTTGCCTCAAAGCAGGTAATGTATGTATTCTCCGTGGCGGTAGTGATGCTATCTGTTCCAACAAGTGCCTTGTAAAGCTTATGCGCGAGGCTGTTGAGGAATCGGGTTTATGTCCAGATGTCATTCAGCTTGTTGCCGATACTTCACGTCTTGTAGCTAATGAGCTTATGAAGGCAGACAAATATGTAGATGTTCTTATTCCTCGCGGCGGCGGTGGTCTTATCCGTTCTGTAATGCAGAATTCTACTATTCCTGTTATCCAGACAGGTGAGGGTAATTGCCATGTTTATGTTGACCGTTTTGCTGATGTTGAAATGGCGGTAAATATTGTAAATAATGCAAAAACACAGCGCCCCAGTGTATGTAATGCAATTGAAAATGTACTTGTACATAAGGATGTTGCTGAACAGTTCTTTACAGCACTTAAAGAAAAATGGGCTGGTAAGGTAAAGGTAATCGGCGATGAAGCAACTTCAAAGTATATCGATGTTGACCATATTGCAGATGACGAGGATTATCGTAAGGAATTCCTTGATTATGTAATTGCTGCAAAGGTTGTAAGCAATATCGATGAAGCGATCGAGCACATAAACCGTTTTGGCACAAAGCACAGTGAGTGTATAGTTACAATTAATCTTGATAATGCTGAAAAATTCCAGCGTCTTGTAGATGCGGCAGCTGTTTATGTAAATGCCAGCACACGTTTTACAGATGGATTTGAGTTTGGTCTTGGTGCAGAAATCGGTATTTCCACACAGAAGCTTCATGCAAGAGGACCAATGGGATTACAGGTACTTACTACATATAAATATCTTATCAATGGCACAGGCCAGATAAGAGGCTAATTGTTCACATAAAAGAACATTAAGAAAGGCAATCAGATAAATGGGTAAAAAAAGAACCAAGAAAAAACAGAATAAGGTAGTTACCGACCGTCTTTCTGAACAGGTTAAAAACGAGACAGACGAACAGTTAAGCGAAACAGTGATTGCGAGAGAAAGTTTCAGTTCGGCACTAAGAGAAGAATACGATGATGTGTCTTCTGAGGAAGTGCAGGAGGAACAGCAGGAGGAAACGGTATCCGAACCTGTTGCACGCCCTAATAAATTCTATCTTGTTTTTGCTGTGTTTATAATTGTAATGTCTATTGTTGGAATTGTTTCAACTGTTCAGTTTGGTATTAAGACTGTGAACGAAATTGCAAGCCAGACGTCTCTAAAAAATGAAATTGCGTTGTTCTTGTATCCTGTTGTAACGGTTGACCCTCCTTCTTTCAAGACAACCGAGGAAATACCTGCAACAGTAGTAGTTGAATCTGCTATATGGCGTATTATTTTAACAGGCGATAACAGTAATTACGAAAAGCTTTATAATACATACATGTATGTTCCGGCGGTAGATGTTGAGTTTTCAATAAAATCCTTATATGGAAATGAAGCTGTTATACAACATCAGACAGTTGGTAGCGCAAGCACTGCGTTCACATATAACGAAGAAACGAACACTTATCTTGTTCCCATTAATCCTCGTTATACAGCGTATTCTCCTGTTGTTACCGAAATATCCAACGTGGGTGAGCTTTATACTGTAACAGTTGAGTATATGCCTCCTACCGCTCTGGCAATGGAAGGCATCAAGCTCGATAACTCCGCAGCTAAAACAATGGTATATACTCTTTCAAAATCCAGAAACAGTATGACAATACATTCAGCTAAGAATGCTACAAGCTATGGTGATGCATATGAGTATTAAGGCTGTTATCTTCGACCTAGACGGTACAGTAATTGATACTGAAAAGTTACTGGTTAAATACTGGTGTATGGCTGCAAACGAGTTCGGATTTCCTATGAAGCGTGAACATGCATTGCAGCTCAGAAGTCTTGCAAGAAAGTATGCTGAACCGCTTTTAAAGGAATGGTTTGGCGAAAAATGTGACTATATGACGGTGAGAAATCGTCGTATGGAGCTTATGACAGCGCATATAATTGAAAATGGTCTTGATACTAAGGCAGGCGTAAAGGAATTACTTGTCTGGTTAGGAAAAAACGGTTATAAACGTGCGGTTGCCACAGCAACTGATTTAACAAGGGCAGGGAAATATCTTAAAGATGTAGGTTTATACGAATATTTTGATTGTATAATATCTGCCCATCAGGTAGAAAACGGTAAACCTAAGCCGGATGTATATCTTTATGCGGTGAATCAGCTGGGGTTAACACCGGAAGAATGTATTGCCGTTGAGGATTCGCCTAATGGAGTTATTTCGGCGAGTGATGCAGGCTGTAAAACCATAATGGTTCCTGATCTTTCACAGCCGGATGAAGAACTTTGTAAGCGTCTGTATGCTGTTTGCGAAAAGGCATCGGATATTATAAAAGTGTTGTCCGAATAATTTTGTTCTCAAAGGAGATTTGCATGAACATTTTATCTTTGTATGATCTTAATTCAAATGTTTCTGGAAATGCAGGACAGTTTATTTGTGAAGCGGAAGAACTTTACAAAAGCAGAATCTACAATGTAGCTGAGCATCTGTCTGAAAACAGTGAGGATATGCCTATTATTCTTATTTCCGGACCTTCCGGTTCAGGCAAGACAACAACAGCTCTTCGTCTCGGAACAATGCTTGAACAACAGGATAAGGTAGTTCATACTATTTCAATGGATAATTATTTTATTCCCATTGATGACCCGAGAAATGAAGTAGATGAAGACGGAAGAATAGATCTTGAATCTCCAAAGAGACTTGACATGGATCTTCTTAATGAACATTTGCGCATGCTTTGGAAATGTGAAGAAATTGAAATACCTACTTTTGATTTTGCACTTCAACAGCGTTTTCCGGGTAAAAAGATGAGAAGAAACAAGGGTGAGTTTGTTATTATTGAAGGAATACATGCTCTTAATCCTCAGATTACAGGTAATATTGGAAAACATGCAACTACTGTTTATGTAAGTGTACGTACCCGACTAAAAAATGAGGAAGGCGAGCTTCTCCATCCTTCAAAAATCCGCCTTATGCGTCGTCTTGTACGTGATAAGCTTTTCCGTGGAAGAGATGCTGCCGGCACACTTGACTTTTTTAAGTGGGTTGAAAGAGGCGAACAGAAGTTCATAATGCCCTATAAATGTAACGCTATGTATGATATAGACACATTTATTTCCTATGAACCGGCTGTTTATAAGCCATTTGTACTTAATGATCTTCTTGCTGTTAAGGATACATATCCTGAATACGAGGATTATACCGATTTAGAGGAATTCCTCAGTGAAATTGATGATCTTGATCGTGAAACAGTACCTCTTAATTCCCTTGTAAGAGAGTTTGTTGGTGGAAGTAATTACGTTTATTGATTGTATGATTTTCACAAATTTAAAAAAAATTGAGAAAAATTTTATTAATTTTGCTGAAATACTTGATTTTATTTAAAAAATGTTGTATAATTAGTTTACAAGCAATTGTAAATCAAAATATCAAGGATGGTATATGCGTATGGAAACAAATATTTTGCTTGAAAGCGGAACAAATGAACTTGAACTTCTCGAGTTTTTCGTAGGAAACGAAGACTACGGTATCAATATTGCTAAGGTAAGTGAAATTCTTACTTATCGCCCTGTTACACCTATGCCCTCTGCACCTGAGGAAATCGAAGGTGTGTTCATGCCCCGTGATAAGTTGATTACTGTTGTTGATTTACATAAGGTTCTTGGTATTCCTCAGCCTGTTGGCAACGAAGGACTTCTTATCGTATGTGAATTCAATCAGCTTGATATTGCTTTCCACGTATCTACTGTAAAGGGTATTCAGCGTATCAGCTGGACAAATATCGAAAAGCCCCCAACAGTTGCTAATAACAGCCAGAAGGGTGTTGCAACAGGTATTGCAAAAATAGATGGAAAGATTATTATTATTCTTGACTTCGAAAAGATTATTGCTGATCTTAATTGCTCTGCCGGACTTGATACATCTGGTATTGAAAAGATTGAAAAATCCACACAGGTTGATTATGATGCAAGAATAGTAATTGCAGAAGATTCACCTCTCCTTAACCAGCTTGTTGTTAATGCACTTACAAAGGCGGGATTCCATAATATTCTTTCTTTCTCCAATGGACAGGAAGCATGGAATTTCATTTCAACCTTTGCTGATAGTGAAAAGGTTACTGATGATATATCTCTTGTAGTTAGTGATATAGAAATGCCTCAGATGGACGGTCACCGTCTTACAAAGCTTATTAAGGATCACAGAAACCTTAGTAAGATTCCTGTATTCTTATTCTCATCGCTAATTGATGATCAGATGAAGGAAAAGGGCAAGTCAGTTGGTGCAGATGAACAGTTCTCCAAGCCACAGATTGGCGGACTTATTCAGGCTATGATGACAGTTCTTACAAAATAAAAAGTAAACCACCGATTGAATAATCGGTGGTTTTGTTATTTTTTTTTCGTTTTTGATTGATAATAACGTTTTCTTGTTTCTTTGGCACGAATTTTATTTTCGTAGAATTTTTCAGTTTTATTACTAAGCTCGTAGATGTCTGATACCAGGATGTTGTTTTTCATTTCAAAATGAACAAAGTATCTGTTTCCGCAAACACATTCAGCAGTTGTAACAAATCCAAATCTTCCATGGCGGCAGAGGGAACTCAAAATTATTTCCGAACCACAGTCCTTACAATTGGCAGATAAGCTTCTGCAAGTGTCCGGAAGAGCGCCCGGGTGTTTGTTGTATTCCTGAGAAATACTGAATACAAGCTTGTCATTATCCCAGGGATTGAGGCTTTTATTGATTTTGGGTTGAATTACTTTGTCATATTCCTTAATACCCTGAGCAATATCCAGTTTTTTTGCTACAAGCATTGTGAGATAAGCATCATTCAAAGCATCGTGAGCCTGAATATCTATTTCAATACCGAAATGCTCAGTTGCTGTTTTAAGTGCAGTCTGTCTTGTTTCGGCATTTGTTTGAATAGCATAAAAACGTTGTAGATTAAAGTGCTTTGGAAGACAAATATCCTCAATTTTATGGAATTTCATATTCTCGTTCAGAATTGGAATGTCGTCATCGCCCCATGTAAAGAGAAGAGTGTTTTTATCGAAGAATTCAGCCATTTTCCTTATTGCTGTTTCAAAGGAAACGCCGCCGTTAAGCATTTTCTGAGATATTCCTGTAAGTATCTCTACATATTGATTAATAGATTTGTAGCATACAGGTTTAATCAGTATATCTTCATTGTGGAGAATGTCAAAATTCTCGTTAAGAACGAAAAAACCAATCTGTATAATCTCGCCTCTTATGAGGTCGGGATTTTTTTCTTTTGCGGAGGAGGGTTGATTCCACTCCATATCGAAAATTATATAATTCATTAGTTTCTTTCTTCCAGCGGAACATAAGTAAGGTGATCCGCAACATATTTATAAGCAGGACGTATAATTTTGCCGTTGTTAACGATTTCTTCAAGTCTGTGTGCGCACCAGCCTGAAATACGTGAAATAGCAAAAATAGGTGTGAAGAGCTCTTCTGGAATTTGAAGCATATCATATACAAAACCGCTGTAAAAGTCTACATTAGCACAGATGGGCTTGAAAAGATGGCGTTTTTCGCTGATGACTTCCTTACCTATGCGCTCAATTCTGTCGTAGAACTTAAATTCATCCATACGGCCTTTTTCTTCTGCTAATTGTCTTGCGTATTCTTTGAGAATTACCTGTCTTGGATCTGATTTGGTATAAACAGCATGACCGAGGCCATAAATGAGTCCTGTTTTGTCAAATGCCTGTTTATCGACAATTTTTGTAAGATATTCGCGGATTGCTGTTTCATCATTCCAGTCGAGAACATGTGTCTTGATTTCCTCGAACATGTGTTTAACTTTAAGATTAGCACCACCATGGCGGAAGCCTTTCAGAGAAGCAATTGCCGCAGCGACAGCAGAATAAGTATCTGTACCAGAGGAAGTAACGACATGAGTTGTGAAGGTAGAGTTGTTACCGCCGCCGTGTTCAGCATGAATTACTAATGCCACATCAAGTACCTTCGCTTCGAGCTCGGTAAATTCACCGTTTTCGCGAAGCATATAAAGTATATTTTCTGCAGTAGAGTATTCATTGATAGGATTTCTGATCATAAGGCTTTCATGCTTTTTGTAATGACGGTATGAACAATAAGCATATACCGAAATTAAAGGCATTTTAGCGATAAGCTGAATAGACTGGCGAAGAACATTCTGTGCTGAAATATCTTCGGGGTTGTTGTCGTATGAATAAAGGGTAAGTATACTTTTTTGAAGAGCGTTCATGATGTTGGAGCTGGGAGCTTTCATGATTACGTCACGTGTAAAGTTGGTAGAGAGTACCTGGTTGTCAGAAATTAACTGAACGAAACGATTAAGGTGATCATTATCAGGAAGCTTACCGAAGAGAAGGAGATATGTAATTTCTTCAAAAGCATTTTTTCTGTTTCCAAGACCGCTTATAAGGTCCTTAACGTCATAGTTGTGGTAATAAAGTCGACCTTCACAAGGAATTTTCTTACCATCAATAATATCATAGGAAACAACATCGGAAATTTCTGTAAGACCGGTAAGAACGCCCTTGCCGTTTGAATCTCTGAGTCCTCTTTTTACATCGTATTCGATATAAAGAGAAGGGTCGATAGTGCCTTTATTTAAATTTTCAAGGAGACCATTGAGAAGATCAAGCTCGTCTTCTTCAAGATTTCCAATTTCCTTTTCTTTGTCCTTTTCAAGTTCTGCAAGCATAATTTAGTGTCCTTTCGTAATGAATAATGAGCAGACAAATTTTTCATATCCGAATATATCGAAAAACCGTATCTGCGGTTATTGTCGTAAAAAAGATATATCTTAATTATATACGAAAAAAACTGAATTATCAATACGAAAAAAACAAAGTTGTATGAATTGCACTAAAAGAAATAATGCCGATATTGGTTTTAAGCAAAATTAACAATAAAATACAAGTTTTGAATAATTGAAAAGTTAAACTTGCAGTTTTTTAGAGAAAAAAATAAACATAACGGTGACTTGGCATGCATAAGATTTGATAAATCAAAATTTTGGAGGGGCTAAGCCATGTCACAGATTAAAAATTCAGTCGCAGATTATTGCGTCTACGGAACGAAACAGGAAAGATGTGTAAGCCTCGCAGAATACATAATTGAAACGAAATCAACAGTAAGAAATGCAGGAAAGGTTTTCGGAATAAGCAAAAGCACTGTTCATCAGGATGTAACATCAAGACTTGAAAAAATAAATCCTGAATTATGCAGTAAGGTACGTGAGATTCTTGAACATAACAAACAGGAAAGACACATAAGAGGTGGAATGGCAACAAAACGTAAATATAGTAAAGAAAATGTAGGGTGAATATTTTGCATATATGTAAAACCCCCGAAAGCATAGCTTTCGGGGATATAGCTTTATTTAATTGTACTTTTAAGCGCATTTCTTGCTTTCTTGACATCAATAAGGTCGTTTGATAAAAGCTCTTCAACCTTTGTAAGCATATTGTCAACATACTTGTTGGTGAGGTCTCTGAGTTCTTTTGTCTGCGCCTGAGCGGTAGCATTAAGTTCATTTGCTTTGGCATTTGCCTGGCGTACAATTTCCTGCTGAGAAACCAGAGCGGCAGCTCTCTGTTCAGCACGGGAAATAATGTTTGCCGCTTCATTCTTAGCATCATTAAGGATGGTTTTGCGGTCATTTACAAGCTCTCTTGCCTGTGTGATTTCCTTAGGCATGTTGATACGTACTTCATCGATAAGTTCACGCATTTTATCAACTTCAATAAGTGATTTTTTGCTTGTAAAGGGAACATTAACTGCCTTATCGAGCATATCATCCATCATTTCAAGAATTTCATCAATATTCATTTTTATCTTCCTTTCTTTTGTTAGCTGAGTCTTTTCTGAATGTCTTCAACAATAGTAGCAGGAACAAAAGCTGAAATATCGCCTCCGAATGAAGCAATCTGCTTTACCATACTTGATGAAAGGTATGTGCTTTCGCTGTCTGCACAGAGAAATACTGTTTCTGCTTTTTCATAAAGGTGCTTATTGATGTGCGCCATCTGAAATTCATATTCAAAATCTGACATTGCACGAAGCCCTTTAACTATGATATCGCAGTCATTGGCTGCAAAATAATCAACAATAAGACCGTCAAAAGTGTCTATCTCTACATTTGGAATGTCATAGCAGACTTTTCTGAGGAGATTGGCTCTTTCCTCTGCGGTGAAGCTTGTTTTCTTGCTTACATTAACAGAAACAAGAACAATTAATTTGTCAAAAAGCTTTGCGGCACGGCGGATTATTTCAAGGTGACCGTTTGTAACAGGGTCAAAGCTTCCGGGGTATACCGCTTTGCGCATGATACCGTCATGATGTTCACTCATCGTCTGTCTCCACCTCATTTCTTCTGTAAACGGTAAGACAGATCTGTCCGTATTTGTATGTTTTATGAATTGTGAAATCGCCTTCTGTTTCGGGGAGTCTGCAATCCTTTTCATGTTCGCATACAATGATTCCGTTTTCGCTCATTTTCTCGACTAATGCCGGAAGAGTGCGCTGAATAAGTCTTTTTTCATAGGGCGGATCAAGAAACGCAATATCAAATTTTGCTGGGGTAGTGCGAAGAAAAGCGGAGTTTGGCATATTGCAGACAATAGCTTTATCTTCCATTTTAGTATGCTTGATATTTTCTTTTACAATACCGATAGAAGCCTGGCAGCTATCGACAAAATATGCTTTTGAAGCACCTCTGCTCAGAGCTTCAATACCCAGCTGACCCGAGCCTGCAAAAAGGTCAAGCACAACTGCATCTTCAAGGTCAAACTGAACAATGCTGAACATTGCTTCTTTTATTTTTTCTGCCGTAGGTCTTACGTCATTTCCTTCAAGTGTTTTAAGACGCATACCTCTGGCAATGCCGGTTATAACTCTCATTAAAAAATCTCCTGTATATACAGATGTAGGTTTTCCGCAATTTCGCGGTTGATTTTTGCTGCTTCCATAAGTTCTTCTATTGAAGCTTCGCGGATAGCCTGTTTTGTTTTATATTTTTTCAGCAATGCAAGAGCCTTTTTTTCACCAATGCCTTTGACACGGGTAAGCTCCAACTCATATTGTGATTGCTTGTGTTTTTTTCTTTGATAATCGATTGAAAAGCGGTGAACTTCATCCTGAATTTCGGTAAGAAGCTTGAAAAGATTCTTGTTTGAGTTGATCTGAATCTCTCCGCCACCGTCTGAAATTGCTCTTGTGCGGTGTTTGTCGTCTTTTACAAGACCAAAAAGACTTACAGATATACCCATTTCGTCAAGCACTTCCTTAACAGCATTGACATGCCCTTTACCACCGTCAAGGAGAATGAGGTCAGGTAAGTCTGAAAAGCTTTCATCACCGTCAAGATAGCGGGTAAATCTTCTGCGGATGACCTCCTGCATACAGCCATAGTCATCTACGCCCACAACATCTTTTATGTTGAACTTACGATAACCTGTTTTATAGGGTCTGCCGTTTTTATAGGTAATCATACCTGCAACTCTTGTCTGTTCGCCCATATTAGATATATCATAGCTTTCAATGAGCACAGGCGTTTTAGGTAATCCCAGAAGTTTCTGCAAATCCTGTAAAGCGGTAATTTCTTTGCTTGTTCTACCAACTCTGAGTGATAAATACTCATCAGCATTACTTTTGGCAAGCGTAGTAAGAACAAGACCTTCGCTTCGCTTTGGAACGGTTATAGAAACCTTATGTCCGCAGATACTTCTGAAATATTCTTCTAAAAGTGCATTGTCTTCACTATTGCCGTCAAGATATATGGTTTTAGGAATTTCTTTTCCGTTTGAATAATATTGTAAAAGGAATTCACTTCTTATTAGCTCATTTTCACATTCATCGCCAATAAAGAAATTTTCCTTATCGATTAACTTACCATTACGGTATTTTACAACGGCAATACTTGTAAGGCCGGTATTCTGCGAGATTGCGAATACGTCGCAGTCGATATCTCTTTGTGACTGAATTGACTGAGTTTTCGCAGAACGGGTGATAGCATTTATTCTGTCGCGTAGAACGGCAGCACGTTCAAAATCAAGATTTTCAGCAGCTTCATTCATTTCCTTGGTGAGATAATCGATGCTTTCCTTACTTCCGTTTTTGATGAAATTAAGAGCCTCTGAAATTGTCTTTTTATATTCCTCAGGAGAAATTTTTCCCTGGCATACACCCATACAACGCTTGATGTGGTGGTTAAGACAGGGTCTTTCTTTAAAGAAATCTCTTGGAAAAACTTTTTTACAGGTAGGGAGCATAAAAATTTTATTGCATTCTTCGATAGTCTGTTTTACGGTATATCCGCTGGTAAAAGGACCAATGTAGGTGGATGAAGGGTCATCCTTGTTGAAGGAATGCATAATTTTCGGATAATCTCCGCCTGTAATCCGTATATAGCTGAATCCCTTATCATCTTTTAAAAGAATGTTATATTTAGGAGAATGGAGCTTTATAAGACTTGCTTCCAGAACAAGTGCGTCAAGCTCAGTCTCTGTTACGATAAATTCAAAATCATGTATGTTGGAAACCAGCTTGTAGGTTTTGGGATTGTGTGCTTCGACCGCATGAAAATAAGAGGTAACGCGGTTTTTTAAAACCTTAGCCTTACCGATATAGATAATTTCCCCTGATTTGTTTTTCATTTGATATACACCAGGGCAGAGAGGCAGGTGATTAGCCTTATCTCTTAAATAATCAAGTCGTTCAAACATTAAAACACCTTCAAAACCTAACTATACATATTAAATAATACCACAATTCGCCCTATATGTCAAGTTTTTTGCATATAGCGGGAATATATGCGTTGACAATATATCGTCAGAATGGTATAATTTATCTATAAATTGTGGGAGGAATATAAATGGCGTTTGATTATAAAAAGGAATATAAGGAATTCTATATGCCAAAGAATAAGCCGTCAATTGTTGCAGTACCTAAGATGAATTACATTGCCGTTAGAGGCAAGGGTGACCCTAATGCAGAGGACAGCGAGTATAAACGTTCAATCGGACTGTTATACGGTATAGCGTTTACCATAAAAATGAGTAAAATGGGTGACCATAGAATAGATGGTTATTTTGATTTTGTTGTTCCTCCTCTTGAAGGTTTCTGGTGGCAAGATGGAATTAACGGAATAGATTATTCCCATAAAGAGAATTTTAATTTCATTTCCGTAATCAGACTCCCTGATTTTGTTACAGAAGAAGATTTTAGTTGGGCGGTTGAAGAGGCAACTAAAAAGAAAAAGACTGATTTTTCAGTGGTTGAGTTCTTCACTTATGATGAGGGTTTATGTGTTCAGTGTATGCACATAGGACCTTATGATAATGAACCGGTGACAGTTGAAAAGATGCACGAGTATATGGAATCTGAGGGATATACACTTGATATTTCGGATAAGCGAATGCATCATGAAATTTATCTCAGCGACGTAAGAAAGGTTACCCCTGAAAAGCTGAAAACCGTTATCCGTCACCCTGTAAGAAAGGTATAATAATATGAAAAAACACCTCCCCCTTGCATTCCTCATAATCTCCATTGCTTTCGCCCTCTCCTTTATCGGTTTTACCGCATATGATATCCACGTTTACAATACAACCATAAATTCCGCACCGATTTATGTGATTTTCCTTGTCCGTGCGGTTGAATTTATTGTTCCTTCGTTAATTTTTTATATTTTATCGAGAATTTTGAAGAAAAAGTATTTATAACGAATAAACCCCTAAAAGAACATTGTTCTTTTAGGGGTATCTTTTTATTCATCCAGTGCCTTTACTGCCTCAGGAAACAGCTCGATGCTTCTTCTTAAAATACCGTTCATATGTGCTATGGCAATGCCATAGTTCGTAATCGGTATTCCGTTATCAAGCGTCTGCTTTACTCGGTATTTCATTTCACGGTCGTTAAGCATACAACCGCCGCAATGAATTACAAGCTTATATCCTTCAAGCGTTTCAGGGAACTGCGTACCTGATGTAAATTCAAAGATAACATCTTTACCTGTGTGCTTTTTTATAAGAGCAGGGAGCTTTACTGTACCGATATCACCACACTGTCTGTGATGAGTACAGCCTTCGGAAATCAGGATTTTATCTCCGTCTTGAAGCTTATCTAAGGCTGCCGCTCCTCTTACTGCGGAAATTAGGTCGCCTTTATATCTTGCAAACAATATAGAAAATGAAGTTAAGGGGATATCATCAGGCGTATCTTTTGAAACTTTTGCAAATGCCTGAGAATCTGTAATAACCATTCTTGGTTTTTTACCGAGTGCTTTGAGTGTTTCCGGGAGCTCATTATCTCTTGTAACAACAGAAACGGCACCGGAATCGAGGATATCACGGATAGTCTGTTGTTGCGGAAGAATAAGACGGCCTTTTGGTGCAGCCTTATCAATAGGTACAACCAGCACGATAACGTCATTTTCTTTTATGAGGTCACCGACGACACGCTTACTGTTTTCTTCCAATTTTACAAGTTTTACGATAAGCTCTTTGAGTTCACGAATATTTGTATTTTCCTTTGCGCTGACATATATTTCGTTATCAGTGGAAGGAAATTTTTCTGTGCGTAAATCCGATTTATTGTAAGCTATAATAAACGGAATGTTCTTGGCTTTAAAAATTGTTATAAGTTCATTTTCTGCAACACACAGTTCCTTATTTTCAGTTACAAGAACAGCAATATCTGTATAATTAAGAACCTGACGAGCCTTTTTTACACGCATTTCTCCCAGTTCACCAATGTCATCTATACCAGGGGTATCGATGATAATAACAGGGCCTAAGGGCAGAAGCTCCATTGCCTTTTTTACAGGGTCAGTTGTGGTTCCTTTTACATCTGAAACGAGGGATAATTCCTGTCCTGTGACAGCATTTACAACGCTGGATTTACCGGCATTTCTGAGACCGAAAAAGCCTATATGAACACGTTCAGCGGATACAGTTTCGTTAAGTCCCATAGAACCTCCTTAGAAACGGAAATCTCTTCTGTTAGAATTCTTGATGTCTTCAATATTCTTTGTAGCAATATCTCTTACTTTATCAGTGGGAATCTTTTTAAGTTCTTTGTCAATAAGTTCAAAACCAATTTTCTTTGTTTCTTCGCTTGCGTAGTCAACAAGGTATTCGGTGAGAGTCATAAGCGCATTAGGGTGGCAGCAGTTGAGAATCTGACCATTCTTGCAAAGGGACATGAAACGGTCACCAGTTCTTCCTTCGCGGTAGCAAGCAGTACAGAAAGAGGGAATATGACCACATTCCATAAGCCATCTTACAACTTCATCGAGTGTTCTCTGGTCGGAAACATCGAACTGTTCGGAGTCGTGAGGACGTTCTTCTTCTGTATAACCGCCTACGGATGTTCTTGAAGCGCCGCTTATCTGAGAAATACCCATATTAAGTACCTTACCGCGTACTTCTTCTGATTCTCTTGTAGAAATAATCATACCGGTGTAGGGAACGGCAAGACGAATACATGCGATGATTTTTTCAAAGATTTCATCGGAAATAGAGTTGTCAAATACATTGGGGTCAATGTCGTTTGCTTTTTTGATACGTGGAACACTGATTGTATGAGGGCCGACACCATGAACAGCTTCAAGGTGTTCTGCGTGCATAAGAAGACCCGCAAATTCGTACTTATAAAGTTCAAGTCCGAACAGTACACCAAGACCTACGTCATCAATGCCGCCTTCCATAGCTCTGTCCATAGCTTCGGTGTGGTAAGCATAATCGTGCTTGGGTCCTGTGGGATGAAGCTTTAAGTAGCTTTCCTTGTGGTATGTCTCCTGGAACAGAATATATGTGCCGATACCTGCTTCTTTAAGCTTGCGGTAATTTTCAACTGTTGTAGCGGCAATGTTTACATTTACTCTTCTGATTGCACCGTTTTTATGGTTTATGCTGTAAATGGTCTTGATACATTCAAGAATGTATTCAATAGGATTGTTAACAGGATCTTCGCCTGCTTCAATTGCAAGTCTCTTATGTCCCATATCCTGTAAAGCGATAACTTCTGCCTTTACTTCTTCCTGAGTGAGCTTTTTACGTGCAATAGTTTTGTTTTTCATATGGTAAGGGCAGTAAACACAACCGTTTACACAGTAGTTGGAGAGGTAAAGGGGAGCGAACATTACAATACGGTTGCCGTAGAATGCAAGCTTGATTTCCTCAGCAATTTCTGTGATACGCTTGTTAACCTGAGGATCATCGCAGGCGAGGAGAACAGAAGCTTCTCTGTGAGTAAGACCCTGACAGACGCAACCGTTACCGTTTTTCTGAGGGCGTGCTTTTTCAAGAATGGAGTTGATAAGCTCCATATTATTCTTGTTGGCTTCTGCATATTCGAGAGTTTCGAGAATTTCTCCGTCATGGATAAATTCTTCTGCCTTTAAAGATTTGGGATTGTAAGTTGTCATTTTATTTATGTCCTTTCGTATTAATTACTTTTTAAAATCGCCGCGGTCTGTTACAACCTCATAGCCTATTTTTTTCATGCTTAGTGAAAGATTATTTACTGCCTCTGCGGATTCATCACCGGTGCTTATTTTCCCGTTGTAAAGCATATATTTTTTTCGTACTGAAATAGGGGAGAGATTGGGCATAACAACATTGGCACCGGATAGTATTCCTTTTTCCCGTCCACCGTTCATTATTGTTCCTAATGCTGTTGTAGCCGGAAGCAATATTTTCGGATGTATCAGTCTGATAATTGAAAGCAGATAACATGTCATCTCTGCTGTACCGGGGGAATAATTCTTGAAAGGTGTATCCTCATGTGGTATAAACGGTCCGATTCCACACATCTGGGGAGCGAATTCTTCAATGAATTTTAAGTCTTTTGCAATATTTCTGGTTGTCTGAAACGGTGAACCTACCATAAACCCGCAACCTGTTTGAAAACCGATTTCTTTAAGGTTTTTAAGACATTCCATACGCGTTTCAAAAGACATTCCTTTTGGGTGAAGCTTTTCGTAATGCTCTTTGTCGGCTGTTTCGTGCCTGAGAAGAAATCTGTCTGCGCCTGCATCATACAGCTTTTGATAGCTTTCACGACTGCGTTCACCGATAGAAAGAGTAATTGCACAATCTGGATATTTTGTTTTAAGCTTCCTTATTACATTGCACATGAATTCATCAGAAAAACTACTATCTTCTCCGCCTTGCATTACAAAGGTACGGAATCCGAGATCGTATCCTTCATCAGCACATTCAAGAATTTCTGATTCAGTGAGTCTGTATCTGTCGCATTTTTTATTACTTCGTCTTATGCCACAGTAAAGACAGTCATTTTTGCAGATGTTACTGATTTCAATCAGACCTCTTATATAAACCGCTTTACCGTAATGTTTTTCTCGGACTGTTCTTGCTTTTTCTGCAAGCATTTCAGCAGCTTCATCAGTTTTGTTTTTGATAAGGTATTCGTATTCGTCAACAGTTAAGCTGTGGTTATTTTCCAGTTTTTCAATAAGTTCTAATAATTTTTTATCCATTGCTTTTTACATTTGAATAAGCGGTCTTGACGCTTATACCGCTCAGCTTTCCTATTCTGCCTGCCATTGTGGATATTGTATCCTGTGGCGCGTCGAGGGCAATGCTTACGATATTTATGTTTTTGTCACGGTAGGGTACACCCATTCTGCCGATTATGTAGTTGCCGTATTCATGAAGAATTGCATTCAGTGATTCGGTGGAATTTGTATCTTCAACGATAATTCCCATTACCGCTACGCGAGTTTCTTTGTTTTCTGTCATAGTATTTCCTTTTGAATTGTGGTTTAAAAACGAAAAACCGTACCATTTCTATAAAAAGGCATAGAAAGGCACGGCAATATAATATTCATTATTATGCTGTCGCCTTTCAGTCAGAAAATCTTTCTGTCAGGTTACAATTATATTATACAACTTTGTCGAAAAATTGTCAATAGGTAATATGTGTAAATGGATTTTAGGAAAGTGCATTTAATTCAATGCAATGAGGTCTGAACGTTCATAGCGATTGTGTCCTTGTAGTCCCTTTTTGTATTTCCAGCAGATTATGGCTTCTTTAAGGCTTTTACCGTGGTTATCTTCGAAAAAATCGCGGATATATGTATTGTATTCAAACTGTTTATCTATTGTTGTTTTACTTTTTTTCTTTTCTTCCAGAATCTGATAATAGGCTAAAACCGCATCACCATAAGTTTTCCCGGAGTTATTCTTTAACCATTTTTGAAATCCGACATTAAATGAAAAGTTTTTTCCTATTTTTTCCTTGAAAAAAGCTCTGTGTTTTTCTGAACATACAATATCAGGTTCTATCAGTGTATTCTCGGTAATAATGCCTGTGTTTGCCTTTGTTTTTCTCTTAGCAGGAGTCTCTGTTATTTTTCCTGTTTTGAGATAATAAGCAATCCTTTCTGTAAGCTCTGTTTTACCGCCTGAAACAGGAAGATTATTTTCTCTGCAAAATTTAACCAGCTCTTCTTTAAGATAGTAAAAGCTTCTGAAAGTTTCGGCATTTAAGTTTTTATTTAAAACGGGTCTGTCGCTCATGTTATTCTCCTATAATTTCAGTTGAAAAAGGTAAAATACAGCCTGAGATAATCTCAGGCTGTTTAGTATTTACTTTACCAGTATAAAATCAATAAGTCCTGCGCTTACATCTGCCTTTACGCATTTGACCTTAACTTTATCACCCATTGTATAAACTGTGTTTGACATAATTTCTGCAAGTGCAATGCCGTCACGTGTTTCGTAATTGCCGACGGGAAGTGACATTACGTCAACCTTACCTTCAATAGTGTTAGGAAGCTCGACGAAGAAGCCGCTTTCAATAACACCAGAGATATAACCTTCAAACTCTTCTCCAATATGATTTCTCATATATTCCGCCATATAGAACTTATCGCAGTCTCGTTCAGCTGCAACGGCAACAAGCTCGGTGTTACTTGCACGGTTAGAGGCTGTACGTGCGAACTTGATGTATTTCTTTTGTAATTTATCAAGAGCCAGTCCGCCTACATAATCAGACAATATTCTGTGGATAGAAAAATCTGCATAACGTCTGATAGGGGAGGTGAAGTGAGCATATTCTTTCATTACGAGACCGAAATGTCCTAATGGTTCTTCGCTGTATTTCGCCTTCATCATAGAGCGGAGTACAAGGTTTGATACAACCGCAGCTTTTTCACTTTCTTTTGTACGTCTGAGTACTGCCGCAAGATCAGAAGCAGTGCTTCTTTCATTGATTCCCTTAGGATCTTCCCCAAGATTTACGAGTGTCTGTTGTAAATTCATAAGCTTATCAGGATCTGGAGCTTCATGAATACGGTATACAAACGGGAAATTCTTATCCATTGCAAGCTTAGCGGCGCAGTTGTTGGCACAAAGCATGAATTCTTCGATTATTCCCTCGGAAATACCACGTGTTCTTTCCTTAATGTCACAGCAAACTCCGTTTTCATCACAGATAATCTTGCTTTCCTTTGAGTCAATTTCCGGTGCACCACGTTTTATACGGTTTTCTTTCAGAATTTCAAAAAGCTCGTTCATAACCGGAATTTGTCCGATTACTTCTGCATATTTATTTTTGATTGTTTCATCTTCTTCACCGGCGAGAATTTTGTTTACTTCTGTATAAACACCTTGAACACGAGAGCGGATAACTGATTTTTCAAAACGGAAATCGGTAATAACACCATTCTTATCAATATTCATGAGACAGGAGAAAGCAAGTCTGTCTACATTGGGATTAAGGGAGCAGATACCATTTGAAAGCTGTTTGGGGAGCATGGGTATAACCCTGTTTGCAATATAAATACTTGTTCCTCTCTGATAAGCCTCCATATCAAGAGGAGTGCCCTTTTTCACGTAGTATGATACATCAGCAATATGAACACCCAGCTCATATCCTGTATCTGTTTTATTAATGCTGATTGCGTCATCAATATCCTTTGTATCTGCTCCGTCAATAGTAAATATAGGCATATCTCTGAGGTCTGTTCGTTCTTTGATTTCCTTGGCTTTGATGCCTGCTTTTTCAATTGCCATAGCCTGATCGATGACGTCAGAAGGAAATTCTACTGTAATTGCCTTTTCATCAATATATGCGTCAACAGAAACCTTTGCAAAACCTGAGTTGCCGTAAACCTCTTCAATATCAACAGTGATATCGCTATGGTGTTCAGCACGTGTGTTTATGGAGAATTTGACTTTATCTCCGTCTTTTATCTTGTTACCGTTCCACCTGATAATTGTAAGAGGGTCTGCAACAAAGCTGTCAGGTCTGAGTTTAAGCTTGCCGTTTGTATCCACAATAGTACCGATAAGTGTCTCTTCTGTTTCCTTACGGATAATTACAACCTCAGCTGTATCGGAATTGTGGTTTTCGTCTTTAAACTCGGTAATCCTTGCTAAAACTCTGTCACCAGGAACAGCACCCATAAGCTCTCTTCCGCGAACAAAAGCATCTTCTTCTGTTTTTTCGTTTCTGATAAAACCGTGAGAACGTGCGACTTTTACTACTGTTCCTTCAAAGAAGTACTTAGCTCCTCTTATTTTAAGCGAGCCTTTTGAACGGTAAATTACGCCGTCACGGATTAATGCCTCAACAACGCCGAGCACACGTTTTCTGTCTTTTTTTGCGGTACCGAGAAGTTGAAGTAGCTTTCCTTCGGTAATACCATCTTTTTTAGCTGCAAGCAGCACATCTATAATTTTTTCTCTGAACATGTATTTCATAAATATCGCTCCTTTCTGAGCTGTTTAATTTATTATACTATAATAATGTCAATAATACAAGTATTATTGACAAATTTGAAAAATAATTGTATAATGAATAATTAGTTATAACTATTGATTTTAAAGTAAAAATGTAGTATAATAAAACTATTCAGACAGCCTTGAAAGGAATAATAAAATGGCAAAGAAAAAGATAGACGGAATTTCTGTTGCGATTGTTGTGCTTAATATCCTTATAGTTGGTGTTATAATCACACTTTGTGCACTTATTTACTTATACATGAGCGGACAGCTCGAACAGACTGATGTTTCAAATTTAGGACAGGAAACACAGGAGGAAGCGGTTATTACCACTACCGCTATTACAACTGTTACTCTTGAAACAACAACACCTGAAACCACCACTACAACGGAGATTTCTTTTGCAACAACAGCTCCTGACGGTACAGAGGATACAGTAGCGGCAATCGAGGTCGACAGCTACGATGAATCATTCTTTGTAAATGACTTGTTTATAGGCGACTCAATTAGTACAGGTCTTCTGAATTATGGATACCTTGACAGTAACCAGGTTTATGCGCAGATAGGACTCAATCCTGAATCGGCACATTCCACTGAATATGAGGGATATACAGCTGTTACCAAAGCGGAAGAGCTTCAACCTAAGAGAATTTATATTATGCTTGGTTCAAACGGACTTGCTTATATGGGTAATACCTATATGGTACAGCAGATGCAGATTCTTGTTGAACAGATAAGAGAAGTTTGTCCTGAAAGCCATGTTTATGTTATTTCAATTCCTCCTGTTACAAAGGCTCATGAGTCTGAGGGACAGGAAACTATGGCAATGGTAAACGGATATAATATGCTGCTTAAAGATATGGCTGATGAAATCGGTGTTATTTATCTTGATTTATGTTCTGAGCTTCAGGACAGCACAGGTTATTTCTCAGCTACATATGCTGAAGCGGACGGCCTGCATTTCCTTGGCGCAGCGTATAAGAAGATGCTCAGCTTTATACAGAAATCAATACAGGGCTGATAAAAAGAAAGGAACAAAAGATGAAAAAGAGAATTATTGCTGTAATGCTTGCAGCGTTATGTATTACCGCAGCATCCTGTGGCGCTGAAACAGATGCTCCTGTTACAACAGCACAGGAAGAGGTAAAGGAATACGGTTTTGAGGCAGGAACTGTTACAGGAAAAGTCCTTGCTGAAATTCCGATAAATTCCGCAATTGAAAAGGGAATATCTGATCTTGAATTTTACTTTACTGAATTAGATATTACCGGTCTTACAAGTGCATCCTACTATATGTGTGCATCTGGTGCATATCCTGATGAAGTAGCTGTGTTTGTATTTGATACAGCAGAAAATGCAAGTAAAGCGAAGTCCACAGTACAGACTCGACTTGATAAGCAAATTTCTGTATATGAGTCTTATACTCCCGAAGAAATGTATAAGCTTGAAGATGCAATTCTTGAAGTAAGACAGAATGTTATTTTTTATGCTGTTACAGAAAATAACAGCAGGGCACAGGAAATATTTGACAGTTTTGCAGGTTAAGATCTGACAGGAGGTTTTTATGCCAAGTGAATGTTTGGTAATTTCCCTGATATTAGGTATACTTGTTTTTGGGTTCTTCCGCGCAGGAAGAAAGAATTGGGCATTTGCCGTATTACCTCTTATGGTAATACCCACAATATGCGGACTTGTTATGTATACTGTAAATGATGTGGTAAAGACCGGTTATGATCCGATTTTGCCCGTTATTCTTGTTATTGGTTCACTTGCGTTAACCTGTATCTGGATCGGAATGTCAAGTATGATTCTTATTAAAACAAAAAAGCTTCGAGTACCATACGTAGGCACAACAGTAGCTTTTTCTGTATTACTTTCAATTATTATACTAATTGAGTATGAGGTTTTTGCAATATTGTAAATAAAAATCCCGCTGTTATACAGCGGGATTTTCTATTTGTTTCTTATATACATAAGTTTTGAGTGTTTTTTACTGTATTCGGTAAG
>JAZNML010000064.1:0-34622 GCA_045579565.1 Ruminiclostridium sp.
ACGAGTCGATAAAATCCACCAGCCCTCCCGTGAAGAAATCATTGTAACCATAAGAACTTTCGGCGGTGCGGAAAAGATTCTTTTTTCAGCCAATTCCGCCTGTGCGAGAGTTAACTTAACGGACACAACTCCCGAAAACCCCAAACAGCCTCCCGTTTTATGTATGCTTTTCAGAAAATTCCTCTCAGGAGGAAGACTTACAGCAATACATCAGGACGGACTTGAACGTATCATCAATTTTGATTTTGAATGCACAAACGAAATCGGAGATATTGTCCATAACAGGCTTGTTGCAGAAATAATGGGTAAGCACAGCAACATCATTCTCCTTACAGAGAAAACAGACGGCTGGCGGGTTGTGGACAGTGTAAAACGTATTACGGATGATATTTCATCAGTAAGACGTATTTTACCCAACATACTTTACGAATTACCGCCCAGAGAGGCGAAAATAAATTTCCTTGACTATGATTTCGGTGATTTCCGAGTCAGACTCTCGGAATTTTCCGAGCAACGTATTGCAAAGGCTCTCCCTATGATTTTTGAGGGAATCTCCCCTATATTCGCAAGGGAATGTGCTTACAGCTGTACCAAGGATGTTGACTCAGTCGTGAATACTCTTACCGACGATCAGTATGATAAGCTCGTATTCTTCATAAAGAAAAGCCGTGACACCTTACTGGAAAGAAGCGGTTGCACAGTTGTAACGGACAGATACGGAAAACCCAAGGATTTCTGTTTTGTGCCTGTTGCACAGTATGGTTCAGAAATGACTGAAAGCCATTTCGACAGCCCCAACGCACTTCTTGACAAGTTTTACGGCAGCCGTGCAGACGCTGACAGAATAAAACAGCGTTCAGGTGACCTTATGAAGACAATCCTCAATATCTATGAGCGTATTTCCCGTAAGCTTGAAGTTCAGAAGCAGGAACTTTCAGAATGTGCAGGAAGAGAGGATTTCCGAGTCTGCGGCGACCTTTTAAGCACTAATATATACCGCATGGAAAAAGGCATGAACGAGATTGAAGTTGATGACTTTATAAACGGCGGAAAACGTATTATAAAGCTTGATGTACGCCTCACTCCTTCCCAGAATGCACAGAAGTATTATGCTGAATACAGAAAACTGGATACAGCAGAAAAAATGCTATCTAAACTTATAGAACAAGGTGAAAAAGAGCTTGTCTATATTGACAGCGTATTCGATGCCGCAAGTCGTATCGGCAGCGGAACGGGTAGTGACGCAGAGCTTTCTGAAATAAAGCGCGAGTTACAGGAAACAGGTTATCTAAGACAATCCAAAGACGATAAACGCAAGAACGAAAAGCCTCTTCCCCCTCTTAAATTTCGTTCAACAGACGGCTTTGAAATTCTGGTAGGAAGAAACAACTATCAGAATGATAAGCTTACCCTGAAAACCGCAAGAGGCGAGGATATGTGGCTTCACACACAAAATATCGCCGGCTCGCACGCAATAATCATTTCAGAAGGAAAAGAAATACCCGATAATACGATTGTTGAGGCGGCTGCCTTAGCAGCATACTGTTCAAAGGCAAGAAACGGAACAAAAATTCCCGTGGATTACACAAAAGTACGTTTTGTAAAGAAACCTAACGGTGCTAAACCAGGTATGGTCATATTTACAAATAATAAAACAATACTTGTTAATCCCGATGAGGAGCTTTACGAAAGGCTGAAAGTAAAATGAGCGAAAGATATTGTCCGAAATGCGATACCGTATTTTACAACGGCCAGCGTTTCTGTCCTGATTGTAGCACTGAAATGCAGACACGGGATTCTTCGGAAATGTATTGCCCAGATTGTAAAAACATATTTTACAACGGACAGAAAAACTGTCCCGACTGCGGCGCCGTGATGAACAAACCCTCTTCCGTCGAAAAAGCAAATTTTCAGAAAAAGATGCAAAACAGCATGGAAGACGAAACAAAATATGAGCAAAGAAACGGCAAAATCGAAGTATGGCATATTGCTGTTGCTGTTGTAATTGCTGTTATGGGTATTCTTACAGCTGTTTCAGCTAAAAGTGCGGGGTTTATTCCGCTTGTTATCAATCTGCTTTGTGCTTTGCACGTGCTTTTCCCTGCTGTAATGGTAAGAAGAGCATTAAAATCAGTTGTACGCTCTAATCCGACAATTGCCAACATTATTAGAATAAGTGCAGTTTTGATTGCAGCATTTGTTGATGCAATTCATTTTATTTAATAAATTATTATCCAATAATAAAAGAAAGGATTTTCAAAATGAAGAAAGAACTGGCAAAAACCTATGCGCCCAAGGAATTTGAAGAGCGCATATACAAGAACTGGGAGGAAAAGAAGTATTTCCACGCTGAGTGCGATCCCCAGAAAACACCTTATACTATTGTAATCCCCCCACCTAACATCACAGGTCAGCTCCACAGGGGACATGCCCTTGATAACACATTACAGGATATTATTATCCGTACAAAGCGTATGCAGGGTTATGCTGCTTTATGGCTCCCAGGCACAGACCATGCTTCTATCGCTACCGAAGCTAAGATTGTTGCTGCTATGAAGGAAGACGGCGTTACCAAAGACGACATCGGCAGAGACGGATTCTTAGAAAGAGCATGGGAATGGAAGAGAGTATATGGCGGCCGTATCGTTGAACAGCTCAAAAAACTTGGTTCCTCCTGTGACTGGGACAGAGAAAGATTCACTCTTGACGACGGTTGTTCAAAGGCTGTTCAGAAGGTATTTATTGATCTTTACAAAAAGGGTCTTATCTACCACGGTGAACGTATCATTAACTGGTGCCCCAACTGTAAGACTTCTATTTCCGATATCGAATGTGAATACGAAGAACAGGCAGGCTCTTTCTGGCATATCAACTACCCTTTTGCTGATGGCAGCGGTTATGTTCAGATTGCTACAACAAGACCTGAAACCTTACTCGGCGATACAGCTGTTGCTGTTCACCCCAAGGATGAACGCTACAAGAACATTGTTGGCAAGATGGTTAAGCTTCCTCTCACAGACAGAGAAATCCCTGTTGTTGCTGATGAATATGTTGAAATGGACTTCGGTACAGGCGTAGTTAAAATCACTCCCGCACATGACCCTAACGACTATGAAGTTGGTCTCCGCCACAACTTACCCGTACTTAACGTAATGAACGATGACGCTACCATTAATAAGGAATACGGCGGAAAGTATGCAGGTATGGACAGATATGAAGCAAGAAAGGCTATGGTTGCTGATCTTGAAGAGCTCGGTCTTCTCGTTAAGGTTGAAGAACACGTTCATAACGTTGGTACCTGCCAGAGATGTCATACAGTTGTTGAACCTAAGTGCTCTAAACAGTGGTTCGTTAAGATGAAGGAACTCGCTCAGCCCGCTATCGATGTTGTAAAGAGCGGCGAGCTCAAATATGTTCCCCAGCGTTTCGAAAACGGCTACTTACATTGGATGGAAAATATCCGCGACTGGTGTATTTCCCGTCAGTTATGGTGGGGTCACAGAATCCCCGCTTATTATTGCGAAAACGAAGATTGCGGATACGAAGAAATCAACGAAAACGGCATCAGCGTTTGTCCTAAATGCGGTGCTAAGATGAAGCAGGATGATGACACCCTCGATACATGGTTCAGCTCTGCTTTATGGCCCTTCTCAACTCTCGGCTGGCCCGAAGATACAGAAGATTTAAAGTACTTCTACCCCACAAACACACTGGTAACAGGTTATGATATCATTCCCTTCTGGGTTGCAAGAATGATTTTCTCAGGCCTTGAACATACAGGTACAAAGCCCTTTGACCATGTTCTTATTCACGGTCTTGTACGTGATGAGCTTGGCAGAAAGATGAGTAAATCTCTCGGCAACGGCGTTGATCCTCTTGAAGTTATTGACCAGTACGGCGCAGACGCTCTTCGTCTTACTCTCGTAACAGGTAACAGCCCCGGAAACGATATGCGCTGGACAGATACAAAGGTAACAGCTTCCAGAAACTTCGCAAACAAGCTCTGGAACGCTTCAAGATATATCCTTATGAATCTTCCCGAGGATATGGAAAAGGCAACTCTTCCCGAAAATCTTCCTATCGAAGACAAGTGGGTACTTACACTTTACAACAAGCTTGTCAAGGAAGTTACAGACAATATCGAAAGCTTTGAACTCGGTATCGCTATCGGTAAGCTTTATGACTTTATCTGGGATATCTACTGCGACTGGTATATCGAACTCACAAAGCCCAGAATTGCAGCAGGCGGCGAAACCGCTCTTCCAGCACAGAACGTTCTTGTTTATTTATTGCAGGGCGTTTTAAAGCTCCTTCACCCCTTCATGCCCTTTATCACAGAAGAAATCTGGCAGTCAATGCCCGTTGCTGACCAGCCTGAAAGCATTATGATTGCAAAGTGGTGTGAATATGACGAAAAGCTTAACTTTACATCCGATGCAGAAGCCTTCACAAAGATTATCGACGCTATCAAGGCTGTTCGTGTTCAGAGAAACGAACTTAACGTTCCTCCTTCAAAGAAAGTTACAATGTATATCGAAACAGCTGATACAGCACTTTTCGAATCCTGTAAGGTATTCTTTGAAAGACTTGCAGGCGCAGGCGAACTGGAAATCAGCGAAAAGACCGCTGCCGGCGAAGGTATGATTACAGTAGTTACCGCTGCTGCAAGAGTATTTATGCCTATGGGTGAGCTTGTTGATACTGAAAAGGAACTTGCTCGTCTCGAAAAGGAAAAGAAGACCGTTCAGAAGGATATCGACTTCTTATCCGGCAAACTCAATAACCAGGGCTTCCTCTCAAAAGCTCCTGCTCAGCAGATAGAAAATGAACGCGCTAAGCTTGCAAAGGCAGAGGAAAAGATGGCAAAGATCATCGAATCAATCAATGCTCTTAAATAATTGAAATAAACGGCGAGGAAATCAAATGGCAAAAAACATTATTATAATTCTACTGTTTATCCTGCTTTACGGTGGTATATTCCTTTTCGGTACAAAGGAAGACCCAATAACCGACAGAACAGGCTTCGGTGAATTCTCTGAAAACCACTACCACTGTGATGCCTGTAATTTTGATATTGAGCTGAAACCTGAATGGCTGGCTCTTGACGGCACGGCAATCAAAGGCAGCTATTCGGATTATGAGCTCAACGACTATTTCGGCCCGGAAGAATCCTATGATATTATTACAGGTTTTGCTCACCCGCACATATATGTGGAATGTGTCCGCTATAACAATTATAATATGCCAAGCGATGCATTCACAGAATCCTACCTTTACGGTGAGCTTGAATTCTACAAATCAAACATCGAATCAATAAATGGCATTCTCGGAAGACATGGTGTAAGTGTACAACAAGCTAAGGGAAACGGTGAAAAAATGGGTATATATTACTATGATTACACCGTTGACGGCGAGTTTGTCTCAGAATTCAACTGCTTTCTGAACTGTGGTGATGACACGCTCTGGTTCTACGGATATTATACCAATGAAGAAGGTTTCAGAGAATTGAAGGAGTTAATCAGCGAAAGAATTACCTTCAATTCTTCATCAGAACAGACAGTTTAACAGAACAAATACCGTATCTGCATTGCGGATACGGTATTTTATTTTGTATTTCACAAACAATTTTTCAACACTTTCACCATGATTTTCAACAAATTTTATCTTGACAAACCACAATTATAGTAATTTTAGACAAATTTGAAACAAACATTTCTACACCCGTGACCGATTTTTCACAAAAAAAGGGTAGATTTTTTTAAAAATATCGTGTATAATAATAACCAAGGTATTTTTATACCAAAATTACTCTTGGGGGTACATTATGAAAACTTATAAGTGCAGGAATATCCGAAACATTGCTTTGGCCGGTCATGGCGGAAGCGGTAAGACCTCCCTCGCAGAAGCTCTGATGTTTGTAAGCGGCGGCCTTGACAGAATGGGTAAGGTTTCAGACGGAAGCTCCGTTTGTGACTACGATCCCGACGAAATCAAGAGAAAAATTTCTCTCAACACTTCCCTTGCATATGCAGAATGGAAAGATGTTAAGATTAACATGATAGACACTCCCGGTCAGTTTGACTTTATCGGCGGAATGTACGAAGGTATCAGAGCCGCTGAAAGCGTTATCATTACTCTCCCCGCAAAAGACGGTGTTGAAGTAGGTACAATCAAAGCTTACCGTGAAGCTCAGAAGAACAAGAAGGCTACGATGTTCGTTGTAACAAGAATGGAAGAAGAAAACTCAAACTTCTATAAGTGCCTTGAAGAATTAAAGACCAACTTCGGTCCTTCCATCTGCCCTATCGTTGTTCCTTTCGATAAGTACGGTACAGTTGAAAGCTATATCAACCTTCTCGAAATGAAGGCTTATACATATGATGCAAACGGCAAACCCACAGAAGTAGAAATGCCCGCTTCTGAAAATCGTTTAAAGGGTTTACGCGCTGCTATGGCTGAGGCTATTGCAGAAACCGATGAAGAACTTATGATGAAGTTCTTTGAAAACGAAGGCGAAGACTTTACCGAAGCAGAAATCATCAAGGGTCTCCACGATGGTATTGACCAGGGTATTATCACTCCTGTTGTATGCTGTTCAGGTGACACTCTCGCCGGCGTTGATATGCTCCTTAACACTATCGTATACATGCTTCCTTCTCCTGATGAAAGAAATGCAGAAGGCATCGAATATGATGAAACAGCTCCTCTCGCAGCAATTGTATTCAAAACAATCGCCGACCAGTTTATCGGTAAGATGAGCTTTGTAAAAATCGTAAGAGGTACCCTTGGAAACAAGGATGAGGTTGTAAACGCAACAACAGGCGAAACAGAAAAATTCGGTAAGATGGTTGCATTAAAGGGTAAGAAGCAGGAAGAAATGATTGAAGCCTATGCGGGTGACATCATTGCTCTTACAAAGCTTAATGCTAATACAGGCGATACCCTCTGTGCAGCATCCGATGTTATTTCTCTTGATAAGATTACCTTCCCTGAAGCTTGCTATTTCAAGGCTGTTAAAGCTAAGGACAAGGGCGACGAAGGTAAGATAAGCGCAGCTATCAGACGTTTACTCGAAGAAGACTGCACATTATGCTACATCCACAATCACGAAACACATCAGCGTATTATCGGCGGCCTTGGCGAACAGCATATTGAAGTTGCAGTTCAGAAATTAAAGAATAAGTTCGGTGTTGACGTTATTCTTGAAGATCCCATTATCGCTTACCGTGAAACAATCCGCAAGTCCGTTACCGTTGAAGGAAAGCACAAGAAACAGTCCGGCGGCCACGGTCAGTACGGTCACGTTAAAATCGAATTTGCTCCCGGTACAGAAGACGGACTTGTATTTGCTGAACAGGTATTCGGCGGAAGCGTTCCGAAGAACTTCTTCCCCGCTGTTGAAAAGGGCTTACAGGAAAGTATTGAACACGGCGTTCTCGCAGGCTACCCTGTTGTACGCTTAAAGGCTACTCTCCTCGATGGTTCTTACCACCCCGTAGACAGCTCCGAACAGGCATTCAAGATGGCCGCTCACTTAGCATACAAGAATCTTACACAAGCTTCTCCTTGCTTACTTGAACCTATCAAGCTTCTCACAATCACAGTACCCGATGACAACACAGGTGACATCATGGGTATCGTAAACAAGAGAAGAGGCGCTATTCTCGGCATGGAACCTGCCGGAGATGGTTTAACAACTATCAGCGCTGAACTTCCCGAAGCTGAAACAGGCGACTTTGCAACCTACATCAGACAGGTTACACGTGGTATGGGCTGGTTCACAATGGAATTCGCACGTTATGAACAGCTTCCCTCCAACCTCGAAGCAGAAGTTATTGCTAACGCTCCTAAGTACAGCGAATACGAAGGTTAATCAATTGAATAAAAAAAATAACCTGTGAGGATTTATCCTCACAGGTTATTTTTATTGAGAATGCTTTAATAATTTATCAAAAACTTCATCCATCATTTCCACGCCAGGAAAATGGCCTGTATTTTTGACAACGATACAGCTGAGGTTTTCATTATCAGAGTTATCAACTATATTTTTTACAGCATTTGTAGAAGCAACAATATCAGTTTCACCCTGTATTATGCAATACGGAATTTTTACTAACGAAAGTGTTTCGGTCAGATCTATTTTTAAAATTTCATGCCAGAGAGAAACATTTCCTTTGTATCCGTTATCAACAACCGCCTTAAAATCCATAAAAGAGTAATCAGGACTTGTCATAAGACCCATTATCATTTTACCCATAGGTGCTTTTTTACATTTTTTATTGTTGTATGCATCTGTATATCTGGTAAGGCACGAATTTATTGTTTGAAGCTCTTTTGAACTTGCAGTTTCAGGCTTTGCGTTTTTTATTATTTCAAGCTTATTCCTCGGCACAGCAGACATTTCAAGAGCATTCATTACTTCATCATTAAAGAACACATTCTTTACAATCTGCCCCGAAACAACCACACCATCAATCTTATCAGACTTTTCACCACAAACCAATGCGCTGAGCACAGAGCCCCATGAGGTTGAAAACAAAAGAAGCTTATTATCAGGAAATTTTTCTTTCATTCTGTCAATAAGATCAGCGGTCATTTTTACAAATGTACTAATTTTAAAACTCTCATCAATCTTCCTGTTATTTATTCCACAGCCGAGCTGATCCCAATAAACCATAATAAATTTATCTGTAAATTCAGGAAATAATCCTCTGCAACCAACTGAAAAAGGAATAGGAGAACCCGGACCTCCGTGAAGCGTAATTACAACGGGAAGATTGCCGGTTTTACCTTCAATAAGTACCTTTTGCTCGTATCCGCCCAAATTCAATGTTAAAATCTCGGATATCTCATTACCATTAATTATTTCTTTTCGTTTTTTATTCACCAATATTTTCTCCTATGTAATTTTTCTATATTATAGCATTTTAACATTTTAATGTCAACGAACAAAAATGCGTTACTGTAAACTCCTGTTAATTTAAGAAAAACGCTTGAAATCCGCTATGCTATGTGATATAATTTAAATAATTGTATGAAAGGAATTTTCAATATGTCTGTTGCTTTGATTGACAGGACACTGTCATATATGACTATAAATCAGAAATTCGCCGATAAAGAACAGCTTTTGGCTTACATAAACGGCGTTTTCACCTGTGGTGCGGATTACGTTGAAATAAACAGCAGCTTACTCCCCTTACTTGAAGGCGAGGATTTATCGGAAAAATACATACTTCAAATATGCTCGGTAAAGGATATAAAGCTTTGTGTTGACAATAAATTTGCTTATGTTTCCATTCCCGCTTCCTTATCTGTTTTCTTTGACAAGCTTTCAGTTTTCCAGAATATCATTGCGGAAGTGCAATCAGAAAAATATGCTGTTCTATCAGAAATGATGGACCATATGGAACATGAACATTTCAAGAATGTTTCAATGATACGCTTTACAGGACTTATAAGCTGTGACGAAAGCGATATGAAAAACCTTATTGACTGGTGCCGTTTCCATCTGCACCAGCCTATCGATATCTGCCCCTTAAACACAATGCTTTCAGGCAGCAGCGATGCCATCGACGCACTTAACTGTGGTGCAGATGCTATATCTCTTTCTTTTGGCAGAAACCATTACTACACCTCATTCGAGGATTTCCTTATCAACCGCCAGATAATGAAGAGAAGTCCCATGACTCCGGAAAGCATTGCCGCTTTGTGTAACGCAAGCCTTGCTTTTATGCGACTGTTCAACAGTATCCCCAGCGGTATGGAACGTCTTGCTATCAAGGACGGTCCGTTAATGGCTCCTATTTACGATATCGAGAACGGCATTGCTTACCGTCCGTTCAGACCTGACAAACGTAAAGAAGAAAACAAAGAAAATACCATAGAAAAACAGATACGCACAATCGGTCTTGAAAAGGAAATAGAGGATGCTATTATTGATATGCTGAAAAAGACCAATTACAGCTTCTATCAGAATATTATCAAACGTAATTTCATAGATTAACGAGAGGATTTAAAATGACACATCAGGTTGTATCACACAAATGCCCTAATTGTTCGGCAAATATCGAATTTGATATCTTTACACAGAATTTCACTTGCCGTTTCTGTGGTTCTGCGTTTTCCAAAGAAGAAATAGAAAAAATATACCCTACCGATGAGCTTGCAAAACAATTAGAGGAAGAAGCTGCACCTACTGAACAGCAGATTCACGAAACAGATATATTCAGAGAAACAAATCAGCTTTATTCATGCCCGAACTGCGGCGCTGAGATAATCTCCGAAAACAAGGATACAACTTCCACCTTCTGTCACTATTGCAACAGTGTTATAAACCTTGCAGGCAGACTTTCAGGCAGATACAAGCCCGATAAAATCATCCCCTTCAAAAAAACCAAGGAGGATGCCATTGAAGGCTTCAAGTCCTGGTGCGGTAAAAAAATGTTCTTACCCAAAGGCTTCAAATCAGAAAAAACACTTGAAGAAATCAAGGGTATTTATGTTCCCTACTGGATTGCCGATTGCTGTGTAAATGGCGAATTAGTCGCACTCTGCAAAAATTCAAGCAGTCGCAGAAGCGGAAATACAGTTACCACCACAACAAAGGAATACACCGCTGTACGAAGAGGAAGCATAATATACCGCGGCGTTCCCGCAGATGGTTCTTCAAGAGCAAATGATCAGCTTATGGAAAATATTGAGCCCTTCAACTATGACGAGCTTGTTGACTTTTCCATGGCATATCTCTCAGGTCACAATGCTGAAAAATATGACGTGGATAAGGAAACTGTGTTCCCCAGAATTTCAGGAAGAGTATGCTCTGCTGCCGCCTCTGAATTCCGCAGGACTATAACCGGTTATTCCACCGTCATTTCTCAGAAATCAGAATTCCAGATTACTCACATAAACTGGAATTACGCTCTCATGCCCATGTGGTTCCTTTCCTATAAATACAAGGACAAGAACTACTACTACGCAATGAACGGACAGACAGGTAAATTCGGTGGTAATCTTCCCACTGATAAGGCAAAGGTCACTCTCGTAAGCATAGCCCTTGGTATTGCTCCCTTCCTCTTTTTCGGACTCGTATACTTAGGAGGTATATTGTTATGATTAAAATAGCAAGCCTTCTTATCTCATCTGCGGTTGCGCTATCTGTTTCCGAATCAACAATAACTGAAAATGAAAAGTTCTATAACGGTATTACCGAATCAGACTATGGTTACTCTGTTCTTTATGATGAAATCGACTTACTGGATGATATCGAAGAGAAAAATATATACATAACCATCGTTCAGGCAGTACAAGAAAAGGATATTTCTATCGGTGTCGTAGCCACTTCCGATTTAAGCAACGAAAACGCTGACCAATATTACAGCTATATTTCAGACAGCGATCCCGATTTTGCGATTATGCTGTTCAATAAAGATGACTATTCGTTCTATTTTTACGGAAGTGCCGTTGACGAGTTCACAAATGACGATGACGCATTCTGGATAACTGAAAGTTATTTCGAGCAAGACGCATACTTCATCACAGGTCTTCAATTCCCTCTCGATATTCAGTATCATGTTATGCCTGAAATAATCCCCGAGGAAACAACCGATGTGAGCATTGAGGATATTCCTGATGAGGATTCATCAACTGAATCAACAAACAACGGAATATATACCTATGTTCTCAAAAACGGATATACCGCTCTGCTCCACGACCTTGATAACTCACTCACATTCGATGAGGAAGATACAGTTCTCACCGATATTGCAGAAGCTGTATCAAATATAGGCTTCAACATAGGTATCGTAATCACTGATGATATCGGAAGCGATAAATCCGACTATGGTGTTATGGATTTTGCCGATGTGTATTACGAAGAATACTGCGGCCAGGATACACCGGGTATCCTCCTGCTTATCAATAACGACAACAAATACGACTGGATCAGCACAAGCGGAAAATGTATCGATATGTTCTACGACAAGGAAGATGACATACTTGACGCTTTATACAGCTATCTGGTTGACGGCAATTATAATTACGCCTGCCAACGCTTTGTACAGGAAGTAAAGTATTACAGCGGGAAGGATTATGAATCCGGTGGAGAATACCATTTCCATTTCGACAGCTCTGAAACAGAAGGCCTCTTTACCTTTTTTATTGCCGCTTCATTTGTCGCTTTTATTTCAATTACTATTTTTCTGAGTGTAATCAATGCAAACTATAAAATGAAGAAGAATGTTACCGCAGCAAACTATAAGCTTCTGAATTCACTCTCTTTCTCAGAAAAAACAGATACTTTTATCCGCACCTACACAACAAAACGTACTGTAAGTAGTTCATCTTCCAGCGGAAGCAGACGAAGCGGAAGTCGTTCAAGCGGACGTTCACACCGTTCAAGCAGAGGCGGACGTCACGGCGGCGGCGGAAGAAGACGCTAACCGCTTGACAGATGTATTCTATAAGTGATATAATGGTAGTACATTTTTACCAGAGAGGAAAACAGACAAAATTCAATGAAGAAAAAATCAAATAAGCTTAATCTAATCATATGCGGAATTGCATTCGTTGTAATGCTGCTGTATATGTTCTTTGTGGATAAAATAGAAAACCTCATAAACTCCATAACAAGTATAAATCCCGTTTTCTTAGTAATTGCTGTTGGGTTTATGTGCGGGTACTGGCTTTTGGAAGCTCTTGGTCTTCACGCAGCTGCAAAAAGCCTTGACGAAAAAGTAAAGTTCAAGGACAGTCTCTTTGTTACCATGATAGGCCAGTATTTCAACTGTATCACTCCTTGTGCCACAGGCGGACAGCCAATGCAGGTATATTACTACACCAAGCGCGGTCTTTCCCTCGGCTCTGCAATGACAGCACTTGTTTGCAGATTTATAGTGTATCAGTTTATTTTGACAGTTTATTCTGTTGTACTTCTTATCTGCCGACTTTCAATGTTCACAGAGGGTATTTATAAGGGTCTTACATTACTGGTTCTTATCGGCTTCGCTGTTAATACCGCTGTTATTGTAATGCTGTTTATGGTTGCATTTTTCAGAAAACCAACAACTAAGCTTGCACATGGAATTGTAAAGCTCTTAGCAAAGATAAAGCTTATAAAAGACCCGGAAGAAAAAATTATTTTTATTGACAACGAACTGGAACAATACCACGAAAACTTTCTGTTTATCAAAAGCAAGCCTCTTCTTATCCTTAAAATGTGCTTGTTTACAGTTGTTCAGTTATTCCTTTATTTCAGTATCACTTATGTAATCTATCTCGGCTTTGGTCTTTCAGGAGTGGATCTGTTAACAATTATCTCCTGCCAGGCATTTGTTCTTATGATTTCCTCATTCGTTCCGCTTCCCGGAGCAATGGGAGCAGCAGAAGGCAGCTACGCAGCCTTCTTCGGAAGTATTTTCGGAGGATTTACTACATTTTCCACTTTTATATGGCGATTCCTCACATTCTATCTACCGATCATCATAGGTCTCTTTATCAACCTATTCCTTACCAAAAGCGGAAAAGAAAATTTCAACGATATTCAGAACAATTCAAAATAACAAAACCGCAATTCAGATAACTGAATTGCGGTTATATTTTTTATCCGAGCATTGCTTCGATTAAATCCTCAGGCTCATCACCAACAGGAACAATCTTAACGCCAAGCCTTTTTTCTGCTTCACTGACCGTTACATCATCAAGAAAAACTGGTTCATCAGCTTTAAGCATAGTTTTGGGAATCAATAACACATCACCAAGCTCATCCTTATGAGCAATGAGCTGAGATATTAAATCTCCACCGGTAATAAGTCCGGCAACAGTAATGGTTTCACCAAAAAAGTTGTTTTTTATTTCAAAAACATTGATTTTAACGGAAGGAAAGCGTTTCATAGTCTCCTCGGCAAGCTGAGAAAGTAAAGGTTTTGCAAGCTTTCCTGTTGCCACAGAGCGATATATAACTGAGCCGTCATCCTCAACCTCGTCAAGACATTCGAGATATCCGTCGCGAAGATATGCCCACATTCCCACACCATTCTCATACTGGTCAAATGCTCCATAGTAATCGCTGTCCGGAATTTCCCTTTCAGCAAGAAGGAAAAACTCATCTGCAGGATAAACAACACGGTCTCCGTATTGTTCTTCAAGCTTTTGAGCGTATTCTTCTATTATATCAATAGCTTTGGCTGCGGATTCTTTGTCGTGCATTTCTATCTCAGGAAGTCCCTCACGGAATTTAGATGCGCCGAATGGAACAACAGCAATACTTTGTACCGAAGGGTACAACGCAGTAAGATCGGATAATGTACGGCGTAACTCGTCACCGTCATTATACCCCTTGCAAAGAACGATTTGGCAATTCATAGTTATACCGTTTTCTGCCATTTGAGGAATATAATCAAGTACACGCCCTGAATTCTTATTGTAAAGCATTTTCACGCGAAGCTCCGGATTTGTAGTATGGACAGAGATATTAACGTTAAGCTTCATCCTGATTATACGTTCAATATCAGCATCAGTCATATTGGTAAGGGTAATGTAATTGCCTTGCAGAAAACTCAAACGACTGTCATCGTCCTTAAAATACAACGTTTCACGCATACCTTTCGGGAGCTGATCTATAAAGCAGAAAATACATTTATTACGGCAAGTCTGCTTTTTATCCATAAGGTATGTCTCAAAATTAAGTCCGATTTCATCATAATCGTCTTTTTTTACCACTTTTACAACCCGTGTGTCAAGTTCAAGGTTAAGCTCTCTATCGAAAGTATAAAAACCATAGTCCAGGGCATCATTTATAGGATTGCCATTTATGGCAAAAAGCACTTCCCCCGCCTTTACACCTGCCTTATCCGCCGGTGAGAAAGGGGTTACCGATTCAATTTTTACGGACATAGCAAATTCTCCTTAAAAATAAAACAGCAGTACCATATGGTACTGCTGTTCTGTGCGTAAGTTATGTGCAATTAAGCCTCGCTATGAGCGATAACTTCCTCGCCTTTATAATAACCACAGCTTCCGCAAACCTTATGAGGCTGCTTAAGCTCGCCACAGTTTGTGCAGCGTGAAAATGCAGGTGCAGATAACTTCCATACCTGTGAACGTCTTTTGTCACGTCTTGCCTTAGAAACTTTGCTCTTCGGAACTGCCATTATTCGCACCTCCCTTTAATAAATCGATATTTATGATTTTACCTATTTTGAAATAGTCAAAATTAGCACGAGTATTAGTATATCATAAATATCAGAATTTGTCAATACTAATTAGAGATATTTTTTTACAGATTCAGGCATATCAGCTTCATCAGCAGAAATTGTGAAAACTATGTTTACATTTTCAGAAATAGCTGCGATTCTGTCAAGCATCTTGCCAACTTCTTCAAGATCTCTGCCTACAATTCTTAATGTACCATCAACAAAAAGGTCTGTTGTATCGTAGTTGGATGCAAGAAGACCTGCAACGAAACCGTACATATCATTGTAGCCGCTTACTTTATAATCTTCAATGTTGATTAAACGGATTTTGTGGTAAATGTCGATGTTCAGAGATGAGCCATACTGAATCGCAACAACGTTACCCTTGCTTTCCTTTTCTGCAGTGTGGATTGCTTCGATTAAGCATTTTGTCTTACCGGAACCCTTTTTTCCTGCGATTAATTTTACCATGGTTAGATCCTCCGTGTGTTTTATATTTGCTAAGAGCATTAGATGCTCATATTAACCAAGCTTTGCTTCAAGCTGAGCCTTAGCCTCTTCATAGCCAGGCTTACCTAAAAGTGCGAACATATTCTTCTTGTAGCTTTCAACACCGGGCTGGTCAAAGGGATTAACGCCTAAGAGATAGCCGGAAATTGCGCAAGCCTTTTCAAAGAAATAAATCATGTATCCGAGTTCACTTTCATTGAGCTCAGGAACTTCAAGAACAACGTTAGGTGTACCACCCTCAGAGTGAGCAATAACAGTACCTTCGTATGCTTTCTGGTTTACAACGGACATATTCTGGTTGGAAAGGAAGTTAAGACCGTCGCCGTTACCTTCTTCGTCCTTTAAGAAAAAGTCCTTCTGTGCCTTTTCAAAATGAACTACTGTTTCAAACAGAAGCTTTGTGCCATCCTGAATGAACTGTCCTAAGGAGTGAAGGTCGGTAGAGAATACCGCACTTGTGGGGTAGAGACCCTTTCCGTCCTTACCTTCACTTTCGCCGAAGAGCTGCTTGAACCATTCGTTCATCATAGAGAAGGAAGGCTCATAAGCTACCAGCATTTCTGCACTTCTGCCCTTACGGTTGAGTATGTTACGGATTGCTGCGTACTTGTAGCAATCATTCTTTGTGATATCAGGATTCTTGTAATCCTCAGCAGCCTTTGCAGCACCAGCCATAAGTGCGTCAAGGTCGCAACCAGCGGCTGCAATAGGTAAAAGACCGACAGGTGTGAGTACTGAGAAACGTCCGCCTACATCATCAGGAATAACAAAAGTTTCATAACCCTTTGCGTCAGAAAGTTCCTTTAATGTACCCTTTGCCTTATCTGTTGTAGCGTAGATTCTTTCTCTTGCACCTTCTTCGCCGTAACGCTCTTCAAGAAGTTCACGGAATACGCGGAATGCAAGAGCAGGTTCGGTAGTTGTACCGGACTTGGAAATTACATTTACAGAGAAATCTCTGCCTTCAACAAGAGAGATTACTTCGTTTAAATATGTGGGGCTGATAGTGTTACCGATAAAGTAAATATCAGGTGTGTCCTTTTTGAGAGAGTTATAAAGGCTTGATTTGAGCGCTTCGATAGCAGCTCTTGCGCCTAAGTATGAACCGCCGATACCGATTACGATAAGAACTTCGCTGTTCTTCTTGATACGCTCAGCAGCTGCCTTGATTCTTGCAAATTCTTCCTTATCATAATCCATGGGAAGAGTAAGCCAGCCGAGAAAATCATTACCGAGTCCGGTCTTGTTTTCAAGCATTTCATGAGCGGCTGTTACAGCAGGCTGAATGCCCTTGTACTCATTATCGCCGATATAAGCTTTAAGGTATTTGTCGTTAAGCTTCAGTGCCATTTCGGATATTCTCCTTTTCTTTTCTACATATTAACTTTTTTGTTATGTCTATGTAATTCTTATTATAACGTAATTTTCAGATTTTTGCAAGTTATTTTGAGTCATAGAGTAATATTCGTCAGAAACAGAGAATTTTTATCCACATTATTGTGCAAAATGTTTAATTGCCTTATTACACACCTGAAACTACTTTTCGGTGTTTTCCACGTTAAAACACTCTTTGTTTTGTTCGTTTTAAACAAAAAACAACTTTATTTTATTCAAGTATTGATTTAATTATTTATATGGTATATAATTAAATATTATATTAAACACATGGATAGGTGATTATGAAAAAAATAAAACAACTGGTCCTGAAAATTCTTGAAAAAGACGGAGCTCAGACTCTTAAATACCGTAGTATTTACATGGTTTGCGTCCTTATTCATTCTTTCTTTATATATTTGTTTTGGCAAATCGGTCTCACCGAAATGGTAACGTTCAATATTTTCAGCGTTATATTTTATATTACCGGCATTCTCCTGGCAAAAACAGCTATTAAAACACCTGTCTGGATTGTTCTGATATATTTTGAAATCGTTGTTCACGCCGTTATGTGTAACTTTATGCTGGATTGG
Source organism: Ruminiclostridium sp. (assembly GCA_045579565.1). Taxonomy (GTDB): domain Bacteria; phylum Bacillota; class Clostridia; order Oscillospirales; family Ruminococcaceae; genus Ruminiclostridium_E. The sequence goes on from JAZNML010000064.1 coordinate 17,666, forward strand.
AGCTATGGATTCGCTCTATACAGCCTTATGGTTGTACCAATTTCATATTATCTGGCTTATATGCATCCGAAAATCAAGAATGCAAATTTTTTCTGTACTGTCCTTGCAGTAATAAATCTTTTTATAATGGTTTTACCCGGCTTGTTTACAGAAAGATATACAAAAGAATTTGACTCTGATATTTCAAATTTTGTTTCTTCCTTCAATTTTGTAATCTGCGCACTTGTCATCACCATCTTTTCTGCAATCTACATCTATGAAATCAGAGGCATGGTAAGTGACCTCAGCGCAAAAAATGATGAGCTTAACTTCCTCGCAAATTATGACCCTCTTACAAAGCTCAGAAACCGTCATCATATTGCTGATGTGTTCAAAGACTATGAAAAAGGTACCAAGCCCTTCTGTGTCATACTCGGTGATATAGATGATTTCAAGCGCATCAATGATACATACAGTCACGACTGCGGGGATAAGGTGCTTGTTACCGTTTCCGAAACAATAATCAGGCATGTCGACGACAAAGGTGTTATTTGTCGCTGGGGCGGTGAGGAAATCCTTATTATCCTGTCCGGTAAAAACGAAGAATGTTTTGAGCTCATGGAAAACATAAGGCTTGAAATCCAGAACAGTCGTATGAGCTTCGGTATAAAGCAGATCAATATAACTATGACCTTCGGATTTACCGATTACAGCGAGGCAATGAGTATTGAAAAGCTTGTTTCCATTGCCGATAAGAGACTTTACGAAGGCAAACGCAACGGAAAAAATCAGATTGTTTACAAATAATGTCATTATATCACCGCATAATTATGTGGTGATATATTTTTGTGTGCCAAACATTCTTAGTCAAATCTTTACCATATATATGTTAGAATTAATTTAACAACAAACGGAGGATTTTTCGTGAAAGAGCAAAAGTATTACATAAAAAATTCACTTATTTCCCTTTTTATACTTGTGGCTTCATTCGGAATATGCCTGCTTATTCAGAATGTTTTTTTAACAGAAGCACTCATTCCGGCTGTTTTCGTGCTTGCCGTCTTTCTTATTTCATTTATTACAGAAGGTTACATATATGGCGTTGTATCAGCTCTTATAAGCGTTCTGATGTTTAACTTCGCCTTCTCTCTTCCCTTTTTTGAATTTAATTTCACTATTCCGGAAAATATCATTTCCGCGGTAATTATGATTATTGTCACAATTATCACCGGAACCCTCACAACACAAATCAAACGACAGGAATTTATCAGAGCAGAAAGCGAAAAAGAACGCATGAGAGCTAATCTGTTACGCGCAGTATCCCACGACCTGCGTACACCGTTGACTACAATCTATGGCGCAAGCTCTACAATGCTTGATAATTTCGAAATATTATCCGAAGAACAGAAACTGAACATGCTTAAAGGCATCAAGGAGGATTCCCAATGGCTCACCAGAATGGTTGAGAATCTGCTTTCTGTCACCCGTCTCGACGGAGGCAATGTAAAAATCCTTAAAACCTCTGTTGCTCTTGAAGAACTCATAGATTCCGTTCTCAAAAAGTTCAGAAAACGTTATCCTTCTCAGAAGGTTATTCTTGACATCCCCGATGATTTCATTTCTATACCTATGGATGCATTGCTCATCGAACAAGTATTGGTGAACATTCTTGATAATGCAGTAGAACATGCCAAAGGAATGACAGAGCTGAAACTCAAAGTAAATATAACAGAAAAAAAGGCATTTTTTTCTGTTTCAGATAATGGCTGCGGTATTGAACCGGAACGCCTGAAAGAGCTTTTCACAGGATATGGCGGTGGCACATCTCCGACAGATACAAAGATTAATTCAGGAATCGGTCTTTCAGTATGCGCCACTATTATAAAAGCACATGGTGGTGATATTACCGCCCAAAATCTTAAAGAAGGCGGAGCGATGTTCAGTTTCGCCCTTGATATTGAGGAGAATTTTGATGAATAACAATAAATACAAAATACTTGTTATTGAAGACGAGAACAATATCAGAACATTTATCACTGCTTTACTTGAAGCCAATAATTATCAGGCTATTGCCGCCGATAGTTGCAGCAACGGACAGCTTATGTTCAAGTCGCACAGACCTGACCTTGTTATTCTGGATCTGGGGCTGCCGGACTGCGACGGTACGGAATTTATCCGAAACATCCGTACCGAAAACAATACCCCTGTTATTGTTCTTTCAGCCCGTACAGACGAAAAAGACAAAGTAGAAGCGCTTGATTTAGGTGCTAACGACTACGTTACAAAGCCTTTTGGTTCAGCAGAGCTTGTAGCAAGAATACGCTCCACCCTTCGCAACGTACGACATGCGAATAACAACAGTCAGGCAGGGGACAAATTCATACTCGACAAGCTCACCATTGACTATGATTCAAGAAGAGTGTTCCTTGAAAATTCTGAAATAAAACTTACACAAACCGAATACAATATTGTAGCGCTCCTTTCCGAACACTGCGGTAAGGTACTCACCTACTCCGCAATTATCTCTTCGGTATGGGGCTACAACGATTACGGCAGCAAAAAGAAGCTCCAAGTAAATATGGCAAACATAAGGAAAAAGTTCGGCGCCACCCCGGGCAATGATTGTTACATAATCAACGAGCTGGGAGTTGGTTACAGAATGGATAAACATGATTAAAAGTTCAGAACCCGCATAAATCCTCTTGATTTATGCGGGTCTTTTTCTTAACTGCATCTTTGCCGGAGATATGCTACAATTGTAAAGGTTTTGAATTATACATAACAGTAATAAAATATCTTAATTTTCTTTCTAAAAAAGCTATAATATATAATGGATTATTTTGTATTATTCAAAACTACTGAAAGGAAATAAATAAAATGAGAAAAACTAAAATTATCTGTACTATCGGCCCCGCATGTGACAATGAGGAAACTTTAACCCAAATGTGCCAGAGCGGTATGAATGTTGCAAGACTCAACTTTTCACACGGTACTCTTGATGAGCATCAGCAGAAAATTGACCTTGTAAAAAAAGTCCGCGAAAAGATGGAACTTCCTATTGCCATCATGCTTGACACCAAAGGCCCTGAATACAGAATAAAAACCTTTGAAAACAAAAAAATTACACTCAATGACGGAGACCGTTTCATTTTTACTACCGACGATATAACAGGCAATCAGGAACGTGTTTCTGTAAATTACAAAAATCTCACAAAGGACCTGGAAGCAGGAGATACAATTCTCCTCAATAACGGTCTGGTAATTTTCAAGGTCGAAGAAATCAGCGGAAATGACGTTATCTGTTCAGTTGTTACAGGAGGTGTTCTTTCAGACAGAAAGAGCATGAACTTCCCCAATAAAGTGCTTAAAAGCGATTATCTCAGCGAGCACGACATGGCAGACCTGATGTTCGGCATAAAGAACGATGTGGATTTTGTAGCTGCTTCTTTCGTATCAACCAAAAAAGATGTCGAAGCAGTGAGAAAATTCCTCGATGACAACGGCGGAAAAAACATTGACATTATCGCTAAAATTGAAAACCGCGCAGGTGTTGACAATATTGATGAAATCTGTGATGTCGCAGACGGAATTATGGTTGCAAGAGGTGACCTGGGCGTTGAAATTCCATTTGTCGAGGTTCCTTCTATTCAGAAATATCTTATTCAGAAATGCAGACTTCTCGGAAAGCGTGTTATTACCGCCACTGAAATGCTGGAATCCATGATTCATAATCCCAGACCTACCAGAGCAGAGATTTCAGATGTTGCCAATGCGGTTTATGACGGTTCTTCCGCAGTAATGCTTTCCGGCGAAACAGCTGCCGGCAAGTATCCCGTAGCTGCTGTTAAAAACATGGCAGAAATTGCAGAATATACAGAAAAACATATTGATTATAAACGCTGGTTTGCTACTACCGATTACAAGATAATAAATATTATCGACGCTATATCCCACGCAACATGTGCAATGGCCATAGATGTAAAGGCCAAATGCATCGTTGTAAACTCAATCACCGGCAAAACAGCAAGAATGGTAAGCCGATTCCGTTGCCCCGCTGAAATTATTGGTGTGACAACTGATATAAAAGCATGGCGCCAGCTGAATCTCAGCTGGGGTGTAACACCTGTATTGGAGGAAGAATATAATTCTCTTGATATCGTTTTTTATCAGGCTCTTAATCATGCCAAAAAGATTCTGAAACTCGAATCAGGGGATAATGTTGTACTCACAGGCGGACAAATCAATGGTCAATCGGGAAATACAAATACAATCAAAGTTGAAGTAGTCAGATAGTAAAGGAGATTTAAATGACAATTTTCGACGTATTAACCCTCATTGGAGGATTATGTCTGTTCCTTTTTGGTATGGACGTAATGGGTAATGCACTTGAAAGACGCGCAGGCGGAAAACTCAGAACTATTTTAGGCAAGCTCACACAAAACAAAGCCACAGGCTTTTTAACAGGTCTCGGTGTTACTTCGGTAATTCAGAGCTCATCAGCAACTACTGTTATGGTTGTAGGCTTTGTAAACTCAGGTCTTATGACTTTAAAACAGGCTATCAGTGTTATCATGGGTGCCAATATCGGTACAACCGTTACAGCCTGGATTCTGAGTCTTGGCGGTATTGAAAGTGACAACCTTTTTGTTCAGCTTCTGAAACCTACATCATTTACACCTGTGCTTGCTCTTATAGGAATTATACTTACTATGTTCTCAAAGAGCGATTCTAAGAAAGATACAGGTACAATCCTCTTAGGTTTTGCAACTCTTATGTTCGGTATGGACACAATGTCCGGCGCAGTTGAGGGACTTAAAGATGTTCCTGAATTCGCAGAATTATTTATTATCTTTACAAATCCTATTCTTGGCGTTATTGCAGGCGCAATCCTTACAGCAATTATCCAGTCAAGTTCTGCCTCTGTCGGTGTTTTACAGGCTTTATCCGTAACAGGTAAAGTCACATTCGGCTCAGCTATACCGATTATCATGGGTCAGAATATCGGTACATGTATCACCGCTATTCTTTCTTCCGTAGGTACAAACAAGAACGCAAAGCGTGCTGCTCTTGTTCATCTTTCATTCAATGTTATCGGTACTTTAATCCTGCTTACATTATTCTGCATTATCAAGTCTCTCGTACACATTCCTCTTCTAGAAGAATCCGCAACACATATGGGTATTGCTGTTGCTCACTCTGCTTTTAATATTATGTGTACCTGTATTCTTCTTCCTATGTCCGGTCTTCTTGAAAAGCTCGCTTTAACACTTATCCCTGATGACAAGAAGCCTGAAAAGAATGTTGAACTTGATGAAAGACTTCTTGCAACTCCCCCTATCGCACTCAAACAGTGCAGCGATGTTGTAGGAGAAATGGCAAAAATCTCAATAGATGCCCTTAAAAAGAGTATCAGAATGCTTCAAAACTACGACGAAGAAACAGCGGAAGAAATACGTTACCTTGAAAACCGCAGCGACCACTACGAAGATATTCTCAGCGCTTATCTCGTAAAACTCAGCCGTTATCAAGTAAGCGAACACGACAGTTTAGAATCCGCTAAACTTCTCAAAATGATCGGTGACTTTGAAAGAATCTCAGACCACAGCGTAAACCTTGTGGAATCCGCAGAAGAAATGAAAGAGAAAAATCTCGAATTTACCGAAAGCGCTAAAAAAGAAATCTCCGTTCTCAGCAATGCTGTTACAGAAATCCTTGAACTTACATATAAAGCTTACTCAGAGGGTGATCTTGAATCCGCATACCTGGTTGAGCCGCTCGAACAGGTTATTGACGGCCTCAAAGAAAAAATGCGTACTCACCACATATTAAGGCTTCAACAGGGTGATTGTTCTATTGTTGCAGGTTTTGTCTGGTCCGATCTGCTCAACAACTTAGAAAGAACATCCGACCACTGTTCGAATATAGCAGGATGTTTGATAGAAGCTGCCAACAACGAAATGACTGTTCACGAAGCTCTTCGCGACATCAGAAGTGACAGCTCGGACTACTGGGATAAATACAAGAATTATCTCAGCAAATACTCCTTCGAAAAATAATTATTCAAATGAAAGGAACAAATCACTATGGAAATTCTTTTACAGATTCTGCTGCTGGTTGCAGGATTCGTACTTCTCATTAAGGGAGCAGACTGGTTCGTTGACGGTTCTTCCGGTATTGCTACAAAATTCGGTATTCCTCAGCTTGTAATCGGTCTTACAATCGTTGCAATGGGCACAAGCGCTCCTGAGGCTGCTGTTAGTATCAGCGCTGCTCTTAAAGGCAATGCCGATATCACAATCGGTAACATCGTAGGAAGCAACATCTTAAACATCCTTATTATCTTAGGTCTCTCCTCTGTTATTGTGCCTATCGCAGTCGCTCCCTCTACAATCAAGATTGAAACACCTTTTATGATTGCCATTACAGTTGTAATGCTGCTTTTAGGTCTTGATGCAGAAATCAGCCTTATTGACGGTATTATTTTCCTCGTATTGTTTGGCATTTATCTGGCTTATCTTTTCTGGATGGCTAAAAAAGATAAGAACAAAGACAGCGATGATGAATCATCAAAGAACATGTCTGTAGTAAAAGCTATTATCTTTGTAGTTATCGGTCTTGTAATGATTGTTCTCGGTAGTAACGTAACCGTTGATGCCGCAACAGCTATTGCAAAGGCCGTAGGTTTAAGCGAACGCTTTATCGGTCTTACAATTGTCGCTCTCGGTACTTCCCTTCCTGAGCTCTTTACCTCTGTAACAGCTGCCCGTAAGGGTAATGCGGATATTGCCATCGGTAACATCGTGGGAAGCAATATCTTCAACATTCTTTTTGTTGTTGGTCTTTCCGCTCTCATTGTTCCCGTTCCCTTTGCTACAAACTTTATCTTTGACAGCATTATCGCTATTGCAGCAGGTGTCATGCTTCTTCTTTGCTGTCTCTGGACAAAGAAGCTTAAACGCTGGGCAGGTATTGCAATGCTTGTAGGCTATGCAGCTTACTTTGCTGTTATCTTTACTCAGTAATTCTGAACCTAAAAATTAACCCCGCACAGAATAAGATGAATAGTCATAAAGAAGTATAACCCGTGAAGAATTTCTTCACGGGTTATTTTAATATATCACAGATAAATTGGGATTTGTTATTCTGTTATCTCAATTTGATTTCCTTCAATTCCAACAATACAACTTTCATAATAACCATCACCTGTTGTTCTTGGACCGCTAATAACAGTATAACCATCATTTTTCATTCTTTCCGTCAATTCATCAACAGTATTTTTACTTCCAACACTAAAAGCAATATGAATATATCCCACACTATTCAATGTTTTTTCGTTCTTTTCCATCTGAGGTTTATTCATAATTTCTAATCTTGTGCCATCGTCAAAACTCAAAAAATAAGAGCGAAAATCAGTTTTCTTATTGTGATAACCCTCGTTTGATGTTGCATTGAAATATTTAATAAAAAAATCTCTTGTTTTTTCTAAATCTTTTACATACATTGCAATATGGTCTATACGCATAAACTTCACCTCTACAAATTCTTATTTATCGTTGAGTTGATTATAACAAGTTATCCACATAAAGTCAATGGCATAAGCAACGCAAAGCCACTTTTGACATAAATATCAAAAGTGGCTTTGTAAAACTTCTTTATAACTATCCACATTAGCTGTGCGGGGTTATTGTTTTAAGTTCTTGGCACTCCGTAAATATACATATTTTCATATACATACAAGCTTCCGAGCATACTTTCATCATCAGGTGTTGTTGCCCAATAGCCATTGAAATTGTTCGGAACATCAATAACTGAATATCTGTTTTCACTTGTTGTCTCTTCGGTTGCGTAAATTTCATAGCCAGCGGGAACTGAATCATCAGTACTTTCAGCATTTGGCAGTAAATACGTAACGGTCATAGTACGGTATGTATAAACGATATAAAGATTAGCGGTGTATGTTCCATCAGCCTGTTTAGTAACTACTTCGTCATCAATTATAAGATTATCAGACAAATCATAGGGCGCTATATAAGAATAATTTACCTTATAGCTATTCCATTTAACACCATATTCATCCCCATCCAATGACTTCATGCCATACATATTGTCATATTTTGCCAGACACTGTGCAGCTGTAAGATTCGATTTATTCTGCGAGAATGGAGAGCCATAACTGATTTCTATTATATCAACAGGTACACTCTGGGAGGAAATACTATCATATGCCGGCACCATAATCCGAATTTGTACAGTAACAGGCGTATATTCTACCACGAAACTCATATCCGATTCGACTGTAACGCTTTCGCCTTCATCATATTCAATACCATCACAAATCCACAATGAATTCGTGTAATAATCAAATGTCGGTATTTCGCTCAGCTCAATAACATCACCATGCTGAACCTGACCGGCATTCTGAGGAAGATTATCTATTCCTTCAAAGGAAAATGAAACTGTATATATGTTGAGTTCATAGTATGCGGTAATTGTTAAATCACCTGTAATTTCACTTCCGTCATAATCCCATGCTCCTGTGTACCCTGTCTTTTCGGGTACATCAGGAAGTGTTACCACAGAACCATAATCATATGTTTCTGCATCAGGGACATCTTCGGCATTATCACAATCAGCAACATAAGTTACTGTATATTTATTGATTGTATATATAGCATTGATTTCCATGTCACTTGTAACAGCTTCGCCGTTGTAATCCCACTCACCAGTATATCCTGTTTTTGCGGGAACCTCAGGTATATAGGAAACTACGCCGTTTTCTTCTACTTCTTCGCTGTATATAACATCGCCATTTTCGTCATAGAAATTGACATTATATGTTACAGGTGCAGGTGTAGTAGTTGTTGTTTCAGGCGTTGTTGTAACCTCTGGTGTTGTTGTGGTTTCTGAGGTTGTTGCCTCAAGTGTTGTTGTGTTCTCTGCGGTTGTTGTAATTTCGGGAGTTGTAACCGTTTCGGTGGTAGCCGGCGTTGTAACAACAGGAGAATAACCGCCGGTAACAGATGATATTTCAGGGACCTTTGTAGTTACTTTTGTCGTAGTTGTTGTTTCAGGGGTAGTTGTTGTTTCTGAAACGGTTGTTGTAGTCATTTCAGAAGACGCAGAGGTTTTATCAACGGCTGTTGTTGTTACAACTGCTTTTTCAGTGGTCGTTGTCACAGGAGCAACCGTTTCCGCGCTCATCTGAGTGGTAGTTATTGTTTCCGAAACATAAGTAGTTGTTGTATTCTCTGTTGTTGCAACAGTTGTTGATGATGTAGTTGTTGTCTCAGGAACAGTTGCCTCAGTGGTGGTTGTAGCCTGCTCAGGTTGCGGTTGTTCTCCTCTGAGTTCATCAGCAACAGCAATTTTAAGCCTTAAAAGTCCATTTTCATCCGATTTAAGCGCACACTCCTTTATCGAATCAGGAATAAGACTGCCATCAAGCTGGAACAGTGGACTTTCTCCGTCATTTACAGGAACATGCCCGTCATCCTTGAACATTACAAAGTAAGCATTTCCGTCGATTTCCGCGGGCTTACCGCTGGGATTATTCTCGGTGAATACAGCAACAGCAAAGCCTTCTGTTACACTTACCTTATCCCCCTTAGGATTACCGCTTTCGTCAAAAAGCTGAACCGAAACAGTACCATGGAGAACTGAAAGCTTAGTAAGATAGCCGTCCTTATGGGGAATTACCTCTACACTGAAACTTGTACCGCGTACCGCCATTGTAGCCTTAGGAGTATTAACCTCATAAATAGAATCGGAAGAAAGCGCTTCGGTTACTTCGTTTAAAATTGCACCCTCATGAAGCTTGACTCTTGTACGGCTGTTTTTGGCATCTCCCTCAGCCTCAAAGCTCATTACAGTATTCTGGTCCAAAAGTATGTACTTGTTGTCATCAAGAGATAAACGGACTGTACTTTCGTTTCCGACAGACAGAGTATCATTGTTTTCAAGCTTCATACCCTCATATGCTGATATGACGGTATCCGCTCTGTCAACATTTCCTGTACCGTTCACCTCAAATATTTTCAGTATTCTGTATGCCTCTTCTCCGCCAAGCATAATTACTGTTACAACAATCGTTGCAACAGCCGCCACAGAAGCACATAAACCTATTATCTTCGCTTTTGTCATAACAAACCGCCTCATAAAATAATTAATGGAGTATGCAGACAAAACTGCATAATCACAAATGCAGCCTGACCGTCATACTCCATGAAATTCATATAGCTTAGACTCATGCTTTGCGCATACGGTTTTCACCGCACTTGCCTTTAATTTGTTATCGTTATCATAACATATTTTTTATGAAAAATCAATACCTTTTTTAAATTAAACCCAGATTTTTCAAAAATTCCGCAGAACGAAGCTGTTTTTCAGCACCCTTAACCTCAATAAGAACAGTACATTCCATAAAATACCTGTTATAATGCTCCTTGAATCTGTTCCAGTCTATCCTTCCTTCACCAACGGCAAGATGAAGATCATTTTTGAGATCATTGTCGTTTATATGAAGATGCTTTACATAAGGTGCAATTTTTTCAACCCAGTTGTCCGCTCCGCCTCCGAAAACCTCAGCGTGCGCGTAATCAAGGCATACCCCGAAATTACCGAATGAAGAAAGCTCATGAGCGAGACTGCAAAGCATATGGGGAGAGCTGTCGAACATGTTTTCAAGATAAATATTTATATCACTGTATTCGGTAAGAATTCTTTTCCAGAATTCCAGGTTTTTATCATGCCAGCCGTTTATATACATCTCAGATGTAAGCTGAGGGCTCTGATTTGTATGGAAAACAACTCCCTTTGCGCCTATTTCACGGGCAATATCCAGACTTTGTCTGATACGCAGTTCGGCCGTCTCACGGATTCTACGGTCTGAACTGAACACAATAACATCAAAAAAAGCACCGTGCAAAGTGCAATAATCAGGCAGATTATAACTTTTATAGCTGTTTATAAGCTTTTGAATCTGTTTGCTGTCATCAAGAACATCGGGAATAAAAAAGTCATTATATTCAAATCCGAAGCCGTATTTCTCTGCTATGGAAAGGCTGTTTTCTATATCAGTAATGTCGGGAACAATAAGAAATCTGTTCATTATGAGCACCCCCTGTTTTCTCGATTATAGCACATAATATGCAATTTGTCACTATTTTGCAGAAATTTTAATAAACGATATTTACAAAATAAAAAAAAGATGTTATAATCTGTATAAATTACAGAGAAAGGATTTGAAATTATGAATAACATTAATTCAAACGAGCTTTTGGAACAGATTTTTTCCATAACAGAAAATCTTTATAAAGAAATGTGCTGTGCAGATGACGACGTATCGGATGACCACTCACGTATTTTTAAGCTCCTTACAGACCTCGGCCGTACACTTGTAAATGCCGACAGAGCAAGCTTCTGGAAATGGGATAAGAGAAAGCACGAATTATGGACCACTGCTGCTGTGGGAACAGGAAGAATTACTATTCCCGAAGGTACAGGTATGGTTGGTAAGGCTCTCGCAATGAAAAAGGCTATTATCACAAATGACCCGTATAATCACCCTGATTTCAATTCCGATGTAGATAAAAAGACCGGCTATGTTACAAAATCGATTCTTGTAATGCCCATCTCTAACTGTAAAGGTGAATTTATCGGCGCTTATCAGGCTATAAACAAGCTGGATAACGATGGCAAATTCGATCTCGAAGAGGATTGCCGCAGACTGTCGCTTGCAGCCTTTATCTGCGGTATTACCTTAGAGTCTCAGACATTCCTTGATGACTCACAGCATGATAAACTTACAGAGCTTAAAAACCGCATGGGCTTCTATAACGACTATAAGAACAATTACAGTAAGATTCTTGAAGATACCGAAAATATGCGCAATGTTTCTATGTTTATCTGCGATATTGACTTCTTCAAGAAAGTCAATGATACATACGGTCATAACGCAGGCGACGCTGTTTTAAAGCATGTAGCTGATATTTTCAGCAGAAATATGCGTATCTGCGACGGTGTATACCGTTGGGGCGGCGAGGAATTTATCGTTATTCTTCCCGATACTAACCTTCATGGCGCCGCTGAAATTGCAGAGCGTATGAGATTGCTTGTCAAAGAGTCTGTATGCCACTTTGAAGATCTGGATATAAAGGTTACAATGAGCTTTGGTTGTGAACAGCTCAGTCCTTTAAAATCAATCGAAGATAACATCAAGGAAGCAGACGAAAAGCTTTATAAAGCAAAGGAAAGCGGCAGAAACATCGTTATTGTATAACAATCAAGGGCAACCGAATTTATCGGTTGCCCTTTTCAATTATTTTATACCTGTTACAGAGTATACAAATACACCCTTGGACTTGCCTTTAAGCGGAATTTCACCAACATCCTCTACTGTAATTCTATTCTTAACTTGTTCATAAACGCTTTGGCTGATGTACACTTTGCTTCGTGGAGCATTAGCTTCAAGGCGGGCAGCTGTATTTACCGTGTCGCCTATGGCTGTATAGTCCATACGGAATTCGCATCCTATATTGCCCACAACGGCAGGGCCGCAATTGACTCCTACACCAAAGCCTACATGCTTACCGTAACGTTCAACAAACTGTTCCTCAATCTTGTTACCGCCCTGAACAATATCCCACGCTGCAAGAACAGCCTTATAAACATAATCCTCTGTATCAAACGGAGCATTGAACACAGCCATTGTAGCATCGCCGATAAACTTGTCGAGTGTTCCACCGTGACGGAAGATACAATTCGTAGTAAGTTCAAGATAGCTGTTCAGAATATCAACCACCTGTTCAGGTTCAAGGCTCTCAGAAAGCGGCGTAAAACCTCTTATATCGACAAAAAGTACCGCAACATCACGGTTTTCACCGCCAAGCTTTATTTCGTAATTGCCGTTTTTAGCGATTTCTTCAATAACCTGCGGAGCCACATATTTACTGAACGCCTTTTCAATGCTCATCTTTGCGGCACGTGCCCTGTAATAATGGAGAGCAATAAGATAAACGGCGATAATTACAGCCATTACAGGAACAGTGAGATTATCCCATATATAACCGCCGTTAAATAATATTCCACCCGCTACAAGCTTTAACACAGCTGTGCCGAGGCATATTACAGTTGTTAGCAGAACGTTGAGCTTTTCGCAAACAAGTACAAGAACAGCAGCAACAACACCAGCGATTATTCCGTCAACCCATGAAGGCAATCCAGTAAGCATTTTACCGTCTATAAATGCCTGAATCGTATTGGCATGAATCTCCACGCCGTACATCTGTTGCCCTCTGTCAACAGGTACATAGTATGCATCCATCATGCCGGGCGCATAAGCACCTACAAGAACAATACAATCATCAAATGCCTCAGCGGGAATCTTACCATCTATAACATCACAGAGAGATACATTTTCATAATCAGAAACACCACCGCTGTAACGAAGAAGCATAGAAGCTTCATCTGTGGGATAAACCGGCGTCATTCCGCAGAATTCCATATACTTTTCATAAATCGCAGTACTGAATCCCTGCTTTTTGGTGCCGTCATCTTCTGTAAAATAGATAAATGCCTTACGGATAATTCCATCCGTTTCATCAAGCAATGCGGTTACAAAGCCTTGTGTAACTGTATCGGCAAGAGTTTTGTAAGGAGTTACTACATCAGAAATATACAAATTATTTACAAATAATTCACCGTTTTCATCGGAAATTATTTTCTTTGTAAATACATAGTTGAAGCCACAGACTACATTTCCGTATTTTCCGCAGATTTCAGCAAATCGGTTATCTGTTTCAACATTCTTCTCACTTGCAAAAATCACATCAAAGCCGATAACAGCAGGTCTTATCTCATCAGATACATTGAGCGCTTCAACAAGATCAGCATAGATACCTCTGTCCCAATCAGTATATTCACCGTATCTGTCAAGTGTCTTTTCGTCAATCTTTATTATCTTGATTTTATCACTTACAGCATCCGGCTTATGATAAAGAACATCACCGACGGTAGTATCCAGTGTTCCGAAAACACCGAAAAATGCAGAAAGAAATGCAATTAGCGCAGCTATAAGGGCGGTTATGTATTTTTTCATGTAGTATTCCCTCTTCCTGAAAATGTTAAGTATATTATAGCATATACCATACCAATATTCAAGAAAAAAATAAAACCTCAGTCTTTCGACTGAGGTTTTGGAGGCGCCACCCAGATTTGAACTGGGGATCAGGGTGTTGCAGACCCACGCCTTACCACTTGGCTATAGCGCCGGATGTCTTTACTTTTGTGAAACCGCATACACATTTTACAAAAGTAAAAACTTTGCCCCCACTATTGCGAGGGCTAATGGAGCGGATTACGAGGCTCGAACTCGCTACCTCCACCTTGGCAAGGTGGCGCTCTACCAGATGAGCTAAATCCGCATATAAGGATATAATCAAGCAGCGACTTTTTTATATCCTTGGTGCCTCCGGTCGGAATCGAACCAACGACACGAGGATTTTCAGTCCTCTGCTCTACCGACTGAGCTACAGAGGCATTTTTGGCGACCCGGATGGGGCTCGAACCCACGACCTCTAGCGTGACAGGCTAGCGTTCTAACCAACTGAACTACCGGGCCGTATGCTCTGTACGGTGGTAAAAATGGTGGGAGTTACAGGGCTCGAACCTGTGACCCTCTGCTTGTAAGGCAGATGCTCTCCCAGCTGAGCTAAACTCCCAAGAGCATTTTACCGTCGCTTCAAGCGACTATTACATTATACACGAAACGCTCTCTTTTGTCAATACTTTTTTCAAAAAAATTCCAAAAAAATTTTTAACATTGTTATCGCCTTTATTTACATTAAGTTATTGAACTTTTATACCTTTTATGTTATACTGAATTCAATAAATTATACGGAAAGGACTGACCTCAATGCTGAAAATCGCTCTTAACAAAAACTGGCGTATGAAACGACCTGCCGAAAAGGAATATCTTCCCTGCGGTACACTTCCTGTTTCGGTTTATCAGACGCTGCTCGACAACGAGAAAATGCCCAACCCATACTACGGCGAAAATGAATATATCTGCCGTGAAATTTCCCGCGACGACTACGATTTCAAGACCGTTTTTCAGGCTGATAAGGCGCTTCTTTCCCACGAAAAAGTAATTCTCCGTCTCGAAGGCGTTGATTCAATTTCCGATATTTACCTTAATAATATATATATCGGCAGTACCGATAATATGTTCCGTACATACGAATTTGATGTAAAGGAACAGCTTACCGCCGGCGACAACAAGCTGAAAATCTCCATAAAGTCTCCTGTACGTTATATTGAAAAGGAACAGGAAAAACGTTATGTATGGGGACAAAGCATGACTATGGAAGGCTATCCTCATATCCGTAAGGCTCATTGTATGTTCGGCTGGGACTGGGGTCCTCAACTCCCTGATATGGGCATATGGCGTGATATCTGGCTGATTGGTTCTGATTACGGCAGAATTGACAGCATATATGTTGAGCAGAATTTTTCAGAGGATTATTCCGCCCTTACCCTTAATGTTTCCGCCAAAATCGAAAACTACGACAATAACGATATATCTGCAGAAGCTGAAATTATCACAGCAGACGGGCGTATGCTCACAGGCATTATGACGGGAGGAAAAGCTGTTTTCAAGCTTGCAAACCCTGAGCTCTGGTATCCCAGAGGCTATGGCGAACAACCGTTGAACACAGTAAATGTACGACTTGTAACAAACGGCGCAATTATTGATGAAGTAACAGAATTCATTGGTTTCAGAAAGCTAACCGTTCACAAAAACGATGAAAAAGGAACATTTTGTTTTAATTGCAATGGCATAGATATCTTTTCAATGGGAGCTAATTATATTCCTCTTGACCAGATTTTCCCCTATATCACCAAAAGCCGTATACATGACTTTTTACAGGAATGTGTAAACGCTAACTATAACACCCTTCGCATATGGGGAGGCGGATATTACCCGGAAGACGAATTCCTCAACGAATGTGACAGACTCGGCATTATTTTATGGCAGGATTTTATGTTTGCCTGCTCCTCTTATAAGCTAAGCGAAAAGCTTGAAGCTACCATAAAAGCAGAAATCAAGGACAATATAAAGCGTATGCGTAACCACCCATGTATTGCTCTTTGGTGCGGAAACAACGAAGTTGAAAGCATGTGGGAAGGCTGGGGAATCCCCGAAGATAAGGAAGCTCAGGCAGACTATGTCAAGCTGTTTGAACAGATTATTCCCGAAGCAATCTGCAAATATGACCCTCAGCGATTCTACTGGCCATCATCTCCTTCAAGCGGTGGAAACCAGTTCGGCGAAGAAGGTGTTTTCAGAGGAAGCTCCGACAATCACCGCGGAGACCAGCATTACTGGGATATCTGGCATAACTTCAAGCCTATCGAGGATTTCAGAAAACACCTGTTCCCATTCTGCTCCGAATACGGCTTTGAGTCAATTCCCTGTATGAAAACAATCCGCACCTTTGCCGAGGAAAAAGACCTTAATATCTGCGGTCCTGTTATGGAAGCACACCAGAAATGCACCGCCGGAAATGAAAAGCTTCTCTATTATATTGCGCAGATGTGCCGTTATCCATACAGCTTCGACAAGCTGATTTACGCGTCACAATTAGTTCAAAGTGACTGTATTCGCTCAAATGTTGAGCATATGCGCCGTAACAGAGGTAAATGTATGGGCAGCCTTTACTGGCAGGTGAACGACAGCAATCCTGTTATTTCCTGGTCAAGTCTTGACTACTATAACCGCCCCAAGGCACTGCATTATGCCGCAAAACGTTTTTACGCACCCGTTCTTCTGTCCTGCCTTGAAGAGGATACATCAGCTGTTTTACTTAATGTTTCAAATGAAAAAGTAAGAAAAGTAAACGGTGTAATTATATGGAGACTTAGAAATGCGGGCGCAGAGGTGCTTACCGAAGGAAAAATTGACATAACCGTACCTCCCCTC